>NZ_JBFAAI010000001.1:0-949193 GCF_040639655.1 Actinoplanes sp. NPDC023801 | reverse complement strand
AGCTCTCCGCCTCGTCCACCGTGGTCCGATTCCAGGTGCCGCGGTTCGAGCACAAGCTGACCCGTGACGATGCCGCCCTCGTCGGCTCAAGGGCCTTGAGACAGCGGTACGCCACAGCCACCACCAGCCGGCTGGCCTCAAGCGAAGGTCCACCGGGAGTTGAGGACGTAGTTCAGCCCCGGGATCAGCACGATCGCGACCACCTGGGCCACCGGATAGGGCACGCCGAGCACGTCGGTGCCGGTCCAGAGGACCGCGGTGTTGAGGCCGAAGGCCGCCGCCGTGACGGTGAGGAACCGCGGCGCGGTGACCGTGTGTGCGGCGCCGGAGCGGAACACCCAGGCCCGCTGCAGCAGGTACGACACGGCGATGCTGGCGGCGAAGCCGGTGGTGGAGGCCGGTACGGCAGCCAGCCCGAACCGGACGGCGGCGAGACCGACGGTGAAGTGGGTGAGGGCGCTGAGGCCGCCGCTCACGGCGTAGCGGGCCAGCGCGGGGCGGGTCTCAGCGCTCCGCACGCTGTTCGACCACCCAGCGCTCCGGGACGGTGGATCCGGCCCGTTCCTGGATCAGATATCGGGGGCGGCCGCGTACCTCCTCGTGGATGCGGGCCAGGTATTCCCCGATGACTCCGAGCCCGATGAGTACGAACGTGCCGGTGACCAGGAGCAACAGGATGACGGTGGTGAAGCCGGCCACCGAGCCGCCGCTGATCCAGCGGACCAGGGTCTGCACGCCGAGGACCGCGGCGAACACGGCGAAGCTGAAACCGGCCAGGGTGACCATGTGCAGCGGGGCCGAGGTGAACGAGGTCAGCCCGTTGACGGCCAGCCGGAACAGGCCGCGCATCGTCCAGCGGGACGCTCCGCCCGCACGGTGGTCGATGTCGATCTCGACGGTGTCCCGGGTGAAGCCGATCCAGCTGCTGGTGCCGCGGAAGAACGACGAGTGTTCGGGCATCCGGCGCAGGGCGTCGACGGCGGGGCGGCCGAGGAGCCGGAAGTCGGTGGCGTCGACCAGGTCGACGCCGGTGAACCGGGTGAACGTGCGGTTGAAGACGCGGGAACTGAGCCGGTTGCCGATCGACTGGCCGGTCCGGTTGCGTTTGACGGCCTCGACCACCTGGGCCCCGTCCTGCCAGCGGCGCACCATCGCCGGGATGGCGGACGGCGGGTGCTGCAGGTCCGAGTCGATGATCACGACGGCGTCGCCGGCGGCGTGTTCGAGGCCGGCCAGCAGGGCGGCCTCCTTGCCGAAGTTGCGGGACAGCCGGAGGCCGCGTACCCGGGGGTCGACGAGGGCCAGCCGTGCGATCCGGGACCAGGAGTCGTCGGCGGAGCCGTCGTCGACGAGGACCAGCTCGTAGTCGAGGGCGGCGGCGGTGAGCACCTCGGCAAGCCGGATCACGAACCGGTCGACGCCCGGGCCCTCGTTGTAGATCGGCGCGACCACCGAGATCAGCGAGGTCATCGGGTCACCCGCTCACAGAAGGGCACACCGGCTACGGTCCGGGCCGCCACGTCCAGCGAGTCGTGGTAACGGCGCTGCAGGAACGGCTTGTGGTGGTTGGTCTGCAGAGCCTCGTCGAGGAGGGCGCATCGGCGCGCGTTTCCGGCCCGGCCGTGCTCGAAGGAGCCCATGGCCGCGGCGATCCGGTTGTCGAGCTGGGCGGACCGCAGGGTCGCGGTGGTGTCGGCGTACGCGCGGTTGGCGGTCGCGGACACGGCACCGCAGAGCACCAGTGCGGCCAGGAGGCCGGCGGCGGCGCGGCGGCCGAGGAGCAGCAGCAGCGGCACGACGAGCAGCATGCCGCCCGGGATGGTCAGCGCCGAGTCTCGCCAGCCCTGTTCCCACAGCTGATGACCGCTCATCGCGGCCCGGACGGCGACGCTCAGCGTGGCGAGCAGCGCACCGCAGGCGAGCACGACGACGGCGAGGGCGGCGAGGCCCAGCGATGCGGTCCGGTCCGGGCGGGCGGCCTTCGGCAAGATCTTGGCGGTACGTACGGCGAGCGCCGCGATCAGCAGGAACGCCACCACGGGGATCACCCCGCGCAGCCAGGGCCCCGGGGTCGCCTCGGTGGCGGCCCGCCACTGCAGCGGCGGCAGCCAGGCCGTCATCCGGACCGGCAGCAGCAGGGCCGACCGCGCGTCGACGACCAGGTCGGAACCCTGGTAGCAGCCGCCGTCGGCACAGAACCCGCGGATGACCCACCGGACGGTGACGAAGACCGGCAGGAACCCTGCCCAGAGCAGTCCGGCGAACCGCATCCCCGGCGAGGTGAGCAGCCGCCGCGGGCCGTACCCGAGCACGAACCGGCCGCGCAGCAGCACCGCGGCGGTGGCGAGCGGGACGGCGAAGTAGGCGGGTTCGTTGAAGATCGCCAGGGCGGCGCCGGCGGTGATCGCGAGCACCGCGTTCCACCAGCGCAGCCGGTCGAGCCGGCAGGCCGCGGCCGCCACCAGCAGGACCAGCGCCGCGGTGCCGTGGTAGAGGCCGCCGAACAGAATTGTGGTGCTGTCCTGGCCGGCCGCGACGAAGCCGGCACCGACCGCGTACGGCAGGAGCAGTCCCACCGCCGACGGTGTCCCGCCGATCAGCCGGCCCCGGTGGAGCACACTTTCGGCGAGGATCACCACGGCGAGGGTGAGGCCGATCGCGGCGAGGATGGCGACGGCCCGCAGCATGACCGTGGCGGACAGCCCGAGCTGCTGCATGCCGGTGAAGGCGAGCAGGTCGAGGCTCTTCTCGAGCATCCGGCCGAGCGGGCGGAAGTTGCCGAGCCGCAGGTACGCGTCGCCACTGGCGACGGTGTGCGACACGATGGCGCCGGGGTCGTCGCGGAACATGCCGCCGTGCCAGTACACGTTGAACCGGTGGTCGCGGGAGGGCGCTACGGCCAGCAGTGGCGTGAGGACCACGAGCGGGACGAGGACGCACCGCCGGAGGATGTGCCCCCAGAGTCCGGTCCGCTCGGGGGTCTCCGGGATCTGGGGAGCCCGGGCCGCCGGGATCGACACCGTTTGCGCGGTCATGACTGCTGCAACGACGTGCGGCCCGGCGTGGTTGTGTCAAGCATCTCCGGCAGCGTCGGCGGCCGGTCCGGGTCGACGAACGACACGTGCGTCGCGCCGTGCTCGGCATAGAGCCGGGACAGCCGCTCCGAGAGCACCACGTCCCACGGGTGGTCCGGGCGGTGCCGCTCCCAGGTGGCCCGGTCCGGCAGGTACTCCAGGATCAGACCGGAGCCGCGCAGCAGCGAGAACTCGGCGTTGTCGGTGAGCACCACGGCCCGGTGGTCCGGTTCGACGAGCACCCTCCGCCGGACCGTCTGCACGAACTCCCGCAGCCGGTCCAGGTCCAGCCCGATCGCCACGTAGAGGCGGGAGGGCAGCGGCCGCTTGACGGTCCGGCGGCGCGGTGCCGACGGAGTCCGGCGGATCCGGCGCACCAGCCGCAACGGGTCACGGGCAAGCGTCACCAGCCCCCGGCCCAGCCGGTACGACCCACTGCCGCGCAACCGCTGGGCGGTCTCCCGCTCGGAGTCCCGTTCCCCGGCCAGGCCGGCGCACCGGGACCGCCAGGCGTCCCGCTCCTGCTCGACCGTGCGCAGCCGGACCACCAGGGACTGCAGATCGCCTTCATCGGGCATGGTCATTCCTCACGTGAGAGCGGCGAGAGCGGTCAGCCAGTCCGCGGCGTCGGCGGCCCCGTTCCCCGGCGAGACCTCCGCGCAGCGGCTGCTCAGCGCGTCGCGGACGTCGGCCCGCACCGCCTGGGCGAGCACCCGGTCCAGGTCGTCGCTGTCCGGGTCCTCGACGATCAGTGCAGCGCCGGCCGCCGCGGCGAACCGGGCGCGGCTGACCTGGTCGTCCAGGGCGGTCTCCCGGTTCGGCACGAACACCGCGGGAATGCCGAAGGCGATCAGCTCATGGAACGAGTTGTAACCCGACGCGCTCACCACCAGGTCGAATCCGCGCAGGTATCGACTGATCGGGTAGACCCGGACCACGTGCGCGCCGGGCATCGGCGGCATCGGCTCGCAGGCGATCGCCGACTCGGCCAGTACCACCTGGAACCCGGCGTCGCGCAGGTGCCGGGCGATCCGTGCGGCCGGCGACGTGATGTCGTTGATGTTCCCGGCGCCGAGCTGCAGCAGGGCGGCCGGCCGATCGGGGTCCAGTTCGAGGGCGGCCCGGGCCTCCTCCGGGGTCGCCAGCTCGGCGGCGTCCAGATAGGTGATCGGCCGGACCGTGTGCACCCCGTCCCGGTCGGCGACGGTCGGGCCCTCGTCGGCGGCCGCGGCGAACTCGCCCGGCTCCAGGATGTGGTGGAAGGCCCGCCTGCGCTCGATCCACTCGGCACCGGTGCCGCGACGCCACATCGGCCGGCGCACCCACACCCACCTCACCCCGGGCCGCGACCGGGCCGCGGCGACGATGCCGTCGTGCGGGACGCTGTCCACCGCCACGACCGCCGGGCGGTGCAGGTCGATCAGATGCTCCAGCCGGCTGCGCAGCAGCTCCGTCCAGGCCTGCCGCGGCAGGCTCAGCACGCTGCGGGACGGGATGTACTCGGTGAGGAAACCCTCCCGGTGGGCGACCATGGCGCCGTGCGACTGGGTGGCCACCACCGCCGGGGCGTCCAGCGGCAGTCGCCGGCCGATCGCCATGAGGCGCGACAGGTGGCCCAGCCCGACACCGTTGTCGCTGACCAGCAGCACACCCCGGGGCGGGGGTGGCTGCGGCGGTGCCAGAGCCGGCGGCGGTGGGGCGTCCGGGCGGATCCCGCGGGCGGCGAGCCGGGCCAGGTGCGAGCCGTACCCGTAGCGGGACTCGATGAACTCCCGCCCGCGCAGGCACACCGACCGGTACCGCTCACGGTCCGCCCACAACTGGCGGACCAGCGGCAGCACACCCTCCGGAGTGGTGTAGAGCGCCGCGTCGGCGAAGAGCGGGCGGAAGTGCTCGCCCACGATCACCGGCACACCGGCGGCCATCGCCTCCATGATCGTCCGGCCGAACGCCTCGATCAGGTCCGGGTCGTGGAAGTAGACGAAGAAGTCCAGCCCGCGCAGGAAATCGGCCGGCTCACGCGTACCGAATTCGATGATCTCCCAGTTGGCCGGGGCCCGGCCGAGCCGTTCGACGGCCAGCTCGCCGCCGCCCAGGATCCGGACCTTCACATCCGGCAGATCGGGGTACGCCAGAAGCAGTTCCTCCCGGGTCCGTGGCCACTTCACCGGGTCGGCCCGGCCGTGCCGCCCGATCACCGGCACCCCGTCGCGCGGGGCGTGCTCGCCCCACCACTCCGAGCCGTCGATGATCTCGTGCCAGTCGAGCCCGGTCAGGTTCGCCCCCGGCTCGGAACGCAGCACCTCGGCACGGACCTGCGGACTGATCGGCGCCCACTCGATGCCGGCCCCGAACAGCCCCTCCACCCGGGCCCGGACCTGGGCGAAGTCGTAGTAGCGGGCCGGGTCGCCGGCATCGCCGGGCGCCTGGTTCAGGACCATCACCGCCCGTCCGGCCGCCACCTCCGGCCGGACCCGCAGGTCCTCGGTGAAGATCCGCGGCTGCCGGACCACCAGCAGCTTCGCGGCCACCCGCTCGCCCTCGGCGGCCAGGTACGCCGACCCGTCCCGGATCAACTCGGTGATCAGCGGATGGAACGGCCGGTCGCGTTTCAGGTGTGGCGACCGCACGTGCACGAGCACGGTGGTCAGCCCGGCCCTGGCCTGCGCGCGGACCTCCGCGGCGATGCTGGCCGAGGTGCCGCCCGGATAGCGGAAGTCCGAGAGGATCGCCACGTCGTGCACGGTCGCGGTCATGGTCATGTCAACGAACCGTGCACACCCCGCGTCACGCACCCCGGCCCCGATGCGTTGATCCTCCCGACAGCTGAGGGGGGCAATGCGCAGGCAGCACACGACACCGGACGCGTACGGCACGGACCTGCTCGAACGGCACTGGCGGAACCTGACCGCGGTGGCGCCGACCGGCCCCGCCACGGCCGCTCTGCACACCCGTTCAGCCGCGGCCCGGACCCTGCTCGCCTACGCGGCGGCCCGTCGTTCCGCCGACGAACTCGTCGTAGCCGCCCGCGAGGGACGGCTCTTCCCGGACGCCGACGCGTGGGCGCTCGGCGAACTGGCCCGGGTCGTCTCCTTGCAGAACCTCTACCCCAGCGACCGGGCCGACGGGCTGGCCTTGTTCGACTCGCTGCTGCGCACCTTCGGGCCGGCCGGGGTGGCACCCGCCCATCAGGGCCTGCACGCACAGATCGCGTTCGCCGCGGGCGACCCGGTCCGCGTCGCGAAGCTGCTCGCCGACTATCCGGCGGTGCCGGCACCGGTCCGTGAGGCGCTGGTCGTCGACCTGGCCACCAAGGACGAGTGGCCGGGCCGGTTCGCTGGGCTCCTGCCGGCGCCCGGGATCACCCTGGCCCCCTCCGACGTGACCGGTTTCGATCGGATCCGGGCGAACCCGGCGACCCGGCACGGTTCGCCGCACCGGATCAGCACGATCGTCACCACGTACCGGCCCGGACCGGCCCTGATCACCACGGTCCGCTCGCTCGTCGCGCAGAGCTGGACCAACCACGAGATCCTGGTCGTCGACGACGGCTCGGGGCCCGCCTACGAACCGATGCTGGCGCGGGCCGCGGCGCTCGACCCGCGGGTACGGATCATCCGGATCCCGGTGAACGGCGGGACATACCGGGCCCGCAACGCCGGCCTCGACATCGCCGGCGGGGACTTCGTCACCTTCCAGGACTCCGACGACTGGTCACACCCGCTGCGGCTGGAACGCCAGGCCGCCCCGCTGATCGAGGACCCGGGCGTGGTCGCGACCACCTCGGCGGCGATCCGGGTCACCGAGGACCTGGTGGTGACCCGGCCCGGATACCCGGAGTTCCGCTCGTACAACCTGTCGTCCCTGATGATGCGCCGGGAAGTCGCCCTCGACCGGCTCGGCTACCTGGACCCGGTCCGCAAGGGCGCCGACGCGGAGTACGTGGAACGGGCCCGCGCCGTCTTCGGCCGGGCCGCGGTCCGGCACCTCGGCAGCGAACCGCTCGCCCTGATCCGGCTCACCGCCGGATCACTGTCCGGCGCCGACATCGGGCCCGGCTGGATGCACCCGGCGCGGCGGGCGTACCTGCTGGCGTTCCAGGCCTGGCACGCCCGTGTCGCCGCGGGCACCGACAGTGCCGTACGGTCCCGTTCCCCGAGGTCACGGCCGTTCGCGGCACCGCGCGCCCTGCGTGGCGACGACGATCGGCGCCGGGCGACCTACGACATCGTCCTGGCCGGTGACTGGAACGCGCACGGCGACGCCGCCTGGCCCGCCGCCGAACGGGTCCGCGCCCTCCTGACGCCCGGCCGCGCGGTCGCGATCCTGCACCTCGACTCGCTGGCGAGCGTCGCCGGCACGCCCGCCCGGCTCGACCCCACCCTCCAGCAGATGATCAATGCCGGGGCGATCGACCAGGTGGTGCTCCCCGACGATGTGCACGCCAACCTCGTCCTGGTGCACGACGCGGAAGTTCTCGGATTCGCGCCCGGCATCCCGTCCGGGATCCACGGCTCCCAGGTCGTCATCGAAGCCGACCCGGCCTGGGCCCCGGCGGCCGCGCACTGCGCCGCCGAGGCACGCCGCCTCTTCGGCGTCGAACCGCACTGGGCACCGACCGACGCCGCCGCCCGGGCCACCCTCGCGGCCGGCCAGTTCGGTGCCCGGCTCACCGCCGTCGACGTACCGGGCACCGTCAACCCGCGGCGCTGGCGGCTGCACCGCTCCGGCCCGCGTGCCGACCGCCCCGTCATCGGCCGCATCTGCACCGGTGGCCCCGCCGAATGGCAGCGGCTGCGCGCCACCATGACACCCGCCCTGGACGTACGCGTACTCGACCGCAACGACCCCGCCCAGGCCGTCCCGCACGGCTGGCTCGTCTACCGCCCAGCCGACCTGGACACCCGCGGCTTCCTGCACCAGCTCGACTTCTACCTGCATCTGCCGGTCGACGACCGGCTCCCGGCCACCTGCCCCGAGGTGCTGATCGCGATGGCGGCCGGCTGCATCCCGATCCTGCCGCACCATCACGCGGCAGCCTTCGGCACGGCGGCCGTGTACGCCGCCCCCGGCGAGGTCGCGGCCCTGGTGACCCGCCTGCACCGCGACCCGGCGGCACTGCTCGCCCAGAGCGAACGCGGGCTGGCCTTCATCGAGGAGCAACACCCGCACGCCCGCTACGCCGAAGCGGTCGAGGACCTGCTGCTCCCACCGATCACGTCCAGCGGCGAGGTCATCACCGGGGAGATCATCGCCGCCTCCGGGCAGGTCCTGACGCCGCTGCCGCTGGCCGGTTACTGACGTCCGCCACCACGGATTCCGCCTTCGCACGCCGGGCCTACGGGTGCGTGGTCACTGCCGGGCGATCACGAGGCGAGAGTGCGGCAACCGAACGACGACGGGACGGCACCTCGGCGGCATTCGAGCCGGCCGGGCGCGCGCCGATGAGAACGGGGACGACATGAGCACGGGCCGGAACCCCCTCCCCGGCCCGCGCGGTGCCCCCGCACCGCGAAACGCGCGCCCCCGCCATCCCCATGGCGGGGGCGCGCTCGCTTCTCCCCATGGCGGGGGGGCTTCTCCCCCGGTGCAAGCCCCGCGGCCGTACCCCGGACCGGCCATCCCGCACCCCACACCTGCCCCGCGTGCGGCGGGTTCGGGGCTACTTCCGCGGCTGCGGCAGGCGGGGCTCGAGCAAGGGGGCGACCAGGCGGGCGTACGCCTCCGTCAGGTGGTTGCTGTCGCGGTAGACGAGCGTGTCCCCGATGACGAGCGGACATCTGGCGGCGCACAGCCACGGCACCGGGTCGATCACCGGCACCCCCGAGGCGACCGCGATGATCCGCAGCAGTTCCCGCCACCGGGGTTCGGGCAGCACGTCCGCGCGGGGCGCCGCGCACACCGAGACGGCGGTGGCATTGGTGCTGAGGCAGTCGGCGGGTGCCACGGTGAGGAACGGCGTGTCGGCGATCACCGCCACCTGCCCGGCGGAGCGTTTCAGGGCGATCAGCGTGCGCAGCCAGCCGGTCTGCCAGACGGCGTCCGGGTCGGCGGGCGCACCGGCCAGGACCTGGCGGTAGTTGACGCTCGACGAGACGACCAGCAGGTCGGGCCGTAGCTGGGCGATTCGGGCGAGCACCTGGGCACGCCAGTTGTCGCACTCCACGTACCGGCTGCGGGCCCGCCGTTCGTCGAGGGCGATCTGCGCGGGGCTGCAGGAACTGCGGGTGAAGCTGTAGAGCCGCCATCCACGTTGCCGGGCCAGCGTCTCCATGGTGGGGAACCACTGCAGGGCGTGGGAGTCGCCGAAGAGCACGACGGTGCGCCGGCCGGGGGTGTACGAGCAGTCGCTCTTCGGCCGGAACGGGCCGGTCAGACCGACGTGACAACCGTCGAGCTGGGGGGCGAGCCGCTGCCGGGCCGCGTCCTCGAAGGTGGGGGTGAGGTTGCGGGGCAGGTGGGTGGCGGCCGTCGCGGTGGACAACATCCGGTTGAGGGTGGTCACCGGGTTGCCGGCGCCGGCGATGACCCGGTTCGTGTCGGGGGCGTTGCCGTGGGCCGGGATCTCGGGCGGGTTGAGCATGCCGAGAGCGGCCAGGGCGGCGGCCGAGGTGGACAGGCCGAGGCCGAGGAAGAGGCCACGACGGGGGCGTACGGTCCAGAAGCGATGATGCCGCACCGGGTTCTCCAGCAGGTGGTGGCTGACGACGGCGAGCCCCAGCGCGGCGGTGGCGACCGCGGCGCGGGCGGCCAGGCCGGACGGGGCGACGAGCAGCAGCGGCCAGTGCCAGAGGTACCAGCCGTACGACATGCGGCCCACCCAGCGCATCGGCGCGGTGGACAGGAGCCGGTTGCCGCCGGCCGCGATGACGGCGACGGTGCCGAGGACCGGCAGCAGGGCCGCGGTGCCGGGGAACGGTGTGGTCTCGTCGAGGGCGGCCGCCGCCGTGCCGATGGCGGCGAGCCCGGCCCAGCCGAGCCATCGGCGGGGGCGGGTCACGACGAGCGCGAGCAGCGCCCCGGCGCCGAGTTCCCAGGCCCGGCCGGGGGTGCCGAAGTAGGACGTGGCGTGGGTGCTCCAGGCGAACGATCCGGCCGTGACCGCCACCATGACGAGGGGCGCGAGCCGTCCCCGGGCCACCAGCAGCGGCCACACCAGGTAGAACTGCTCCTCGACGGCCAGCGACCAGAAGTGCTGGAACGGCGACGGTGCCGGGTCGCCGAAATAGTCGGTCCCGGCCGTGTCGAGGCGCAGGTTCATCGTCCAGGTGGCCGCGCTCAGGGCGTCGCGGGCGAAGGTGGCGAACCGCACCGGTGGCGCGAGGTACCAGGCGCCGGCCAGGGTCACGGCGATCACCAGGGTGGCGACCGGGAGCAGCCGCACCGCCCGCCGCGCGTAGAACCGGGCCAGGTCGATCCGGCCGGTCGCGGCGAACTCCCGGCGCAGCAGGGAGGTGATCAGGAAGCCGGAGATGACGAAGAAGACGTCGACCCCGATGAACCCGCCGGACAGGCCGGGCACCCCGATGTGGGCCAGGACCACGAGCAGCACCGCGACGGCGCGCAGCCCCTCGATGTCGCCCCGGTGGGCCGCCGGCACTCCGGGCGGAACCGGCCGTGGGCGGCTCAGGGGCAGCGTGACCGTCATCAGGCGCGGGCGGCAGCCATCGCCGGCGGCCGGGCGAAGGACAGCACCGCGTGCCGGCCCAGCAGTTCACCCTCGCGGGTGAGGCCCTGGTACCGGTCGGTCCAGGCGGTCATGGCGGCCTGCTCGTCGGGGCGTCCCGCGTCGTCGAACACGAGGGTGGCGATGTCCGCGAGCCGCTTCTCGATCATGTGCAGGGCCGGGTATCGGGCGTCCGCCCCGGTCGACGCGGGCGGGCCGTCGATCAGCACGAAGTCGATGTCGTGCAGGTCGGCGAGGGCCTCCGGGTCGTACCAGGGGTAGTCGCGGCCGTCGATGCCGACCGGGGTGAGCGGCGCGTCCCGTACCTCCGCGATCTCGGTCAGCCCGTGCGCCGCGAGAGCGGCCCGGGTCCGCGCCGCGTAACCGGCGTCGTGGTCCAGCGAGACCAGGCGGCCGCCGGACTTCTCCAGGGCGTAGGCGATCCACACCGAGGAGGTGCCGCTGCCGAGCTCGAGGACCAGCCGGGGCTGCCGCACGCGGATCAGGTGCAGCAGTTCCAGCAGGTCGGTCGGGTTCAGCGCGAAGTCACCGGACGACGGCATCGGCGCGCGCGGGGTGAAGCCCTGGAAGAGCTGCACGGTCGCCTCGAACTCGCGCGGCAGGGTGAGCAGCTGGCTGGCCGCGGCCTTGCGGTCGGTGATCTGCTTGACCCGGGCGATGGCCTCGGCCAGTTCGAGGTGCCGGTCGCCGGCGGTGAGGCGTTCCCGCTCCACGGCGGCGACCAGGCGGCGCTGCATCTCCTCGACGGTGGTACGCAGGTCGCGCTGGGCGGCCAGCCCGGTCTTCTGCACCCGTGCGAGACGCAGGTACAGCAGCATCAGACCGGCCAGGATGGTGCCGCCGAGCATGGCGAGCAGTGCGGTGGCGACACCGGTGTACCCGGTGAGCGCGGTGGCCACGACGCCGGCGCAGAGGACACCGGCGGCCGACACCACCGCGAGCTGCGGGCCGGTGAGGCGCGGAAGCCTCCGGCGGATTCGGCTCAGTTTGCTCATGCGGACGCTCCTCGTGTGCGGTTCCGACGGGGTAACGGGGCCGGGACCGGCCTCGTTACGGCACGCGCTGGGCGGGTGCCGGTGCCCCGGCCCGGAGGAGGCCGGCGATCCGCTCAGCGAAGTAGGACGGATGGTGGTCGCGGGCGACGGCGGCACGGGCTCGGCCGCTCTGCGCCGCGTATCGACCCGGATCGGTGCGATAGCGGCGCATCATGGCCGGTACGTCGGCGGGCGCACACGCCACGGCGGCGTCCCCGAACGCGCCGGCGAGGTGCCCCGGCACCAGGACGACACAGCCGGTGGCGGCCGCCTCCAGGGCCGGCCGGGAGACCATCTCCGGCGCGTTTTCCGGCGGGAAGTGCAGATAGAAGTCGAGCTGCGCGGCGAAGGTCCGGGGGTCGAGGTCGGACGACTCGTAGACCAGCCAGGACGCGGGCAGACCGGCCGGGCGCAGCGGGCTCTCCGGCAGCCGCAGCCGCACGTCGGCGCCCTCGCAGCGCCGCAGCACGGTCAGGGCCGCGGTCAGATCGCCGGGCCACTCGCCGACGTCGCACAGGTCGGTGCCGGCCACGGCCGGGCCGCGCGGGTCCGGCAGCGGGCGGGCCACGTCGGCCGGTTCGGCGACGATCGGCAGGTCGAAGTCGGTGAGGCCGGCCGGAGCGAGCAGTTCCCGGACGGCGGCGTCCTGCGGGCACCAGAGCGGGGCGATCCCGAACAGCCGCAGCGCCGCCCCGGTGGCCGTGTCCACGGTGTACCGGCGGTCGCTGCCGTCCCGGCGAGCGGGCGCCCGGTCGGCGACGATCACCACCCGGCCGGGCCGGATCCGGCAGCCGTCCTCCGGGGCGAACTGCAGCACCTCCGGCTGGCGTACCAGCAGCACGCCGGCGGACACCTCGTCGGTCTCCAGGACCTGGTCGAGGTGACCGGTGTTGATCAGCTGCTGGACGCCCGGACTGAGTGACCGCCGCTGCCGGTTCACCGAGCGCAGCGCCTCCAGGTGCAGGATCGCCACCGAGTGGCCGGCCGTGCCCAGCGCCCGGATCTCGGCGAGCGCGGAGCGGTGCGCGCCGGTGAGGAACCGCCAGTCGGCGGCCACCACCACGTCGAAGTGCCGGGGTGCGGCCAGGCCGCTGAGGTGGGCCGGGGCCACGAACGGGCGGACCTCCCCGGCCCGGTCACGGTGCAGCGGACGCGTCGTGGCATGCCAGCAGCGATACGCCGACATGTACGCGGTACGGGCCGGATGCATCCAGTAGGCACGGATCTCCGACCGGGACAGTGAGCCCTCGGAGAGCCTGATCAGGGCCAGTGGTTTCGCGATCCGGCGTACCGCATCAGCGCCGAAGGCGGCCTGGATCCGCTCCAGGAACTCGGAGTCGGCCGCCTTGCGCACCCGGTCGAACCACCCGATCCGCCGCGTCACGACTTCCCGCCGGAACAGCAGGGACGACACGTTGACCCGGCCGCGCCGGATGCCGGGGCGGGTCATCACCAGCTGGTCGGTGACGCTGATGCCCTCCGAGGTGGTGGCGACCACGGCCGGGTCGGTGAGCATCGGCAGGGTCTGCAGCTCGATACGCCGCGGGTGCGACCAGTCGTCGGAGTCCTGGAAGGTGACGAAGTCGCCGCGGGCCGCCGCCAGACCGGCGTTGCGGGCCGCGTAGGTGCCGCCGTTCTCGGTGAGCCGGAGCAGCCGTACCCGCGGATCCAGGTCCTCGGCGGCGGCAAGGATCGCGTCGTGTTCCGGCGGCGACGCGTCGTCCACCACGATGATCTCCAGGTCCGGCCAGGACTGGGCGGCGATCGAGCGGACCGCGGTGAGCAGGCCCTCCCCCGGCCGGTACGCGGTGACGACCACCGACACGCGCTCGCCTCCGGTCTCCACGAGATGACCGGCCGAACCGGTGAGCCGGTCGAACGGAACCTTCTCCGGGGCCGCCGCCAGGATCGGCCCCGGAGCGGGGAACAGCGCCCCGAACCGGGCCAGCCAGACCTCCTCGGGGATCGAGGGCAGACCACCGGCGTACGGGTTCGCGAGATCGATCTCCAGCGACTCGCGGGCTGCGGCCGGGATCGATCGGTACGCGCCGAGCAGCTGCCGCGCGTTCACCGGCCCCTGCCAGGCGTAGACCAGCTGGGCGTGCAGTGCCTGGTGGCTCGGCGGCAGGGCACGGGCGCCCCGGGCGGTGCGGATCAGCGCGTACAGGGCCAGCGCGTCGTCGCGGTCGCCGGGCAACTCGTCCTGCAGGGCGATGGTCTGTGCCAGGCCGGCGAGCAGCACCGGGTCGACCGGGCGGCGGATCCGGCGGGTGTCGCCCTTGCGCGCCGCCTCCAGGACCTCGTCCAGGCCGATCCCGGCCGCCCGGGCCAGCACCCGGCGCGCGGCCACGGAGCGGTTGCGCATCGCCGTGTTCGGCAGCGACACCTCCGCCCCGGCACCGGCGAGGGTGACGTGGTCGTCAAGCAACGCGACCGGCTGCGCCTCAGCCATCGACTCTCCGTCCGTACCCGGCAATGTCCTTCCGGATCAACGCCGGGGCGACGGCCCGGTGACGCTAGACGGCGGCCAGGACCGCGGCCTGCACCCGCTCCCGCTCGGCCGCCGACGACCAGGCGCCGACCAGGTAGAACACGTCCACCACGTCGCTGCCGAGGGTGGAGATGCGGGCCGCGCGGATCTCCGCACCGGCCTCGTCGAGGGCGTGGGTCACGCGATAGAGCAGGCCCGGTGAGTCAGCGGCCCGCAGCTCCAGCACCACGGCGTCGGTGGCCACGTCCCGTTGCCAGACCACCCGCGGCGAGGCGGTGCCGCCACGGGCGCTCATCGCGCGGGCCCGGACCCGCTGGGTCACCGAGACGTCACCGGCGCCGACCCGGCGCAGGTCGGCGGCGAGAGCGACCGGCTCGTACGGCGATCCGTACCGGGGAGACGTGTAGAACTCGACGATGGCCCGCCCGTCCACGGTGCTCGTGTTGGCGGCGACCACGTCGAGCCGGTGCATGGCGAGGCACGCCGCCACTCCGGCGAGCAGGCCCCGGCGGTCGGCCGCGGCCACCGCCACCCGGTCGCCGTCCAGGTGCACCGCCGGCAGGGCGCCGTCGAGCAGTTCCGGGTCGGGTTCCGGCGGTTCCGGCAGGGCGCCGGTGTCGAGTGCGGTGTCCACCTTGTCGACCAGTTCGGCCATCAGCCGGCCCTTCCAGTCCGACCAGGCGGCCGGGCCGGTGGCCCGCGAGTCGGCACGGGCCAGCGCGTGCAGCAGGTGCAGGACGTGCGTGTCCCCGACCGTCCCGGCGACCGCGGAGATCGTCTTCGGGTCGCTCAGGTCACGCCTGGTGGCCACGTCGGGCAGGAGCAGGTGCAGCAGCACCAGTTTCTCGATGGTGGCCACGTCGGCGGGCGGCAGGCCGATCCGGGTGGCGATGTCGGCGGCGATCGGGGCACCCACGATGCTGTGGTCGCCGGGCAGGCCCTTGCCGACGTCGTGCAGGAACGCGCCGATCAGCAGCAGGTCGGGACGGTCCACCTCACGGGTGTGTGCGGTGGCCTCGTAGGCGGTCTGCACCAGGTGCCGGTCGAGGGTGTACCGGTGGATCGGGTGGTGCTGCGGGAGGCTGCGCATCCGGGCCCACTCCGGCAGCCACGCGTCGATCAGGCCGTACCGGTCACAGGTCTCCCAGGTGGGCAGCAGACCGGGCCCGGACCCGAGGAGGCTGACCAGTGCGGCGCGGGCAGCGGCCGGCCAGGGCGTCGGCAGGGGCGGGCAGAACGCGGCGAGCCATTCGCTGGTGGCGCGGGCGATGGGCAGCTGGGAGGTGGCGGCCGCGGCGGCCACCCGCAGCGAGAGGCTGGGGTCGGGCACCGGGCCGATGGCGGTGCGGGCCAGCACCAGTTCGCCGTCGTGTTCGACGACGTCGCGAGCGACCGGGCGGCGGTGCGGCACGCCGGTGGGTCCGCCGCGACGGCGCCCGCCACGGAGGCGGTCGACGGCACGCCAGGCGTCGTCCACGGCATGCGCGACGGTACGGGCATCGCTCGCCACCCGCCGCAGCAGGTTGTCCGGGTCGTCGATGTCGAGCAGGTCGGCCACCGCCTTGCGCTCCTGCGCGACCAGCCGGTCCACGCGCCGCCCGACCGCCAGGTGCAGGGCGTCCCGGGTGTCGAGCAGACGCAGCGTGGCGGCGCGGACCGCGGGCCGCATGGTGTCGGCGGCCCCGGTCCGTCCGATGCCACGCAGCAGGGTCACGTCGCGGAGCCCGCCGCACGCCTCCTTGAGGTCGCCCTCGAGCAGGAAGGCCAGTTCGCCGTGCTGGGTCCAGCGGCTGGTGGTGAGTTCCCGGAGCTGCGGCATCAGGCGCATCGCGGTCCGCCGCCACTGGTCGGCGACCACGGCGACGAGCTCGGCGGAGAGGGCCGCGTCGCCGGCCACGTGCCGGGCGTCGAGGAGACCGAGGGAGACCTTCACGTCGTCGTGGGCGACGGACAGGGCTTCCGGGAGGGTACGCACCGAGTGGTCCAGCCCGAGGCGGGCGTCCCAGATCGGGTACCAGAGTGAGGAGGCGATCCGGTCGATCCCGGCGGTGCCGTTGTGCACCAGCACCAGGTCGAGGTCGCTGTAGGGGGCGCAGTCGCGCCGGCCGAGCCCGCCGACCGCGATCAGGCTGACGCCGGTCAGGTGGGACGGGAAGAGGCTCTTGAGCCAGATGTCCAGCGCTGCCGCCCGCTCGGTGCGGGCGGCAGTGCCGATGTGTTCCTTCAGTTCGCCGAGTGAGCCGCCCGCTGCCGGACGTGCGGGCGGGGCCGGCGGCTCACTCGACGGGTTCGTCATCGGATCAGAGGGCGTCGAGGCCGCGTTCGCCGGTCCGGACCCGGACGACCTCGTCGATCGAGGTCACCCAGACCTTCCCGTCGCCGATCTTGCCGGTCCGCGAGGCGGTGACGATGGCGTCGACGATCTTCTCGACGTCGATCTCGTCGGTCAGCACCTCGACCTTGATCTTCGGCAGGAACTCGACGGTGTACTCGGCACCCCGGTACACCTCGGTGTGGCCCTTCTGCCGGCCGTAGCCCTGTACCTCGCTGACGGTGAGCCCGGCGACGCCGAGGGCGTGCAGAGCCTCCTTCACCGCGTCGAGCTGGTACGGCTTGATGACCGCGGTCACCAGCTTCATGCTCAGTCCTTCCATTGCAGCCATCGGGGGAATCTAGCCGGAGACCTTCTGGCTGACGGAAGCCTTGCCGTCAGCGTCCACGGTTTCCTTGGTGCCGATGCCGGCCAGGGCGAACGCGCCGCCCCCGCCGGCCCCGGAGGCCGGGGTGAAGTCGTAGCCGGTCTCGCCGTGCGCCGAGATGTCGATGCCGCCGACCTCGGCCTCATCGCTGACCCGGCCGAGCTTGACGGCCTTGAGGATGAGAGCCAGGATCGCCGCGACCACGAAGGAGTAGACCGTGACCAGGGCGCTCGCCTCGATCTGGCGAATGATCTGGGTCACGCCGCCGCCGTAGAAGAGACCGTTGCTGGCGTTGAGGATCTTCTCGTCGGTGATGCCGGCGTTGACCGAGTCGGTGGCGAAGAAGCCGATCGCCACGGAGCCGATCCAGCCGCCGACGAAGTGGACGCCGACCACGTCGAGCGAGTCGTCGTAGCCCAGCTTGTACTTCAGGCCGACGGCCAGGGCACAGAGCACACCGGCGATCAGACCGATGATGACGGCCGGAACGGGCTCGACGAAGCCACAGGCCGGGGTGATGGCGACCAGACCGGCGACCGCGCCGGAGGAGGCGCCGACCAGGGTCGGCTTGCGGTCCCGGATCCACTCGACGGCGACCCAGCCGACGAGCGCGGCGCCGGTGGCGACCTGGGTGTTGATGAAGGCGATGACGGTGGTGCCGTCGACGGTCAGTTCGGAGCCGGCGTTGAAGCCGAACCAGCCGAACCACAGCAGGCCGGCGCCGAGGGCGACGAACGGCACGTTGTGCGGCCGCATGTTCTCCTTCGGCCAGCCGATCCGCTTGCCGAACACCAGGACCAGTGCGAGCGCCGCGGCGCCGGCGTTGATGTGGACCGCGGTGCCACCGGCGAAGTCGAGCGCCCGGATCGTGGTGCCGATGAAGCCGCCACCCCAGACCATGTGCGCGACCGGGATGTAGACGAGGGTGAACCAGCCGAGAGCGAAGAGCACCCAGCCGCCGAACTTCAGGCGGTCCGAGATGGCGCCGCTGATCAGGGCGACGGTGATGATCGCGAACATCATCTGGAAGACCAGGAAGGCGTACGTCGGGATGCCGGTGTTGGCCCCGAAGAACAGCCACTCCTCAGAGATCTTGGCGGCGTCGGCGCCGAGGTAGTCGAAGTTGCCGATGATGTTGTTCAGGCCGGAGCTCTCGTTGACCCCGAACGCAAGGCTGAAGCCGTACAGAACCCACAGGACGCTGATGAGCCCGAGACACGAGAAGCTCATCATCATCATGTTCAGAACGCCCTTGGACCGGTTGAGGCCACCGTAGAACAGCGCCAGACCCGGTGTCATGAGCAAAACGAGCGCAGACGACAGGAGCAACCAAGCGGTATTGCCGGTGTTGATCTCCACGCTGCCTCCTCTCGGAATAAGGTGTCCTCGCACACCGGACCTGGGGCAACGCCGCCTGTCGGCCGGTTCGGCGCGAAGCTTTCCGGCCTGCTGTTTCGGGCACGGTCTTCACCCGATTTCCGCGACGTCACGCGTTGTTTCCGACGTGTGAAGAAAACCTCACAGTCCGCAAGGGGAGGGGTGCTGAGCTGCCACGATATCGCCGCTTTCGCCCCGATCGCAGCGCTTCTCCGCAGCTTCAGCGGAGCGCGTACTCCAGGGTGTGGCGCTCGTAGTCGAGCAGCCGGAGATCCCGCATCGGACGGCGCAGGTGGCCCTTGTGCACGATGCGGACGAACGCCGGATCACCCGCGGCCGCCATCCGCCGGATGCCCTCGACGTGATCGACGATCCGCTTCCTTATGGTCCGCACCAGCCGGTGCCGGTCCCGCGGGATCAGGCCGTAGGCGTCGGCGAACAGGCGCAGCCGGCGGGGCCGGTTCGGACGCTTCCAGCCCAGGGTGTACGAGTCACGGTCGCTGAACAGCGGCACCCAGGTCCACGCCGCGTACGCCACGTCGTAGAGCCGTGAGCCCGGCGAAGCGAGATCGAAATCGATGAGTGCCAGGGTGCCGTCCGGACGCCAGACCACGTTGTGCGGGGCGGCGTCGTGGTGGCAGATGACCTCGGTGTCCGGTGGCGGCGGCCCGAACGAGCGCCAGACCGAACCGGGCGGCGGGACGAAGCCGTACTGCGCGTCATGGAACATCCGCAGCATGGTCGCCACGGTGACCAGCGCCTCCTCGGTGACCCAGTGCGGCGCCAGGGGATATTCCCCGCACTCCCCGTCCAGGTACGAGAGGACCTCGCGACCCTTCTCGTCCATGCCGAGGGCGTGCGGCGAGCCGGTGAACCCGACCCGCTCCAGGTGGTGGAGGAGCGCGTGCACGGCGGGCGTCCACGGCCCCGCGTTGCGGCGGACCGTGTCACCGATCCGGGAGACCGTGGAGACGTTGCCACCGTGCAGCGGTATCTCGCGCAGCGGCTCCTGCGTCACTCACAGCCTCCTGACATCTGACCTCCATCCAACCGCCCCGCCCGCCGCCCGTAAGAACGAGGCAAAGGCCTGCCTTCCGCGAGCCTACGCGTCGCCGCCAACAAGGGCCTCGACGAAGGCGGCCGGCTCGAACGGGGCCAGGTCGTCCGGGCCTTCGCCCAGACCCACCAGTTTGACCGGAATCCCCAGCTTGCGCTGCACCGCGATGACGATGCCACCCTTGGCCGTGCCGTCCAGCTTGGTCAGCACCACTCCCGTGACGTCCACCACCTCGGTGAAGACCCGGGCCTGCTCGAGGCCGTTCTGGCCGGTGGTGGCGTCCAGCACGAGCAGCGTCTCGTCGACGGCGCCGTGCTTCTCCACCACCCGCTTGACCTTGCCCAGTTCGTCCATCAGGCCGACCTTGTTCTGCAGCCGGCCCGCGGTGTCGATCAGAACCGTGTCCACGCCGGTGTCGATACCCCGCTTCACCGCGTCGAACGCCACACTGGCCGGGTCGCCGCCCTCGGGTCCGCGCACGGTCTCGGCGCCGACCCGCTCGCCCCACGTCTGGATCTGGTCCGCCGCGGCGGCCCGGAACGTGTCGGCCGCGCCGAACAGCACGGTGCCCCCGTCCCCGATCAGCACCCGGCCGATCTTGCCGCAGGTGGTGGTCTTGCCGGCGCCGTTGACGCCGACCACGAGCACGACCGCCGGCCGGCCGTCGTGCGGGGCGGTCCGCAGGGTGCGATCCATGTCCGGTTCGAGGGCCGCCACGAGTTCCTCGACCAGTTGCGCACGCACCTCGGCGACGGTCTTGCTGCCGAGGACGCGGACCCGCTCGCGCAGCCGCTCGACGATCACCTGGGTGGCCTCGATCCCGACGTCCGCGGTGATCAGGCTCTCCTCGATCTCCTCCCAGTCCTCCTCCTCGAGGTGGTCCCGGGAGAGCACGCTGAGCAGGCCGCGCCCCAGAGCGCTCTGCGAGCGGGCCAGACGGGCCCGGAGCCGGACCAGACGCCCGGCGGACGGCTCCGGCGTCTCCAGCGCCGGCTTCTCCTCGACGACCGGGGCGGGCGGTTCCTCGACCACTACCGGGGCGGCCGGCCCGGGCCGCTCGATCAGCGGCGGGAGTTCG
Source organism: Actinoplanes sp. NPDC023801 (assembly GCF_040639655.1). Taxonomy (NCBI): domain Bacteria; kingdom Bacillati; phylum Actinomycetota; class Actinomycetes; order Micromonosporales; family Micromonosporaceae; genus Actinoplanes; species Actinoplanes sp. NPDC023801. The sequence goes on along the minus strand of NZ_JBFAAI010000001.1, from coordinate 928,696 downwards.
TCGGCGGGCGGGCGCTCCAGGGTGGTGGTCGAGCCCTTGGCGGGCGGCGGCGGAAGATCGCGGCGGCGCATCTTCGGCACCACCAGCCCGACGGCGCCCACGATCAGGACGACGAGCAGGATCACTGCAGCGACCACGTATTCCATGCCCGAATCCTGACAGATGCGTCGTCCGGTCGTGGCGGAGGCCGGGCGACTGGCGGTTCCGGGCCGGATTGGCGGAGGATGGGACGCCCCTTGAAACGGCGTGGAGGATCCCCCATGCGGTACACCCCCGGTATCCACCGGTGACAGCTCAACTACTCATCGGACCGGTGCTGCGCCGGGTCGACGGCGACCGCGCGACCCTGTGGCTGGAGACCAGCTCGCCCGCACAGACGCGGGTCGAGGTGGACGGCGCGGGCGCCGGGTCCGCGCGGACCTTTTCGGCGTACGGCCATCACTACGCGCTCATCACGGTCGAGGGCCTGGCCCCCGATTCCGCGAACCCGTACCGCCTGTATCTGGACGACCGGCAGGTCTGGCCCGAGCAGGACTCCGAGTACCCGCCGCCGGTGATCCGCACCCGGGCCGCCGACGACGGGGCCCAGCCGGTGAGCCTGGTCTTCGGCTCCTGCCGGAAGGGCACCCCCCAGGTGAGCGGCCGCTGGCTGCCGCCGGACGCCCTGGACGCGTTCTCACGCCGCCTGATGGCCGACCCGGAGTCCCGCCCCGACCTGCTGGTCCTGCTCGGTGACCAGGTGTATGCGGACGAGACCTCGACCAAGGTGCGCCGGTTCCTGCGGCACCGCCGGCGCAACGGTCACCAGGGCCCGGCCGACCAGGTCGTCTCCTTCGAGGAGTACACCAAGCTCTACCTGGAGTCGTGGCGCGACCCGGAGGTGCGCTGGCTGTTCTCCACCGTGCCGAGCGCGATGATCTTCGACGATCACGAGCTGATCGACGACTGGAACACGTCCGCGTCATGGCGCGCCGACATGGCCCGCCAGGCGTGGTGGCGGGAGCGGATCTCCGCCGGTCTGGCGTCGTACTGGATCTATCAGCACCTGGGCAACCTGAGCCCGGACGAGCTGGCCGCCGACCCGCTGTTCCAGAAGGTGACGGGCGCCGAGGACGCCACCGACCTGCTGCGCGATTTCGGCCTGCGGGTGGACGAACCGGAGTCGGCGGAGAACACCGACGTGCCCTATCAGTGGAGTTTCGCCCTGGACGTGGGCCGGACCCGGCTGATCGTGCTGGACAACCGCTGCAACCGGGTGCTGACCCCGGGTGCCCGGGCGATGCTGCCGGCCGCCGAGTGGAACTGGTTCCTCGACCACGCCCACGGCGACTACGACCATCTGGTGGTCGGGTCGTCGCTGCCGTGGCTCATGCCGCCCGCCATCCACTACCTGGAGGCGTGGAACGAGCGGATCTCCGAGTCGCACCGGCCCCGGGCGGCGGCCTTCGGGGAGAAGGTACGCCGGACCTTCGACCTGGAGCACTGGGCGGCGTTCGGCCGGTCGTTCGCGGCGCTCGGCGAGCTGTTCCGGCGGCTCGGCGAGGGCGGCCCGGACGCTCCCGGTCACCGGGTCGGTGCGGGCGGTGCCTATCGCGCGCCCGCCTCGATCAGTGTGCTCTCCGGTGATGTTCATCACTCGTACGTGGCCAGGGCCGACTTCGGTCATGCCATGGCGACCCCGGTCTACCAGCTGACCTGCTCGCCGATCCACAACGAGGTGCCCCTGCCGCTGCGCCCGCTGATGCGGGTCGCCTGGTGGCCCGGCGTGGTGCACGCGGTGCGCGGGCTGGCCCGGACCGTGTCGGTGCACAAGCCGGCGTTGCGCTGGAAGAAGCTGGCCGGGCCGTACTTCGGCAACGCGGTCGGCACGCTGCGCCTGGACGGGCAGGTCGCCACCGCCCGGATCGAGGGCACCACCAAGGACGGCGAACTGCACGACGTCTCCGCGGTCAGCTACCACCCGTGACGCGCGTGGGCCCCGGCGATCACGCCGGGGCCCACGGAAGTCGTCAGTCGCCGAGACGCGGCAGGGTGGACCTGCCCTTGTCCTGCACGGTGAAGAAGCTCACCCGGTCGCCGTCCCCGCTCTCCTGGACGATCACCCGGCCGTCACCGGTGTCGGCGGCGACGAAGAGGCCGTTGACCTCGATGTGGCGGCCCTTGCCGTCGTACGACTTCGGGAACGTGAAGATCTGGTCCTTCTTACCGGCGTCACAGGCGGCGGTCTTCAGCCGCAGCGGCTCGGTCCCGCCCGCCGAGTGCACCTGAAGGCACCACGGCTCGCCGCCCTCGATCATCCTGGCGGTCTGCATGAGATAGCTCTGCGAGCCCGGGGCGAGCGGCGTGGTCACGAACAGCGACCGGTCGCCGGGGTCCGCGGTGACGGTGGCGAAGCCGTCCGGGCCCACGGTCAGAGTTCTCGGCTTGTTCTCCACCCTGGCGAGGAAGGCGAACTCCCGCTCGCCCCGGATCTGCGCGCTCGCGCCACCGGCCGTGTCACGCGCCGGCGCGGACGTGCCACCCGCCGATGCCGACGTGGCGGGCACCGGCGTGGCGGAGGTGACGGCCGGGGCGACGGCCGAGGCAGTGGGCGCGGCCGCGGGCGTGTCGGTCTTCTGTGTGGATCCGCACGCCGTCAGGCCCGCGACGAGCGCGCATCCGCCGGCGAGAGCGGCGATCCTGGTCACAGCAGACATATCAATCCCTTTCCGAAAAGTCATGCCTCATTGGCACGACCACATCCTCAGGGAGAAACCACTCCCGGTTGCCTCACGCACACGGCACGTGGCATCAAACCGGTAGATCAAGAACCTTGCGCAAATAGGGTACGTGCTGCGGCCCGGCCCACCGGTATCCGGAGAGGCCGGCCGCCCGTGCGCCCCGGATCACCCGATCGTCGTCGTCGACGAACAGCACATGTTTCGGCAGTACGCGGAGCTGCAGGCACGCCTGCTGGAAGTACTCCGGGGCCGGCTTGTGCACCTTCAGCTCCCACGAGCTGAGGACCAGGTCGACCTCACCGGTGAGCCCCAGCGCGTCCAGATCGGGGCGGAGACGATCGGTCGCGTTGGTGGCGATCGCCACCTTCCGGCCGCCGGCCCGGACCTCGCGGACGAAGGCGAGCGCCTCCGGGTCGACCTCCCCCCGGTAGGACTGCCACGCCGCGACCGCCGCGGCGGCCCGGTCCGCCTCGATCGGCAGCCGGTCGGCGACCAGCCGCATCCACTCGGCGTCGGTGATCTCACCGGCCATGGCGGGCCGGTAGATGTCCCACGACATCGCCGTCTCCAGCAGCGAGGCCGGCTTGAGGCCGTACTCGACCTCGACGGCGATCATCGGTGCCGGGTCCCAGCGGCGCAGCACGCCGTCCAAGTCGATCATCAGGGCCTGGGCGCGGTCGCGCATCAACGTCCTCTACTTTTCGCCGGGTCGCTCTACTCTTCGGGGTCGCGCGCAAGGCGCTGGCTGATCACCTGGGTGACGCCGGCGCGCATCGTGACGCCGTACAGGGCGTCCGCGACCTCCATCGTCCGTTTCTGGTGCGTGATGATGAGCAGCTGGCTCTTCTCACGCAGTTGCCGGAAGAGCGTAATCAACCGGCCCAGGTTGACGTCGTCGAGGGCCGCCTCCACCTCGTCCATGATGTAGAAGGGCGAGGGCCGGGCCCGGAAGATGGCACAGAGCATGGCCACCGCGGTCAGCGAGCGTTCCCCGCCGGACAGCAGCGACAGCCGCTTGATCTTCTTGCCGGGCGGGCGGGCCTCGACCTCGACGCCGGTGGTGAGCATGTCCTCCGGGTCGGTGAGGATCAGCCGGCCCTCACCGCCCGGGAAGAGCACCTGGAACACGGTCTGGAACTCGCGCGCGGTGTCCTCGAACGCCGACGTGAAGACCTCCAGGATCCGGTCGTCGACGTCCTTGACCACGGTGAGCAGGTCCTTGCGCGTCGCCTTCAGGTCCTCGAGCTGGTCGGAGAGGAACTTGTAACGCTCCTCCAGCGCCGCGAACTCCTCCAGCGCCAGCGGGTTGACCTTGCCGAGCAGGGTGAGGTCGCGTTCCGCCTTGTTGGCCCGCTTCTCCTGGGTGGGCCGGTGGAACGGCGCCGGCCCGGGCTCGGGCTTACCGTCCTTCTCGGCCTGGGCCACCTCGGCCTGGGTCGGCGGTACGAGCTGGTCCGGGCCGTACTCGCTGATCAGGGTGTCGACGTCGAGGGAGAAGTCCTCGGCAGCCTTGGCTTCCAGCTGTTCGATGCGCATCCGCTGCTCGGCGCGGGCCATCTCGTCGCGGTGCACTTCGCTGGTGAGCCGCTCCAGCTCGGCGACCAGGCGTTTGGCCGTGGCACGCACCTCCTGCAGCGCGGCCTCCCGACTGGTGCGGGCCTGGGCGATCTGGTCGCGGTTGTCGGCCGCGGCGGCCAGCGAGACGGCCACGCGTTCCAGGGCGGCGGCCGCGCCGTGCGCGACCGCACGGGCGATCTCGGCGCCCCGGGCGCGTGCGGCCCGCCTGGCGGCGGCGCGCTCGCGGGCCTGCCGTTCGGCGTTGGCCTGGCGCAGCAAAGAGTCCGCACGGCCGGCGATGGAGGAGACACGTTCCTCGGCGGTACGGACCGCGAGGCGTACCTCCATCTCGTTCTGCCGGGCCTGTGGCACCAGAGCGCCGAGCCGGTCACGCTCCTCGGTGGACGGCTCCTCGTCGATCGGGGTGTCCTCGGCCAGCCGCAGCCGTTCCTCGAGCTCGGCCACCCGCATCAGATCCGTCTCGCGGGCCGCCTGCGCCTTCTGCAGGGATGCTCCGAGCCGGTCCGTCTCGGCCTTCGCGGACCGGGCGGCGGCGCCCAGTTCGGCGAGCCGGCGGGCAGCCGCGTTGCGCTCACCCTCGGCAGCCCGCTTGGCCTGGGCCGCCACGCCGACCGCCTGCTTGAGCTCGGCCACCTCGGCACGGGCCGCGCCCAGCTGCTCCTTGACCTCGGCGATGGTCTGCTCGGCCAGCGCCCGCTTCGCCTTGGCCTCGTCGACCGCGGCCTGCACCTCGATGTAACTGGTCGCCTTCGCCGAACCGCCGGCCGCCGCGTAGGCGCCGAGCACGTCGCCCTCCGGGGTGACCGCACGCAGCTCGTTGTTCGCGGCGACCAGGGCGGCGGCAGCCGTCAGGTCGGGAACCAGGACCACGTCCCGCAGCGCCCGGTTGAGGGCGGGACGGATCTGCTCCGGGCAGTCGACGACCTCGGGCGCCCAGACGGCGCCGTCCGGCAGTTGCGGACGGAGGTTCGCGAGCGGTGCCTGCATGCCGGGCCCGGCGGTACCGGCGACGACCAGGTCGGCTCGTCCGGCGTCGGCGATCTTGAGGGTGCGCATCGCCTCGATCGCCTCGTCCACGCCGGAGAGCGCGACCGAGTCGGCCAGGCCGCCGAGCGCCGCGGCCAGCGCCACCTCGTGACCGGGCCGCACGGTCAGCAACGAGGCGAGACTGCCGAGCAGACCGGGCACCTGGCCGGCCTTGGCGAGCAGCGCGCCGGCGCCGTCCTTGCGCCGGAGGCCGAGCGCGAGCGCCTCCTCACGGGCCTTCCAGCTGGCGGCGTCCTTCTCGGCGGCGCGTTCGGTGTCGGACAGCTCGCGGACCACGGCCGCCGCCCGGTCGTGCGCGGCCACCGCCTCGTCGTGCCGCGCGTCCAGGTCGGCGTTGTCCCGGTCGGCCTCGGTCGACTCGGCCGCGACCAGGTCGACCTCGGCCTGGGCGGCCTCGGCCCGCATCAGGGCGTCGGTGTGCGCGTCGGCGAGGCGCTCGATCTCCTCGGCCGCGCTGGTGGTCCGGGCGCGCGCGGCGTTCACGTTGCCGATGAGCTTGGCCATGCCCTCGCGGCGGTCGGCGATGGCCTTGGCGGCGGCCCGCAACGCGCCCTCGGCCGCGGCCAGCTGACGTTCCAGGTCCTGGCGGTACTCGACGGCCTCGGCCAGGCGCATCTGGTCCTCGGTGAGCGCCTCGCGGAGCTCCTCCTCCTGCTCCCGGACCCGCTCCGCCTCGGCCTCGAGCATCTCCGGGTCACGGCCGGGACGCTCGTCGTCGGGGGTGGCGGCCAGGTGCCGCAGCCGCTCGGTGGCCAGCTGCTCGGTCGAGCGGAACCGCTCCTGCAGGGTGGACAGCTTGTACCAGGTGTCCTGAGCGGCCTGCAGCAGCGGCGCGTCCTCGGCGTGCTCGTGCTCCAGGTCGGCGAGCATCCGCTGGATCTCGCGGTTCTCCTCCTCCACCTCGCCGCGGCGCTCGCGCATCGCCGACTCGTCGGCGATCTCCTTGTCCAGGGTGGTGCGCAGCGTGTACAGGTCGTCGGCGAGCAGCCGGAGGCGGGCGTCGCGCAGGTCGGACTGGATGCCGGCGGCCCGGCGCGCCACCTCGGCCTGCCTGCCGAGCGGCTTCAACTGCCGCCTCAGCTCGGTGGTCAGGTCACCGAGGCGGTTGAGGTTGATCTGCATGGCGTCCAGCTTGCGGATCGCCTTTTCCTTGCGTTTGCGATGCTTGAGTACGCCCGCCGCCTCCTCGATGAACGAGCGGCGGTCCTCGGGCTTGGCGTGCAGCATGGCGTCGAGCCGGCCCTGCCCGACGATGATGTGCATCTCCCGGCCGATGCCCGAGTCGCTGAGCAGTTCCTGGATGTCGAGCAGGCGGCACGAGTTGCCGTTGATCTCGTACTCGCTCGCGCCGTCGCGGAACATCCGCCGGGTGATCGAGACCTCGGTGTAGTCGATCGGCAGAGCACCGTCGTTGTTGTCGATCGTGAGCGTCACCTCGGCGCGGCCCAGCGGCGCGCGGCCGGCCGTACCGGCGAAGATGACGTCCTCCATCTTGCCGCCACGCAGCGCCTTGGCGCCCTGCTCGCCGAGAACCCAGGCGATGGCGTCGACGACGTTGGACTTGCCGGACCCGTTCGGCCCCACCACACAGGTGATGCCCGGCTCCAGCCGCAAGGTGGTGGCGGAGGCGAAGGACTTGAAGCCCTTGACCGTCAGGCTCTTGAGGTGCACGGATCTCCGAGGGTCGGTCGGGGGACGTTTCTGCTGGGAGGCAGGCTACCCGCCGGTGCTGGTCCGCAGCGGAATCACGTGGCTAAAAAACGGCGCGCCGCCACGGGAGTGGAGGCGCGCTTTTTCTTCGGTGCGTCTTCGTTGCGTCTTCAGTGCTTGTTCGTCGGTTCCGAGGGGATTGAACGCCGGACGGTCACCCCGCTGACACCCTCCGGCATCCGCTGGAGATCAGGTCAGAGCCGGCTCGGTCAGCCGTGCGAAATCATCTGCCTCCACGGCTGCCGCCGCGAGACGATCATTCTCCGCCTGGAGGCGGGTGACCTCGAACTCCAGGGACTGCACCCGGGAACGCAGTCGGGTGACCTCGTCGAGGAGGCGCCGGTCGGGCGCCGCACCTACGTGGCCAAAGAGGGCCTTCGCCATCGTGACTCCTTGTGACGCGCTGCGTCGATTTTTGTGTGGTGCGCTGTCTTTTGTCGCTGCCGGAAAAGCCGGACAGCGTGGCGCCCTGTGCACGCACCCAGCGGTTCAGTGCGCAGTGAACCTCATGCGAACCGACGCACCACATGCTCACGGGCACGCGTGAGCGCAGAATCCCGCCAGTGAAGCTGCGGGGCTCTTTATGGTGCGGGAACTCAGACCGCGGTCAGACCGAGACAGTGCTCAAACCGAGGCATGAGTGGGCGCGACTGGCGACAACTCCATAGTCCGCTGATACCCACCCTCCGTCAAGCCGGGGCAGTGCCGGTTGCGCGCGCGAGTCAAGTGAATCACGCCACCAAGGCACCTCAGGGGCATCCCACCAGGTCTTATACATCTTTCGCGGGCATGTCGATCTCGTCAAGACCGGTCCGTTTTCGCAAGATCCGACGTACTCGGGCATGTCCGTCCGCTTCCCTCCCTCCGAAGCCGTGGCGCGGGGCACTCGATGGCACCGTCCACCGGACGCGCAACCGGCGGAGCGCGCGGCGCGGGTGGGATCGACGTGGAGCGGGTGACCGGTGGCCCCGAGCACCGGAAAACCGTTCCGCACCTCGTGGCCTTTCGGGCAAAAACGGTCAAAGGTGGCCAACAAAGCGGTATAAAAGGTACGTAATTGTGTCGCCTAGCCGACATGCTCCGGCAACTTCGGCGGGTTGCGTCGTTGCCCCCAGCGTGAATCCGACCCCGTCGCGCGAGCGCATCTGTCTGCTCACCGGCGGCGGGTACCCGTATCGGCGGGACGCCCTCGGAGGATGGTGCCGAACCCTTGTCGAAGGGCTCGGCCGGTTCCGCTTCGAGTTGCTGACCGTCACGGACCGTGAACTGCCGTCCGCCCCCGCGTACCCGCTCCCGTTCAATGTCGGCTCCGCGCACGCCGTCGCGCTGGGCCGAGACCCGGCACGCGCCGAACGACGGCGAGGCCCCGTACCGGGCGAAGCCGTCGACGCCGCCGCGATGCTCTGCCGCGGCCTGCTGGGGGACCAGACCCCACTGACCACCCTGTTCAGCGACGGCCTCCAGCGGATCGCCGCACTCTGCCCGCCGCGGGACGGCGACGGCCGGGGCGACGTACCGGACCCGCTCGCCACCCTGCCGCTCACCGAAGCACTGCTCGAGGCGTGGCGGCAGCGACAGACCGCGGTCACCGGCGGCCGGCCGCCCCTGCCCAGGCTTAGCGTCCGCGACGCCCGGACCGCGGCCACCCTGCTGCGGCACGCCATGCGCGCACTGGCGGTGCCGCTGCCCGAGGTGGAACTGGTGCACTGCGTCGGCGGCACCACACCGCTGCTCGCCGCACTCGCCGGACACTGGCGGACCGGCACACCGCTGCTGCTCACCGAGGCCCGCGCCGCCGTACCCCGGCAGCGACCCACCGAGGACCGGCTGTCCGCCGCCGTCCGCATCGTGCTGCGCCGGTTCCGCGCATCGGTGGCCCGCACCGGCTACACCGAGGCGGAACTCATCGCGCCGCTCAGCACGTACCACCACGGATGGGCGCTCGACCACGGCGCACAGCCCACCCGGCTCGTCCAGGTGCCGGCCGGAGTCGACCCCCGCGAGTACCCGGGCGCCGCCGAACCGACCGACACACCCGCCGTCGTCTGGGCCGGCAGCGGTGGCCCGGACAGCGGGCTCGCCCTCGTGCTCGAAGCGTTCACCGAGGTCGCGGCGGCCGTACCCGGTGTCGTGCTGCACCTGGTGGGCGTCACCGCGGCACACGAGGAGCACTGCGCCGAGCAGATCGAACGCACCGGGCTAGGCCGTGCGATAAGGCTTCACCCGCTGCCCGCCGACCCGCGTGACCGTTACACCGTCGGGCAGGTCGTCGCGCACGTACCAGGGCCGGCAGATCCGCCGTACCGGCTGGTCGAGGCCATGATGTCCGGCCGCGCGGTGGTCGGGGTGGACGTCGGCCCGGCCGCCGAGACCCTCGGTGACACCGGGGTGCTCGTACCGCCCGGCGACCCGTCCGAGCTCGCCATCGCCGTCGTCGGCCTGCTGCGGTCCCCGAACCGGCGCCGGGCCCTCGGCGACGCCGCCCGCCAGCGCGCCCTCGGCCATTTCACCGTCGACCGGGTCGTACGGGTCTACGGCGCTCTCTACAACGACCTCGCCGCGCCACCCCCGGTGACGGCCTTCAAACTGGCGCTCACCGTTCCCGCGCCCCGGACCATGACGCCGGCGACCGTGCGCTGGCTCACACGGGAGACCTCATGACGATCACTCCCCCGCGCGGCGCGGGCGGGACGGCCACCACGCGTACCGCCCGCAACCGCAACCGCCGCCGGCAGAACGGCGAACCACGGCACGCCGCCCTCAACCAGGTCGAGGCCGCGCCACGCAGGCGCGGTGGACGGCACGCCGCCGAGGACCCGGCCGTCCCGGACGAGGCCGGCGTCACCGACGTCGCCGGTGTCACCGACGTCGAGTTCCCGGCACCGGCCTGGGACCCGTGGGCCACCAGCGCCGGGCAGGCGCTGCCGCCCGCCAGCATCACCGACCCGCTCGAAGCCTCCGGCGTCGTGGACGGACGGGTGTTCTGGGACCAGGCGCCGCCCGGCCCGGCCGGACCCGCACCTCACGGGCACGCGGGGACCAGGAGCTGGTTCGACGCGGGCACCGGCACCCACAGCGGGGAACGCGGTGCGGTCCGGGCCGGCCATCCGGCCGCCTGGACCGACGGCACCGCCACGGGGACCGGATCCGCCCTCGCCTGGACCGACAGCACCGCCACCGGGACCGGATCCGCCCTCGCCTGGACCGACAGCATGGAGGCCGAAGCGGGGATCGATCCCGCGTGGACCGACAGCGCCGTCACCGGCATCGGATCCGCGATCGGGTGGACCGGAGCCGCCGGCCCGGGAGTCGGCTGGGACGTGGCCGAGGCCGAGGACGGCTCCGGTGCCCAGGCGGGGTGGTCCGGCACGGACGCTGTGCACGACGGCGGAAACCCACCGGCAGGAGACGCCTCCGACGCGGTGGAGAACGTCCCCGAAGCGGCCCGGGACGGCGCGCGTCGTCCGTACCGCAGAAGGCCTGCCAAGGACCGCGATGCCGGACGGCGCCGCCTCGGCCGGCGCGCACATGCCCGGCGCCCGCGAAACAATTTCCTGAACGCCGCGCTGATCCGGTGCGGGCTGTATCTCGGGCCGCTCAGCGTCGCCGTGGCCGCCGCCGAACCGCTCGGACGGGTCGCCTGGCCGGTGCCCGCCGTCTTCCTGCTCCTCGGCTGGACCGCGGCGCAGGGCCTGACCGGCGTCGGTGTGAGCATCGCCCGCCGCAGCGGACCCGCCGCGGCCGCCCGGATGGTCGGCGCCGGATTCGCCGGGGTCATCGGGCTCTGGTGCGCGCTCGTCTGGATCGCCCCCGACCCGCTGCTCGGGCCCGATCGGCTGCTCGCCGCCACCACCGGCGTCGGCGGGCTGGTCACCCTCGCCAGCGTGACGGCCGCGCTGGTCACCAGGTCCGAAGGCGCGGTCGCCGGATGGCACGTGCCGTGCTGGCTCCTCGCCGCCGCGGTGCTCGCCGGTGCCGCCGGGATTCCCGAGGCGGCGCTGGTGCCGGTGCAGACCCTGCTGCCCGCCGCGATCGTCGCGGTGGCCATCCGCGCGTTCCGGCCCGCCGTGCTGCCGGCCGTCCTGTCCACTCCGGTCGGCCCGCCACCGCGGCTCACCGCCGCCGACCGCCGGCGGGCCGTCGCCTACCTGGTGATCGGCGCTGCCCAGGCCGTCTCCGTCACCCTTCTCTGGTGCGGCGGGCCGGCCGTGATGCCACTGCCCGCCGCCCTGCCGCTGCTGCTCGCCGTGCCGCTGCTCGAAGGCCTGATCGGATGGCACACCCACCGTCTCGACGCCGGGCTCGACTCGGCCGAGACCCCCGAGGAATTCGACCGGCACGTACGCAACGTCACCGCCATCACCCTGGCCGGCCTGCTGCCACCACTCGCCGCCGGATGCGGGCTGCTGGTTGCCGCCTACCGGCTGCCGTACGGGTTCTCCGGCGTACCCGGCGCCCGCGACGCGGTCCTCGCCCTCGCCGCCGCCACCCTGCTGGGCGGGGTGTTCGCGGTCACGTTCCTGCTCGCCGCCCGCTCCCGGCACGGCATCGCCGCGGCCCTCGCCGCCATCCCGCCGATCGCCGCCGCCGTGCTCGCCATGTCCGCACCGCCGGCCGGGCTCCTGCCCGCCGCGGTCGCGGTCCTCGCCGCGACCCACCTCGCCGGCCTGCTCATCGTCGCTCTGACCGCCGCCGATCTACGGAGGACGCCGTGAAGACCCTGTTCCCCCCGTACGCCCACCCGTCGCCCGAACTGGAGCTGGACGCCGAGACCTGGATCGTCCGCGAACAGCCCGGCGACCGCCGTACCCTGCACCAGTCACTCGGCCGCATCGACCTCGACTGGGGCAGCCGCTCCCTCGCCGATGTGCTCGCCGACGTCGACGCATGGCGGGCCGACGGCGTGGAAGGACTGTTCCTCGACCGGGCTCCCGCCGGATCCGGCGGCGTCGGGCCGGTCGCTCTCACCGTCCGGCTCGCCGCACGGCGCGGCCTGCACCGGGTCGTCCTCAATCCCGGGGTGCCGACCCATCCGCTCTACCGCGACCTCGGTGTGCGGATCTGCACCTTCGAGGGACCGTGGTCGGCCTACCAGAGCTGGGACGGCGACGGGGTGCGGCCCGGTGACGGCCACATCGTGTACGGCGTCCCGGCTCCGCTGCTCACCGCTGCCCGCCGCCTGATGGGCCGGCGGGGCGCCGGGTTCGGCCTGGCCACCGACGCGGGCCCCCGGGTCCGGATGGCTCAGGCCGGCGCGTCAAGCTGAGCCACCCAACCCCAAAACCCGAGCTGTGCGCCACGCCGTCTCGAGGCGCTTGAGACGGCGGTGGCGCACAGCCGGCTGTGTGGCCTATGAACGGGGCCGGGGTTGGCATTTCGGGCAGCTGAAGCTGGACCGGTTCATGAACTGCTCGCGCCGGATCGGGGCGCCGCACCGGTGACACGGCTCGTTCTCGCGGCCGTAGGCGTTGAGGGACCGGTCGAAGTAGCCGCTCTCGCCGTTGACGTTCACATAGAGCTCGTCGAAGCTGGTGCCGCCCGCCACGATGGCCTCACCGAGGATGTCGCGGACGTGGCCGAGCAGGCGTTTCACGGCCGGGCGGGTGAGCTGATCGGTGGGGCGGGTGCCGTGGAGCCGGGCACGCCACAGCGCCTCGTCGGCGTAGATGTTGCCCACTCCGGAGATCAGCGTCTGGTCGAGGAGGGCGCGTTTGACCTCGGTGTGCCGGCCCCGGATGCGGGCGGTGAACGCCTCGTCGTCGAAGAGCGGGTCCATCGGGTCGCGGGCGATGTGGGAGATCTCGCCGGGAAGTTCGGCGCCGCCTTCGGAGACCGACAGGCCGCCGAACGTGCGCTGGTCGACGAAGCGCAGTTGCGGGCCGCCGTCGGTGAAGGTGAAGCGGACCCGCAGATGCTTCTCGTCGGGGGCGTCGGCGGGCTGCATCAGCAGCTGGCCCGACATGCCGAGGTGACCGATGATGGCGTCGCCGGAATCAAGCGGCAGCCACAGGTACTTCCCTCGGCGGGAGATGTCGAGGACGGTGCGGCCGGCCAGCACGGCCGCGAAGTGGACGTCGCCGGGCAGGTGACGGCGGATGGCTCGGGGGTGCAGCACCTCGGCGGTGTCGATGGTGCGGCCGGTCACCCACTTCGCCAGCCCCATGCGGACGGTCTCGACCTCGGGGAGTTCGGGCAACTTCAAGGTCCTTTACGACGGTACGGCTACAGCGTGTACGGCCAGACGGTGACCAGGTAGGCGCCGTACCAGAGACCGAACAGCGCCCACGCGGTGATCGACAGGACCGCGACCCGGGGGCGGGCGCGGGCGGCCGCCACGACGGCCGGCAGCAGCGTCAACAGTACGGGCAGCAGCAGCCGCGGCTTGGAGTGGTAGAAGCCGGCCTGGCCGTAGACGAGGATCATCGCGACGACGCCGTAGACGGCCAGCGGCAGCCACGGTTTCTGCGCCAGCGCCACCCCGGCCGCGGCGAGGGCCACGAGCAGGATCAGCGCGACGCTCATCGGGATCCAGCCGTCGCCGGAGCGCAGCGTGGTCCAGAGGAACTTGCCGGTGCTGGAGCCGTAGTCGAAGGACGTACCCCAGCCCGCGGTCTGGATCTTGAACCAGGCGGTGAGGTCACCGACCCGGTAGGCCACCCAGCCGAGGTAGAGGGGGACTCCAGCGAGCGCGGCCGCGGCGGCGGCGAGCGGCTTCCATTTCGGCTGGCCGTCGTCGTGACGCAGCGCGAGGATCGCGGCGACGGCCAGGGCCAGTGCGGCGGCGGCGCCGGTCGGCCGGCTCAGCGCAGTGAGCAGGCCGAGCAGGCCGGCCGCCCACCACACGCGCCGGTGCGCGGCGGCGAACATGCCGGCGACGAGGGCGATGTAGAGACTTTCCGAGTACGCCATGGACAGCACCACGGAGGCCGGCGCCGAGCAGCAGATGGCGACCAGGGCCCAGCCGGCCCGGCGGTCGTAGAGCGAGGCACCGAGCAGGTGCAGGGCGACGGCCGCGCCGACGGAGGCGAGCCACGCCACGGTGAGGGCAGCCGTGCTCGGGTCGGCGCCGAGGGCGGCGCCGGCCCGGATCAGCATCGGGTAGACCGGGAAGAAGGCCAGTTCGTTGCCCTCGAGCTGACCGGTGGCGCTGTAGGTGTAGCCCTCCGGGTAACCGTCGACGGCGACCCGCAGGAACCAGCCGGCATCCCAGATGAGCAGGCGTTCGAACAGTGGGCGGGGCTCGGCGGTGCCCCCGTCCAGCCAGCTGATCATGAGCAGCTGGCCGACCCGGGTCAGCGCGAGGATGCCGACGGCAGTGAGCAGGCCGTTCAGCCCGCCCGATCTATCCCATAGTGACTCTTTTTTCGTCGTTTCTTCTACCAGCGTCACGGCTCGGTCTTCTCCGGCTGCTCCTCGGTCTTCTCCGACTGTTCCGTCAGGGTGCGCCATGCTGCCGCGGCGGCACGCTGCTCGGCCTGCTTCTTGCTGCGTCCCTCGGAGCCGCCGTACCGCTCACCGGCGACGACCACCCAGGCGGTGAACGTCTTCGCGTGATCCGGGCCGGAGTCCTCGATCTCGTAGTCAGGTACGCCCAGGCCCAGCGCCGCGGTCAGCTCCTGGAGGCTGGTCTTCCAGTCCAGCGCGGCACCCCGGCCCGCCGACTCCGCCATCAGCGGGTCGAACAGCCGGTGGATCACCTCACTGGCGATCTCCAGCCCGTGCTCCAGGTAGATGGCACCGAGGAGAGCCTCCAGGGTGTCGGCGAGGATGCTGGCCTTGTCCCGGCCGCCGGTGGTCTCCTCGCCCTTGCCGAGCAGCAGGTGCGGACCCAGCCCGTCCGGCCCGAGACCCCGCGCCACGTCGGCCAGCGCGTGCATGTTCACCACACTGGCCCGGAGCTTGGCGAGCTGGCCCTCGGGCAGATCCGGGTGGTTGTGGAACAGCGCTGAGGTGATCACCACGCCGAGCACCGAGTCGCCGAGGAACTCCAGGCGCTCGTTGGTCGGCAGGCCGCCGTTCTCGTAGGCGTAGGACCGGTGGGTCAGCGCGCGTTCCAGCAACTCCGGCTTGAACGGCACGCCGAAGGCCTCCTCGAGCGGCTCGGTGGATGGACGGCGACGCTTGTCAATCATGCGATACCTCGCTGAGCGCTGAGCAGATCGGCGATCGCCGCGATCGAGCCGCGGCGGTGCAGGTCGGCCGCGAGCGCGATGCCCGCGGCGATGTCCGGGCCGGTGGCCGCGCCGTGGCAGACGACGACCGTGCCGGAGACCCCGAGCAGCAGCGCCGCACGGGGTGGTGGTTCCGATTTGACTGCCGGGGTGCCGGTCAGGGCGTACGCCGTTTCCAGACCCTTGAGCAGGACGTTGCCGGTGAAACCGTCGGTGACCACGACGTCGGCGGCCCGGCCCAGGACGACGTCGCTGCCCTCGACCAGGCCGGCGTAACGGGCACCGGCCGGCAGCGGCAGGTCGAACAGGCGGGCGGGCAGGGCACGGCGCAGGCGGTCACCCTTGCCGGGCTCGGTGCCGATGGTGAGAAGCCCCACACGCGGGGTGGGAATGCGGTGGACCACCGAGGCGTACGCGGCTCCGAGCCGGGCGTGCCAGGCGAGCGTCTCCTCGTCGGGGTCGACGCTGGAGCCGACGTCGAGAAGCACGACACGGCCGGCCGCGGTCGGCAGGACCGCGGTCAGGGCCGGGCGGCGGATGCCGGGCCAGCGGCCCAGTTCACGGGCCGAGGCGAGAACGGTGGCGCGGGTGTCCCCGGCGGAGACCAGTGCGTCGGCACGGCCCTCGGCGACGGCCAGCACCGCGGCGCCCACGGTGTCGGACGGGGTGTTCGTGACGGTGATGCGGCGGCGTACGCCCGGCTTCAGGGCGGCCAGCATCGCGTCGGCAGCCTCGGCCGGACCGACGAGCAGCAGCTGAAGGAACGGGTCTGCCCTGCAAGCACGCAGAGCGCCGTCAACCACGACGGCGGGAGCCTGGTCCCCGCCGAGGAGGTCGACGGCGATCCGCGCGGTGCCCGGTTCCCCGACAGTCCGCTGTCCGGGAACCGTGGCACCGGTGGTTCGCCACCGCTCGGGCACGACCCGCCCGATGATCGGGCGAGTCACGCGGCGACGTCAGACCTCGAGGACCTGACGGCCGTTGTAGGTGCCGCAGACACCGCAGGCGGCGTGCGGCAGCTTCGGCGACTTGCACTGGGAGCAGGCCGCGGTAACCACCGCGGTCGCCTTCCAGTTCGCCCGGCGCGAGCGGGTGTTGCTGCGCGACATCTTGCGCTTGGGGACGGCCACGGTTCCTACTCCTCGTTTTTTGACAGGTTGCGCAAAGCAGCCCAGCGGGCGTCGATCTCCTCGTGGCTGTGATCAGCCGGAAGGTCGTCGAAGTGCACCCCGCAGTCGGGGCACAGCCCTGGGCAGTCCGGGCGGCAGAGCGGATTGGTCGGCAGCATCAGGACGATCGCGTCCCGAATCGCCGGCTCGAGGTCGAGCAGGTCGCCATGCATCCGGCCGACCTCGTCCTCGTCGGTGGTCTCCTCCGTGGTGCTGTCCGCGTAGGCGAACAACTCCGCGATGGAGACCTCGAACGGCTTGTCGATCTCGTTGAGGCAACGCCCGCACTCGCCGGTGAGCGAGCCCGTGGCGGTGCCACTGATGTAGACCCCCTCGGAGACCGACGTCATGCTCATGTCGAGCGTGAGGTCGGACCCTTCCGGGACCGAGATCAACTCCAGACCGAGGTCTGCCGGAGCCGGCACCACCCGATTCAGGGCACGCGTCGCACCAGGCTGCCGCGGCAGTTTCGTCGTGTCGACGACCAGCGGTTGCCTGGGGTCCAGGTGGCTCTGTGGTGACTTGGGCATCGTGATTCCTCAGCCATGGGTAGGCCGACCGAAAACATTACCTGAGCTTGCTGTACGTCGTCGAATCGGCCCCGTTCAGAACGGAAGCGGGCGCTCCGCGTCCTCGCCCTGGAAGGTGCCGATCTCGCGGAGCGCGTGCATCTTGTCACGCCCCCGCTCGATCGACGCCAGCGCACGGGTCAGGAACTGCTCGAAGTTGGCGAGCGCGGTGTCGACGTAGTCGTCGACCTCCTCACGCAGCCGCTGAGCCTCGGTCCGTGCCTCGGCGATGATCCGGGCACCCTCGTGCTCCGCGGAGACGGTGATCTCGTTCACCGAGACCAGGCGGGCGTGTTCACTCTCACCCTCGCTCACGATCCGGTCGGCCTCGCGGCGCCCGGCGTCCACGATCCGGTCCCGCTCGTCCAGGACCGCTGCCGCCTTACGCAACTCCGAGGGCAGCTCGGCGCGGAGCTCCTCGAGGCGCTCGATCATCTCGCCGCGGTCGAACATGAAGTTCGTCCGTGACATCGGCACGGAGCGCGCGTCCTGGACTAGCTCGATGAGCTCGTCGATACGGTCGAGCGGATCCACCGGTGCCTCACTCCCGTCGTCGAACCGCCACCCAGCGTGGTGCGATCACGTTACTGTGCCGCCGCCTAATTCTGCTTCAACCGGCCCACGAGGCGAGCCAGCACGTTGTCCGGCAGGTACGGCGAGGCGTCGCCGCCCCACTTGGCCACGTCCTTGACGAGGCTCGAGGACAGGAAGGAGTAGAGCGGGTTGGTCGGCATGAAGAGCGTCTCCACTCCGGAGAGCCCGATGTTCATCTGCGCCATCTGCAGCTCGTAGTCGAAGTCGCTGACCGCGCGGAGGCCCTTGACCACGACCGCGGCGCCCTGGTCCCGGCAGAAGTCGACGAGCAGGCCGTGGAAGGCCGCGACCCGCACGTTGGAGTATTCGGCTGTCGCCTCGCCGAGCATCTCCAGACGCTCCTCGATGGTGAACAGCCCGGTCTTCGACTGGTTGATGAGGACTCCGATGATGACCTCGTCGAAGAGCCGGCTGGCCCGTCCGATGATGTCGAGGTGCCCGTTGGTGACCGGGTCGAAGGAGCCAGGACACACCGCTCGTCTCATGATCGGCGACCGTACCAAAGAGTGGTCTCCCCGTAACGCCGGGTGCGGTCGCCCGACAGACCGTCCACCCAGCTCAGCGGCTCACCGCGGGTGGATCGCTCAAAAATCACCACGGCGTCCGGCGCCAGCCATCCGTTGGCCACCAGCTCCTCCTGCACGGTCGCGACCTCGTCGTCACCCACCGCGTACGGCGGGTCGGCGAACACCACATCGAACGGTCCGCCGGCCGGCGGTTCACCGAGTACCTGCAGCACCTTGCCGGTCACCAGGCGGGCGGCCGAGCCGGCCTTCAGGGCCACGATGTTGTCCCGGATCGTCCGGGCCGCCTTGCCGTCCGCCTCGACCAGGAGCGCGTGGGCGGCACCCCGGGAGAGCGCCTCGAGTCCTATCGCGCCGGATCCGGCGTACAGGTCGGCGAACCGCACGTCCGACAAATCGGTCATCGTCTCGAGGGTGCTGAAGAAGGCCTCCCGGACACGGTCCGATGTAGGCCTCGTGTGCGCACCCGATGGAGCGGACAGGCGTCGACCGCCGTGTGCGCCCGCGATAATCCTCGTCATCACAGGCGACGCTACTTCACCACTCGCGCAAGACCACGGTGGCGTTAACTTTTCCCTCCCCATGGGCACTGCGGGCGACGTTACGGTGCCGTTCGGTAGATCGAAGATCTCAGGTTGGCAACAACAGCATTAGCGGCGGCTGAGACGTTTCTTTGATCTCGGGAAGTGACTATGGTCGGGCGACGTTGCGGGTGCGTTCTATCGTCCCCGCCGATGACGCGGGGAGGCGTTGTCGCAGTTCGCTTTATCCACCAGCGACTTCTGCGATCTCTCCGCGCACTCCTTCGACCCCCTACACAGGAGATGCGTGAACGTGTCCAAGTCCCCGCTCCGTCGCGCGGCAGCTCTCGCCGCCGGCTCGCTGATCGGCATCGCCGGCGCTGTCGCGTTCGCGTCCCCGGCCCTGGCTCACCACAGCACCGTGTCGGGCACGCCGACCTGCGACAAGGTCAACGGCAAGTGGGTCGTGGACTGGGAAGTCAACGCCATCGGCGACGGCTCCGAGGGCCAGACCTTCACCTTCACCAAGGTCGAGCTGACCCCCGCCGGCACCACGCTGGACAATGCGAAGATCGTGGAGAACGGCGAGGCGCTGCCCGCCGGCAAGAAGGTCACCGCCAAGCAGCTGGTCGACGGCAAGGCGGAGAGCGCCACACTGAGCATCGCGTCCAAGTGGAGCAACCCCTCCTTCCAGGAGGAGAAGGGCGCGTCCTTCACCGTGACGTTCGGTGAGGAGTGCAAGAAGACCCCGGCTGAGCCCGAGACCCCCACCGAGCCCGAAGAGCCGGAGACCCCCGCCGAGCCGGAGACCCCGGCCGAGCCCGAGACCCCGCCGGTGGACATCCCCGACGAGGTTCCGGCCAAGCCGATCCTCGACATGACCTGCGACACCATCGAGATCGGTGTCGACAACACCAAGAACAAGACCCCCTTCACGGTGGAGTTCAAGACCAGCAAGGGCGAGGAGCGCACGCTGGTCGTCAAGCCGGGTGAGCGCGAGACCGAGAAGTTCAGCGCGACCGAGGGCTTCACCGTCGACGTGACCTTCACCGTCGAGTACAAGGGCAAGACCTACACCACCTCCGGCACCATCCCGTGGGAGAAGCCGGCTGAGGGCTGCGACGACAACGGCGGCGGCCTGCCCGTCACCGGTGCCGCCGCGGGTGGCGTCGCCGCCGGTGCCGCGGGCCTGCTGGCCGTCGGTGCGGCCATGTTCTTCGTCGCTCGCCGCCGCAAGGTCAAGTTCACCGCCTGACAGCGGCAGCAGCACCACGACAACAGCAACAACCGGGGGCGCGTCGATCTCGAATCGGCGCGCCCCGCCCATTCCCCTCAAGTTGGAGCACGAATGAAGAAGTTCCACCGCGCAGCGGCGCTCACGGCCGCCGCGCTGGTCGGCCTGACGGGACTCGCCGGGTTCTCCTCCCCCGCGAGCGCCACCGGGGCCGACTGCGTCTCCGCCGCCGAAGCCACATACGTGCACTCCTTCAACGGTCCCGCCGGCACCGCCTCCGTCGAGATCACCAACGGGCCGCTCTGCAAGGGTGAGGAGCAGGCGTTCTCGCTGGTCTCCTACACCGCCCCGTCGGCGACGTTCGCCCTCCCCCAGTACGTCCTCGAGTCGTCGACGGACAAGTTCACCGCCCCGACCGGCGCCGAGAAGCTGACCCGCAGCAAGCTCGACTTCAAGGTCGAGGTGCCGGAGTGCTTCACCCAGGTCGACTTCGTCTTCGGTGACCGCATCATCGACCCGCTGAAGAGCGACAAGGACCTCTACAACGACCGCAAGGTCGGCAGCGACCAGGGTGAGGGCTCCAAGTCCCGGCCGGCCAAGGACCAGCCGAAGCACGCCTGGTACAACGGCGGCCAGGGCACCTGCGTGGCCGAGCCCGCGGTCGAGGCCCTGTCCGACTGCGACGGCAACGTCACCCTCAAGCTGATCAACCGCAGCACCTCCAGCGCCCCGTTCGTGATCACCGCGGACAACGGCTTCTCCAAGACCGAGACGCTCGCGGTCCGCCAGGAGCCGGTCAGCGTCAAGGTGCCGGCCGCCGACGCGAAGAACATCAAGGTCACCTCGCGCAACAAGGTCGTCTACGAGGGCGGCTGGACCAAGCCCGCGGACTGCAAGGCCCCCGAGGCCGGTAAGCCCGAAGGCACCGTGACCAGCGACTGCAAGGGCCTCACCTTCACGGTGAAGAACCCGGAGAACGGCGTCCCGGTCACCGCCACCTTCACCCCGAACAAGGGTGCGGCCCAGACCGTCACCATCAAGCCCGGCACCACCGAGAAGGTCTCCTTCGAGGGCACCGAGGGCCTGAAGGTGGCCGTCTCCGGCGGCCTTGACGTGCTGAACGGCGAAGCCGCCTGGACCAAGCCGGCGGACTGCGACAAGCCCACCACGCCGGTCACCACCGAGCCGGAGGAGACCCCGTCCGAGACGACCTCCACCAGCACCAGCCCGGTCGCGACCACCCCGGCCGCCGGTGAGGGCGACCCCGAGCTGCCGCTGACCGGCTCGGCCGCCGCCGGCGTCGCGGGTGGCGCGTTCCTGCTGCTCGTGGCCGGTGCCGTGCTGTTCATCATGGCCCGCCGCCGCAAGGTGAACTTCACCGCCTGATCCCGGTAGTACACCCCGGAGGGCGCGTCGGCCTCAGTGGCCGGCGCGCCCTTCCCATTGCGGAAAGGTCCCGTCGGCGCCCGGTGGGTAGGGATGCACGGCCACCACGGCGTCCTTGGGCATCCGGCCGTAGATGTGCGGGAACTGCCGCCCGTCCGGCTCCGGCGGATCGCCGTCCTCCCACACCACCCGGATCTCCGTCACGGAGATCTCCAGCAGGACCAGGTCGTCGCGGCCCCGGAAGATCCGGTTCGCCACGACGTGGACCCAGTCCGCCGGGGAGCAGTGGATGAACGGTGACTCCTCGAGACCGCCGTCGGCCTCGATGCGGGCCCACGCGTCACGCGGGCAGAGATGGAAGATCAACCCTTCTCCAGGTACTCGGCACGGTCCTCGTCGACCAGCGCGGCCACCGAGGCCGCCAGCGCCGGATAACGGGAGAGGTCGGGGTCGTCGCCGATCAGCTCGGACGCCTCGGTCCGGGCCTCCTTGATCAGCTTCTCGTCGCGCAGCAGCGACAGCAGCCGCAGATGCGAATGCTTGCCGGACTGGGACGCACCCAGCACATCACCCTCCCGGCGCTGCTCCAGGTCGATCTCGGAGAGCTTGAAACCGTCGGTGGTGGAGGCGACCGCGTCGAGCCGCTCCCGCGCCGCCGAGCCCTCCATGGCCTCGGTGTGCAGCAGGCAGATGCCCGGCGCCGAGCCCCGGCCGACCCGGCCACGCAGCTGGTGCAGCTGGGACACGCCGAACCGGTCGGCGTCCAGGATCAGCATCACCGTCGAGTTCGGCACGTCCACCCCGACCTCGATCACCGTGGTCGCCACCAGCACGTCCACGTCACCGGCGGCGAACCGGCGCATCACCGCGTCCTTCTCCTCCGGCGGCATCTTGCCGTGCAGCATCTCGATCCGCAGACCCTTGAGGTATTCGCCGCGCAACAGTGGCAAGACCTCGGTGACGGCCAGCGGCGGGCGCCGGGCGGGTTCGCCGTCCTTGGGCGGGGTGTCCTCGTCCTCCCCGATCCGCGGGCACACCACGTACGCCTGGTGGCCGGACCGGACCTCCTCCTTGATCCGCACCCAGGCGCGGTCCAGGTAGGCCGGTTTCTCCAGAGCCGGGATGACGTGCGAGGCGATCGGCGACCGGCCGCGCGGCAGCTGCGACAGCACCGAGGTCTCCAGGTCGCCGTAGACGGTCATCGCCACCGTCCGCGGAATCGGCGTCGCGGTCATCACCAGCACGTGCGGCGGTTTCGCGGCCTTGGCCCGCAACGCGTCCCGCTGCTCGACCCCGAACCGGTGCTGCTCGTCCACGACGACCAGCCCCAGATCGGAGAAGTCGACCCCCTCGTACAACAGGGCGTGTGTGCCCACCACGATCCCGGCCGTCCCGTCGGCGACCTTGGCCAGCGCCGCACGCCGGGCCGCCGCACCGAGCGAGCCGGTGACCAGGGTGAGCTGCGTGCCCTCCGGGTCGCCGTCCAGCTCACCGGCCCGGCCCAGCGCGCCGAGCTGGGCGCTGATCCCGCGGAAATGCTGGGTGGCCAGGACCTCGGTCGGGGCCAGCAGCGCGGCCTGCCCGCCGGCGTCGACGACCTGCAGCATCGCGCGTACCGAGACGAGGGTCTTGCCGGACCCGACCTCGCCCTGCAGCAGCCGGTGCATCGGGTGGGGCCGGGCCAGGTCGGCCGCGATCTCCTCGCCGACCTCCCGCTGCCCCTCGGTCAGCTCGTAGGGCAGCCCGGCGTCGAACTTCGCCAGGATCCCGGCGTCGGTGCGGGGCCGGGCGGTGCCGGGCGCCGCGGCGGCCCTCGCACGGCGTTGCACGAGAGTCAGCTGTACGGCGAAAGCCTCATCCCACTTCAGCCGGTGCTTCGCCGAGTACAGGCCGGCGTCGGAACTCGGCCGGTGGATCTCGCGCAGCGCCGTCCCGATGCCGACCAGGTTCCGTTTCGCGCGTACCTCGGCCGGCATCGGGTCGTCCGGCGGCTCGAAGGTGTCCAGCAGGGTCCGCACGCACTTGGCGATCACCCAGGTCGGCACCGCCTGCGCGGCCGGGTAGACCGGGATGAGCGCCCCCGCGAACTCCTCGATCTCGGCGGCCGCGTCGTCCTTGGACGCGTCCGCGCTCAGCAGCTGGTAGGCCGGGCCGTTGAGCTGACGTTTGCCGCGGAACTCGGTCACCTTGCCGGCGAACAGTCCCCACACGCCCTTGCGCAGTTCCCGTTCCCGCCACGCCTGGTTGAAGAACGTGCAGGTCAGCGTTGCACCGGAGCCGTCCCCGATGGTCACCTCGAGCATGTTGCCGCGCCGCTGCCGCATCGGCTTCACGCTCATCCCCTGCACCTGCGCCAGCACCGTGACCTGCTCGTCGACCGCCAGGCTGCGCAGGTCGGTGTGCTCGCCGCGCTGGTCGTACCGCCGCGGGAAGTGGTAGATCAGGTCGCCCGCGGTGTGCAGCTCGAGATGCTGCTCCAGGGCCTTCGCGGTCTTTGCGCCGAGCACTTTGGTCAACGGGGTGTCGGTCGTGGTCATTCGACTCCTGCCAACAGGTGGTAACGGGGCTGGCCGCCCGCGTAGCTCTGCAACTCGATGAACGGCCAGGTGCGGTGCACGTGACCGCGGAGGTCATCCTCGAGACCCGGTGGTGCGCCCGCCCCGAGCACGAGGGTCACCAGTTCGCCACCGCCGCCGAGCATCCGGTCGAGCAGGCGCCGGCTCACCTCGGCCAGGTCCTCGCCGATCACGTGCACCTCGCCGTCGACCAGGCCGAGCAGGTCACCGGCCCGGCACTGGCCGGCCACCGTGAACGCGTCCCGCTGGGCGGTGCAGACCTCGCCGTACCGGCAGGCACCGGCCGCCTCGGCCATCGCGATGACGTCGTCGGCGAAGGACCGTTGCGGATCCCGCACGGCCAGGGCAGCGAGCGCCTGGACCGGTGACCGGGTGGGGACGACGCTCACCCGGGCACCGGTGGCCTCGGCCTCCCGGGCCGCGGAGACGGCGACAGCCTGCGTGTTGGCGTCGTTGGGCAGCAGCACCACCGAACGGGCGCCGGTGGCGCGCACGGCGGCCAGCATCTCGGCCGTCGACGGGTTGCGGTCGACGACGACCGCGCCCTCCGCCTCGAACAGCGCCGTCAGGCCGTCGCCGGCGGCGACGACCACGGCACCTCTGCGATCACCTCCGGCCCGGTGCTCCTCCAGAGGAGTGACATTGATCTTGTACGGACGACCGGCGCCGATTCCCGCCTCGATGGCCGGTCCGATCTCCGTGACGTGCACGTGGACGTTCCAGGTCGGTGGATCGCCGTCGCCGGTGCCCACGATGACCAGCGAGTCACCTAGCCCGTCGAGGACGAGGCGCAGACGGTCGACAGCCTCGGCGGTGGCGTCCAGCAGGTACTGGACCTCGTAACCGAACCCGGCACACCCGTCCGGACGTTCCTCCCGAGCCGGGGCACTCCCGTCCGGACGTTCCTCCCGAGCCGGGGCGCTCCCGTCCGGCCGTTCCTCCCGAGCCGGGGCGCTCCTGTCCGGTCGCTCCTCCCAGGCCGGGGCACACCCGTCTGGACGTTCCTCCCAGGCCGGTTGGCGCTCGTGTCCCGTCTCCGGACGATCCCCGCTGGGCCTATCCGTGTCGCCCGCCAGCCGATCGCTTCCGGTTCGCTCCCACCGGCCCGCCGTCGGCTGATCGCTTCCTCTCCGGTCCCATCGGCCCACCGCTGGCTGTTCGCTTCCGGTTCGTGCCCATCGGCCGACCGCCGGCTGATCGTTTCCAACCCGGCCGGTCCGGCCCCCCGCCGCCTGATCGCTTCCAGTCCGACCTGTCCGGCCCCCCGCCGGTTGATCGCTTCCAGTCCGACCTGTCCGGCCCCCCGCCGGCTGATCGCTTCCGGCCCGGCCGATCCGACCCTCCGCCGGTTGATCTCCTCCGACGTCACGGGCGTGGCCCGCCGGCGGCCGGTCCTCGTCCCCCATCGGTCCGGGTGGGTCCTGCTCGGTCGCATCGTCGCCCGCCGCACGCCCCGGCGGGCTGCCGCCGCCGACGGCGTCGACCAGCGCGTCGAGCAGCACGCAGAGGCCCCGGCCGCCGGCGTCGACCACACCCGCCATAGCCAGCACCGGGAGCTGCTGCGGGGTGCGGGCCAGGGCCTCGGCAGCGGCACGCGCGGCCGCCCGGGCCACGGTGACCAGGTTGTCGGACTTGATCCGGCCGGCACCCTCGGCCGCCGCGGCGACCACCGAGAGGACGGTGCCCTCGACCGGCCGGGCCACCGCGGCGTAGGCGGCGTCCGTAGCCGTCCGCAGCGCCCGCGCCAGCTCGTTCCCCCGCACCGCGCCCCCGCCGGCGAACGCGTCGGCCATCCCGCGCAGGATCTGGGAGACGATGACACCGGAGTTGCCACGGGCCCCGAGCAGCGCTCCCCGGGCCATCCGCCGCATGAGCCCGCCCACACCCGGCGCTCCCCCGGTCTGCCCCGGATCGGCCGGATCGGCCGGCTCGGGGAAGTCGGGCGAGGAGGCCAGTGCCTCGTGCGCCGCGGTCAGGGTGAGCACCAGGTTGGTGCCGGTGTCGCCGTCGGGAACCGGGTAGACGTTCAGATCGTCGATCTCACGCTGATGCACCCGGAGCGCCTCCAGCCCACCGTGGCACCAGCGGCGTACCGCGGCGGCATCGAGGGTCTCCAGCACGCGAAAATCGTACTAACCACCCCTGACAATCGCCGGGCACGCGCCCTGACCGGGGGCGATTGGCTGTACTCCCCGGGGATCGGGTAACCTTGCCGGGTTGCCTGGGCGATGCCTCCCTGGGCGCCTTCAGAAACTGCCTCGACAGGCAGTCCTGGAGCAGGTCAGCTTTCGAATCACACCCAGGAGTATCCCGTGGCTAGCGTGTGCGACGTCTGTGGCAAGGGACCCGGCTTCGGTCACAACGTGCCGTGGTCGAAGAAGAAGACGAACCGCCGGTGGAACCCGAACATCCAGTCTGTTCGCACCCCGGCCGGTGGTGGCACCACCAAGAAGCTTCAGGTCTGCACCTCCTGCATCAAGGCCGGCAAGGTCGTCCGCGCCTGATCGAGGCCTGAGCAGGCCCAGTCGAAAGCCGTCGAGCCCTCGGGTTCGACGGCTTTTCGCCGTATCCAGCGTCTCGGCTCAGCGGCTCTCCGCTGTGAACAACGGCCCGCCAGCTGTGACACATCGCTGCCTCAACACACCCGAGACAACGGCGACAGCCAGCCCGAACCCGGCGGCTGGGACAGACCGCTGCCTCGAGGCGCCTGAGACAGCGGGGAGGGCCAGCCGCGGGGTGTGGCTGTGGCGGAGCGCTGCCTCGGGCCGCGGGTGACAGCTGTGGGGCACAGCCGCGGGAAGCGATCAGTCCGCGGCGGGCCGGGGCTGCGGCAGAAGGGGCTTGCCGTACGAGAGCACGTCCGGGTGATCCTTGTAGTAGCCGAAATTCTCGACGCGCACGTAACCGGCCGATTCGTAGAGCGCGACTGCCTCCGGCTGTCGGTCACCGGTCTCCAGGATCATCCGGCGGCAGCCGGCGCCGCGGGCGGATTCCTCGATCGCGGCGAGCATCCGGCGGGCGATGCCCCGGCCCCGCGCGGCCTTGGTGGTGAACATGCGCTTGAGTTCGGCGTCGTCGCCGTGGCGGCGCCACCCCGCGCTGGCGATCAGCTCGCCGTCGGCGACCGCCACGAGGAAGTCGCCGTTGGGCGCGGCGAAGTCATCAGCCGTGACCGGGGTGTCGTCGCCGGTGCCGCCGTACCGTTCGGAGAGGTCACGCAGGTTCTCCGCGACGAGGCTCTGCACCTCGGCCTCGTCGAACCGCACTGACTTGATCTTGATGTCCTGCACCCGGCCAGCGTAGTCACGTCAGCGGAAGTGATCCCAGCCCGTCCCGCCGGTCCAGGGCTTGCGGTCGACGGTGACACCCGAGCCGTCGTGCACCGAGCCGATCACCCGCCATTCCGGCGGCAGCGTCACCCCGGGCGGGAACGTCGCGGCCAGCGGATGGTCGTCGCCGCCGGCAAGCAGCCACTGGTACGGGTCGACGCCGAGCGCCTTGGCCGCGTCCCGCATCTGGCCGGGGAGTTCGAACGCGTCACTGCGCACGTCGATACCGACGACGCTCGCCTCGGCGATGTGACCGAGATCCTGGAGCAGCCCGTCCGAGACGTCGATCATCGAGGTCGCGCCGAGCCGCGCCGCCACGGGACCCGCCTGGTACGGGACGGCGGGGCGCCGGTACGCCTCCACGAGCAGTTTGGGCGTACGGAATCCTCGGGAGAGAACCGTGAGTCCCGCCGCCGCGTAACCGATCCGCCCGGCGAGGGCCACGACGTCGCCGGGCTGGGCGCCGCCGCGCCGGACCGGCTCGGCGCCGCGCAGGTCGCCGAGTGCGGTGACCGCGATGGTGAGCGTCGGGCTGGCCGAGGTGTCGCCGCCGACGACCGACGCGCCGACCAGCCCGGCTTCGGCGGTGAGGCCGTCGGCGAGTCCTTCGGCCCATGCGACGTCGAGGCCGACCGGCACGCACAGGGCCACCAGCAGGGCCGTCGGCACCGCGCCCATGGCCGCGATGTCGGCGAGGTTGGCGGCTGCCGCCCGGTGACCGATGTCGGCGGCACCGCACCAGTCACGCCGGAAGTGCCGGCCCTCGACCAGCACGTCGGTGGAGGCGACGACCCGTCCGTCGGAGGCCTTGACCACCGCCGCGTCGTCGCCGGGACCGATCAGGGTGGCGTCTCCGGTACCGAGCCGGGTAACGATTCGGCCGATCAGCCCGAATTCACCGGTCTCTGCGATGCTCACGTCTAAGTCCTTCGATGGTGGCGTGCCGCTGCCGCGCCGCTTCGTACGGTAGTTTCACGACCGGGGATCACCGACGCGGTGGCGGATAGGAGTCGATCGTGGTCCAGGCATACATCCTCATTCAAACCGAGGTCGGTAAGGCCCGTGACGTGGCCGCAGCGATCGAGAAGATAGCGGGAGTGGTTCGAGTCGACGCGGTGACCGGGCCGTACGACGTGGTGGTCCTCACCGAGGCCCACACGGTGGACGAGCTGGGTGGCCTCATTGTGAGCAAGGTCCAGTTCGTTCCGGGCATCACGCGGACGCTCACCTGCTCCGTGGTAAACCTCTGACATGGTGGATGTCGACACGCCGAAGCAG
Organism: Actinoplanes sp. NPDC023801; assembly: GCF_040639655.1. Classification (NCBI taxonomy): domain Bacteria; kingdom Bacillati; phylum Actinomycetota; class Actinomycetes; order Micromonosporales; family Micromonosporaceae; genus Actinoplanes; species Actinoplanes sp. NPDC023801. Next base: position 900,290 of record NZ_JBFAAI010000001.1, on the reverse strand, counting down.
ACCCCGGAGAAGGACCCGGCCCGCAGGGCAGCTGCCCTGTGGGCGACGGTGGTGGCCATTCCGGTGACACTGATCGTCGGCGCTGTCGCCTTCTTCACCATAATGCCTGACAATACGGACAAAACAGAAAAGCGGACGGTTCCGGTTCCGAATACCCCGGTAGTGATGGAAGCGCCACGGCTCGACGAGCGGGCCACCCAGGTCTGCCTGGCCGTGACGTCCCAGCTCCCGGCGAAGATCCGGGACCTTCCGGGCCGCCCGGTCACGGCCGGGCCCGAGCAGAACGCCGCCTACGGCGAACCGCCGATCACGGTGTCCTGCGGGGTCGCCCAGCCCCAGATGTGCAAGGTCCCCGGCGACTCCACCCCGGGCTGCGTCCCGCTGGAGACCGAGCTGCTTTTCATGAACAACGTCTGCTGGTACGGCGCACCCGGCACCGACGCGGCCACCCTCACCACGATGGACCGCGAGGTCCCGGTGCGGGTGACCGTGCCGTCGTCGTACGAAAATCCAGCCCAGTGGGCGAACGAGTTCTCCGACACGATCGTGAAAACCGTGAAGTCGAAGGATCCCGGCACCATGCCGAGCGGGTGCGAGTGACGGGCCGGCTGGTGCTGGCCGGCTAGTGCAGGCCGGTGCCCCGGCTGAGCGCGATCCGGATCAGCCGGTCCACCACCTTGGGGTACTCGAGGCCGGTGGCTGCCCACATCCGCGGGAACATCGAGTTCGGCGTCATCCCCGGCATCGTGTTGATCTCGTTGAGGAAGATCTGCCCGTCCTCGGCGAGGAAGAAGTCGACCCGGGCCAGGCCGGCGCAGTCAAGCGCCGTGAAGGTCCGCAGCGAGTACTCCTGGATCCTCCGGGTGGTCGCCTCGTCGAGCGGGGCCGGAATGCTGTACCGGCTGCCGTCCAGGTACTTCGTCTCGAAGTCGTACCACTCCACGTCGTCCATGTGGATCTCGGAGAGCAGTGAGGCCTCGGGCACGCCGCCGGCCTCGCCCTCGAGCACCCCGCACTCGATCTCACGGCCCACGATCGCGGCCTCGACCAGCACCTTGGGGTCGACCTGACGAGCCGCGGCGACGGCCGCGTCCAGCTCGGCCCAGTCGGTGACCTTGCTGATGCCCATCGACGATCCGGCCCGGGACGGCTTCACGAAGACCGGCAGGCCCAAGCGCTCTTTGTCGGCCTCGGACAGTGACGCCCCGGCACGCAGCACCGCGTACGGCCCGACCGGAATGCCCTCCGCGGCCGCCAGCTTCTTGGTGAACTCCTTGTCCATGGCCGCCGCCGAGGCGAAGACGTTCGCGCCCACGTACGGGATACCGGCCATCTCCAGCATGCCCTGGATCGTGCCGTCCTCCCCGTAGGCCCCGTGCAGCACCGGGAACACCACGTCCACGCCGGCCAGGTCGGAGACCCCGTCGGCGGGCTCGCGGACCATCAGCTCGCTCGACGTCGGGTCTGCGGAGAGCACCACCGCGCTGCCGGACTCAGCCGTGACCTCAGGCAGCGTCCGGCCGCTGATGGCGAGCCGGGAGGCGTCACCCGAAGCGAGGACCCACCGACCCTCACGGGTGATTCCGACCGGGACGACCTCGTACTGATCCGGGTCCAGAGCGGCCAGGATCGCACCGGCACTGACGCAGGAAATAGCGTGCTCAGTGCTGCGACCGCCGAAAACGATCGCGACGCGGGTCTTGCGAGGGGACGTCACTCTTCTCCGTGCCTTCCAGCTAGCGGGCATGCCGGGGGTGACCCTACTCTGCGTAAGCCGAATATGGGATCAGTGACGGCACTCATGACGATCACCCAAGGCAGCGGAGGACGAAGCGTCGATGGCTCCAGCACTCCACGTGATCGCGGGCCCCGGCCCGGGGCAGCTGGCGACGATGGCACACCCCGTGCACGAGCCGTGGACGCCGCAGGAGCTCGGCGCACTCGCGAAAGCCGGTGTGCAGGTGCTCGTCTCGTCCGCCGAGCCGGGCCCGGACACCGCCGGCATCGAGGTGGTGCCGTTCCCCACCTCGACCGGGTCGGCGCCCCCACCGGATACCGGGTCGCCCGCACCGGGTGCCTCTTCCTCGGCGGCGGCCGGTCAGCAGGAAGCCCACGAGGTGGTCGCGCTCGCCATCCGGCTCGCCCGTGAGGTGCGGGCCGGCCGTTTCGTGGTCACCCAGGCGGCGCCCGACAACGGCCGTTCCACCCTGCTGGCCACCATGACTCTCACCCTGCTCGGCATCCGCCCCGGCGAAGCCCTCCGCCGTACCGCCCCGAACGGGGAAGTGACCCCCGACTGGCTGCACGACTTCGTCGCGAACCACTAGCTGTCGCACACCGTTGTCTCAGCGGCGCTGAGACAACGGTGGCGCCCAGCCACCGAACCCGAGCCGCCGAACTCGGGCTTCAGGCGGTGAAGGTCTGGGGCAGGGCTCCGGTGTCCCACAGGGTGTCCAGGTGGGCCAGGAAGCCGGTCAGGCTGCGCTCCAGTTCGCGGCGTTCGGCGGCGGTCAGGGTCGCCAGCGGGTCGGAGAAGATCAGGCCCTCCGGGTGCCGGGCGCGGGTGCCGACGAACTTGTCGCAGGCACCGCACCAGACGTAACTGACAACCGTCGGCCGTCTGGCGTTCTCCGGGACCGTGAAGTAGGCCCGCAGCCGCCGCTGCCCGCACGACGGACAGTCCCGCTCGCCCGGATCGGTGAAGAAACTCTCGCCCCGCGTGAGCGCCGCCACCTCGTCGCCGCTGAAACCGCTCCAGGCGGTCATGCGGCGTCGAGAGCCGCGCCGATGTCGGCGAGCAGGTCCGCGGTGTCCTCGATGCCGCAGGAGAACCGGACGAACCCGGGGGACGTGTCGTCACCCCACTGGGCCCGGCGGTCGGCCGTGGTGTGCACCCCGCCGAACGAGGTGGCCGCGAACACCAGCCGGGCCGCCGACAGGAACCGGCCGACCCGCTCGGCGGTGCCGAGGTCGAACGACACGATGCCGGGGATCCGCCGCATCTGGGCCGACGCCACCGGATAGGACGGGTCGGACGGCAGTCCCGGCCAGCGCACCCCGGTCACGTCGGAGCGCGAGAGGAGCAGCTCGGTGACGGCCGCCGCGTTCGCGCTCTGCCGGGCCAGCCGCAGGTCGAGCGTGGCGATCGACCGGTGCGCCAGCCACGCGTCGAACGCGCCCGGCACGGCACCGGTCTGCTTGCGCCAGGTCTCCACCTTGCCGAGCAGCGCCGGGTCGGTCGCCGACACGTAGCCGAGCAGGACGTCGGAGTGCCCGGTGAGAGCCTTCGTCCCGGACGCGACGACCAGATCGGCGCCGAGCGCCAGCGGGTTCTGCCCGAGCGGCGTCGCCGTCGTGTTGTCCACGGCCACCAGTGCACCGGCTTCGTGGGCCGCAGCGGACAACGCCCGCACGTCGCACACGTCCAGTCCCGGGTTGGCCGGCGTCTCCAGGAGCACGAGCCGTACCCCGCCGAAGTCGGGGTAGGGCCCGGCCGTCGGCGCCAGCAGGGTGCGGACGCCCAGATCACGCAGGGTGCCTTCGGCGAATGCCCGTACGGTGAAATAGCCGTCCGCGGGGATCACGACGGTGTCGCCGGTCCGCAGAACGGCGAGGAGGAGTGCGGTGATGGCGGCCTGCCCGCTGGAGAAGACCAGCGTCGGCGCACCCTCGAGGGCTCCGATCGCCGTTTCCAGCGCCTGCCGGGTCGGATTTTCGGTACGGGCGTAACCGTTCGCCCCCGGCCCGGTGACCGGGTCCAGGTGGTAGGGCGCGGCGAACACCGGCCCGGGCAGGAACGGCTCACCGACCTCCGGCGTGGGGAGACCGGCGTGTACGGCACGGGTGCCGTCGGAGTACGAGCTCACTCGGGTTTCATCTCTCGTGTCATCAGCAGCTTGACCGCGACCCGCGGGTCCACACCCTCGTGGCACACGCGCTCGACCTGCTCGACGATCGGCATCTCGACGCCGTTCGCGCGGGCCAGGTCGCGGATGGACAGGCAGCTCTTGACGCCCTCGGCGGTCTGCCGGGTGGCGATCTGCGCCTGTTCCAGGGTCTCGCCACGGCCCAGGTGCTCTCCGAACTTGCGGTTGCGGGCCAGCGGCGACGAGCAGGAGGCGACCAGGTCGCCCAGGCCGGCCAGGCCGGCGAAGGTCAGCGGGTCGGCGCCGAGCGCGACGCCGAGCCGGGCGGTCTCGGCGAGCCCGCGGGTGATCAGCGAGGCCCGGGTGTTGTCGCCCAGACCGAGTGCCACGGCCATGCCGTACGCCAGCGCGATCACGTTCTTGCAGGCCCCGCCGAGCTCGCAGCCGATCACGTCGTCGCTGGTGTACGGCCGGAAGTAGGGCGTGGCGAGAGCGTGCTGCACCTGTTTGGCACGGCCCTCGTCGGAACACGCCACGACGGTCGTGGTGGGCTGCTCGGCGGCGATCTCGGGGGCCACGTTCGGCCCGGAGACGACCACCACCCGATCGGGTGCGACCCGGGCGGTCTCGACGATCACCTCGCTCATGCGTTTGAGGGTGCCGAGCTCGATGCCCTTCATCAGGGACACCACGGTCGCGTCGGACGGGAAGAGCCCGGCCCAGTCGGCGAGGTTGCCGCGCAACGTCTGGGACGGTACGGCGATCGCGATCAGTTCGGCCCCGCTCACCGCCTCGGCCAGGTCGGTGGTGGCCGTGACGCTGTCGGAGAGCCGGACGCCGGGGAGCGAGCCGTCGTTGCCGTGCTTGTCGCGGATCTCGGCGGCCACGGCTTCCCGCCGGGCCCACATGGTCACCGCCGAACCGGCCTCGCCGAGCACCTTCGCGAACGCGGTTCCCCAGGAGCCGGATCCGATGACGGCGGCCTTCATGGCGCTTCCTCCGCGGTAGTGGCCCGTCGCGCGGGCCGGTCGTAGAGCGCCGGCGGTTCGCCGTCGCGGATCTCGGCGAGCAGATCACGGACGCTCAGCATGATCTTCTCGGTCATCTCCTCGAGTACCGCACGGGTCGGCTCGAGGCCGGCCCACCGGCTCAGATCGACGGGTTCACCGGTGGTGACGGTGACGTGCGACCGGCGCAGTTTCAGCCGGTTGGTACGCGGATCGAAGATCGCCTGCGGGCCCCAGTTGGCGATCGGCACCACCGGGGCACCGGTGAGGAGTGCGAGCCGGGCCGCCCCGGTCTTGCCGCGCATCGGCCACAGGTCGGGGTGCCGGGTCGTGGTGCCCTCCGGGTAGATCACCACGGCGCCGCCCTCCCTCAACGCCTCGATCAGGGTGTCCAGCGACTTCACCGCCTCCACACTGCCCCGTTCGACCGGGATCTGCCGGGTCTTGGTGAGCAGGTACCCGATGATCGGAACCTGCCAGACACTGGCCTTGCCCAGGAAGCGGGGCCATCGTCCGGCCCGGTAGAGGTAGTGCGCGACGACGAGCGGGTCGAAGTGCGAGACGTGGTTCGGCACGAGGATGACCGGGCCGGTGGCCGGGATGCGGTCCTGCCTCAGCCACGTCTTGCGCGTCAGGACGGTCATGACTGGGAGCACCAGCATCACGGCGACACGCTGCCAGAAGCCGAGCCTGAGCCGTCTCATGGCGTCCCCCGTCCCTCGAACGGCGGCGTCCACTCCGCCTCCCGTCGTTCACCTGCGACGAAATCATGCCCGCTCACCTCCCCCGGGACCAGGCAGGGGTCTCCGGAATCACGTCCGATCGACGACTCCCCGCCGCTCCGCGGCAAGCCGCCGGTGACCGGAAGCGGGGGCGGGCGGCTCGCGGATCACGGCTGCGCGCGCCCGTCAGGCAGGATGGTCGGGTGCGGAATTGGACGGCTGTCATACCGGTGAAGCGGCTGAACGCGGCGAAGACACGCCTGCGCGGCGCCGTGCCCGCCGACCGTCATCCGGAACTGGCCCTCGCCATGGTGCGCGACACGGCGGCCGCGGTCCTGGCCGCCTCGTCGGTGGCGCGGCTTCTGGTGGTCACCGACGATCCGGAGGTCGGCGCGGCGGTACGCGAGCTCGGCGCCGGGGTGGTGCCGGATCCGGGCGGCGGGCTGAACGCGGCGATGCGGTTCGGTGCCGACGAGGCGGCCGGGCTGTCGGCGAACCGGGCGGTGCTGGCCGGCGATCTGCCCGCTCTGCGGCCTGGTCAGCTGGACGAGGCGCTGGCCGGGGTGTCCGGCCGTGGTTTCGTGCCGGACGCGGCGGGCATCGGCACGGTGCTCCTGGCGGCACGGGCCGGGTGGTCGCTGGATCCCCGTTTCGGCGGGCCGTCGGCGGCGGCGCATGCCGAGTCCGGAGCGACCGTGCTGCACGGGGACTGGCCGGGTCTGCGGCAGGATGTGGACACGGCCGCCGACCTCGACTCGGTGCTCACCCTCGGTGCGGGCCGGCGGACCTGCGGGCTGTTGCGTGAACTCGGCCGCGCCACGGAGTGCGCGCCGGCCGCCTGAGACGGGTAGCGTTCCGTCCCATGCAGGGGACGATCGCGAATTTCGACCCGGACACCCGCACCGGCTCGCTGTTGCTCGACGACGGCACCCCGCTGACTTTCGGCGCGGACGCCTTCAACCGCTCCGGCCTGCGGCTTCTTCGCCTCGGCCAGCGCGTCACGGTGGAGTCTGACGCGACTGGTGTGGTTCGGCGGGTGTTAATTCCCGGAGTGGCTTGATGTGATCATCCGGTAGTTCGTTTCACGTTTCTGCGGAAACGGCAATGATGGACCCATGACGACCCCGCCCCGGACTCCCGAGCCCCGCCGGCGTGGCCCCAACGGCCGCTTTCTGCCCAGGCCCGAGCCGACAGAAGCACAGCTGATCGAGGCCCCCGACCCCGCGCCCGCGGCCGAGACGGCCGATGAACCGGCGCCGGAGCCCGTGATCACCGAACGCGAGGTCGTGGAGCTCACGGCGAGTGAGATGGTGGCCGATCTCGCCGTCCCCGATCTGGACGACGACGAGGACGAGGACGAGCACGACGACGAGCCGGGCTACGAACTGCCGGAGGACCGTTTCCTCAACCGGGAACTGTCCTGGCTGGACTTCAACGCCCGGGTGCTGGCCCTGGCCGAGGACCCGGGCACCCCGCTGCTGGAGCGTGCGAAGTTCCTGGCGATCTTCGCGAGCAACCTGGACGAGTTCTACATGGTCCGGGTGGCGGGCCTGAAGCGGCGGCTCAGCGCGGGCCTGCCGATGCGCGGCGGCGACCGGTCCCCGCTGCGCCACCAGATCGAGATGATCACCGAGCGGACCGCCGACCTGGTCACCCGGCACGCGGCCTGCTTCGCTGACGAGGTGCGGCCGAAGCTGGCGGCCGAGAGCATCGAGCTGGTGTCGTGGAAGGAGCTCGACGCGGCCCAGCAGGGCCGGTTGCGGACCTTCTTCCGGGAGCAGGTCTTCCCGGTGCTGACCCCGCTCGCCGTGGACCCGGCGCACCCGTTCCCGTACATCTCGAGCCGGTCCTTGAATCTCGCCGTCGCCCTTCGTTATCCCGACGGCGACGCGCCGGAGCTGTTCGCCCGGGTCAAGGTGCCGAACAACGTGCACCGGTTCGTGACCGTGCAGAACGATCATCGCGGCGCGCGGTTCCTGCCCATCGAGGAACTGATCGCCGTCCACCTGGGCCAGCTCTTCCCCGGCATGCAGATCCTCGAGTGGCATCTGTTCCGGGTGACCCGCAACGCCGAGCTCGAAGTCGACGAGGACCGCGACGAGGACCTGCTGCAGGCACTGGAGCGGGAGCTCGCGCAGCGGCGGTTCGGGCCGCCGGTCCGGCTGGAGGTGGCCGCCTCGATCAGCGACCACGTGCTCGATCTGCTGGTACGCGAACTCGACATGGACAGCCAGGACGTGCTGCGGGTGCCCGGCCTGCTCGACCTGTCGTCGCTGTGGCAGGTGTTCGGGGAATGCGACCGCGACGATCTGAAGGACCGTCCGTTCGTCCCGGCGACCCACCCGCACCTGGCCGACGGGGAGGTGCCGCGCAGCGTCTTCAACCGGCTGCGCGAGTCCGACATCCTGGTCCACCACCCGTACCACTCGTTCTCCACCAGCGTGCAGCGGTTCATCGAGCAGGCGGCGGCCGACCCCCACGTGCTGGCGATCAAGCAGACGCTCTACCGCACCTCGGGTGACTCGCCGATAGTGGATGCGCTTGTCGACGCGGCCGCGGCCGGCAAACAGGTGGTGGTGCTGGTCGAGGTGAAGGCCCGGTTCGACGAGGTGGCCAACATCGCCTGGGCCCGGACGCTGGAGCGGGCCGGCTGCCACGTCGTCTACGGCCTGGTCGGCCTCAAGACCCACTGCAAGACCTCCCTGGTGGTACGCCAGGAGGGCAACCAGATCCGGCGCTACTGCCACATCGGCACGGGCAACTATCACCCCAAGACCGCCCGGCTGTACGAGGACTTCGGCATGCTGACCGCCGACCCGGAGGTGGGCGCCGACGTCACCGACCTGTTCAACGTGCTCACCGGGTACAGCCGGCAGACCACGTTCCGGCGTCTGCTGGTGGCGCCGCACGGTGTCCGCAAGGGCCTGCTCGAGCGGGTCGAGGAGCAGGCCCGGATCGCCCGGGAGGGCGGCGAGGCGCTGGTCCAGTTCAAGGTGAACTCGCTCGTCGACGAGAAGACCATCGACGCGCTGTACCGGGCCTCGCAGGACGGGGTGAAGGTCGATCTGATCATCCGCGGAATGTGTGCGTTGCGGCCGGGCGTCCCGGGTATGTCGGAGAACATCCGGGTGCGGTCGATCGTCGGCCGGTTCCTGGAACACTCGCGGGTGTTCCGGTTCGGTCCCGGCGCCGATGCGGAGTACTGGATGGGTTCGGCCGACCTGATGCACCGGAACCTCGACCGCCGGGTGGAAGCCCTCGTCAAGGTGACTCTGCCGTCAGCGCGTGAGGAGATCCGGCACGTGCTGGAACTGTCGATGGGCGAGCACACCGAGGGCTGGGACCTCGACGGCGACGGTGTCTGGCACCGCAACCAGGGCGCGCCGGGCCGTCCGCAGGTGCACCTCCAGGCCGCCATGCTGCGCCGGATCATCGGCAAGAAGAACACCTGAGAAGCACGGGCCACATGAAGGACGTGGAGCAAGCGGCCGGCGGTGTCGTCCACCGCCGGTCCGGCGATCGGGTCGAGGTGTGCCTCGTGCACCGGCCCCGCTACGACGACTGGAGCCTGCCCAAGGGCAAGCTGCACGGTGGCGAGCTGCCGCTTGCCGGTGCCCTGCGGGAGGTCGCGGAGGAGACCGGCGTGGCCGCGATCCCCGAGTTGCAGCTGACGGCCACCGACTACGTGATGCCGGACGGGCGGCCGAAGCATGTGGCGTACTGGCTCATGTCGGTGGGCGCGGAGGGCACGGTGTCCGGCACCGACGAGGTGGACGAGCAGGCCTGGCTCCCCCTGCCGGAGGCGGTCGCGCGTCTGACGTACACCGCCGAGAAGGCCGTCCTGGCCGAGGTCGCCGCGCTGCCGCCGGTGACCGCGGTGATCGCGCTGGTCCGGCACGCCCGGGCCGGTGAGCGGAGGAAATGGGCCGGCCGGGACGAACTGCGGCCGATCGATCCGGTCGGCGCCAAGCAGGCGGACCGGATCGCCTCCCTGCTCACGGCTCTGCGTCCGCGCCGGCTGGTGGCCGCGCCGCCGCTGCGGTGCACACAGACACTGGAACCGCTGGCGGCCGCGCTCGGCGACCGGCCGATCGTGAACGACGCCGCGTTCGCCGAGCCGTTCAGCCCCGACGGTCTGCCGGCCAGGGTGGCGGCGGCGCAGATCAGACTGGCCGAGCTGCGCGGGTCCGGACGGGTCGTGGTGTGCAGTCAGGGCAAGTTGATGCCGCACCTGCTGGCGTCCCTGTCCGGCACCGAGGACCACCATCCGTTCAAGACGCCCAAGGGCGACGGCTGGTTGCTGACCTGGTCCGGCGAGCGGTTGCTTGGTGCTTCGCGGCTGTGACCGCCCGGTGGGCCGAAGCGTCGGCCCGCCAGTACCCGATCAGGTCGCCGGTGAGCCAGCGGGCCTGCCACAGCTCGTCGCGGCGTGGTTCCCAGTCGCGATAGGGCAGCAGCGCGAGCCGCCAGCTGAGCACGCCGGCCAGGTACCAGCCGTAGAGGGGCACCGCCCCGGCGAGCCCGTCCAGACGCCGGTAAGAGGCGTACGGCGCACCCACGGCCACCGAGACGCCGGACCAGCCGCAGGTGATCAGCCAGTCCAGCACCGGCCAGCCGGTCCTGTCCTCGGCCAGGTCACCGAGTGTCCACCCGGGCACCACCGCGACCGCGAACAGCGCCGCGGCGATGACCGCCCGGCTGGTCAGGCCGCGTGGCCTCGATCCTCGCTGCATGATGCGGACGCTAGGGCCCCGGGGCGGGGCCGCGCCGGAACACCGAAAAGGCGTCCACCGTACGGGTGGACGCCTTCGGTGGTTCGGTCAGCGGCTGCGGCGGGGTGACGCCGCACGGGCCGGAGCCGGAGCGGGAGCTGCCGTTTTGCGGCCGGTCCGCTTGGCCGGTGCCGCCTTCGTCACCGGGGTGGCCTTGGCCGCCGTGGTGGTCTTCTTCGCCACGGTCTTCTTGGCCGCCGAAGCGGTGGTCGCGGTCTTCGCCGGCGTGGCCTTGACCGTCGTCTTCTTGGCGGCCGTCGCCGTGTTCTTCGCCGGTGCCGCCTTGGTCGTCGTCTTCTTCGCGGCGGCCTTTGTCGCCGTCGCCTTTGTTGCCGTCGCTTTGGTGGTGGTCGCCTTGGTGGCCGCGGCCTTGGTGGCGGTCGCCTTCGTCGCGGCGGCCTTTGTCGCCGTCGCCTTTGTCGCCGTCGCCTTGGTGGCGGTCGCCTTCGTCGCCGTCGCGGTCGCCTTCGTCGCGGCCTTCTTCGCCGCGCCGGCCGCCTTGGCCGGTTTTCCGCTGGCAACCAGTTCCCGGAATGTGTTGCCGACCTTGAACACCGGGACCGACGTCTTCTTCACCTTCACCGGCTCGCCGGTTCGCGGATTCCTTGCCACACGCGGATTACGGACCCGCTTCTCCCAGGAGCCGAATCCGGTGAGCGCCACCTTGTCGCCCTTCGCAACGGCGTTCTGCACCTCACTGATGAACGCGTCGAGCGCCGCGGTCGCGGTCTTCTTGTCCCCCAGTTTGACTGCGAGCGCCTCGATGAGCTCGGCCTTGTTCACGGTTTCCTCCCGGACGTGAGAACTGGCCCGTCACGGGCCATTCTGCGCGCACGGTATGCCCTGTGACCTGGTTACAGAAACATTCGGGCGAAAAAACCGTTGTGTCCTAACGAATTCGCCCCTGCCGGGTGACCCGGCAGGGGCGAATTCAACGCGGCGGCTAAAGGACTACGACCGGCTTGAAAGCGGGGCGGCCCTTCTCGTACGCGGTAATGGCCTCTTCGTGGCGCAGCGTCAGTCCGATGTCGTCGAGGCCCTCCATGAGGCGCCAGCGACTGAAGTCGTCGATCGGGAAACCGTAGGCGGCGTCGTCGACCCGGACCACGCGGCCCTCCAGGTCCACCGTGATCTCCTTCTCCGGCTCGCTGTCGGCCAGGTCCCAGAGGCTCTCCACGATCTTCTGGTCCAGCTGGATCGGGAGCAGGCCCTCCTTGAGGGAGTTGCCGCGGAAGATGTCGCCGAAGCGGGAGGCGATGACCGCCTTGAAGCCCCAGTCACGCAGCGCCCAGACGGCGTGCTGCCGGGACGATCCGGTGCCGAAGTTCGGCCCGGCGACCAGGATGGTGGCGCCCGCGTGCTGCGGACGGTTCAGCACGAAGCCGGGGTCCTCACGCCAGGCGTTGAAGAGGCCGTCCTCGAATCCGGTGCGGGTGACCCGCTTCAGATAGACCGCCGGGATGATCTGGTCCGTGTCCACGTCGGAACGGCGCAGCGGCATGACCTTGCCGCTGTGGGTGACGAACTTGTCCATTGGTAGGTCTCCCCTACTCAGAGGTCGGCGGGGGCGGCCAGCTTGCCGACCACGGCGGTGGCGGCGGCGACCTGCGGCGAGACCAGGTGGGTACGGCCACCCTTGCCCTGCCGGCCCTCGAAGTTGCGGTTGGAGGTGGACGCGGCACGCTGGCCGGGGCTGAGCGTGTCCGGGTTCATGCCGAGGCACATCGAGCAGCCGGCGAACCGCCACTCGGCGCCGGCGTCGGTGAAGACCTTGTCCAGGCCCTCGGCCTCGGCCTGCTCGCGCACCAGGTAGGAGCCGGGCACGATCATCATGCGTACGCCGTCGGCGACCTTGCGGCCCCGGATCACGTCCGCGGCGGCCCGCAGGTCCTCGAGGCGGCCGTTGGTGCACGAGCCGACGAAGACCACGTCCACCGGGACCTCGCGGAACGGGGTACCGGGAGTGAGGTCCATGTAGTCGAGGGCGCGCTGGGCGGCGCTGCGCTCGACCTCGTCGAGGAAGTCCTCGGGGCTGGGGACGACGCTGTTCAGTGCGGCGCCCTGACCCGGGTTGGTGCCCCAGGTGATGAACGGGCTGATTGCCGAGGCGTCCAGGATGATCTCGGTGTCGTACTCGGCGTCCGCGTCGGTGGCGAGAGTCTTCCAGTACTCGACCGCGGCGTCCCACTGCTCGCCCTGCGGGGCGTGCTTACGGTCCTTGAGGTACGCGAACGTGGTCTCGTCCGGCGCGATCATGCCGGCCTTGGCGCCCCACTCGATCGACATGTTGCAGATGGTCATCCGGCCCTCCATGGAGAGCTTCCGGATGGCCTCGCCGCGGTACTCCACGATGTGGCCGTTGCCGCCGCCCGTGCCGGTCTGCGTGATCAGCGCGAGAATCAGGTCCTTCGCGGTGACACCCTCGCCCAGCTCGCCGACGACCGTGACGGCCATCGTCTTCGGCTTGGACTGCGGCAGCGTCTGGGTGGCGAGCACGTGCTCGACCTCACTGGTGCCGATGCCGAAGGCCAGCGCCCCGAAGGCGCCGTGGGTCGCGGTGTGCGAGTCGCCGCAGACGATCGTCATGCCGGGCTGGGTGAGCCCCAGCTGCGGGCCGATCACGTGCACGATGCCCTGGTTGACGTCGCCCAGCGGCCGGATCTCCACACCGAACTCGGCGCAGTTCTTGCGCAGGGTCTCGATCTGCGTCCGCGAGACCGTGTCGGTGATCGTGAGAAGGTCACCACGGCGGGTGTTGAACGCGGGATCCGCATATCCGGTCGGGGTGTTGTGGTCCTCCGTCGCGAGCGTGAGGTCGGTACGGCGGACCGGGCGACCGGCCATCCGCAGACCGTCGAACGCCTGCGGGCTGGTGACCTCGTGCAGCAGGTGCAGGTCGATGAAGAGCAGGTCGGGCTCACCCTCGGCCGTGCGCACCACGTGGTCATCCCAGACCTTCTCGGCCAGGGTCCTGGGTTTCCCGCTCTGGGGAGTGACTCCCACCATCTGGACATCCTAAATTCTGGAATGTATGTTTCGGCTTGTGGGACACAGTATGAGCGGTGTAGGCGTTCTCGACAAGGCGGTTGTCATCCTCGCCGCATGTGTCGACGGCGCCAGCCTTGCCGAGTTGGTCGAACGCACCAAGCTGCCGCGGGCGACCGCACATCGCCTGGCCCAGGCCCTGGAGATCCATCGGATGCTGGTGCGCGACACTCAAGGAAGATGGCGCCCGGGACCCAGATTGGGCGAGTTGGCCAACGCCGCACCGGACGTTCTGCTGACCGCCGCCGAACCCCTCCTGTCCGCACTTCGGGACGCCACCGGGGAAAGCGCTCAGCTCTACCTCCGCCGTGCCGATGAGCGAATCTGCGTCGCCGCCGCCGAACGCGCCAGTGGTCTGCGCGACACCGTTCCGGTCGGCTCGGTGCTGCCGATGGTCGCCGGATCAGCCGCACAGATCCTGCTCGCATGGGAGCCCCCCGAGGCCGTGATGCCGCTCCTGCCGCGCTGCAAGTTCACCGGCCGCACCCTCGCCGAGGTCCGCCGCCGCGGCTGGGCACAGAGCGTCGCCGAACGCGAGCCCGGTGTGGCAAGCGTCTCCGCGCCGATCCGCGACCGCACCGGACGGGTCATCGCATCCATTTCGATAAGCGGTCCGATCGAACGCCTCGGCCGCCGCCCCGGCGAGCGGCACGCCATGGCCGTCGTACGGGCCGGCCAGCGACTCTCCGGCCTCTGACGGTCCGCCGTCCCGCGCGGTCACTTCCTCGTGCGGTTCACGGACTCGGCGGGCCCACGCCAGGGCCCGCCGGCTCACCCTCAACCGCGTGGTGACCTACGGCGCTGAACCGCCCGCACCTCACCGCGTCCCGGCGATCGCCTGACCGCGTGGTGACCTACGACGCTGAACCGCCCGCAACTCACGGCGTCCAGACGGCGTTGTCGTGGGCGAATACCACCTGGCGAGGGTCGAAGGCCAGGAGCGTCTCGATCCAGGCCGGCGGTACGCCCACGCCGGCCCGGTGCCCGAGAACGTCACCCGTGAACCCGGACGCATGGTCGTGACTCTGCCCCGCCACGACAACCGTGCCGTCCGCAGTGGTCACCACCACCGACTGGTGCCCCGCAGTATGGCCCGGAGTAGGCACGATCCGGACACCCGGCAGGATCTCCGCCGCGCCGTCCAGCTCCTCGTAACGCGCTCCGGGATGATCGATCAACTCCGGCAGCGTGTGATGGGCCGAATGCCGGGCGATCTCCAACTCGGAACGTTGCGTGAAGACCGGGTTGCCGGGGAACCGCGGGTTCCCGCCACAGTGGTCGAAATGCAGATGACAGTTCACCACGTACCGGATGTCCCCGATCACCACACCGGCACCGGCGAGCGCCACCTCGAGCGGAATGCGGCGCGGCTGGTAGTGCCGGTCGACGTCGGGATGACTGCCCATCCCGGTATCCACGAGAAGCAGTCCCCGCGGATGATCGATCAGGTATCCAAGGGCCGGCTCCACCCGGGCGGCCCCGGTGCCGGTCTCCTCAGGCGGCCGGATGAGCAAACCGAAGTCGACACGACGCACTGTGAGGTCAGTCATCGCCGAAGTATTGCCGTGAACGTGCTCCGACAGCGACCGGATCTCCGCAGGGCAGAACGCAACCCGTCGCTGACCGAATCCGAGCTGCCGCCCAGGCCGGCCAGACCGCTCGGTCCGCACAGACCGCCCAGTCCACCGAGTCGCTCAATCCACCCAGACCGCTCGGTCCGCCCGGTCGCTCGGTCCGCACAGTCGCTCGGTCCGCACAGTCGCTCGGTCCGTACAGACCGCTTCACTCGGGCGCTCGGGATCGCGAGCAATACCTCGAAGCCAGCGCGGGCCACTACACCGGAAGCTAGCGGGAGCAGAGCGCCGGAAGCGAAACCCGAGTCACTACATCAGTCAGTACGAGCAGCACACCGAAAGCCAACGCGAGTCAGCACACCGGCGGCCAGCGCACGAGGGCGTCCCTAGATCCCCGGTAAGCATTGCTGACGTCGAGGCCGGTGACGATCCCGGGGCCGATCTGGAGGGCCGGCCGGCTCGGGCAGCACACCGCGGCGAGCGAACAGCCACCGGCACCGGGCGTGGGCGGCACCCCGAGGCAGCTCGGGCAGTGCATCAAAAGCAATCGGCTCGCACCATTACGATGCGAGCCGATTTTTTGGTAGTCCCGAAGGGATTCGAACCCTCGCTACCGCCTTGAGAGGGCGGCGTCCTAGGCCGCTAGACGACGGGACCAGAACTTGCCTTCCACCGCCCGGTTGCGGCGGCGGACTGAACTGTATCAGCCCCTCAGCCGCAGCCGAAATTGGATATCCACCCACCTCAACCAGGGTGACCCGCACCACTGATCGTCTTGCGGACCGCCGGTACGAGCCCGCCGCCTGCCTCACTCGTCCCGCCTTACCGGCCATGGCTTCCCGACTCAGCCGTCCGGATCATCCGCGATCAACCACATCGGCACCGCCCAGCCGGAAGGCACATCGCACCTCACAGCCTGCTGCGCCTCCTCGCATCGCATCGTCTTCGCCGATCTCGTGAGTTTGCGGTGCGATGCCTCACCACAAAGCCACAAGATCCGCCCGTGGGCTACGCCGAGGCAGGCGGCGGCGCGCGAGCCGATGAGCCGCGCGAACCGATGAGCTACACGAGCCGATGAGCTACACGAGCCGATCAGGCGCACGAGCCGATGAGCTACGCCGAACTCCGGAGCTACACATCGAGCCGCTGAGCAGCAAGGCCCGCGGAGACAGGTGACGGAAAAGGCCGGACGTACCGAAAACAAAACTGCCCGCATCCGAAGACGCGGGCAGTTTCTCGATGTAGTCCCGAAGGGATTCGAACCCTCGCTACCGCCTTGAGAGGGCGGCGTCCTAGGCCGCTAGACGACGGGACCAGAACGTGCTGTCTTGCTCCAGCACTGCCCTCCCCGGAGGGAGGACTGCGCTGGGGTACCAGGACTCGAACCTAGACTAGCTGAACCAGAATCAGCCGGGCTGCCAATTACCCCATACCCCATTTGGCCCGGCTTGCCGTGCCGCAGAGAACTTTACCTGAGCCCTACCTGCCCGCCAAATCGGGTTACCTAAATAGATCAGCGTGACGGCGTGCCCACTCGCTGTAGGTCATCGCGGGGCGGTTGAGCAGGGTCGCGACGGTCTGCTGCGCGGGCTGCGGGTGGGCGGCCTGTTGCGCGAGGCCGTCGAGGTACCAGTCGCCGAACTCCCCCATCAGTTCGCGGTAGTGGGCGCGGGCGGCCTCGCCGGTGAGTTCGACGTAGACGAGATCGCGGCCGAGGGCGTCACCGATGGCGGCCAGCTGTTGCCGTCGGCTGATGGTTTCGGGGCCGGTCAGTTCGTACGACTGCCCCTCGTGTTCGCCGGACAGCAGCACGCGGGCGGCGACGGCGGCGATGTCCTCCTGGGCGATGGGTGCGCCGGCGGCGTCGCCCCAAGCGTCGCGGATCTCGTCGCCGGCCCGGATCTGCGGCGCCCAGTTGGTGGTGTTGGACATGAACTCGCCCGGTTCGAGGTGGGTGTACGGGATGCCGGTGGCTTCGACGGCGTCCTCGATGACCTGCCAGTGCAGGCCTTTGAAGCCGGCCAGGTCGACGATGTGGCGCACCCCGGCCTTGGCGGCCGCCCGGCAGGTGTCGGCGACGGTGGAGCGGTGCGGTGCCAGGTAGAGCTTGTCGACGCCGTCGAGTGCGGCCGCGACCGCGTCGGGCTGGTCGAAGAATCCGGTGACCACTTCGACTTGGGGCGGGAGCGCGGCGCGGGCCGGGTCGACGGTCAGGGCGCGCACGTCGGTGGCGCCGAGTGCGAGCAGTTCGTCGACGACCATGCGGCCGATGTTCGCGGTGGCTCCGGTTACCAGGATCGTCATTCTCGTACTCCCTACGGGAACTGTTTCCCGTAGGGTATACGGAATCATGGACAACTTCCCACTCCTCTGGCGGCGGACCCGGCCCGCGAGGAAGGCCGCCGGACGCCCGCCCCGGCTCAGCGTCGACGTCGTGGTGGCCGCGGCGATCCGGATCGCCGACGCGGACGGGCTGGAGGCGGCCTCGATGGCACGGGTCGCGGCAGATCTCGGGGTGGCGACGATGACGCTCTACACCTACGTGCCGTCGCGAGGGGATCTGGTCGCGCTGATGGTGGACGACGTGCTGCTGGCGCGCGACCTGACCGCCGGCGAGGAGTCCTGGCGCGAACGGGTGGCGCTGTTCGCGGCGCGTACCCGGGAGATGTTCGTGGCCCATCCCTGGCTGACCGAGGTCTCCCTGGTCCGGCCGCCGCTCGGGCCCGGCACCATGGCGGAGCGGGAGTTCCTGATCGCCACGATGTCCGCGGCCGGGCTGCCGGCCGGGAAGATCAACCGGGCGGCACTCGCGATCACCGCGTACGTCTACGCCTTCGCCCGTCAGGCCGGCGAGGACACCCGGCTGAGCCGGGCCAGCGGCCAGTCCACCGAGGCGTGGTGGCAGGATCGCGGCGAGTTCTGGGAGAAGTGGTTCGACGTCGAGAGCCACCCGGCGATGACGGCGCTGTGGAACGCGGGCGGGTTCGACGACGAGGGCCAGACCGCTTTTGATTACGGCCTGGCCCTGCTCTTGGACGGCATGGAAACTGACGGGGCAGAACGAGCCGGCGGAGCGGAACGGTCAGTCGAGTGAGACGACCGGGTTACGCAGCTCCCCGATGCCCTGGATGCTGACCGACACGGTGTCACCGGGCACGATCCGGCTGACCCCGGCCGGCGTGCCGGTCAGAATGATGTCGCCGGGCAGCAGCGTCATGACGTGCGACACGTACGAGATCAGGCTCGGGATGTCGAAGACCATGTCCTTGGTCCGCCCGATCTGGCGCACCTCCATGTTCTCCGGGTCCCGGCCGACCTCGCAGCGCACCTCGATGTCGCTGACGTCGAGGCCAGTGACGATCCAGGGGCCGATCGGGCAGAACGAGTCGAAGCCCTTGGCCCGCGTCCACTGCGGGTCCTTGCGCTGCAGGTCACGGGCGGTGACATCGTTGCCGCAG
Organism: Actinoplanes sp. NPDC023801; assembly: GCF_040639655.1. Classification (NCBI taxonomy): domain Bacteria; kingdom Bacillati; phylum Actinomycetota; class Actinomycetes; order Micromonosporales; family Micromonosporaceae; genus Actinoplanes; species Actinoplanes sp. NPDC023801. The sequence continues at coordinate 881,846 of NZ_JBFAAI010000001.1, read as the reverse complement.
GTGTATCCGAAGATCGCCTTCTCGGCGCCGGCCCGGTCGACGCGGCGGGCGCCGGACGCACCGATCACGACGGCGAGCTCGGCCTCCTCCTCGACCTGATCGGTGACGCCCGGGATGCGGATGGCGTCGTTGGGACCGATCACCGAGGTGGAGGGCTTGATGAAGATCAGCGGCTCCTTGGGGACCTCGTTGCCCATCTCAGCAGCGTGGTCGGCATAGTTGCGGCCGATTCCGATCACCTTGCTGGAGAAGATCGGAGCGAGCAGCCGGATGTCCGCCAGGGCCCATCGCTGACCGGTGAAGCGCACCTCGTTGAACGGGATGCTGTCGATCTCGGCCACCGTCAGTCCCGAGGAGCTGTCGCCCTCGACGACGCCGAACGAGACTCCACCAGGGTGAACAAAACGGGCGAAGCGCACGGGTATTCCCATCTCTAGCGGTGCGAGCGTTCCCCTACAACCTATGCCGGTCGTGCCTCCGCGCCGAGCCGCGGGAACGGCTCCAGCGAGAAGATCACCTCGACCGGCACCTCGAAGTAGGCGCAGATCCGCAGCGCGAGATGGAGGCTCGGGCTGAACTCGCCGCGCTCCAGGTAGCCGACCGTCTGGTAGTGCACCCCGAGAGCGTCGGCGAGCTGCCGGCGGGTGATGCCGCGCTCGGCGCGCAGCATCGCGATCCGGTTGTACGTGGTCTCGCTACCCACCGGCGCCCTCAGACCGTCACACGGGACAGCGCCCGCTGGCGACGTGCGGCCACCGCGGAGCCCGACTCCCGGCGAGCCATCCGCCGCAGGATCCCCGGCGCGACCGCCAGCCCGATCACCGACCACACCCCCAGCACCACGAACGTCTCCAGATGCCGCCACGAGTCGCCGAGCTCGGCGACCACCAGCGAACCGGGCAGCAGCGCCGACCGGAGACCCAACCCTAGCCAGTACATCGGGAACACCTGCGCGACGCCCTGCAACCACCCGGGCATCGCCGTGATCGGGTAGAAGATGCCGGAGACCGCGGTCACCCCGATGATCGGCAGCAGGATGACCGACACGCTGCGGGCGTTGTCGAAGAGCGCGCCGAGCATCGCACCGAGCGGCATGGTGGCGAGGAAGGCGAGCGGCAGCAGCCAGACCAGGGTGAGCAGACCGGTGGCGTCCAGCCGCAGCCCGTCCACCAGGAACACCCCCGGCACCAGTACGAACAGGCAGCCGACCACGGTCGCGCCGGCGACCAGGACGATCTTGCCGATCAGGTAGGCGCTCATCCCGTCGGGCGTGGCCTTGGCCCGCAGCAGGGTGCCGTCCTCCCGGTCCATCGCGAGGTACTGCGCGGTGGTCATCACGCCACCGATGGCGGTGAGCATGCCGAGCGATCCGACCAGGCTGTGCGCGCCGAGGCTGAAATCGGTGCCCGGGATGGTGTCGTCCCGCATCAGCAGCAGGGTGCCGACCAGCAACAGGGCCGGCAGGGCGTACCCGAAGACGTCGAAGCCGTTGGTGAGCGTCTGGCGCAACTCGACCAGACCACGGGACAGGCCGAGCCGGACGATCCTCGTCATCACACGTCCTCCTCGGCGGCACGGACCAGCTTCATATACGTCTCCTCCAGGCTGGACCGGCGTACCTCCAGGTCACCGATCGCGTCACCGTGCTGGCGGAACAGCTCGCGGACGAACCCGGTGGCGTCGTCGGCCGAGTGCACGAACCGCTGCCCGTCGCGGGTCCAGCGGATCTCCGACTCCCCGGCCACCTGCCGGGTCAACTCGTCGGCCGAACCGCTCGCGACGATCTCACCCCGCGCCAGGATGAGGATGCGGTCCGCCAGCTTCTCCGCCTCGTCGAGGTCGTGCGTGGTGAGCAGGATCGTCGTGGAGTCCACATCGGTCAGCCGGTGCACCAGGTCATGGAACTCACGCCGGGCCTCCGGGTCGAAGCCGACCGTCGGCTCATCGAGGAAGAGCAACTCGGGCCGCCCCACGATGCCGATCGCCACGTCGAGCCGGCGCCGCTGACCCCCGGAGAGCCGGGCGATGCGGGTGTCCGCTGCGGCGGTCAGGCCGACCACGTCGAGCAGATCGTCCACCGGCCACGGACGCACCCGGTCGGCGGTGGAATACAGCCGGTAGTAGGCGCCGAGGTGCGCGAGCAGCTCGCGGACGCGCCACTTGCTGTGGTCGCGCCAGGACTGGAGCACCACACCGAGCCGGGAGCGCCAGTGCTCGTCGCCGTCGGCCGGATCGGTGCCCAGCACCAGGACGTGCCCACCGGAGCGAACCCGGAAGCCCTCCAGGATCTCGATCGTGGTCGTCTTGCCGGCGCCGTTGGGCCCGAGCAGCACGACCACCTCGCCGGCCGCCGCCGTGAAGTCGACGCCGGCCAGCACTTCCTTTGCCCCGTAACGCATGCGGAGGTCGCGGACCTCGATGACGTGTCCCGCCCCCGGCGTGTCGACCGCGGCACCCGCGGCCAATACCGATCCAGTCATGTCCAGCAGATTATCAAAGATGTAGTAGACCTACTACACATCGGCGTACGTCTCTCATGCCAGATTCCGTGGCGGAACTCATTCGCGCCAAACGGTGATCGTGTTGATCGCCTCGGCTGGATACATTGGTGCGATGGGGATCAAGCAGGTGAGGGCACTCACCACCACGCTGCCCTCGGTTACCTGGATTCCCCTCGCCCGGGCGCACTCGGAGCGCGCCGACCAGATGACCGCGGGCCACCGTGCTCGCCGTGCGGCGGGCGAGAAGCATGCCATCGAGGATTTCCTCTACGACTACTACGGCACCCGCCCGTCACTGCTGCGCCGCTGGCATCCGGGCGTGGGCACCGGCCTGGCCGCGGCCCCCGGCGGCCTGGCCGAGCACGCCGGGTGGAAGTTCTACATGTCCTATCCCGACGGTGTCGTCACCCTCGATCAGGACGCGTTCATGCACGCCCGCGCCGAGAGCGTCCGCTACATCCACGGCCTGCTCACCGCGACCGCGTCCCGGCCGGTCTTCTCCGGCTGCTTCGGCCTGCACGAGTGGGCCATGGTCTACCGCGACGCCGAGCACCGCCACGAGCTGCCGCTGCGCCTCGGCCAGGCGGGCACCGACGAGGTGGTCGAGCAGCACAGCATCCGCTGCACCCACTTCGACGCGTTCCGCTTCTTCACGCCCGAGGCGGTCGGCCTCAACCGGCTGCAGCCGACCCGCGCCACCCAGGTCGACCTGGACCAGCCCGGCTGCCTGCACGCCGCGATGGACGTGCACAAGTGGGCGCAGAAACTGGGCCCGGCGGTCCCCGGCGCTCTGGCGCTCGACTGCTTCGCCCTGGCCGGCGAGATCCGTCTGCTCGACATGCAGGCCAGCCCGTACGACCTGAGTTCCTACGGCCACCCACCGGTCAAGATCGAGACCCCGGAGGGCAAGGCGGAGTACGTCGCACGCCAGCGCGAACTCGCCCGCCGCGCGGCCGCCCTGCGCAGCCGCCTCATCCGTGTCTGCGAGGCACTGCTCGGCCCGGACGCCGCCGCTCGTAACCGTGAGGCTGTCGCCCCCTTCAACCAGCGCTGACGCGCCTTTCGGAGGGACCGGACCGAGCCGGATGGTCAACGGCCGGTGAACCCGCCCTCGACACAGACGTGCCCGGGGCGTCCCTCTGCGGCCCCGTGCTCCGCAGCCTCCGCCGACCAGGCGTGCAACGCACCTCCGGGCAGGGGATCGAACACGGTCGCGGTCTTGGTGCAGCGGAGCCGGAAACGCGCCGGGTCAGTCCTGGTCGCCGCGCCGGTTGCGCTTGGTCTGGGCACGCCGTTTCTTCTCGGCGATGCGGCGCTCGACGGAACCGCGGGTCGGTTTCGTGGCCCGGCGGGCACGCGGGGGTACCGCGACGGCTCCCGCGATCAGCGCGGCCAGCCGGCCGGCGGCGGCCTCCCGGTTACGCAGCTGCGAGCGGTGCTCGGCGGCGGTGATCGTGATGACACCGTTGACGAGCCGTGGACCCAGCCGCTCGGCGGCGCGTTCCTTCAGCATCGGGGGCAGCAGGTCGGAGCCGAGCACGTCCCATGACAGCTCGACCCTCGAATCGGTGGTGTTGACGCCCTGACCGCCCGGGCCGCTCGCGCGGGAGAAACGCCACGAGAGTTCGGCCGCCGGGATGGTCAGGCGGTCGTTCACCCGTACGTCCTCAAGCACGCCGCCCAGCATCGCACTGCCGATCATCGCGCGCCACGTAGTAATGCGGCAATCGTGCCCGGCGGGGCGGGATCGAAGGCGACGCAGTCGACACATACAGGGCAAGATTGGTCGGGTGACGTCACCAACCGCACCGGTCGCCACGACCGGGTATCCGTGGCCCATCGAAACCACGCAGCTCGCCAACGGTCTGCGCGTCGTCGTCAGCGAGGACCGGACGGCCCCCGTCGTCTGCGTCAACCTCTGGTACGACGTCGGCTCCCGGCACGAGCCGCCAGGCCAGACGGGGTTCGCGCACCTCTTCGAGCACCTGATGTTCGAGGGTTCGCAGCACGTGAAGAAGACCGAGCACATGAAGCTGGTGCAGGGCAACGGCGGTTCGCTGAACGCGACCACGAACCCGGACCGGACGAACTACTTCGAGACGATGCCGTCCGAGCACCTGGAGCTGGCGCTCTGGCTGGAGGCGGACCGGATGGGCGGCCTCGTCCCGGCGCTCACCCAGGAGACGCTCGACAACCAGCGCGAGGTGGTCAAGAACGAACGCCGCCAGCGGTACGAGAACGTGCCCTACGGCGACGCGTGGCTGCGCCTGCTGCCGCTGCTGTACCCGGAGGGTCACCCGTACCACCACTCCACGATCGGGTCGATGGAGGATCTGAACTCCGCCGCGCTGGACACGTTCAAGGCGTTCCACCAGCAGTACTACGCACCGAACAACGCGGTCCTGACGGTCGTCGGCGACACGAGCGTGGCCGAGGTGTTCGCGCTGGCGGAGAAGTACTTCGGCGCGATCGCCGCAGTTCCGGACATCCCGGCCGCGCCGGACGGTTCGCTTCCGGATCCGGCGACCGAGGCGGTACGGGAGACGGTCACCGCGAAGGTGCCGGCCCCGCGGATCTACCTGTCGCACCGGACGTTCCCGTTCGGGACGGCCGGGTACGACGCCGTGACGGTGCTCTCGATGGTGCTCGGCAGCGGCCGGGGCAGCCGGCTCTACCAGCGGCTCGCCGACGGCGCGCGGATCGCCCAGCCGGACTACATCGGCGCCTACGGGGTGGATCTGGCGCACGCGCCGGCCCCGCTGATCATCACGGCCACCGCCAAGGACGGCGTCTCGCTGGAGACCCTGGAGGCGGGTCTGGCCGAGGTGGTGCAGAGCCTGATCGACGAGCCGGTGACCGACGACGAGCTGAACCGGGCCAAGGCGCTGCTGACGACCGCGTGGTGGCGCGGCGTCTCGACAGTCGGCGGCCGCGCCGACCTGCTGGGGCGGTACGCGACCCAGTTCGGTGACCCGGCCACCGCCGCCGACCGCCTGCCGAAGTGGCTGGCCGTCACCTCCGCCGACGTCACCGAGGCGGCCAGGCAGGTGCTGCGCCCCGAGTCCCGCGTCACCCTCACCTACGTTCCCGGGGAGCCCTCATGAGCCTCGTCACCACCCGCCCGGGCACCGGCACGGCCCGGCCGTACGCGTTCCCGCAGATCCGCCGGGTCACCGCACACGGCGGTACGGTCATCGCCGCGCACCTGCCGGGGCAGCTCCTGGCCAGCGCGCTGCTGGTGCTGGACGCGGGCGCGGCCCGCGAGTCCGACGGCCGCGAGGGCACGGCCACCGTGCTCGCCAAGTCGCTGGAGGAGGGCACCCGCAAACGCGATTCGGCGGCGTACGCCCTGGCGCTGGAGAGCCTCGGTGCCGAGCTGTCCCCAGCGGTCGACTGGGACACGTTCCGGGTCGGGGTGTCGGCACCGGGTCCGCTGCTCGCCGACGCGGTGCGCCTGGCCGCCGAGGCGGCCCGTACCCCGAAACTGGATCCGGCGGACGTGGCACGGGTTCGCGACGACGAGGTGACCGCCCTGCGGATGGACTGGGCGCAGCCGGGCCCCCGGGCCGACGCCGCGCTGCGAGCCGACCTGTTCGGCGCCGACGGGCGGTACAGCCGCCCGCTGCACGGCGATCCCACGTCGGTCGCGGCGGTGACCGTGGAGGACGTGCTGGCCTTCCACGAGGCGTGGCTGCGGCGGCCGGGTGTCCTGCTGGTCGCCGGTGACCTGGACGCACTCGATCTGGCGGCGCTGGCCGAGGCCGCGTTCGAGGGCACCTCGGGCGAGCCGCTGGAGCAGGCCGGCCCGCTCGGCGTGGTGCTGCCGCCACGCCGGCGCACCATCCTGGTGGACCGGCCGGACTCGGTGCAGTCGACGCTGCGGTTCGGGCACCGGGCACCGGAACGGGCCACCCCCGACTACGTGCCGATGACGCTTGCCGCCACGGTGCTCGGCGGCGCGTTCACGTCCCGCCTGAATCACCTGATCCGGGAGGTCAAGGGGTACACGTACGGCATCCGCGGGTCGTACGCCATGAGCCGCCGCTGGGGTCGTTTCGAGGTGGCCGCCGGGGTGCAGACCGCGGTGACCGCCCCGGCGATCCGGGACACGCTCGGTGAGATCGCCCGTACCCAGGCGGAGGGCGTCACCGAGGCGGAGCTGGAGGTCGCCCGTTCGTGGCGGGCCGGTCAGCTGTCGGTGGAGATGCAGACGCCGGGCGCGATCGCCGGTGCGCTGTCGACGCTCGTGGTGCACGGCCTGCCGGACGACTACTACGAGACGCTGCGCACGGAATACCTCGAGGCGACCGTCGAGCAGGTGTCGAAGGCGGCCGCCGAGCACCTGGCCGTGGACGCGCTGACCCTCGTGGTCGAGGGCGACGGTTCGGTAATCCGGGACGAGCTGGGCGAGTTCGGCGAGCTGGTCGACGCGGACATCTGACGACGGGCCGGGTGTGCGGTGTTCCGCCGCGCACCCGGCCTCACCTGCGTATATGGCCATGTCTGGATGATGTGACCTGGGCCTCCTTCACCGGTGGCGGGTGGCGGCGGCCGGATAACGTCGCCGCCATGACGATCACCGACGCGCCGCCCGTGACCCGACCGGTCCGCCGGCGGCGCATCGTCTGGACCGTACTGCTGTGGCTGTCGCTGGTCCCGGCGGCGATCTGGCTCCCGGCCCGGACGTTCGGCTGGGACGCCGGCCTGTGGGTGCAGTTCCTGGCCTTCACGCCGTACGTCGCGGTCTGGACCCTGGTCCCCGCCGTGGTGGCACTGATCGCGCGGCGCTGGGCCGCCGCCGCGGTGGCCGTGCTGATCGCCTTCGGTTTCGGGGCGGCCGTGGTGCCGCGGCTCGTCACCGACCGTGACCGGGGCCCGTCCACCGGTGTCGAGCTGCGCGTCATGACGGCGAACATGCTGTTCGGTGGCGCCGACGCGAACGAGATCGTCCGGCTGGTCCGGGAGAATCAGGTCGACGTGCTGGCCGTGCAGGAGTTCACCGAGGGCGGCCAGGCGGCTCTGAAGGCGGCCGGGCTGGAGGCGATCCTGCCGTTCAACCAGCTCGCCCCGGAACCCGGCGCGAGCGGCTCCGGCCTGTACTCCCGCCACGACTTCGCCGAGCAGGCCGCCAAACGCAACGACGGCGGTTTCCAGCAGGCCCACGCGGCGGTGCAGGTGCCCGGCGCCGGGACGATCTACGTCGAGTCGGTGCACCCGCTCGCCCCGTCCCACCCCGACGTGCTCCCCGGCTGGTCGGCCGACCAGCGCGCCCAGCTGCCCGCGGAGGGCGGTCTTCCCAAGATCCTGCTGGGCGACTTCAACGCGACCCTCGACCACAGGCTGATGCGGGACCTGATCGCGACCGGTTACCGGGACGCCGCCGACGCCGTCGGGAAGGGCTGGATCGGCACGTGGGGGCCGTACGACTCCGATCCGATTCCCCCGGTGACGATCGATCACGTGCTGGTGGACGAGCGCATCGGCGTGAAGGATGTCCAGGTGCACGATGTGAAGGATTCCGATCACCGCGCGGTGATCGCCTGGGTGACGGTTCCGGCGGCATGAGCGACGTGGCGATCCGGCTGATCAGCCCGGCCGATGCCGAGGAGATGGCGGCCCTGATCCGGGCCAACCGGGAACACCTGGCCCCCTGGGATCCGCTGCGCGACGAGAGCTACTACACCATCGAGGGTCAGTGGCGGATCATCTCCGACTCGCTACGGGCCGGCAACGCGCTGCCGCACGCGATCGTCGAGGGTGGCCGGATCATCGGCCGGGTCAACCTCTCCAACGTCGTGCACGGCGCTTTCCAGTCGGCCAACCTGGGCTACTGGGTGGCTGCGGACGCCGCAGGGCGCGGCGTCGCCACTGCCGCGGTCGCGGCGGTGCTCGAGGCGGCCTTCCTCACCTACGGTCTGCATCGGGTCGAGGCGGGCACCATGCTTCACAACGTACGGTCGCAGCGCGTCCTCGAACGCAACGGCTTCCAGCGCTTCGGCATGGCACCCGGTTACCTCAAGATCGCGGGCAGCTGGCAGGACCACTACCTTTACCAGATCCTCTCGGAAAACTGGTTGGCCGGCCGCACCGGCGCTCCCTAACATCCTCTTCCATGATGCTCAGCTTGATGACGACCACGCCGGGAAGACCCGGCGACGAGTCGATGCTGAGCTAGAAGCGACGACCGGCCCCGGGCGACATGCCCGGGGCTTTGTCGTCCGGGGTCCCGATGCGAGGGAGACCCTGAAATGTCCGTCGATCACCGCCGGCTCGGCCGCGAGCTGGACCTCTTCGACTCCGACCCGCTGATCGGTGCGGGCCTGCCGTTCTGGCTTCCGGCCGGCGCGGCCCCCCGCCACGAGGTGGAGTCCTACCTGCACGACCTGGAGCGCCGCGCCGGGTACCGGCACGTCTACTCCCCGGCGCTCGGCAAACGCCGGCTGTACGAGTTGTCCGGCCACTGGCGCAACTTCGCCGACGACATGTTCCCGCCGATGCGGCTCGGCGACGACGAACTGGTGCTGCGCCCGAGCCTCTGCCCGCATCACGCGCTGATCTTCCGGTCGCGCGGGCGGTCGTACCGTGACCTGCCGTTGCGGATCGCCGAACTGGGCCCGATGTACCGGGCGGAACGGTCCGGGGTCCTCGGCGGACTGTCCCGGGTGCGTTCGATGCTCCTCACGACGCGCACATCTTCTGCGCCGAGGATCAGGCCGGTGCCGAGGTGGCCGGAGTGCTGGCGCTGATGCGGCAGGTGCACGCGGCGCTCGGCATGGGACCGGTCTCCTACCAGCTGTCGCTGCGCGGGCCGGGAAAGAAGTACGGCGGGGACGACGACTCGTGGGCACGGGCCGAGTCGCTGCTGCGTGGCGCACTGGCGGATGCCGGGGTGGAGTACGTGGCGGTGCCGGGTGAGGCCGCGTTCTACGGACCGAAGATCGACATCCAGGTCGCCGATCCGTCCGGCCGCGAGTGGACCCTCGCCACCGTGCAGATCGACTACCACCAGCCGGAACAGTTCGAGCTGGAGTACGTGGACGCGGGCGGCGAACGCCGGCGGCCGGTGATGGTGCACCGCAGCCTCGCCGGGTCGATGGAGCGGCTCTTCGGGCACCTGATCGAGGTGCACGAGGGCGCGTTTCCGGTCTGGTACGCACCGGTCCAGCTAGCCGTGCTACCGGTCGGCGCCGATCACGACGCCGCGGCCCGTTCATTCGCCGCCGCGGCACCCGACCTGCGCGTCGAGGTCCTCCACGAGGGCTCGGTCGGCGCCCGCATCCGCGACAACCGCAAGGTCCCATACATCGCAGTGATCGGCACCCGCGAGGCCGCATCAGGCGAAGTGAGCCTACGGCTGCGGCACGGCAGTCACATGGACCCGATGCCCTGGGCGGCGGCGCTCGAACTGATCAGAGCCGCCGCCCGCCCCTAAGACGTTACTGCCAGGACCGGTAATCGCCGCCGGTGAGTTGGCATCCGATTTATCGACGCCCGCGGGGTTTGCGGGCGGCGGGAAACCGGATGCCAACTCACCGGTTACAAGGCGATTACCCGCGGAGCAAAGCGGAGCCAGCAGGCCCAGCGATTACCCGCGGAGCGAAGCGGAGCCGGCAAGCCCAGCGGAGCCAGCAGGCTCAGTGCGGGCCAGACCGTAGGTCAAGGCGTCGACGAGGGCGGTCCAGCTGGCCTCGACGATGTTCTCGTGCACGCCGACCGTGGTCCACTCCCGGTTGTGGTCGCTGGTCTCCAGCAGCACCCGGGTCACCGCGTTCGTGCCGTGGCTGCCCTCCAGGATCCGCACCTTGTAGTCGGTCAGTTCGAACGACTGCAGGTGCGGGTAGTGGCCGGTCAGAGCGGTACGCAACGCCTCGTCAAGCGCGTTGACCGGGCCGTTGCCCTCGGCCGTGGCGATCACCCGCTCGCCACGGACCCGGACCTTGACCGTCGCCTCGGAGACGACCGTGCCGTCCTCGCGGTGCTCGACGAGCACCCGGTACGACTCCAGGGTGAACGGCCGGGCCAGCTCGGCACCCGGCAGTTCGCTGCGAACCAGCAGCTCGAACGAGGCGTCGGCGGCCTCGAACGACCAGCCCGTCGCCTCCAGGTCCTTGACCTTGCGGGTCACAGCGGTCAGGGTGTCCGGGTGGCCGGCCAGGTCCAGCCCGAGCTCACGGCTCTTGAGCTCGATGCTGGCCCGGCCGGCCATCTCGGTTACCAGGATCCGCATGTCGTTGCCCACAACCGACGGGTCGACGTGGTTGTAGAGCAGCGGATCCACCTTGATCGCGCTCGCGTGCAGCCCCGCCTTGTGAGCGAATGCGGCAGCCCCGACGTAGGCCTGGTGGGTGTCGGGGGCGATGTTCGCGATCTCGGCGAGCGCGGTCGAGACCCGCGTCGCCTTCTCCAGGCATCCGTCCGGTAGGACCTTCAGCCCGAGCTTGAGTTGCAGGTTGCTGACCGTGGCGAACAGGTCGGCGTTGCCGGGGCGCTCGCCGTACCCGTTGGCCGTGCACTGGAAGTGCTTCACACCGGCCTCGACGGCGGCGACCGTGTTCGCGACGGCGCAGGCGGTGTCGTTCTGGCAGTGGATGCCGAGCCGGTCCGGGGTCACGCCGGTCCGCTCCACCACCTCGTCGATCGCCTTGGTGATCATGGAGGGGAGCATGCCGCCGTTGGTGTCGCACATGACGACCCGTTCGGCACCGGCCTCGATCGCCGCCTTCACCACACTCGCCGTGTACTCCGGGTCGTACCGGAAGCCGTCGAAGAAGTGTTCGCAGTCGACGAACGCCCGGCGGCCGTTGGCGACCAGGTGCCGCACGGTGTCGCGGACCATGGCCAGGTTCTCGTCCCCGGTGGTGCGCAGCGCCCGTTCCACGTGCCGGATGTCGGACTTCGCCACCACGCACACCACCGGCGTACCGGCGTCCAGCAGCGCCTGAACCTGGGCGTCCGCGGCCACGTCGACGCCCGCCTTACGGGTCGCGCCGAAAGCGACCAGAACCGCGTGTTTCAGATCGAGTTCGGTCTTCGCCCGTTCGAAGAACTCGGTGTCCTTGGGCATGGCACCCGGCCACCCGCCCTCGATGAAACCCACACCGAATTCGTCCAGCAGGCGCGCGACCGCGAGCTTGTCGGCGACCGTGTAGCTGATTCCCTCACGTTGTCCGCCGTCGCGCAGCGTCGTGTCGAACACCTGGTAGTCCATCGGGGAAGTCCTTTCATCGATCACCCACAAGCAACAACAAAAAGACCCCCCGCGGATGCGGGAGGTCTGCGCGTCGGCGAGAAGTCAGCCGGCGCGCTAGGTGCGAATAATCAGCACGGTGTGGGTCACGATCCGAAGCATGCCACGGGATGGGACGGCATGAGCCCGAAATCCACTTGCTGAGACGACGAGGGTGACGAAATCGACCGGTGAGGAGGTCGCCGGCTCCGGCTAGGTTGGAGCCGTGGTGGCCGAATCGTATTCACGCAATCTTCCGTTCACGAAGGCCTACAACTTCCGTGACGTCGGCGGTTATGCCGGCCTCGACGGACGCCGGGTCCGCTGGCGGCGGATGTTCCGGGCCGACTCCCTGCACCGGATGCGCGAGGCCGACGGGGAGGCGTTCGCCGCCCTCGGCATCCGCACCGTGATCGACCTGCGGCGCGAGCTGGAGGTGGAGAAGTTCGGCCGCGTCCCCGAGGAACACGGCGTCGATTACCGCAACCTGGTGATCCGGCACGTCGACTGGGAGGAGATCGAACATCCCGAGGACGCCCGGCACGAACGCTGGCTCGCCGACCGCTACCTGAACTTCGTCGAGGACGGCCGCGAGGGCATCGCCGAATCGCTGCGTGTGATCGCCGACCCGGCGGCCGCCCCCGTCGTGGTGCACTGCATGGCCGGCAAGGACCGGACCGGCACGGTGTGCGCGCTGACGCTGTCCCTGCTCGGGGTGTCCGACGGGGACATCGCCGCCGACTACGCCCTGACCACCGAGGCGATGCGCCCGCTCACCGAGTACCTCCTGCGCACCGCTCCCGAGGCGGTCAAGGGCAATGAGCACATGTTCGACTCCCCCGCCGAGGCGATACTGCTGTTCCTCGACGACCTGCGGGCACTGCACGGATCGGTCGAGGCCTACGCCAAGGACATCGGCATCACCGACGACGAACTGGCCGCCATGAGGTCCCACCTGCTCACCGACCTCTAGACAGCACTCGGCGCGTGTCATGGTGACTAGCGACTACCGTTCATACGACACCTAGCGGTACGCTAACCCCATGCCCTCACAGGTGCACGAAGTCCTCATCGACATGTTCCGCGGCCGCCCCTCCCTGGCCGCGGAACTCCTGGACGGCCCCCTTCAAGGCGCCCTCCCCGATTACGACGAGGCTCACCTCGCCTCAGCCGACCTGACCGACGTAGCCCCTACCGAGTACCGAGCCGACGCCGTCGTCACACTGACCCGCGGCGAGAAGAAGGTCCTCTCAGTCGTGGTCGAGGTGCAGCGTCAGATCGACCCTCGAAAGCTGCGGAGCTGGCCCGCCTACGTGGCCACTCTGTATGCCCGGCTGGGTTGCCCGGTCACTCTTCTGGTGCTGTGCCCGCAACAGCCGGTCGCCGACTGGGCGGCCAAGCCGATCCTCATCAGCCTGCCGCCATCACGGATCTTTCCGGTGGCGTTCGGCCCGGCACAAACACCGCTCATCACCGACCCGGAGACCGCGCAACGCCTCCCTGAACTGACGATTCTGTCCACCCTCGCCCACGCCGACCAGAACGACCCGATTCCCCTGTTCAAGGCGTTGTTTCGCGCCCTTGACGCCATCGAGGCCGACCGCGCAGCTCTGTACCATGACTTTGTACTCACGGTGCTGCCGGCTGCGACCCGCAAGCTGCTGGAGGATTACATGACCACCACAGATCACCCGTACAAGAGCGAGTGGGCGCAACGCCAATACGCCGCCGGTGAGGCGCACTCCATCATCAAGGTCCTCAAGGCGCGCGGAATTGACGTCTCCGACGAGGCTCAAGCGAAGATCACGGCCTGCATCGATCGCGCACAGCTTGATCAGTGGCTTGAGCGCGCCACCGTCGCTGAACGCGTCGAGGACCTGGGCGGCGCTCTCGCCGAGTGAGTGCCAACCGGTATACACCCCGCCTCCCGGGACCGGGCGGTCATACGGTGACCCGGTGCCGATGACCGGCGGGGGATCGCTCACGCCCGGCGGGCGCGCTGCGGTCCGGACGGACCGCAGCGCTCGCGTGGTAGCCACGGGACGGGGTGGGTGCGTTTGCCGGCGCTCCCACCCGTACCGGAGAAGGGTTAAAGGACTCGGTGGACCCAGCCGAACGGGTCCTCGGCCCGGCCACGCTGAATGTCGACCAGTTCCTTGCGGATGGCCATGGTGACCTCGCCCGAGCCGCCGTCGGCGACGGTGAAGGCGCCGTCCTCGCTCTTGATCGTGCCGATCGGCGTGATCACGGCGGCGGTGCCGCACGCGAAGGCCTCCCGGACCCGGCCGGAGGCGGCACCCTCGCGCCATTCCGCCAGGCTGATCGGACGCTCCTCGACCTTGCGGCCGGCCCGTTCGGCCAGCTTGATAACCGAGTCGCGGGTGATGCCCGGCAGGATGGTGCCGGTGAGCGGCGGGGTGATCAGGCTGCCGTCGTCGAGGACGAGGAAAACGTTCATGCCGCCGAGCTCGTCGATGTACTTGCGCTCGATCGCGTCGAGGTAGACGACCTGGTCGCAGCCGTGTTCGGAGGCCTCCGCCTGGGCGGAGAGGCCGGCCGCGTAGTTGCCGCCGCACTTGGCCGCACCGGTGCCGCCGGGGGCCGCACGGGTGAAGTCGGGGGTCACCCAGATGCTGACCGGCTTGACGCCGCCGGAGAAGTACGGCCCGACCGGGGAGGCGATGACCAGGTAGAGGTATTCGTTCGCGGGGCGGACGCCGAGGAACACCTCGCTCGCGTAGGCGAACGGGCGCAGGTAGAGGCTGCCCTCGGGATCCTCCGGGATCCAGTTGCGGTCGATCTTGATGATCTCGTGCAGGGACTGGAGGAACGTCTCGACCGGCAGGGCCGGCATCGCCATCCGGGCCGCGGACTGGTTGAACCGGTTGGCGTTGGCGTCGGGGCGGAACATCGCGACACCGCCGTCCGGTGTCGTGTACGCCTTCAGGCCCTCGAAGATCTCCTGCGCGTAGTGCAGGACGGCGCTTGCCGGGTCCATCGGGATCGGCGCGCGGGCTTCGACGCGAGGCTCATACCAGCCTTTGCCGTCGGCGTAGCGCACCGTGACCATGTGGTCGGTGAAGATGCGGCCGAAACCGGGGCTGGCCAGCATGGCGGCGCGGTCCGCGTCGCTGACGGGTGCCGGGTTCGGACGGATCTCGAAGTCGAGGTGGTCACCACCGCTCATAACAGGTGGACCTGCTTTCTGCGCAGAAGTTTGGAAGCATGCATGGGGGCACCCGTAGTGCCCCATGAATTTACCCCGAACGGTCGTTAAAAAATAATGACCATGGGTGATGAGCCCCGTGGGGCTCGGTGACGGGCCGACTCGCTCGGACGGCGGCGGCGACCTCAGGAAGCGGCAGGCTCAGAGAGCGGCAGCGACGCGGTCGCCGACTTCGGCGGTACGCAGCGGCGCGCCCGGAGTCCGGGACGCGACCTCGGCCGCGACCGCCTCGGTTACTCGCCGGGCCTCGTCGGGCTTGCCCAGGTGCTCCAGCAGCAGGGCGGCGGAGAGGATGGCGGCTGCCGGGTCGGCGATGCCCTTGCCGGCGATGTCCGGCGCGGAGCCGTGCACCGGCTCGAACGTCGACGGGTAGATCCGCTCGGGGTTGACGGAACCGCTTGCTGCCATGCCGATGCCACCGGTCACGGCCGCGGCGATGTCGGTGAGGATGTCACCGAAGAGGTTGTCGGTCACCACCACGTCGAACCGCTGCGGGTTGCTGACCATGAACATGCTGGCCGCGTCGATGTGCTGGTATTCCGTGGTGACCTCGGGGTGCTCCGAGGCGACGGCGGCGAACGCACGCGACCACAGGTTGCCGGCGTGGGTGAGCACGTTGGTCTTGTGCACCAGGGTGACGTGGCGGCGGTCGCGGCGCTGGGCGCGGGCGAACGCGTCACGGATGACCCGCTCCACGCCGTGCCGGGTGTTCAGGCTCTCCTCGGTGGCGATCTCGGCGGGCGTGTTCTTGTGCAGGACGCCGCCGGCGCCGACGTAGAGACCCTCGGTGCCCTCGCGGACCACGACCATGTCGATCTCGCCGGCCTTGACGCCGGAGAGCGGGCTGGACGTGCCGGGCCACAGCTTGGACGGGCGCAGGTTCACATACTGGTCGAAGTCGAAGCGGAGCTTCAGCAGCAGGCCGCGCTCCAGGACGCCCGGCGGCACACTCGGGTCGCCGATGGCGCCCAGCAGGATAGCGTCGTGACCGGCCAGCTCGTCCTCGACCGACTGCGGGAGGACCTCACCGGTGCGGTGGTAGAGGCGGGCACCCAGGTCGTACTCGTTGTAGGCGACTCCGGGGAGCACGGCGTCGATGACCTTGCGAGCCTGGGCGGTCACCTCGGTACCGATGCCGTCACCGCCGACAACCGCGATCCGCGCCACGCTCACGTCAACTCCCCCAACCATTCTGGTGAACCACGGCCAGGCTACCCGCCTGTCCCGATCATCGGACGGACAGTCCCATCCAATGGACGAACACAGGATGCGAACAGCCCCCGGACCGCGGCAAACGGTCACGGGGGCTGAAGCGACGAGAAGTCCCGCCGGGATACGCACCGCTCGCCCGGATCCGGGCACCATCACCCGAAGACAGGCCCGGTCAAGACGTGCGGTCAGGGGACAACGCTAGCGATGCGGACTAAAGACGCGCAAGGCGCACGCCCGCGTGTCGGGCATCCGGTTCGTCGCGTACGCCTGCCGGTGATGGCACCATGCGCCGGTGAGTTTCGACCTTGTGGTGTGGGCCATGGGCCAGACGGCCGAGCCGGACGCGGTCCGGGCCGCCAATGCACGCTGCGTTCGCGGCGAGCATCCGCATCGGCCCGCCGACCCGCGTGTGGTCGCGTTCTACGACGCCGTGACCAGCCATTACCCGGATCGCGGGCCGAACGTCGCCGAGCCCGGTTCGCCGTGGGCCCACGCGCCGCTGCACGCCGAAGCCGACCACATCCACATGAAACTCGACGAGAACTGCGCCGACATCGTGCTCGAGATGATCGAGAAGTACGCCGTGCAGTTCCGCCTCGACCTGCTCGACCTGCAGGACGGCTCGGTCTACCGGTCCTTCCCGGTGTGATCAGTCGGCTCTCAGGTCCGCCACCGCGGTACGGGACGCGCCGATCACCGCGCCCACGCCGGCCAGCAGCTCCGGCGACACCGGCGAGTCCACGGTCAGCACCATGAGCGCCTCGCCGCCGGCGGCCCGGCGGGCGACCCGCATGGCGGCGATGTTGATGCCGGCCGTGCCGAACGCCGTGCCGATCGCCCCGACCACGCCGGGCCGGTCGGTGTAGGCGAGGAAGACCAGGACCCCCTCGGCCGGAAGGTCCAGGTCGAACCCGTCGACCTCGGTGAGCCGGGTCCCGGTGACGGTCACGGCACCGGCCACCGTGACGGTACGCCCGTCGGGCAGCGCGCCGTGCACCACGACCAGGTTCGCGTGCTCGCCCGCGTCCTCGGCCGTGGCCAGTCGCACCTCCACGCCACGGTCCGCGGCCAGCTGCGTGGCGTTCACATAGGTCACCCGCTCGTCCACGATCGGGGCGAACAGTCCCTTGGCCGCGGCCAGCCGCAGCACCGACAGATCACGCCCGGCGATCTCACCGCGCGCCTCGACCGTGACGCCGTCGGCGACCCCGCCGGCCACCGCAGTGAAGAGCCGGCCCAGCCTCTCGGCCAGCGGCAGCAGCGGGCGCACCTCCTCGTCGACGGCACCACCGGCCCGCACGTTGACCGCGTCCGGCACGAACTCGCCGCGCAGTGCCAGGCGCACACTGCGGGCCACCGCCAGTCCCGCCTTGTCCTGCGCCTCCACCGTCGAGGCGCCCAGGTGCGGGGTGGCCACCACGTTGTCGTACGCGAACAACGGCGACGCGGTGAGCGGTTCGGTCTCGAAGACGTCCAGCCCGGCACCGGCCACCCGCCCGTCGGCAAGCGCGTCGGCAAGCGCGGCCTCGTCGATCAGGCCGCCGCGGGCCGCGTTGACGATCCGGAGCCCCGGCCGGACGAGGGCCAGTTCCTTCTCCCCGATCAGACCCACGGTCTCCGGCGTACGGGGCAGGTGCACCGAAATGAAGTCACTCTCCCGGAGCAGCTCCTCGAGCGTCACCAGATGCACGCCGAGCTGGGCCGCGCGGGACGGCTGCACGTAGGGGTCGTAGGCGATCAGCCGTACCCCGAAAGCTGCCATGCGCTGCGCGAACAGGACGCCGATCCGGCCCAGGCCGACCACCCCGACGGTCTTTCCGTGCACCTCGACGCCGGTGTAGGCGGACCGCCGCCAGGCGCCCGCCTTGAGCGCCGCGCTCGCCGCCGCGGTGTGCCGGGCCACCGCCAGCAGCAGCGCCACCGCCTGCTCGGCCGCCGAAACGATGTTGCTGGTGGGCGCGTTGACGACGAGCACGCCGCGAGCGGTGGCGGCGGGGACGTCGACGTTGTCGAGGCCGACCCCGGCGCGGGCCACGACCCGCAGCCGGACGCCGTGCGCCAGTGCTTCGGCGTCGATCCGGGTGGCACTCCGGATGATCACCGCATCGGCGTCCGGCAGCGCCGCGGCCAGTGCCGCCCGATCGGTGCCGTCGACCTGTCTGACCTCGTACTCCTCGGCCAGGACAGCGAGTGCGGCAGGGGCCAGTTCCTCGGTCACCAGCACGACGGAAGTCATGACTGTCGATGTTAGACACGAAAACGCCCGGCTGGATGTCCCAGCCGGGCGTTTCGAGGTGCCGAGATTGTCAGGCGGTCTCGGTGATGGGCCGGTCCACCCAGCTCATCATGCCGCGCAGCTTCTTGCCGGTGATCTCGATCGGGTGCTCGGCGCCCTGCTCGCGGTACTTCTTGAGCTCGGGGCCACCGTTCTCGTCGTCCTCGATCAGGCGGCGGGTGAACTCGCCGGACTGGATGTCGGCGAGGATCGCCTGCATCTCCTTCTTGGTCTCGGCGTTGATGACCCGGGGGCCGGAGACGTAGTCACCGAACTCGGCGGTGTCCGAGACGCTGTAGCGCATCCGGGAGATGCCGCCCTCGTACATCAGGTCGACGATCAGCTTGAGCTCGTGCAGGCACTCGAAGTAGGCGATCTCCGGGGCGTAGCCGGCCTCGGTGAGCACCTCGAAACCGGTCTGCACCAGGGCCGCGGTGCCGCCGCAGAGGACGGCCTGCTCGCCGAAGAGGTCGGTCTCGGTCTCCTCCTTGAACGTCGTCTTGATGACGCCGGCGCGGGTGCCGCCGATCGCCTTCGCGTACGACAGGGCGAGCGCCTGGCCGTCGCCGGTCGGGTCCTGCTCGACCGCGATCAGGGCGGGGACGCCCTTGCCGTCGACGTACTGACGGCGGACCAGGTGGCCGGGGCCCTTCGGAGCGACCATCGCGACGGTGACGTCGGCCGGCGGCTTGATCAGCTCGAAGCGGATGTTCAGGCCGTGGCCGAAGAAGAGCGCCTTACCCGCGGACAGGTTCGGGGCGATCGACTCGGAGTAGATCTTGCGCTGCGCGGTGTCCGGCGCGAGCACCATGATCACGTCGGCCCAGGCGGCGGCCTCGGCCGGGGTCTTCACGGTGAGCCCCTGCTCCTCGGCCTTCGGACGGCTCTTGGAGCCCTCCTGCAGACCCACCACGACCTCGACACCCGAGTCGCGCAGCGACAGCGAGTGCGCGTGGCCCTGGCTGCCGTAGCCGATAACGGCGACCTTCTTGCCCTGGATGATCGACAGGTCGGCGTCGCCGTCGTAGAACACTTCCGCGGTCATGACTTCCTTCTTCTGTGGCTGGCTGATAACGCCTTCAGTCCGCTTTTCGGGCGGCGGGTGGGGCGGTTGGACGGGGATCAGGCGGCGCGGAGCGCGGGGCCCGTGGTGATGGACCGGGATCCGCGGCCGATGGCCACGAGACCCGACTGGACCATCTCCTTGATGCCGTACGGCTCGAGGTCGCGCAGCAACGCATCCAGTTTGTCGGGATTACCGGTGGCCTCGATCGTCAGGGTGTCCGGAGCGACGTCGATCACTCGTGCCCGGAACAGCTCGACGGTCTCGAGCACCTGGCTGCGCTGCGCCCGATCGGCACGCACCTTGACCAGCAGGAGCTCGCGCTGGACCGACTGGGCCGGGTCCAGCTCCACGATCTTCAGGACATTGACCAGCTTGTTGAGCTGCTTGGTGACCTGTTCCAACGGGTTCGAGTCCGCGTTGACCACGATCGTGATGCGGCTGACGTCGGGGTTCTCCGTCTCGCCGACCGCCAGGGAGTCGATGTTGAAGCTGCGCCGGGAGAACAGGCCGCTCACCCGGGCGAGCACACCGGGCTTGTTCTCGACCAGCACCGACAGGGTGTGTTTGTTGGTCACAGGTCGTCCTCTTCGAACGTCGGGCGCACGTCCCGGGCGAACATGATCTCGTCGTTGCTGGTGCCGGCCGCGACCATCGGCCACACCATGGCGTCCTTGCCGACCGTGAAGTCGATGACGACCGGAGCGTCGTTGATCTCCATGGCCTGCTTGATGACCTTGTCGACGTCGTCCTTCGACTCGCAGCGCAGGCCGATGCAGCCGAGCGCCTCGGCCAGCTTCACGAAGTCCGGGATCCGGTGCTTGTGCGTGCCCAGCTCGGTGTTGGAGTAGCGGCCGTCGTAGAACAGCGTCTGCCACTGCCGGACCATGCCCAGGTTGCCGTTGTTGATGACGGCCACCTTGATCGGGATCCCCTCCAGAGCACAGGTGGCCAGCTCCTGGTTGGTCATCTGGAAGCAGCCGTCGCCGTCGATCGCCCACACCGTGGTGCCCGGCTGGGCGACCTTCGCGCCCATCGCGGCCGGGACCGCGTAGCCCATCGTGCCGGCGCCGCCCGAGTTGAGCCAGGTGCCCGGCTTCTCGTACTTGATGAACTGGGAGGCCCACATCTGGTGCTGACCGACGCCGGCGCAGTAGATCGCGTCCGGGCCGACGATCTCGCCGAGCCGCTCGATCACGTACTGCGGGGAGAGCGTGCCGTCGGTCGGCTCGTCGTAACCCAGCGGGTAGCGCTCCCGGATGTCGTTCAGTGTCGCCCACCAGGCCGCGTACTGCTCGGTGCCGCCGGCGCTTGCGGAGACCGCCGCGATCAGCTCGTCGATCACGTGCCGGGCGTCGCCGACGATCGGGACGTCCGCGTGCCGGTTCTTGCCGATCTCCGCCGGGTCGATGTCGGCGTGCACGATCTTGGCGTCCGGCGCGAACGAGTCCAGCTGGCCGGTGACCCGGTCGTCGAAACGGGCGCCGAGCGTGACCAGCAGGTCCGACTTCTGCATCGCGTAGACGGCCGGAACCGTGCCGTGCATGCCGGGCATGCCCAGGTGCTGCGGGTGCGAGTCGGGGAAGGCGCCGATGCCCATCAGCGTGGTGACCACCGGGATACCGGTGAGCTCGGCCAGCTTGCGCAGCCCGTCGGTCGCGCCGGCCTTGTGGACACCGCCGCCCACGTACAGCACCGGGCGTTTGGCCGCGGCGATCAGCCGGGCCGCCTCACGGATCTGCTTGCCGTGCGGGTGCAGCGTCGGGCGGTAACCCGGCAGGTCGAGCGTCGGCGGCCACTGGAAGGTGGTCTGTGCCTGCAGCACGTCCTTCGGGATGTCCACCAGAACCGGGCCGGGACGGCCGGTCAGCGCCAGGTGGAATGCCTCGGCCACGATCCGGGGCAGCTCCTCCGGGGTCTGCACCAGGAAGTTGTGCTTGGTGATCGGCAGGGTGATGCCCTGGATGTCCGCCTCCTGGAAGGCGTCCGTGCCGATGAACGACCGGCTCACCTGCCCGGTGATCGCGACGATCGGGACCGAGTCCATGTACGCGTCGGCGATCGGCGTGACGAGGTTGGTGGCGCCCGGCCCACTGGTCGCGATGCAGACGCCGACCTTGCCGGTGGCCTGCGCGTACCCGGTGGCCGCATGCCCGGCGCCCTGCTCGTGGCGCACCAGGATGTGCCGCACCTTCGAGTCGAACAGCGGGTCGTACGCCGGAAGGATCGCCCCGCCCGGAATGCCGAACGCGACCTCGACCCCGAGCGCCTCGAGCGACCGGACGAGCGCGCCGGCACCGGTCGTGGCTACCGGCGCCACGGTGGTGGGAGCGGTATTCACGGCCGCCGCGACGGTGGCCGGTGTGGCTCGATGGGCGAGGGTTTCAGGAGTGGGTCTAGTCATGGCAATTCAGACCTTTTCGGTAAGCGGTCCCGGCACTTGAGCAACAAAAAAGGCCCTCGTGCGGAAGCACGGGACCTAGCGCACCCTCCCCAAGGGGGAGCGGTGCGCTCAGATAAGTACTCGGGACGCGAAGCACATGCGGCTAACCTTGCCCCATCTCACGGCCTGAGTCAACTGATCCCACATTTTGATCACGGGACGCCGTGGCGAAATCCGGATCGCTCGGTAGCAGCGCTCTGACCTGCCGCATTCCTGGACCGAGGCGGACCACCTGGCTGCGGGCCGGCGCGTCGTTCTGCGGAGTCGAGCGGGGCGTCGGAGCCGGCCGCGGACCCGGCGACCGCAGCGACAGCAGCCGCGATTCGAGGTGTTCGGCCGGCACACCCCAGCCGAACAGCGAACCCTGCCCCAGCCGGCAGCCGGCCTCCTCCACGATCTCCCGCTGCGCCGGCGTGCCGATGCCCTCCGCCAGCACCTCCAGTCCCAGCCGGTGCCCGAGCCGGACCACCACGTCGACCAGCGGCGCCGCCGTCCCGGTCCGCGACTCCGGCTCGGCCACCAGCGCGTGGTCGATCTTCAAAATATCCACCGGAAGGGTGCGCAGCTGGGTCAGCGAGGAGTAGCCGGCGCCGAAGTCGTCGAGCGCGATCCGGACACCGGTCTCCCGCAACTCGGCGAGCCTGCGGACCAGCTCCTCCATGTCGGTGGCGACGGCGTGCTCGGTCACCTCGAGGACCAGGCGCTGCGGGGGTACGCCGTACTCGTCGAGCACATCAGCGACCCGGCCCGCGTAGTCCGCGTCGTGCAGCTCCTTCGGCGACAGGTTCACCGACAGCCAGACGTCGTGCCCCTTGGCCAGCCACTCCGCGAGCTGTTTGCAGGCCTCCTCGAGCACCCAGGCGCCGATCCGGTTGATCAGCCCGGACTCCTCGGCCACCGGGATGAACTCCACCGGCGGGACCCGGCCCAGCTCCGGATGTGTCCAGCGGAGCAGCGCCTCGGCGCCGACCGGACGCATCGACGGCAGGGCCACCACCGGCTGGAACACCAGACTCAACTGGCCGCGGTCGATGGCGTGGCGCAACTCACCGGTCAGCGTGCCGCGGCGGCGCAGCAGCTCGTCGTACTCGGCCTGATAGCGCTCGACCCGGTTCTTGCCGCGCTGCTTGGCGTACCGCAGCGCGAGGTCGGCGTCGTGCAGCAGCTCACCGGTGGCGGCCACGCCCACGCTGGCCGAGAGGAAGATCGAACCCCCGTCCACCTCGTACGGCTCGCCGAGCACCGCAAGCAGCCGGTGCGCGGCCAGCACCGCCTCGTCGGCGTCGCCGTGCATCAGCACCGCGAACTCGTCCCCGCCCAGCCGGGCCGCCACGTCCCCGGCCAGCAGGTTGCGCCGCAGCCGGGCGCCCACCTCGGCCAGCACCCGGTCGCCGACGTCGTGGCCACGCATGTCGTTGACGGTCTTGAAGCCGTCCATGTCGATGCCGACGAGCGCTTTCCGGGCGGTCGGCTCCGCGCGCAGGGCCCGCTGCAGACCACGGCGGTTGGCCAGCCCGGTCAGCGGATCGGTGTGCGCCAGCTCGCGGAAGTGCGCCTCGCTCTGCCGCAGCCGCACGGTGTAACGCCGCACGTCGCCGAGCGCCAGGTACTGACGCCCGACCAGGGCCAGTCCCTCGACGGTGGCGCCGAGGTAGCCGAACAGGTCCATGCTCCCGCCCCGGCACAGGTGGTAGCCCAGGGCGACGATCATCGCGATCATCGGGGCCACCGCGTACGCCTCACCGCGCTCGAGCACGTCGCCGGACACCTCGACCGGCCGGTCGGCAGCCCGTACCGCCCACGCCACATGCGTCAGCCCGGCCGTCAGCAGCAGACCGCTGACCAGTGCATACCCGTCGTGTTGCCGGCAGATCCCGATCGCCAGCACGTTCGCCGCGGCGGCCACCACGGTCACCCCGGCCGCCACCCGGACGGTGTACCGCCGGGGCCGGTGGGCGTGCAGCGCCAGCACCGCGGTCAGGCCCAGCCCGAGGACGAGCAGCACGGCCGGGATCAGGACCGCCAGACATCGGTACGGCGTGGCGTCGCCCAGGATCCGGGTCGGCCGGCTCAGCAGCACCCAGCCGACGAACCAGATCGCGGCCGCGATGACCAGGCCGTCGAGCACGTGCCGGATCGCGGCGGCCGGGCTGCGCGCCGCACCGGGCAGTGCCACCGTGCCGGCGAGCAGGGCCAGCGTGCCCAGTCCCATGCCGACCGCCACCGCGGTGGCCAGCGCACGGCTGTGCCCCGGCACGTCGTGGTGCCCGGTCAGCAGAGCGGTGACCAGGCCGGCCAGCGCCGCGCCGGTCGCCACCGCACCGCCGGCCGCCATCAGCAGGTGTGCCCGCCGGGCCGCGCCGGTGTGCCGGCGGCCGGACTGCCCCAGATAGGCGACCGCCGGGACGGCGACGAGCAGGCCCGCGAGGCCCGCCAGTTCCATACCGGACGGTGAGTGCACGGACACACTGTGCCGGATCTCCGGGCTTTACGACACCCCATGCGTCCCGAGCTGTGGACGTCAGCCGTGGTGGACGGCCTGCGCAGTGGCACTATGGGTGGCATGCCTGAGCTGCGCTCCCGGACCTCTACTCACGGTCGGACGATGGCCGGCGCGCGCGCCCTGTGGCGCGCCACCGGCATGACCGACGACGACTTCGGCAAACCGATCGTCGCCATCGCCAACAGCTACACCCAATTCGTACCCGGGCATGTGCACCTCAAGGACATGGGTGGCCTCGTCGCCGAGTCGATCTTCGAGGCGGGCGGCATCGGACGCGAGTTCAACACGATCGCCGTCGACGACGGCATCGCCATGGGCCACGGCGGCATGCTCTACTCCCTGCCCAGTCGCGAACTGATCGCCGACGCCGTCGAATACATGGTCAACGCGCACTGCGCCGACGCCCTGGTCTGCATCTCGAACTGCGACAAGATCACCCCCGGCATGCTGATCGCCGCGCTGCGGCTCAACATCCCGACGGTCTTCGTCTCCGGCGGCCCGATGGAGGCCGGCAAGACCGTCGCCATCGAGGGCATCGTCCACGAGAAGCTCGACCTGGTCGACGCGATGAGCGCCGCCGCCAACGACAAGGTCACCGACGCACAGCTCGAGACGATCGAACGCTCGGCCTGTCCCACCTGCGGTTCGTGCTCCGGCATGTTCACCGCCAACTCGATGAACTGCCTCACCGAGGCGATCGGCCTGTCGCTGCCCGGCAACGGCTCCACACTTGCCACCCACGCCTCCCGCAAGGCCCTGTTCACCGAGGCCGGCCGGCTGATCGTGCAGATCGCCAAGGAGTACTACGAGAACAACGACGAGTCGGTGCTGCCGCGCGCGATCGCCAACCGGGACGCCTTCGAGAACGCGGTCGCCCTCGACGTGGCGATGGGCGGGTCGACCAACACGATCCTGCACCTGCTGGCCGCCGCCCGCGAGGCCGAGCTCGACTTCAGCGTCTCCGACATCGACGCCGTCTCGCGCCGGGTGCCGTGCCTGGCCAAGGTCGCGCCGAACAGCCCGAAGTACCACATGGAGGACGTGCACCGGGCCGGCGGCATCCCCGCCCTGCTCGGCGAGCTGCACCGCGGCGGCGCCCTGCGCGACGGCGTGCGTGCCGTCCACTCCCCCGACCTGTCGTCCTGGCTCGGCAAATGGGACATCCGGGGGGAGAACCCGTCGCCCGAGGCGCTCGAGCTCTTCCACGCCGCACCCGGCGGGGTCCGCACCGTCGAGCCGTTCAGCACCACGAACCGCTGGGCAAAACTGGACACCGACGCGGCCGAGGGCTGCATCCGGTCGGTCGAGCACGCGTACACCGTCGACGGCGGCCTGGCCATCCTCTTCGGCAACCTCGCCCCGGACGGTTGCGTCGTCAAGACCGCCGGCGTCGACGAGTCGATCTGGAAGTTCACCGGCCCGGCCCGTGTCTACGAGTCACAGGACGACGCGGTCACCGGCATCCTCGGCAAAGAGGTCGTCGAGGGCGACGTCGTGATCATCCGCTACGAGGGCCCGCGCGGCGGCCCCGGCATGCAGGAGATGCTCTACCCGACCTCGTTCCTCAAGGGCCGCGGCCTCGGCAAGGCGTGCGCGCTGATCACCGACGGCCGCTTCTCCGGCGGCACCTCCGGCCTCTCCATCGGTCACGTCTCCCCCGAAGCGGCCGGCGGCGGGCTCATTGCCCTCGTCGAGACCGGCGACGAGATCACCATCGACATCCCGGGACGCAGCATCACCCTCAACGTGCACGACGACGTCCTGGCCCAGCGACGGCACGAGCAGGAGCGGCGGCCCAAGCCGTACACGCCGGTCAACCGGCAGCGGCCGGTCTCCGCGGCGTTGCGCGCCTACGCCTCGATGGCGACCGCGGCCAGCGACGGCGCCTACCGCCGCGTCCCCGAATAGCCCGGATCGCTCCACCTCCGGAGGCCGGTCGAGCACCGGCCTCCGCCGCATCGATCAACACCCACCGGCCGGCATCCAGCGCTGTATCCACCAGCACCGGGTGCCAGCCGGGAAGATCAACACCCTCCGGCCAGCACCCAGCGCTGTATCCGGCGCCCCGAAACAGCACTGGGTACCAGCCCGGAAGATCAACACCCTCCGGCCAGCGCCCAGCGCTGTATCCGGCGCCCCGAAACAGCGCTGGGCGCCGGCCGAGGTGATCAACCGGTCAGCGGTCAGTTGCCGGCGCGAAAGGGCTGCCCCGGCGTCTTCTGGGACAGGTAACGCATGACCTCGCGACAGTCGAGGTTCGGGGAGCTGTAGGTGTTGCCCTGCAGAGCCTCCACCAGAGGCTGGTCACCGGACAGTTGGTCGTCCTCGTTGTGGCAGGTCAGGCGGGCGTCCACGGCGGATTGCGGGATACGCATGACGTAGCGGGTGTCGACGTGCAGAACCGTCAGCCACTCCTCGGTCTCCGCGATGGGATAGCCGACGAACCGGCTCTCCGGCTGGACCTTCAACCGGTTGGCGCCGTCGAACAGGTCCTGGGTCGTGGTCACCGCCGGACTGTTCAGCAGAAACGCCTGCGCGGAAACCCACGGCACGTCGAGGCTGTGCATGAATTGAAACGCGAGAGCGGCGGCGCCCAGGTAGACGACCGACAGACCCTGCCAGCCGGACAGCCGGTGGGAACGCCGGACCAGCCGCTCATCGGACGAGTCCCGCCATCGATGGCGGACACGGCGCACGACAAGCTCCACACCGAGGGCGGCAACGACCACAGCCAGACCTTGAAGAAGATATTTGTACGGCGACGCCAGCGCTGTCACGGACGCGACGATCAGGATCAGCGGCCAGAGGGCGGGCTGGATCCGGCCACGGAACCGTACCGCGAACCACAGCGTGCCCAGCGCGATCGCGGGAAGCACGAAGTAGGCGTAGATGGTCACCGTACCCAGCGCCACCTGCACCGGAGTGGCGGCCAGCAGCGCGGTCGTGGTGGTCAGCGAGTATCGCGCAACTCCGTAGATCTTGATCAGGAAGAGCAGCAGTAGCAACGCCGAGCCGATCGCCACCAGTTCCCGGGTGTTGACCATCGAGGCCGGCTGTTCCCGCGCGGCCACCGGCGCCGCCGATGCCCTGCCCGCCTCCGCCTCCGCCTTCCAGCCCGGGTCTTGCTCCGGCTCCGGCTCCGGCTCCGGCTCCGGCTCCGGCTCCGATGACTTGATCACGGCGGGATAGGACGGCGTGCTTCGGGGATCCGGCTCATCGGCCGCCACGGACGGCGGTCCGGCAATGCCGTTGGTCTGACCAGCGGTGGCGGCCGGTGGTCCGGCGTTGCCGTTGGCTCGACCAGCGGCCACGGACGGCGGTCCGGCCTTGCCGTCGGTTTGATCGACCGCGGCTCGGCCCGCCGCGCCGCGTGGAGCGGGGACGACCGGACGGTCGCTGTCCGCCGCTGGGCGCCGGGGATGAACACGCGAACGTCTCCGGGGACTCGCCATCGCGTCAGCCCTTTCGTGAGCCGGCATCCGCCGGGTTCAGCGTAGGCACCAAGCACAATGGCCGGACATCCAGCGGACGTGTGAGCCTGCCCCACGCGGTCGGGCACTGTCCGGCCGGTCCGGATCGGGAAACGGCGGCGCCGCCGGCCCTGGCAGGGTCGGCGGCGCCGGTCGAGGGGCGGTTACGGGTCAGCGGACGGTGGTGGTCACCGTGGCTCCGGCGGCGGCTCCGGCCGTGTTCACGGCCTGAACGGTCACCCGGTAGCGGGCACCGGCCGGTACTCCACCGGGGGCGGTGAAGCTCCCGGACCGGGACGTGCCGGGCACGGTGGTGACCACGGCCGAGCCGAGTGGGGCACCCTTGGCGTTCAGACGCTGCCAGGTGATCCGGTAACCGGTGATACCGGCGCCCCCGGTGGTGGCGGGGGCCGTCCAGTACGCGGACGCCGTGTTCTTGCCGCCCTTGCCGCCGGGCTTGGCGGTCAGGTTGCGGACCTTCGCGGGGGTGGTGCGCGGCGTCACCGCCGTGCTGGTGGCGGACCATGCGCCGGCTCCGAGGGCGTTCACCGCGCGGACCCGGAAGCGGTACCCGGTTCCGTTGGCGAGGCCGGTCACCGTGTGGACGGCGGCCGAGGCGGAGGCGGTACGGAGCTTGCCGGTGGGGCGATCGTTTCCGGTCAAGACCTGGATCTCGTACCGCTGGATCGGGCTGCCGCCGTTGTCCGCGGGTGCGGTCCAGCGGACCACCGCCGCGCCGGCGGCCGGGGCCGGGGAGCCGATGCGGGCGGCTCCGGGGACGGTCCGTACGTCGGGGGACGGGCCGGGACCGCCAGGGGTACCGGTCGGGTTCGGCGTCGCCGGTCCACTGGGTGTGGGCGTAGCGGTCGTCGTCGGGCGAGGCGTGGCCGTGCCGGAAGGAACGGGCGTGCCGGGAACGGTCGGCGTAGGCGTCGGGCCGGGGTTCCCAGTACCGGGATTGCCAGTGCCGGGGTTACCAGTACCGGGATTGCCAGTGCCGGGGTTACCGGTGCCGGGGTTACCGGTACCAGGGTTACCGGTGTCGGGGTTGCCCGTGCCGGGGTTGCCGGTACCAGGGTCGGTCGTTCCCGGGTCACCGGTTCCCGGGTCCGTGGTTCCGCCGGTGTCGGTGCCGGTGCCGGGGTCGGTCACCACCGTGGGGGTGACCGTGTTCGAGATGCCGGAGAAGGCGCTGGCACCGGCCGCGTTGACGGCACGGACCCAGAAGGCGTAGCCGGCTCCGCCGGTCAGCCCGGTCATGGTCAGTTCGGTGACCCCGGCGTCGGCCACGTCGACTCCGATCACGATGCCGGTCTCCGCGTCGAGTGCCTGAACCTCGTAGCCGTAGATCGGGGTTCCGCCGTCGTAGCCGGGAGTGGTCCACCGGATCACAGCGCTCTCGGGGCCGGCGGTCGCGGCACCGATACCGGGGGCGTCCGGTGCCACCGGGGTGACCGGGCGCGGCGGGTTGACGGTCGGCCCGGTGACCGGCGGCGTGGTGGGCGTGACAACCGGCGGCGTGGTCGGCGTGACAACCGGCGGCGTGGTGGGTGTGACGACCGGCGGCGTCGTCGGGGTGACCGGCGGCGTCGTGGGGATGACGACCGGCGGCGTCGTGGGGGTTACGGGCGGGATGGTGGGGGTGACCACGGGCGGGACGCCGTCGTCGCCGGGTTCGCCGAGGCCGTCGTCGCCGGGAGTCGTGGCCAGCGGGGTGACCGGGCCGAACGGGGCGGTGAAGGCTCCGGGGCCGGCGGTGGTGTCGGCGCGCAGCCGGAAGGTGTAGCCGGTGCCGTTGGTGAGGCCGGTGACGATCAGGCTCCGGGTGTCCGCGGCGAGCGGCATCAGGACGGTGTCGCCGCCGCCGGTACGTTCCAGGGTGAGGCCGCTGATCGCATCGCCGCCGGTGGCGTCCGGCACGGTGATCAGGACGGTCGCCGCCGAGTCGCCGGCGAAGGCGCTGACACCGAGGAAGGCGGACATTCCGCTGACGTCGACGCGTCGGTCGTCGAACTGGAGCAACTCGACGTTGCGGACCAGGTCGTTGCCGTCCGGGCCGGAGACCAGGACGCCGCCGGCGATCGGGGTGACGGCGTAGTCGGAGCGGGCGCCGGTGAAGAGCGCGGTGTCCCGGTCGGCGGCCGAGTGGGAGGACACGATCTCCCGTACGGTCTGGATGTCGTCGGGGTTGATCCGGCCGGCGAAGACGTCGGCCCGGAGTTCGGTGAGGCTCCGCGCGGCACGCAGTTCGGTGCCGTCCGCGGCCCGGACGCTGAGCCGGACCGAGAGGTAGCGGTCGCCGTCGATGATGTCGTTGCCGCCGCGTCCCTGCAGGAGGTCGTCGCCGGCCCCGCCGAGCAGGATGTTGCCCTCGCCCCAGACGTTGCCGGTGAGGTCGCAGGGCCGGCCGGTCAGGTTGGCGACGCCGCTCGCGGGCATGGGCAGTTCGGTGACCACCTGGTCGAGGCCGCGGATACGGCCGATGCCGGTGGCGTCGAGGGCGTCGCAGCCGATCGCGCCGTCGGTGGCGGGCACACTGTCGTCGCCGCGGAGGATGTCGTCGCCGAAGCCGCCGGAGAGGGATTCGACCTCGTCGTAGCGGTCGCGGACGCCGGTGTCCAGGCCGTCGAGGCCGAGCAGCGGCAGGTCGAGGTCGGAGTCGACGGATTCGGTGCCGGCGATGGACCAGTCCCAGCCGGAGCCGCCGGCGTTCTTCTCGATGCCGGGGCCCTGGACCCCGATGTCGTCGCCGCCCTCCATGTCGTAGTCGTCGTCGCTGCCCTGGCCGAGCAGGACGTCGTGGCCGGGCCGGTTGGAGTCGTCGCGGAAAAACAGGTTGCCGCTGTCGCCTTGGAGCAGGTCGGGCGAGTCGCCGCCTTCGATCCAGTCGTCGCCGGAGTCGCCGGCCGCGCTGTCCTCCCCGTCACCGGCGATGACCAGGTCGTCGCCTTCGCCGCCGAAGGTCTCGTTGGTGTTGGCACCGCCGCTGGTGAAGTCGCGCCCGTCGCCGCCGAGGAGGATGTCGAAGCCGGGTCCGGCGTCGAGAGCGTCGTTGCCGGGACCGCCCATGACGAAGTCGGCACCGCCTTCATCGGTGAGGATGTCGTCGTCCTCGCCGCCGACCGTGACGTCGTCTCCGGCGCCGCCCTCGAGCACGTCGTCGCCCTCGGCGCCCCAGATGGTGTCGTTGTCGTTGCCGGCGCGGATCCGGTCGGCGTTCTCGGTTCCGGTGAACACCGACTGGGCGTTCATGCCGGGCTCGTCGGCGCTGTTGCGGGCCCGGTACGCGATCGTGCCGTCGGGCAGGCGCAGCAGCATGACGCGCTCGTCGCACTCGGTGGCCGGGTCGTCGTCGACCAGGTTGCCGTCCCGGGCGTACCCGGCCTCGGTGCCGTTCAGTGTGGACAGGTCGAACTTGCAGTCGGTGGTGGCGAAGACGTCGGCGCGCAGGCCGCTCGCCGTGGTGTTGCGGCTGATCAGTTCGGCGAACGTGTTGCCTTCGAGCTGGCTGCGCAGGTTCATGCCGGGCGTACGGGCCAGGTAGTACAGCCGGTCGCCGTTCTGCAGGACGGTCAGCTGGCTCTCGAAGACGTAGTCGAAGGTGCTGCCGAGCAGGCCACCGAACGGTTCGGTGGTCTCGGCGAGCCCGCCGATCCACAGGTCGATGTCGTCGAGCCCGGAGCTCGCCGTGGTCCAGGTGCCGGCGGCGTTCAGGAAGTCGGCGCCGGCCGACGTCTCGAGGAGGGTGCGCGCCGCGGCTCGTTTGGCGTCCACCGTGGTCGCCGCGGTGACGGCCGGGTGTCTGCCGTACGCCGCGATGAAGTTGACTAAGGATTCGGGGTTCTTGAGGTGCTCACCGAAGTCGATCCAGCTGACGTAGGGCCGCAGCCGCCCGTCGTTGGTCCTGGTGTGCAGGACCCGGCGGAAGTTGTTGAGCGTCGGGATGCCCTCGGACCGGCCCCGGGCGATGTTGATCGCGCCGAGGTCCATCGGCAGGCCGAGCAGGTTGCTGCGCAGTGTGTCGGTCATGAACTCGTCGAGGTCGTTGCCGACCTGCTCGCTCATGCCGAGGACGATCTCGCCGGCCGCGGCCTCGGGCGACAGGGTGCCCCGGTTGGTGAACGCGGGCGGGTTGAGAAAGCCGTCGAGCAGGGACAGGTTCCCGGCGGTGGGACGCTCGATGCTCTCGTTCAGCATCGAGTGGCCGAACCGGTAGACGGCGTGGGCGAACTCGGCGTAGACGGCCGGGTCGAGCTCGGTCTGGGTGAACGCGGCCGGCTGGAACGGGTTGATCGCCGGCTGGATCTTGCGGGCGAACTCCTCGAAGACGAGGTGCTGGTACTCCATCTCGTTGATGAACTTGGCGGCCTGGAAGATCCGCTCGCCGGTCCACTCGGGGTCGCCCTCGATGATCCGGTTGATGTCGCCGACCAGGCGGTTGTGCTCGGAGTGGAAGATCTGGTGCACGGCGGTGAGGCCGATGTTCTCGTTGGCCCGGCCGTCACCGGCGATGTAGTGGGCGGCGAGCATCTCGTCGTCGTAGGTGCCGGCCGGCTGTGACGCGAAGTCCGAGGACGCGTTCGTGTCCGAGTCCGGAACGAGTCTTGCCGATGGCGTCGCGTGGTGGGCGATATCGGTCAGGAACGGGGTGTCGAAGCGCACCACGTTCGCGGGGACCGCCACCGGGTTCGCGAGGTCGCCCTCGACCAGACCGGTCGCCGTGACGTACTGCGGGAGGCCGCGGGCCGGACCCGGCACGAAATTGCCGTACGCGTCGGCGAGCACCATCGGCACGTTCAGCGCGTCCAGGTCGGACAGTGCCAGACCGAGCACCTCGCGGGTCTGCTTCTTCACGTCGGTCCAGGTGGGCAGGCCCCCGGCGGCACCGCCGAGCAGGTTGCCGGTGGTCTTCGCAGCGGCGGTGTACTCGCGCAGGAACACCTGGTGGGCGGCGTGGGACGTGTAGACCTGGGAGTTGTCGACGTACGGGGTGTCGGTGTTCTTCGACGGGTTCGAGGCCCGGGTGAGCATCATGAACCGCATGGGCGGCGGGACGTATTTGGCGTCGCCCGGCTTTGGGTCGTCGGCGTTGCCGGCGACACGGTCGGGGCCGGCGATCAGCGGGTCGTCGGCGCGCAGCGGCACCATGACGATGTCGTTGCCCTTGACGGTCTGGTCGATGCCGTGGTCGAAGAACTGCCCGAAGAGCGTGAACCACGAGTTGTACGGGGCGGACAGCCCGAAGTCGGTAGTGACGTTCGGGATGAACAGCGTGGTCCCGTCGGTCCTGCCACCGGACACCGCGACGGCTGCCGGGTTGGCCGCGGTCTGGTCGGCGATGATGTTGCTGATCTGCCGCGGCTGCGCGTCGACCGGGCGGGTGCCCCGGTAGACGCCGGTGTGCTCGGCGGGGGCGAGACGCGGGAACTCCCGGTCGGCGGCGCCGTAGGCTTCCTGGCCGGGGGTCAGGTGGTTGCAGGTGCCGTCGACGGTGCGCAGGCCCATCGAGAGCATCGGGCTGCCGAGCTGGTCCAGCAGTGCCCCGCAGGGACCTGTCTCGCTGGTGGTGTTCGCGACATGCGTCTCAGCGATCTTGATCTGCTTGAGGATGTACGACAGGTCGGCTTCGGTGATCGTGAATCCCTGGCCGATCGGGGCGGCCTGGGCAGGAGCTACCAGAACCGTGGTGGAGAGCAGCGCACCGAGCACGGCGGCGGACCAGACTCTACGCAAGGGGACCTCATCCGGGGAAAGGAATGTCCGGTTATTTCGGGCATATCCTCTGGCAGTGGGGTGTGGTCCACCTGTGGTCATCCTGAAAAGCAGAAGGGCCCCCGTAACGGGGGCCCAGCTCAGTGTCCGTGTGGCCGATCTCGGAGGTCAGGTATGCCGTGCGACAGCTCCACCCCCGGACCGGGCAGGTTGGCCGTGACGTGGACGCGGTCGGCCGGTATCCCGGCGGCCCGTCCCATCGACTCGCGCACCGCGGTGATGGCCTGGTCGCTGAGCACCGCCCCGAAGTAGCGGACGGTCACCCCGGTCGGCTGCACGTCGGTGACGTACCGGTTCAGCGCGTCCCCCAGCACTCCCTCGGCGTCCTGCCGGTCCCGTACCGACTCCGGCGTCACGCCCACCGGCGGCAGCACGGAGAACGTCAGGTCGTGCACGAGCACCGGCTGCACCAGGTAGAACGCGACGCTCGCCGGCTGGTGGTCCCGCATCAGTGCCTCGGCGTCGTGCACCCGTACCCCCTCGTCGAGCACGAGGGTCATCTCCGGCACCAGGTATTCCAGCAGTTCCTCGGAGAAGACCGCGAAGGTGGCGTCGGTCAGCCGGCCGAGCTTCTCCCCGGCGGCCAGTCCGCGCAGTTCCCGGGCGATCGCCGCGCGGTCGGCGCCGGGGGCCGGCCTGATCGCGATGGCGGCCCGCTTGCGCACCATCGGGCCGTCGAAGCTGGTGGTGGCCAGGCGATCACCCGCGTCGCCGACGACGACGTGGGCCACCGGCGCGGGCTCCGGTACCGGCCGGGCGTACCAGGCCACCCCCGCGGCCGCGACGAGCAACCCGGCCAGGATCCGCTTCATCAGCTGCCCAGCGGGTAGCTCGGGCCGTACACGACGGGCTGCTCGGGCATCTGGTCGTGGTACGCGGGGTCCGCGACGACCGGGTCGTTGGCGTCCAGGTCGCCGACCGCGAACTGGATCATCATGTCGCTGTCCTCGTGCACCAGGTTGTGGCAGTGCAGCATGTAACGGCCGCCGTCGTTGCCGTCCCCCGTGACGAACTGCATGAGCACCGAGGCCGTCTCGTTCTCGCCCAGGTAGAAGACGTCCTTCGGGCCGTTCTCCCAGGCGTACGGCTTGTTGCCCGGGGTGTTGTTGCGCGCCAGGACCATGCCGTCGACCAGGTGGATGTGCACCGGGTGGAACCAGCCGCCCGACTCGTTCACCAGGTCCCAGATCTCCACGTCGTACGGGGCGGGGTTGCCCAGCACCCGCTTGAAGTTGCTCTTCTCGACGTCGTCCCAGGTCTCCCCGTTGACCGTCCAGAGCCCGTGCTTGCGCTCGACCCGTACCGTCCGGCGGGCCGTGGCCATCTCCGGCTTCAGCTTCATCACGTCGATCGCGCCCCGGTTCGCCCACGGCACCGGGCCGGCGTCCAGGGTCGTCGGGATCACGTAGGTGTCCGGCGCTCCCGAGTCGGCGACCACCTCGAACTGCATCACCTTGCCGGTGTTGTCGAAGTCCTCGTTGTTCTTGTTGCTCAGGTTCCGCAGCTCGATCTTCTGGCCGACCCGGTACTTGCGGAAGTCGATGAGCACCTCGTAGCGCTCGCCGGAGCTGTGCCGGAACGAGCCCACCTCGGTCACCTTCGGCGTCAGCCCGCCGTCGGTCGCCACCACGTGGAACGGCTCGCCGGTGCTGAGCTTCCATCGGTACGACCGGGACACCGACGACACCAGGATGCGGAACCGGTAGACCCTCGGCTTGACCCGCATCTTCGGCCACGGCACCCCGTTGACCAGGATCACGTCACCCATGAAACCGGCGTGGTCCTGGTCGTCGAACGCCACCGAGCCGTCCGGCTTGAACGCCATGTCGTTGACCACGATCGGAACGTCGTACTGACCTTGCGGCAACTGCGCGGCCTCGTACTCGTCGGTGAGGTGGTACATCCCGGCCAGGCCGGTGTAGGCGTTCTCGGCCGTGGTCCGGTGGTTGTGGTCGTGGTACCAGAGCGTCCGGGCCGGCTGCCAGTTCGGGTAGAGATAGGTCTTGCACTCGCCCGGGTGGCTGTGGTCGTTGGCGTATCCGTCGTACTGCGGCAGCGACGCCGAGCCGTGCAGGTGGGTGACCGTGCTGAACGGCTTGCCGTTGAGCCGGTTCAGGGTCAGCGCGTTCTTGATCCGCACCTCGGAGCGGGTGCCCCGCGGGACCCGGATGGTCGGCCCCGGAAAGATCCCGTTGTAGCCGGCGATCGGCGTGGTGAGGCCCGGAACGATGCTGGCGAGCCCGGTCTTCTGCGTCAGCCGGTACTTCTGGAACGGGCCCTGGTCGTCGACGCCCTCCTCGAACGGCGTCAGCACCGGCGGCCTGCGGAACATGCTGGTGTACGGCGTGGGCGTGTTCTTCCTGGCCAGCCCGCTCGACTTGGCGATCACCGCGCCACCGCCGGCCGCGAGCATGATCCCGCCGCCGCCCAGCGCCAATGCGCCCTTCAACAGACCCCGCCGGCTCACACTTCCCCGTGACATCGAACTCCCTCAGGTTCCATCCATCAGTCGGTCGCGGACGCTATGCGGAGGGCCTTTGGTAATCCTGTGGAAAGCCTCAACCCGGGCATACCCGGCGCCGAAACGTCTCCCCGTAGAAGCTCACGAGGAGGCAAGATGCGCGTCAGCGTGCTCGGACAGCTGACCGTCACCGGCGACACCGGCGAGGTTCTGCCCGCCGGCGAACTGCCGAGACGGGCCCGGCAGGTCCTGGCCGTGCTGGCCGCACGGCACGACCGGATCCAGTCGAAGGATGCGCTCGCGGACTCGGTCTGGGGTGACGACCTGCCGGGAAACCATGTGGCGGCGCTGGAGCACTACGTGTCGGTGATCCGGCGGCGGCTCCAGCCCGACGGTTCCCCGGCGAACTGGTTCATCGTCACCCGCAGCGGTGGCTATCTGTTCGACACCAGCCGGGCCGGGCTCGACCTGGCCGAGCTGCGGTCGCTGATCCGGCGGCTCGACTCGCTCACCCCGGGCTGCCCGGACCGCCTGACCGTGCACGCCGACATCCTCGCGCTGGCCCGTCAGCTGCCGTTCCCGGAGGACCCGTA
Organism: Actinoplanes sp. NPDC023801; assembly: GCF_040639655.1. Lineage (NCBI taxonomy): Bacteria > Bacillati > Actinomycetota > Actinomycetes > Micromonosporales > Micromonosporaceae > Actinoplanes > Actinoplanes sp. NPDC023801. The sequence goes on along the minus strand of NZ_JBFAAI010000001.1, from coordinate 845,101 downwards.
CGCCGAATGGGCCGATCCCATCCGGACCGAGGTGCAGGTCGCGGCCGTCAACGCGCTGCTGCAGACGTCCGAGTGCGTGCTGCCCGACGACCCGGCCCGGTCGCTGCGCCTGGCCCAGGAGGCGATCGAGCTCAACCCGTTCCTGGAGTCCGGCTACCGGGCCGCGATGACGGCCGCGATCGCGATGGACCGTCAGGACGACGCGCTGCGGATCTTCGAGCGCTGCCGTCAGCTGCTCGACGAGGAACTCGGGGTCACGCCGTCGGCGGAGCTGACCCGGCTCAAACGGGAGGTGCTCGCCACCCGTACCGCCCCGGTGGAACCGACCCCGGAGCCGGCCCCGGGCCCCGTACGCGTCCCGGTGCCGGTGCCGCCGCCCGAGCTCTGCCGGGGTCTTTTCCTCGGCCGGGTCACCGAGCTACGGGTGCTGCTGGAGCCGGACCCGCCGCCGGTGGTGCACATCGTCGGGCCGTCCGGGTCCGGCAAGTCGGCGTTCCTGGCCGAACTGGAACGGCACGCACCCGGCCGGGTCGGCATCGGGCACGGCGGGTCCTCGGTCGGGGTGCTGCGGCACGCCTGGTTGCGGGCTGCCCTCACCGATCTGGGCGCCAAGCCCGAGGTGCTGGCGGTCGTCGACGCCGCCGGCCCGGACCGGCCGCTGCTGCGCCCCGATCTGGAACTGATCGGCACCGCGTTCGACGGCCCGGAACCGATCTTCGTGGCCATCGACGACGCCGCCGAACTGGATGCCGCAAGCGTCGCCGAGCTGGCATGGCTCGGTCGGCACTGTTCCGCGCTGCGGATCGTGCTCACCTACTGCTATCCGTCGGAGATCGCCGAGCGCCCGCTCTCCGGGCTGGGCTCCCCGGTCGTGCTGCGGCTGGAACCGCTCACCGAGCGCGACCTGTCCGAACTCGGCCACGAGGAGCTGGCGGAGCGGACCGGTGGCATACCGGCGCTGGTCGGCGCCGCGCTGCGCCCCACCCAGGTGTCGCATGCGGTGGCCATGCAGATCGCCCGGCAGCGCACCCGCTGGATGCCCGACCCGTCGTGGGAGATCCTGCGGCTGTGCGCGGTCCTCGGACCGCTGAGCGTGGCCGAACTGTCGACACTCACCGGTTACTCGCTGCCGGAACTGCTGTCCTGTCTGGACCATCTGGTGCACGCGCACCTGCTCACCGAGAACGAGGACGGCCGGGTCCGGCACCGCAGCTCGCTGACCAGCGCGGCGGTTTCCGGGCAGGTCTCCGCGGCCTCGGCCCGCTACCTCCGCCGCCGCCTGGCCGCCGACGCCTGACCCCCGCACGGAGGCGGCGGGCCCCGGTGGGAGCCCGCCGCCTTCTTTGCTGTTGTTCAGACCCTTCCGGGAGTACGGCTACGCGTCCTCCGGTGCGAGCGGTGTCAGTTGGTGACGGTCACCGGAGTGCCGAGCACCTGGGCGCCGGTCGACGTCACGAAGCTGATCGTGCGCACCGCGCCGGGGTTCGGCCCGGTGACCCGGATGCTGAACCCACCCGCCGCGTCGACGGTGACCGGAGCGCCGACCACCCGGCCGGTCAGCGTGCTGCCCAGGACCGCGGTGACCCGCTGCCCGGCGAGCAGGCTGCTGGTGCCGGAGATGCGCCACTCGTTGTTGCCGGTGCGGTACCGGACCGTCAGCCCGCCGAGCGTCTCCGCCTGCGGCCGGATCGTCACCCGTGCCGTGCCGGTGCCGGCCGGGTTCGTGACCGCCAGCTCGAGCACGACCGGGTCGTTGTTGTGCACGTACCCGTCGTTCGGGCCGGGAGCCGCCGGCAGCGTCATGGCCGGGTAGGTGAACGTCGGCCGGGCGCTGGTCGCACCGACGAGGGTCACGGCCGGGCCGGACACCTGCCGCCACGAGTACGTCTCGGCACCGGTCGACCCGGAACCGTCCAGGGTGACGGTACGGCCGCGGACCACGGTCTGGTCGGCGCCGGCGGCGGCCTGGGCGGGAGCGGTACCGCCGATCACCACGGTCACGGTGGCCGGCAGCCCGGCGCCACCGGGACCGGACACGGCCAGCCGGAACGAGTAGGTGCCGGGCGTGGTGGGCACGAACGAGGCCTTCGCCAGTGTCGCGTCGGTGAGCGGCACGTTCGGGCCGGAGATCTGGCTCCAGGCGTACGAGTCGATCGAACCGGTCGAGCCGGAACCGTCCAGGACGACCCGCTGGCCGGCGACCGCGCCGGACGTCGCGACCGCGCTCGCCACCGGCATGTCCGGCAGGAACACCTGACCGGTACCGGTCACCGGAACCGTGGTCGAACCGCCGCCGGTCGAGGTGACGGTGACCGTCGCGGGCGGCGCGGTGACCCCGGTGAACGGGCCGTTGATCGGGCCGAACCCGGTGACCGAGAAGGCCGGCGGTGTCACGTCGGCGTCGCTGGAGGAGGCGGCGACGGTCAGGGTGCCGGCGTCCGAGTCGTACCGGGCGTCGGTGACCCGGACGACGTCGACCACCTTGCGGGTCTTCTTCGCGACCGGGCGGTCACCGGAGTTGACCACCTCGATGGTGACGCCGGGCGGAACCGGGCCGGTGACCGGGAACCGGCCGTAGTACCGGCCGTTGCCGCCGCGCAGCTTGGTGGTCCGGAAGCCGAGCACGGCGTTGGCGCTCACCTCGATGGACTGGCCGGGCTCGCTGGTGGCATAGACCTCGACGACACCGCTGCCGTCCGCACCGACCGTGTAGGTGGCCTGGTCGATGTCGACGCCCGAGTTGGTGGCGTAGCGGCCCTGCACGCTGAACAGGTCGGTGAACCCGAGTTGCGCGGTCACCGCGCCGCTGACCGGGTCGAGCTGCTCCACCCGGACGAAGTTGGTGCTGTAGGGGCTGCCGACCACCTGGTGATCGACGCCGGGGTCACCGGTGTACCCGGCCGGCGCCGCCGGTGCGACCGCCGGGTCCCACTTGAGGAACGGCCCGATCCGGCTGCTGATCGCGTGGCCGAAGGCACCCGGCGTGGTGCCGATGTCCTCGGTCATGTTGACGCCCCGGTCGGTGGCGGTCAGATCGTCGATGCCGTACGGGTGGGTGATCCGGAAACGGTCACCCTCGTTGGCGTCGAACCGGATCCGGACCCGGCCGAACACCATCTGGTCGCCGTCCTTGACCTCCTCGGCCGCCCAGGCACCCTCGAGGTCCATACCGATCCCGAAGTCGACCCCGTTGGACAGGGTCATCTCGGCACCGGCCAGCTGGTAGAAGAACTCGCCCGGGAAGTTGTCCGGGTACGAGACCGGCGCGTCCGGGTTCGGCACCTCGTCCGGCAGCGTCGAGCAGAGCGGGTCCTCCAGGGTGGTGCAGGCTTCCAGCCGCAGCCCGTTGCTGTCCCGGTACCAGGCCGGGAACCCGTGCTCGGCGAGCGGGCCGGCCTGGGTCAGGCTGCCCTGCCTGGTGCCGGGATTCACCACGACGGCGGCCGCGGTGGTGGCGAGAGGTGCAATCACCGCCACGGTCACCCCCGCGGTGACCGCGAGACGACCCAGTTTCTTCTTCATCGGACTCCTCAGGGTTCTCCGAACGCCACCGGGGTGGCTCGATCGGGCACCCTGCCGGGACGACCGTTGGTCCGGCTGAGTCCACCTGCGTACCGGCTTAGCTTTCGCTGAAAGGAAACGGTGAGGCCCGCCCACCGAGAGCTGGTGAGCGGGCCTCTGCTTCCGGGTTCGCCTACTTGAGCGCGCCCTCCATGATGCCGCGGACCAGCTGGCGGCCGCCGAGCAGCAGCAGGATGACCAGGGGAACCGTGGCGACGAAGGCACCGGCCAGCACGCGGCGGTACACCACGTAGTTGCCGCTCGCCAGGTCGGAGAGAGCGACCATCGACGTGGGGAAATCGGTGCCGTTCAGGGTGATCAGTGGCCACTGGAAGTCGTTCCAGGTGGCCACGAAGGTGAGCAGGCCCAGGACCGCGAGGGCCGGCCGGACCGCCGGGAGGACGATCGTCCAGTAGATGCGCAGCGTGAGAGCGCCGTCGATGCGGGCCGCCTCGACCAGCTCGTCCGGGATCGCGTGCCCGATGAACTGGCGCATGTAGAAGACGCCGAACGCCGTGACCAGGCCGGGGGCGATGACCGCGAGCAGGGTGCCGTTCCAGCCGAGCTCGTTCATCACGATGAAGAGCGCGACCACGCCGAGCTGGTTCGGCACCGTCAGGGTCAGGATGACGATGAACATCAGGACGTTGTTGCCCTTGAAACGCAGCTTGGCGAAGGCGAAGCCGGCCAGCGAGCAGAAGAACAGCGTCGACGCGGTCACCGCGACGGCCACGATCAAGCTGTTGATCAGCGAGGCGGTGAAGAAGACGTCCTGCATGGTGAAGACCTCACGCAGGTTCACCATCAGTTGATCGCCGGGGATCAGCGCCGGCGGCGACGACATCACGGCCTCGTCGCTGCTGGTCGCGATGACGAACATCCAGTACACGGGGAAGGCCGAGATCAGCAGGATCGCGGCCAGCCCGAGGTACGACTTCCAGGTGCCCGGGGTGTCCTGGGGCGCCCGGCTCAACAGGCGGCTGCTCACTTTCCGCCTCCCAGGCGCCGGGTGACCAGGGCGTTGATACCGGCCACCACCAGAATGATCAAGAACAGTGCCCAGCTCATCGCCGCGGCGTAGCCGAGGTTGAGGTCACTCCAGCCGACCCGGTAGATGAGCTGCGAGATGGTTCGCCACTGGTGGTCGTAACCACCGTTGGCCTGCGCCGGGTTCTCGTCGAAGAGCATCGGCTCGGTAAACAGCTGAAGACCGCCGATGGTGGAGAGGACGACGGTGAACAGGACCACCGGCTGGATCATCGGCACGGTGATCTTCCACAGCTGGCGCCACGGGCCCGCGCCGTCGACCGCAGCGGCCTCGTAGACGTCCTTCGGGATCGCCTGCATCGCGGACAGGTAGAGCAGCGCGTTGTAGCCGATCCACTTCCAGTTGACCATGACGGCGATGGCGATCCAGCTGCTCCAGGTGCCCGCGCGCCAGTCGAGGGGCTGCTCCTGGCCGAAGCCGACCAGCGACAGGAACCAGTTGGCCAGGCCGTTGTCGCGGCTGAAGAACACCGCGAAGACAAGTGACGACGCGGCGACCGGCGTGACGTACGGCAGCAGGATCCCGATCCGCCAGAAGGTCGCGCCACGCAGCTTGCGGTTCAGCAGGTTCGCGATCATCAGGGCGATCAGCAGCTGCGGCACGGTGGAGAGGATGAAGATGCCGAACGTGTTGACGAGGGCGTCCCAGAAGTCGGAGTCGCCCGCCAGCTTCGTGAAGTTGTCGAAGCCGACCCAGCCGTTCTTCTCCTTGTCGATGAGGTGCCAGTGCCGCAGCGACACCACCGCGTTGAAGATCAGCGGGAACAGCCCGAAGATCGCGAAGAGCACGAAGAACGGCGCGATCATCAGGTACGGGAAGGTCTTGGTGTCGAATCGGTGGAGCCAGAACTTCGGCCGTTTCGGCGGCGCGTGCTTCGGCTCCTCGGTGTGCGCGACGCGCACGTCGGTGAGGGCCACGGGTAACTCCTAGGGGCCGGACGGCGGGGCGGCCGTGGCCGCCCCGCCGTTCTCTTCGGGATGGGTCAGGAGTTCGCGGCCTTCTCGGCTTCCTTGACCGCCTCGGCCCAGGCGGCGTCGGACTTCAGCGTGCCCTGGCCGACGCGGTTGATCACGTTCTCCACGGCGAGCCGGGTCGGACCGTTCTTCTTGCCCAAGTACTGCGGCTTCAGGTTCTCCGCGGTGGAGGCGAAGATCTGGCCGGTCGGGGCGTTGGTGAAGAACTCCTTCTTGTACTCGAGGACGGCCGGGTCCTTGTAGAGCGCCGGCTGCGACGGCAGGTTACCGACCGTCTTGAAGACCTCGATCTGCTGCTCCGGCTGGATCAGCCACTCGACGAACTTGTACGCCTCGTCGACGTTCTTGCCCTGCTTGGGGATGGTCCACCAGGAACCGCCCCAGTTACCGCCGCCGCCCGGGATCGCGGCGATGTCCCACTTGCCGGCCTGGTCGGGCGCGGTCTTCTGAATGTGACCGAGCATCCAGGCGGGGCAGGCCAGAACCGCGAACTGGTCCTTCTTGAAGCCCTGGTCCCAGTTGGGCTGGAAGCTGGCGAGGTTCGCCGAGATGCCGGAGTCGAGCGCCTTCATCGCGACGTCGAAGCCGACCTTCGGGCCGCCCTCCATCTGGAGCTGCTCCTGCTCGTTGTAGAAGCCGACCGGCTGCTGCGAGAGGATCGGGTTGAACAGGTTGGTGGCCGAGTCGATGAACTTCTTCTTCGTCTTGTCGGTGTAGGTCTTGCCGGTCTGCAGGAACGCGTCCCACGTCGGCCAGAGCTTGGAGACCTCTTCGCGGGAGGTGGGCAGGCCGGCCGCCTTGAACAGGTCGGTGCGGTAGCACATGGCCAGACCGCCGACGTCGGTGCCGAGGCCGATCTGCTTGCCGTCGGTCGACTTCGAGGCCTGCCACTTCCACGGCAGGTACTTCGACTCGAGTGCGCCGGCGCCCTTGTCGTTCAGGTTGACGAACTGGTCGGCCTGCTCGCGGAACTGGACGATGAAGCCCTCGTCGACGGCCGAGATGTCCGGGGCGCCGGAGCCCGCGACGAGCTTCTTCTGCAGGTCCTGGTGCTGCGCCTGGTACTCGCCGGTGTTCAGCGAGATCTTGACGTTGGGGTTGGCCGCCTCGTACTTCGCCTTCAGCTGGTCCAGGCCCATGTCGCCCCAGAAGTTGATCTTCAGCGTGACCTGGGCGTTACCGCCCTCGGTGTTGCCGCCTTCCAGGTCCTTGCCGCTGCAACCGGTTATCGCCAGCGCGGCCACCAGGCCGGCGGCGCCCATGCGCATGGCACGGCGTCCGAACTTTTCCATAGTCATTTCCTCCGCAAGGAGATCCGCATCACTGAACCGGGTAAGTTGTGGGAACCGTAAGCCCGCCTTTCAGCGCTGTCAATACCCGGTTACGGGCACGCTCCCATCCCGTATCAAGCCGGATTTTTCGGACGCAACGAAATCGACGGTTTACATCGCGAGCGCTGTGACGTAACACTTAACCGATCAAGCGAGCGTCCAACGTCGAGGGAGTCCGGCGGCCATCACCCCACGCCCGATAAGCTCGGCTGCAGTGGGGACAGAGGAGACTGAGTGAAACGGCCCACCATCGCCGACATCGCACGGCGGGCCGGCGTGTCCAAGGGCGCCGTGTCGTATGCGCTCAACGGCCAGCCAGGCGTCTCCGAAGCGACCCGTAAACGCATCCTCTCGATCGCCGAGGAGATCGGGTTCAACGCCAACAGCGCGGCCCGGGCCCTCTCCGGCGCACGGGCGCGTGCCGTCGGTCTCACCCTGTGCCGCCCCGCCCGGATCCTCGGTATAGAACCCTGGTTCATGGGCCTGATCAGCGGTTTCGAGGCCGAGCTCGGCGCCCGCTCGTACGCGTTGACGCTCCAGGTGGTGGCCACCCCCGAGCAGGAGGTCGAGGTCTACCGCCGGTGGTGGGGCGAGCGCCGCATCGACGGAGTGATCGTCACCGACATCCGGGAGAACGACATCCGCATCCCGGTCCTGCTGCAACTCCAGCTACCGGCCGTGGTCATCGGCGGCCCGGGCGACACCGGCCCGATCGCGCAGATCTGGTCGGACGACGCCGGCGCGATCACCGAGGCCGTCCGCTACCTGGTCGCCCTCGGGCACCACAAGATCGCCCGGGTCAGTGGTGTCCCCGGCCTGCTCCACACGCAGAACCGGACCAAGGCCTTCGAGAACGTCTGCGCCGCTCTCGGGCTGGACAACGCGATCACCATCCCGGCCGACTACACCGGCGAGGAGGGCAGCCGGGCCACCCGGCGACTGCTGATCGGCGGTGACCGGCCCACCGCGATCATCTACGACAACGACGTGATGGCGGTCGCGGGCCTGGCCGTCGCCCAGGAGATGGGGCTCTCCGTGCCGGGCGATCTCTCCATCGTGGCCTGGGACGACTCGCCACTGTGCAGCCTGGTGCACCCACCGCTCACCGCACTGAGCCGGGACATCTCGGCGTACGGCGCACAGGCCGCGCTCGAGCTGCTGAACGCCATCGACGGCAAGACGGTCGGCAACGTCGAGGCCGGCCGGGTCCACCTCACGCCGCGCGGGAGCACGGCACCGCCCCGTTAACCGCGATGAGAGTCGAGGTACGCCTCGATCCGCTCCGCCGGGCCCGGATGCCCCAGGGCGAACCCCTGGCCGTAACGGCAGCCGGCCTCGGTGGCCCGCTCGATGTCCCCGGCCGTCTCCAGCCCTTTGGCGACGATGTCCAAGCCGAGCCGGCGACCGAGACTGACCACCACGTCGACCACCGACTTCTCGGCCATCAGCGCCGGGCTCAGCTTCAGCATGTCCACCGGGAGCCGGCGCAGATGCGACAGCGAGGTCTGCCCCGAGCCGAAGTCGTCCAGAGCCGCGCGGACACCCAGTTTGCGCAGCCCGGTGAGCGCCGCCACGATGGCCGGCACGTCCTCGGCGATCCAGGTCTCGGCCATCTCGACGACCAGGCGTTCCGGGGCCAGGCCGTACCTGTGCAGGGTCGTCGCGATCCGCTCCGGGAACCGGGCCGTCAGCAGCTCCCGCGGGCCGACGTTGACCGACAGCCAGAAGTCCTCGCTCACCGACCACCCGGTCAGACGGCGGCACGCCTCCTCGAGCACCCACTCGTCCAGCTCGGCCGTGATCCCCAGAGCCGCCGCGATCGGCAGCAGCTCCCGCGGCGGGATCGGGCCCAGGTGCGGATGCCGCCAGCGCAGCAGCGCCTCGACCCCGGCCGGACGGCCGTCGGTCAGACCGGTGACCGGCTGGAACACCAGGTCCAGCTCACCACGGGCGGCCGCGCCGAGCAGCTGCTGCTCCAGTTCCATCCGGCGGTGCAGCTGGATCTCGACGTCCGGGTCGTACCACTCGACGCGGTCCCGGCCGAGCTGGCGGGCGCGCTGCCGGGCCAGGTCGGCGTGCCGCAGCACCTCGTCGGAGTCCTTGGCGCCGGCCAGTTCGGCCAGACCCACGCTGCAATGCAGCTCGGCGGTGTTGCCGGGCAGCGGATACAACTCGCCGAGCCCCGCCACGATCCGGCTGGCCAGGGCGTACGCCGGCACCGACGAGTCGGGGGTGAGCACCGCGAACTCGTCGCCACCGAGCCGCGCGGCGACGTCCTCACCACCGATCAGGGTGCGCAGCCGCCGGGCCACCTCGACCAGCACGGCATCGCCGACCTCCCGGCTCCGCGAGTCGTTGATCTCGGCGAGCCCGTGCAGATCGATCACCAGGAGCGTGCCGTGCTGCCCCGCCTGCCGGCGCATGGCCAGCAGATCCCGCATCAGGGCCCGGCGATTGGCCAAGCCGGTCAGCTGGTCCAGGTAGGAGAGGCGGTGCAGGGTCCGTTCCAGATGACGGCGTTCACCCACATCCCGTACGTGTACGACGAGCGCCGCCACCTCCGGGACACAACGCAGATCGGAGATGGTCGACTCGGTGTCGCGCCACAGTCGGGCGCCGTCGCGTACCCGGGCCTTGACCAGCACCGGCGGGCCACCCTCGTGCTCACCGGCGAGCACCGACCCGATCACCGCCCGCGCGTCGGCCACGTCATCGGGGTGGATCAGTTCGGCGAACTCCCGGCCCAGCACCTCGGCGTCGCGCAGCCCGAAGAGCCGGGCCGCGGCCGGTGACTGCCAGCGCACCGTCAACCGCTCGTCCAGGACCAGGGTGAGATCGGTCGCACCGGCCACCAGCGAGCGGAAGTGCGCCTCGGTGACCCGCAGCCGGCCCGCGTACCGCCGGATGTCGCGGACCACGAGCAACTCCCGGACGACCAGCACGCTGACCATCACCAGACCGAAGACGATCGCCTCGGTACCGAACTCGTCGACGGCCAGCAGATGCCAGACCGCGGCCACCACACCGACCGCGGCCGGCACCGCGAGCAGCGGATAGCTGGCCAGGTACTGGTCCGGATGGCGGGGCTCCAGCGGCGGGGGCGGCAGGTCACGACGGGAACCGCCGATGGCCGAGGCGGTCAGGCCGGCCACCACGCCGAGCCCGGCCGGCACCGCTTCCGGTCCGTCCGAACCGAGCGCCAGGACACTGAGGCCGAGCATCACCATGGCGGTGCCGCTGCCGCACCACACCGCCGCCCGCGGCCGAGGCCGGGCGCGCAGCACGATCACCGTGACGATCGCGATCGCACCGGCCGCGATCAGCAGCGCGGGCACCGCCGCGGGACGGCTCGTCGCCGCCGGGACCAGGTAGATCGCGAAGCCCAGGCTCACCCCGAGTCCCACCCCGTCGTAGGCACGCCGCAGCCGGACCACCCAGTTGCTGGCCGCCCCCGGCAGCAGCGAGGTGCCGGCGACGAAACAGACGGCGGCCACGGCGAGCCCGGCAGTCAGCCAGGCGGACTCGTGCTCCGGCGCCCACCAGGGCACCAGACCGGTGAGTCCGGTGAACAGGGCACCCATGCCGACGAGGCCGGCGCCACGACAGGAGACGAACGCCCGCTCGGCACGATGCAGGGCCAGGGCGGCGCGGATGAGGACGGCGCCTGCACACAGACCGGCGACGCCGATCGCCCACGCGAGCAGCACGGCGATCATCGACGAGTCCTCTGCTGTCTGGCCCCGGGATCGCCCGGAGCGCGGGGGCGGAGCAAGAGGGAACTGCACCGGGTCAACGACGGTCCCCGGATCGGGTTACGGCACGGCGTGTCGTCGTCCCACGAACGGATCGTCGACCATCCAGCGACGACGGTCAACCTCTGGCGGACCCGGCCGGGTCCGCCAGGCGTACCGGTCACGCCGGGTGGGAGGATGAAGGGGTGAGCAGTCGTCTCGTCCTCCGCATCCGCAGGGCCGGCGCCGCGCTGGTCGCCGCGTTGACGGCGCGCGTCGGCACGGCGAGGAGTCGTCCCGTTCTCCGCATCCGCAAATCCGGCGCTGTGCTGGTCGCCGCATTGATCGGGCTCGTCGGCACGGTCCCGCTCGCCGGTTCCTCCTGGGCTCTGAGCCCGCTGCTGCTGATCCCGCTCGTGGTCCTGGTCTGGGCGTGGCGGGCCGGCACCGACGTCTACCCCGACGAGCTGCGGGTGCGCGCCCTCTTCGGCGGCAGCCGCGTGCCGTTCGACCGGATCAGCGAGCTGGCCCCCGACGCACGCGGCCGGGTCTCGGCCCTGCTCGACAACGGCAACGTCATCCGTCTCACCGGTGTCACCCGTGACAACCTCCCGCTGATGCTGGAGGCGAGCGGTCACGCGGCCGGTGCGAGCGAGCATCGATGACCCGGTTCTGTCAGACGGCGCCGCTACCCTGGTCGGCGTAGTCAAGGGTCGGCACAGTCGAAGGGGGGCCGATCGTGCTCTTTCACCGGGGCCGTGCAGCCGCGGCCGTTTCGGTGGCCATGCTGGCGCTGACCGCCGGGTGCAGCTTCGGGCCGCCCGGCCCGGATCAGGCCGGGTCGCCACCCAACCTGCCGCGCCCGTCGGCAGCGCCGACCGCCGGCGGTGCGGAGAGCGAGCGTGAGGTCGCGGTCACCGTGCTGGCCAGGACACTCGAGGTGCCCTGGGGCATCGCCTTCCTGCCCGACGGCGCCGCGGTGGTCACCGAACGCGACACCGCCCGGATCCTGAAGCTCGGTCCCGAGTCGGCGTCCGACGGCCTCAAGGTCACCGAGCTGCGGCGACTCGACGAGGTCCGCGCCTCCGGTGACGGCGGCCTGCTCGGCATCGCCGTCTCGCCCGGCTACGAGACCGACCGGACCCTGTTCGTCTACTACTCCACCGACCGGGACAACCGCATCGGCAAGCTGGCCGCCGACGGCAAGCTGGAGCCGATCCTCACCGGTATCCCCCGCTCGGCCGAGCACAACGGCGGCGCCCTGGCCTTCGGACCGGATGGATTCCTGTACGCCGGCACCGGCGACGGCAGCACGAACAGCGGCCAGGCGCAGGACGCGAAAAGCCTGGGCGGCAAGATCCTGCGAATCACCACGGCCGGTAAGCCGGCCCCCGGAAACCCGGTCAAGACCTCGCCGGTCTGGTCCTCCGGCCATCGCAACGTGCAGGGTCTGGCCTGGGACAAGACCAAGCGGATGTATGCGACGGATCGCGGCCAGCCACGCACGGCCGAGCTGAACGTGGTCGAGAAGGGCCGGAACTACGGCTGGCCGAAGACCGACGGCGCCGGGACCGACCCGAAACTCGCCAACCCGCTGGCCTCCTGGCCGTCCGCGGAGTCCTCCTGTTCCGGCGTCGGCGTCGTGGAGACCATGGTGGCCACCGCCTGCGTGCTGGGCCAGCGAGTTCAGCTGCTCAGCGTCACCGGCGGGGGTACGGTTCTGGGCAGTCCGCAGGCGCTGCTGACCGGCGAGTTCGGCCGGCTGCGTTCGCTGGCCGCCGCACCGGACGGTTCGTTCTGGGTGGGCACCTCCAACCAGGAGGAGGCGGGCCGCCCCACCCCCGAGGACGACCGCATCATCCGGCTGGTCTTCTCCGACGGCGGCGCCGGCCGGAGTTGACGGCCATGACTGTTTCGTCCCGAGCCCGATGGGGCAGGTGAGGCCCCGATGAAGGAAGACCGGCCCTCGTGGCCACGTCGTTGGCGATCAGTGTCCGCCCTGGCCGGACGAGTGTTCCGGCACCGTTGGACCCGCCGGTTGCGGGTCGCCGGAGCCGTCGCGCTGACCGCGGTGGCCGGCCTGCTGATCGGGGTGATGCTGTTCGCCCGCGCCGATCTCAACGTCGGCCCGTTCAGCGCCGAGATGGCGGTCGTGCCGTCGCTGCACGGCGGCACGGAGATCAACATCCCGCCGCTCGGCTCGTTGCATCTGGACACCCATCGCGGTCCGGTCCATCTGCGGGTCGACCTGGGCTCGCTCGACCAGAGCCGTACCGAGGCGCTGATCGACAACCCGGCGGCGATCGGCTCCGCCGGTGACCGGGCCGTCGACGAGGTGGCCGCCGGGGTGTCCCGGCTCGGGTTGCGGACCATGGGCCTGGCCGTCCTCGGCGCGCTGATCCTCGCCGCACTGGTCTTCCGGGACGTGCGGCGCACCGCGGCGGCCGGGGTCACCGCGCTGGTGGTCACCGGTGGCAGCCTCGGCTTGGCGGCCGGCACCCTGCGGCCCGACTCGATCAGCGAGCCACGATACGAGGGCCTGCTGATCAACGCGCCCGCGGTGGTCGGTGACGCGCGCCGGATCGCCGACAACTACGGCCGGTACGCCGAACAGCTGCAGACCATCCTCGGCAACGTCAGCCGGGTCTACTCGACCATCTCGGCGCTGCCCGTCTACGAGCCGGCCGGTAACACCACCCGGATCCTGCACGTCTCCGACCTGCACCTCAATCCGGCGTCGTGGGGTCTCATCCGGACCGTCGTGGAGACCTTCGAGATCGACGCGGTGATCGACACCGGCGACATCGTCGACTGGGGCAGCAGCGCCGAGACCGGTTACGTCTCGTCCATCCCGTCGATCCAGGTGCCCTACATCTTCGTCCGCGGCAACCACGACTCGCTCGCCATCCAGAACGCGGTCGCCGCCCAGAACAACGCGGTGGTCCTCGACAACGGCCTCACCGAGGTCGACGGTCTGACCATCGCCGGCATCGGTGATCCCCAGTTCACGCCGGACAAGAGCGAGTCCAACGAGGCGGGCGACGGCTCCGGGCCGGAGGTGCTGTCCGCGGCCGGTGAGCGCCTGGCCAAGACCATCCGCGGTTCCGGTAAGCAGGTCGACATCGCGCTCGTGCACGATCCGGCGATGGCGCAGCCGCTGTCCGGGGTGGTCCCGCTCGTCCTCTCCGGCCATCAGCACCGCCGCTCGGTCACCCTCCTGCCGCCCCCGGCCGCTCCCGCCCCCGACCCGTCGGCGTCGGTCTCCCCCGCGCCGTCCCCGTCGGTCGTCCCGCAGCCCACCGTGGCCACCCGGATCATGGTGGAGGGCTCCACCGGTGGCGCCGGCCTGCGGGGCCTGGAGAACGAGGACCCCACGCCGCTGAGCCTGTCGGTGCTCTATTTCGACGAGAACCGCGAGCTCAAGGCCTACGACGACATCCAGCTGGGCGGCACCGGCGAGTCCACCGTGGAGATGCAGCGAAACGTGGTCGGCCTGGAACCGGAGGAAACCCCCGCTCCGGCGGCGTCCCAGCCGTCCGGCTCCCCTTCCGCCAGCAACTGATCCCGTCCACCCGGGCCGGCACTCACCGCCGCCGACCGTCCACCCCGGCTGGCGCTCACCGCTGCCTGCCGTCAACCCCGGCTGGCGCGCACCGCTGCCTCAGCCCTTCTGAGACAGCGGTCAATGCCAGCTGTGGGGTGGGCGCGAACCCGGGCGCACTCAGGGGAGCTTGCGGAGGTCCAGGGTCAGGGTGCCGGCATCCAGACCGGCGGGGTCGACCTCGACCGTGTAGGTGCCGGCCGAGGCGCTGAAGTCGAGCGTCGCGGTGCGCTTGTCGCCGGTCAGGTCGGCGTGGACGACGTCGAGGCCGATCGGGGTGATCACCCGGAGGCGGGTCGGTTCGACGGCGGTGAGGGTGCCGCGGCGGACGGTGAGCCGGAACTGCTCGTCCTCGGCGGCCGGAAACGTGACGAAGGCTCGTTCGCCGGGCCGGGCGAGCCCGATCCGGGCGGGACGGCCGGGTGTCAGGCGGGCCGTGACGGTACCCGCCAACTGGACTGTCAGGGTGCCCGTGCGGGTGGTGTCCGGGTTCACCTCGACGGTGTGGGTACCGGTCTCGGTGACGTCGAAGTCGAGCGTCCGGTAGTCCGCCTCGTAGCCGACCGCCCCGGCCATGGTGACGTCACCGGACGGGCCGTGGATCTCCAAGTTGGTGTATTCGTCCTTGGAGATCGTGCCGCGGCGGGCCACCAGGGTGAGCCGCTGCCCCACGGTGGCCGGGAAGGTCAGGAAGGCGCGTTCCCCGGGCCGGGCGATGGTGATCCTCCGGACCGGGCCGCGCAGGCTCAGGCGGGCCGAGGTAGCTCCGGCGAGGCTCAGCCGGAGGGTGCCGCGGTCATCGGCGCGGGGGCGGATCTCCACGGTGTAACCGCCGGTCGCCGGCGCGGTGAAGTCGAGGCTCACCGTGGACCACGTGGTGAGCAGGGTTCCTTCGGCCACCTGAGCACCGTCGCGGCGGATCACCAGGTCGGTGTTGTCGGCCTTGGTGAGGGTTCCGCGCCGGGCCAGGACGGTCAGGTGCCGGCCCGCGGCGGCGCGGAAGCCGACGGTGCCCGGCCCGTTCAGGTCGAGCACGACCTCAGGCCCGCCGATGGTGAGCTGCCTGTCGGCTGCGCCCGCACGGTCCGCGGCGGCGCCCGGTGCTCCGGCGGCCGTCGACGCGGCGGCCATCGATGCGACGGCGATCCATCGCCAGCAGCGGCGGGTCGCCGCGGGGTGCACTGCCACGCTGGCAGGTTATGCCACTTCGTGCCGTGTTTCCGGGGTGAACGAGCGAAGTCCCCGGCGCGGTGACAAGCCGGATGCCGCCGTGATCGAAGATCCACTATGGTGATCCGACTTCTTCACCCGCGGAGGGCCAGCATGACCGACAGCTTCCTGCCCGTCGCACGGCCGCCACGGAAGTGGGAGCTCGGCACCCTCGCACTCGTCCTGACCGCCGTCGCGGCGTTCCTGTACGACGCCGCAGCGGCGACGAACGCCCTGTTCATCCGGGCGTACCTGCTCGACGGCGACCCTCTGCCGTCCGCGGTGCGCTGGCTCCTGGGCCACAGTGATCCGCTCGACTTCGCCGGATTCGTGGCGATCCTCGGTTACCTGCTCGGTTTCGTCGGCTGGCGGACCCGGGCCGTCGACCACGTCCGGGGCCGCGTACCGGATCCGAGCAAGGCGATCTGGCACTGGACGATCCCGGCGTGGATCGTGATGCTGCTGGCGCCCCTGGCCGTTCAGGAGTTCGGCTCGCTGGAGACACGCGATCCCGGCTTCGCGGTACGGACGCAGGAGCTCGACCTCGCACTCAACGGCATGCGCGGTGCGGGCGTCATCCTGCTCCTGCTCGGTATCTGGACGATCCGCCGGCGGGTGCACCGGGCCTTCGCGGTCAGCGACGGCGTCACCTGGTCACCGGTCATGCGTGCGCCAGAGGCGCCGTAGACCCGGCCCCGTTTCACGGGACCGGGCTCCGGACGTACAGCGAAGGATCTAGGAAGCGCCGAGCCGCGAGAGGATGAGCTCGCGCACGGTCTTGGCGTCCGCCTGGCCTCGCGTCGTCTTCATGACCGCGCCCACCAGGGCACCGGCCGCGGCCACCTTGCCGTCGCGGATCTTGGCCGCGATGTCCGGGTTGGCGGCGATCGCCTCGTCGACGGCGGCCGTGAGCGCACCGGTGTCGTTGACCACCTCGAGACCGCGCGCGGCCATCACCTCGGCCGGGTCGCCCTCGCCCGCGACGACACCCTCCAGCACCGAACGGGCCAGCTTGTCGTTGAGCTTGCCCTCGTCGACGAGCTTCTGCAGGGCCGCGACCTGGGCCGGGGTGGCACCGACCGCGGACAGCTCGATGTCGAGCTCGTTGGCACGGCGGGCCAGCTCGCCCATCCACCACTTGCGGGCACCCGCGGGGGACGCGCCCGCGGCGATGGTCTCCTCGATCAGCTCCACCGCACCGGCGTTCGCCACCGACTGCATGTCGAGCTCGGAGATGCCCCAGTCCTCGCGCAGCCGGGCCCGCTTGACGCTCGGCCGCTCCGGCAGCTCGGTCTTGAGCTGCGCGACCCACGCCGGGTCCGGTGCGATCGGGACCAGGTCGGGCTCGGGGAAGTACCGGTAGTCGGTCGCGGTCTCCTTGGAGCGGCCCGGCCGGGTGTCACCGGTGGTCTCCTGGAAGTGCCGGGTCTCCTGGAAGATCCGGGTGCCGACGTCGAGCAGACCGGCCTGCCGGATGATCTCGGAACGAACGGCACGCTCGACCGAACGCAGCGAGTTGACGTTCTTCGTCTCGGTGCGGGTGCCCCACTCCTCGCCGGGCTTGTTCAGCGAGGTGTTGACGTCGCAGCGCAGCGAGCCCTGCTCCATCCGGACGTCCGAGACGCCGAGCGAGCGGATGATGTCGCGCAGCTCGGCGACATACGCCTTGGCCACCTCGGGAGCCAGGTCACCGAGACCGGGGACCGGCTTCGTGACGATCTCCACCAGCGGGATGCCGGCCCGGTTGTAGTCGACAAGCGACTCGGTGGCGCCGTGGATGCGACCGGTGGCCCCGCCGACGTGCAGGGTCTTGCCGGTGTCCTCCTCGATGTGCACCCGCTCGATGCCGATCCGGTACGACTTGCCGCCCACCTCGACGTCGACGTAACCGTCCACGCAGAGCGGCTCGTCGTACTGCGAGGTCTGGAAGTTCTTCGGCATGTCCGGGTAGAAGTAGTTCTTCCGGGCCATCCGGCACCACTCGGCGATCGAGCAGTTCAGCGCGAGACCGATCCGGATGGTCGCCTCGATGGCGGCGCCGTTCATCGCGGGCAGTGCGCCGGGCAGAGCCAGGCACACCGGGCAGACCTGAGTGTTCGGCTCGGCGCCGAACTCGGTCTTGCAGCCGCAGAACATCTTGGTCTGCGTGCCCAGCTCGACGTGTGTCTCCAAGCCGATCACCGGCTCGTAACGGCTGGTGGCGTCTTCGTAGGACGGCAGCGCGATGGTCGTCATGTGCGTGCGGCTCCGGCTTGAGGACATCGTTGCGGACAAAGGCCAAGCCTAGTCGGCCGCTACGGCACTCCGTCGCCGGGTTTGCGGGCCGGCCCCTGCGCGGGCGGCCGGACTGCGCCGCGCTGGTGGAGAGCGATGTCCGGCGGCGCTCGCGGGCGCCGTGGCGTGCGGCGGCAGGGCATTGGCAGGCGTCGCTACCCTGACGGTCCGCCCGCAGGACGAACGGGTCGCCGCATGGAGGAGCCGCTATGCCGCCGGACGTACAGAAGGGCCTGAGCCTCATCGGCGTCGGTCTGCTCATCGGCTTCATGGGGCTGGTCTGGGTCGCCAACCTCTTCGGCGTCGCGGACGAGCACGCCAGGCTGATCTCGGAGAACCGCAACAACCGCCGGATGTCCGGCGACGAGGGAAGCCCTGCGGAGTTCAGGAACAGCCCGCGTTTCAAGCGGGCGTTCCGCCTGGGCCGATACGGCGCCGGTGGCGGGTTCATGATCGTCGGCCTGGTCTTCGTCGTCACCGGCGCCGGCTATCTCGTCTCACCCCTGATGGGGTGACCACTGGGCTCCGGGAGCGCGGGGCCGAGGAGGATCGATATCCGGTGTACGGTCCGCGCATGCGTCACCCCTTTGCCGTCGCCACGCTCGTCGCGACGCTCCTCATCACCGGCTGTACCGGCTCTCCGACGAAGGAGAAGCCGCCGCCGGCGCAGAACGACGCTCCGAGCGTCGACTACAGCGCCTGGGCGGCCGGCCGTTCCACTCCGATCGCCGACCCGCTCTATCCGGAGAAGGGCAACGCCGGCCTGGACGTGCTGCACTACGGGCTCGAACTCGACTGGAAACCGGACACCAAGGTCCTCACCGGCGTCGCCACGCTGCGGATCCGGCCGGTCGCCGATGCGCCGGAGATCCGGCTGGACTTCACCGGCCTGACCATCGACAAGGTCGCCGTCGACGGGAAGCCGGCCGCGGGGACCGTCAACAAGGCGAAGCTCGTGGTGCCCACGCCGGTCGCCGCCGACAAGCCGGTGACGCTGACCGTGGATTACCACGGCACGCCGGAACAGGTGGAGATGCCGTCACGCCGCGGCGACGCCTCCGAGGGCATCGGCATGCGGTCGTCGAAGGACGGCGTGCTCTGGACCATGCAGGAGCCGTGGGGCGCGCTCACCTGGTACCCGGTCAACGAGCACCCGTCCGACGAGGCGCTCTACGACATGGCCGTGACGGTCCCGCAGGGCTGGACGGCGGCCGCCAGTGGCACGCCGGGCAAGGTGGACGGCAACACCTACCACTACGCCAGCGCCGATCCGGTTGCCGCCTACGTGACGACCCTGGCGGTCGACAGGTACAAGAGGATCGAGCAGACCGGGCCCCGCGGCCTGAAGATCACCAACTTCGTGGTGCCGAAGACCGACGACCGCTATCTGAGCACCCTGAAGAAGACGCCGCAGCTGCTCAAGTGGCTGGAGGAGCGGCTCGGGCCGTACCCGTACCCGACCGCCGGTGCCCTGATGAACGGCTCGGTCTCGGCCATGGAGACGCAGCAGATGCTGAGCATGGGCCGGGAGTCCTTCCGGAAGGCCGACCTCCGCCAGTTCGAGGCCGTCCTGGTCCACGAATACGCGCACCAGTGGTTCGGCAACTCGGTCACGCCGAAGACCTGGACGGATCTGTGGCTCAACGAGGGCTTCGCGACCTACTTCCAATATCTGTACGAGATGAGGCTGTACGGCTTCGACAAGGCGTACCTGGAGAAGTACCTGCGTGAGCGGGACGCCGAGCTGCGCCGCGAGGTGGGCCCGCCCGGGAAGCCGAAGGCCGGCACCTTCGCCGAGAGCAACGTGTACCTCTGCCCGGCGGCCATGCTCAAGGAACTGAACGACGCGCTCGGCGACAAGA
The DNA here is from genome assembly GCF_040639655.1 of Actinoplanes sp. NPDC023801. Taxonomy (NCBI): domain Bacteria; kingdom Bacillati; phylum Actinomycetota; class Actinomycetes; order Micromonosporales; family Micromonosporaceae; genus Actinoplanes; species Actinoplanes sp. NPDC023801. Next base: position 825,510 of record NZ_JBFAAI010000001.1, on the reverse strand, counting down.
AGTTCTTCGCCCTGGCCACCGCCTGGGCCGGGAAGAACCGCAACACCAGCCAGGACCGGGCCGCGTTCATCGCGTTCGTCAACGCGGAGACCGGTAAGGACTTCACGAAGCTGATCGACAGCTGGCTGGACTCGCCGACCACGCCTGCGTGAGGTAATTCGGGGGCCCTTTCGAGAAGGGCCCCCGAAACCGTCAGAGCGCCGGAGGCGTGAAGGTGCCGACCGCGGACTCCAGGGCTGCGGCGACCCGGTACATCCGGTCGTCGGCCATCGTCGGAGCCATGATCTGGAAACCGACCGGCAGGCCCTCGGAGAGACCGCACGGAACCGAGATCGCCGGTCCGCCGTACAGGTTCGTCGGGATCGTGAACAGGTCCGCGAGGTACATCTGGTACGGGTCGCCGGTCCGCGAGCCGAACGGGAACGCCACGAACGGGGTGGTCGGCGAGACCAGCACGTCGACCTGCTCGAACGCGGACTGGAAGTCCCGGGTGATCAGCGTGCGGACCTTCTGCGCCTGGCCGTAGTAGGCGTCGTAGTAACCCGACGACAGGGCGTAGGTGCCGAGGATGATGCGGCGCTTGACCTCGGGGCCGAAGCCCTCGTCACGGGTCAGCGACATGACCTCCTCGAGCGACCGGCTGCCGTCGTCGCCGGAACGCAGGCCGTACCGGACGCCGTCGAAGCGGGCCAGGTTCGACGAGCACTCGCTCGGGGCGATCAGGTAATACGCGGGCAGCGCGTACTGGAAGTTCGGGCAGGACACCTCGACGACCTCGGCACCCAGCTTGACCAGGGCCTCCAGCGACTCCCGGAACGCGGCGACCACGCCCGGCTCGGATCCGTCGCCGGCGAACTCCTTGACCAGGCCCAGCTTGACGCCGGTCAGGTCACCGGTGGCACCGAGACGGGCTGCGGCCACGACATCGGGCACCGGCTGCGGGATCGAGGTCGAGTCACGCGGGTCGTGGCCGGCGATCACCGCGTGCAGCAGCGCGGTGTCCTCGACGGTCCGGCCGCACGGGCCCGGCGTGTCCAGCGACGAGGAGAACGCGATCAGGCCGTAGCGGGACGTGCCGCCGTACGTCGGCTTGGCGCCGACGGTGCCGGTGACCGCGCCGGGCTGGCGGATCGAGCCGCCGGTGTCGGTGCCGATCGCGAGCGGCGCCTCGTAGGCCGCGAGCGCCGCGGCCGAGCCACCGCCCGAGCCACCCGGGATACGGCCCAGGTCCCACGGGTTGTTCGTCGGGCCGTAGGCGCTGTACTCGGTGGAGGAGCCCATCGCGAACTCGTCCATGTTGGTCTTGCCGAGGATCGGCATGCCGGCCGCCTTCAGACGCTCGACGATCGTCGCGTCGTACGGCGGCTTCCAGCCTTCGAGGATCTTGGAGGCGGCCGTGGTCGGCACGCCCTTGGTGGTCACGATGTCCTTGACGGCGATCGGCACACCGGCCAGCGGACCGGTGATCTCGCCCCGGTCCACGGCGGCGGCGGCCGCGAGCGCGCCCTCACGGTCGACGTGCAGGAACGCGTGCACCCGCTCGTCGACCTCGGAGATCCGGTCCAGGTGGGCGGTCGCCACCTCGACGGCCGACACCTCTCGCTTCCCCACCAGGGAAGCCAGCTCAGCGGCGGAGAGCCTGGTCAGGTCACTCACAGGTCAGACCTCCTCGTCCAGGATCCGCGGCACGCGGAACCGGCCCTCATAGGCGTCCGGCGCCCCGGACAGGGCCGCCTCCGGCGCCAGGCTCGGCGTGGGGACGTCCTCGCGGTACACGTTGGTCAGCGGAACCGAGTGCGAGGTCGGCGGAATGTCCTCCGCGGCCACCTCACCGACCCGGGCGACCGACTGGAGGATCACGTCGAGCTGACCCGCGAATTGGTCCAGCTCCTCCTCGGTCACGGCGAGCCGCGACAGGCGCGCCAGGTGCGCTACCTCTTCGCGGGAGATGGCGGCCATCCTGCCCCCTCGTTGCTTGACGTTTGAGATGTGCCTGCAGAGTCTATTTCGCCGCGTTTCCCGGGTCGGACCGGGCGGTACCGTGCCAGCCACTCCCGCAGATCGGCGGCCGGCATCGGGCGGGCGTGGAACCAGCCCTGCGCGGTATGGCACCCGGCGGCGGCCAGCAGACGCCAGGTCGCCTCGTCCTCCACACCTTCCGCGACGGCACGCAGGCCTAGGGCCTCGGCAAGACCGATCACCGATCGTACGATCGCCGCGTCGCCCCGATCGGAGGTCATCCCGAGCACGAACGACCGGTCGATCTTGACCTCGGAGAGCGGCAGCCGGCGCAGGTGCTGCAACGACGAGTAGCCGGTACCGAAGTCGTCGAGCGAGATCGCCACCCCCATCCGGCAGAGCCGGGTGGTGGTCTCCAGCACCCGGTGCGGATCGGCCATCAGCGCGCTCTCGGTGATCTCCAGCTGGAGCAGGTCGGCTGGCACCGAGTACCGCTCCAGGAGCGCGCCGACCCGGTCGGCGATGTCACCGGCGTGCAGGTCACGGGCACTCACGTTGACCGCGGCGCGCAGTGGGGTACGCCCGTCGCGCCACACCGCGAGCTGCGCCACCACCTCCTCCAGCACCCGCGCCGTGAGCAACCGCATCACCGGTGTCGGCTCGGCCGCCCGCAGCAGCTCCTCCGGGCCCACCGTGCCCCGTTCCGGGTGCCGCCAGCGCAGCAGCGCCTCCACCCCGACCACCTCGCCGGTCGCGATCGCTATCTGCGGCTGGTAGTAGAGGACTATCCCGTCGTCCGGCGGGTCCCGGCGCAGCGCGGTCCGCAGGTCGGCGACCAGGCTCAGCCGATCCGGGGTGTGCTTGGCCGCCTCGGGCCCGTGCATCGCCACCTGGTCGCCGCGCTGTTTCGCCTCGTACATCGCCGATTCGGCCTCGACCAGCAGGGTGCTGGCGTCGCGGCGGCCGGACTGCAGCGCTATCCCGATCGACGCGCTCAGCTCGACGGGGGTGCCGTCGAGCGGGAACGGGCGGCTCAGCGCCTCGGTCAGATGCTGGGCGATGCGCCGCGCCGCGGCCGGGTCCTCGACACGGGTGGCGAGGACCGCGAACTCGTCGCCGCCCAGCCGGACCACCAGGTCGTGGTCCGGCACCACCGCGGTCAGCCGATCGGCGACCCGGGTCAGCAGCCGGTCCCCGGCACCGTGCCCGAGAGCGTCGTTGACCGTGCGGAACCGGTCCAGGTCGAGCAGCAGCAGGGCGCGGCGCCGGTCGGGGGCCCGCTCGGCCATCGCGTTCTGCAGGGCACGCCGGTTCGGCAGGCCGGTGAGCGTGTCGAACCGGGTGGCCCGCTCGGACTCGCCGGCCCAGCGCACCATCCGGTGCACGGCGTGCAGGGCCAGCAGGGCCAGCGGCAGCAGGATCGGCGCGACCAGCGCAGCCACCAGCACCACCGGGCCCAGCAGCAGCAGCGCCGCGCTGGCCAGCAGATCGGCATGGCCGCGACGGCGGCGGCGGACCGGGCCGCGGCCGTCCGAGGTCAGGCCGCGGACCAGCCCCGCGACCGCGTGCCGGGCGGTGATCCAGGCGACCGCTGCGGCACAGATGACGAGGGCGTCCCACCAGTCCGGGCTCGCGTCGATCCGCAGGTGTCCGAGCCCCGCCACCCCGGCGGCCGCCGTCAGCGCGGCGGTGTGCTGCAGGCCCAGGTGCACGGTCCGGCGCAGTGAGTGCCGCATCCGGGAGCCGGCCACCACGACCGCGGCCAGCTGCACCGCGATCGCCGGGGCCGCACCCCAGGCCAGCACTACGGCGAAGGTGAAGCAGATGGAGGGCAGGATCACCGCGCTGGCTCGCCGCCCGGGCACCACGTAGGGCCGGGCGTCGACCAGCACGGCGAGCAGCGCCATCATCCAGAAAGCCGGTGGCAGGGCGGCAGCCGGTGCGAGCAGCAGCGCGAGGGCGGCGACTCCGGCGGTGACCGTGGAAACGATCACCGTGCGCCGGTGACGCGGGCCGGCCGTCCGAGGGCGAGCGGCATCCATGCGACCTCCACGATGGCCTCGATCACCGATCGCATACACCATAGATCCATATGGCGTTTTTTGCCCTAAAGCACCTAAACGTTGTTAGAGCTCCCTAACGTCGTGAACGTGATATCCATCATGATTCACCCTTCCGGGGTGCTCTCGGCGACCGCGCGGGCCGCCTCCGGGCCCTCGGCGAGCAGCACGCCGAAACCGGCCTCGTCGAGCACCGGCACCTTGAGAGCCATCGCCTTGTCGTACTTGCTGCCGGGGTTGTCACCGACCACCACGAACCCGGTCTTCTTCGACACCGAGCCGGTCACCTTGCCGCCCCGGGAGGTGATCTCCTCGGCCGCCTTGTCGCGGGTGTAACCGGCAAGCGTCCCGGTCACCACGACGGTCAGCCCGTCCAGCGTGCGCGGGCCGGCCTCCACCCGCTCGTCGGCCATCCTCACCCCCGCGTCCCGCCACTTCCGGATGATCTCGCGATGCCAGTCGACCGCGAACCACTCCCGCAGGCTCTCGGCAATCGTCGGGCCCACCTTGTCGACGGCGGCGAGCGGGTCGACGGGCTTGGCGGCCTTCCGCTTGCTCGCCTTCCCCGCCGTATCCGCCGCCGCGTCGGCACCCTCGGCCTCATCCCTCGCCACGTCGGCACCCGCGGCCGCAGTCATCTCCACGTCGGCACCCGCGACTGCATCGGCCGCTGCGGGAACCGGGTCCGCGGCGGCGTCCGGAGCCGGCGCGGCTGACGTGCCCGCCTCGGCGCCGGGCTCCACCGGCGGGGCCGGCGTCCTCTCGATGACCTCCTCGATCGCGGCCATCGAGCCGAACTCCAGCGCGAGGGCTCCGGCCGCGTCCGGGCCGACGTGCCGGATCGACAGCGCCCGCAGGATCCGGGCGAGCGGCCGCGTCTTCGCCTCGGCCAGACTCGCAAGCATCTTGGTCGCGTTGGCGCCGAGAGTGCCGTCCTTCTTGACGAAGAACGGGGCCCGCAGCAGGTCCTCCTCGGTGAGGTTGAACAGGTCGCCCTCGTCGAACAGAACGCCCGAGTCGATCAGCGCCCGTGCCGACTTCTCCCCGAGGACATCGATGTCGAGGACATTGCGATGACCGACATAGGTCAGCCGCTCGCGGCGCTGGCCGAGGCAATACCGCGAGTTCGGGCAACGGATGTCGATGTCACCCTCCTTCGCCGGGGCCAGCGGCGTACCGCAGTCCGGACACTCGGTGGGCATCACGAACGCCCGCGCGTCCGCCGGCCGCAACTCCAGGACCGGCCCGAGGATCTCCGGGATGACGTCGCCGGCCTTGCGCAGCACCACGGTGTCGCCGATCAGCACGCCCTTGCGGACGACCTCCTGCGCGTTGTGCAGCGTGGCGAACTCGACCTCCGAACCGGCCACCACCACGGGCTCCACCACGGCATACGGCGTGACCCGGCCGGTGCGCCCCACGTTCACCGCGATGTCGAGAAGCTTGGTCGTGACCTCCTCCGGCGGGTATTTGAAGGCGATCGCCCAGCGCGGCGCCCGGCTCGTCGAGCCCAGCCGTCCCTGGATGGCCACGTCGTCGATCTTCACCACCACGCCGTCGATGTCGTGCTCGACGGAATGCCGGTTCTTGCCGTAGAACTCGATGAACTCGCGCACCCCGGCCAGATCGTCGACCAGCTTCCACCGCTCGCTGACCGGCAGGCCCCAGGACTTCATCGCCTCGTAGGCGGCCGACTGCGAGACGGGGCTGAACCCCTCCCGCGCGCCGAGGCCGTGCACCACCATGCCGAGACCGCGCGCCCCGGTGACCCGTGGATCCTTCTGCCGCAGGCTGCCGGATGCCGCGTTACGCGGATTCATGTACGTCGGTTTGCCCTGCTCCACCAGCATCGCGTTGAGCGCCGCGAACGCCTCGGCCGGGAAGTAGATCTCGCCACGCACCTCGACCAGGTCGGGCACGTCGTCTCCGGTCAGCCGCTCCGGGATGTCGCCGATGGTCCGCACGTTGGGCGTCACGTCGTCACCGACCCGCCCGGTGCCCCGGGTGGCGGCCCGCACCAGCACGCCCTTCTCGTACGTCAGGTTGATCGCCAGGCCGTCGATCTTGAGCTCGCAGAGGAACCGCACCGGCCCGCCGGCGTCGCGCATCGCGCGGTCCGCCCAGGCCGCCAGCTCGTCGAGGTTGAACACGTTATCCAGCGACATCATGCGCTCGGCGTGCTCGACCTTGGGGAAGTCGCCGGACGCCGTGCCACCCACCGTCTGCGTCGGCGACTCGGGCGTGCGCAGCTCCGGGAACTCCGCCTCCAGCGACTCCAGCTCGCGCAGCAGCAGATCGAACTCGGCGTCCGACACCGTCGGGGCGTCGAGCTCGTAATAGCGGTGCTGGTGCTCGCGGATCTCGTCGGCCAGCTCGGCATGCCGGGAAGCCGCCCGCAGAGCCGGATCCGCCTCGGGTGTCGCCACTGAACCGAACCTCCGTGTCAGGGATATCTAGGTGGCACGTTAGTCCCACCCCCTGACACTTTCGGTGTTCAGACCTCGGCGATCCGGCGGCCGGCCTCCGTGCACGCCTTGAGCAACGCGCGGGCGTATCCCGTCGGCGCGGCGGCCAGCCCGCACGCCGGGGTGATCACCACCTGCTCGGGCAGCCGGGCGGCCGGGAAGCCGAGACGCCGCCACAGGGTGGTGACCCGCTCGGCGATCTGCTTCGAATCCGGCCGGCGGTCGGTAAGCGGCCGGGTGGGTGCGGCGCCCGCGAAGATGCCCAGCCCGGCCTCGATCGCCTCACCCAGCGGATCCAGGTCCTTGAGCAGCGACATGTCGAACGCCACGGCCGAGGCGGAAGAGTCCCGCACCACCTGCAACGGCAGGTCCGGCGCACAGCAGTGCACGATCACCGGCGTCCCGACGGCCTCGACCACCGCCCGCAGGCGGGTGGCGGCGTCCGGGCCGTCGACGTTCCGGTACGCGCTGAGCCCGCTCTCGGTCGGCACCCGGCCGGCCAGCACGGCCGGCAGAGACGGTTCGTCCAGCTGAAGCAGAACGGTCGCACCGGGTACGCGTTTGCGCACCTCGGCCACGTGCCGGCGCAGACCCTCGGCAAGCGAGTCGGTCAGGTCCCGCACGGCGCCCGGGTCACGCAGCATCCGGCCGCCGATCGGCAGGTCCAGGTTCGCGGCGAGCGTCCATGGGCCGGCGGACTGGATCTTCAGCGGGCCGGAATATCCGTCGGCCTGCTCGGTGAGCTGGTCGAGATCGCGTTCCAGCAGGTCAGCCGTACGCCGGAGGTCCTTGCCCGGCCGGGAGGCGATCTGCCAGCGGCCGGCGTAGAGCTCCACCGGCAGCTCGACCAGGAGAGCCGTGGTCCGGCCGATCATGTCGGCGCCCGGCCCGCGGTCCGGCAGCTCGGGCAGATGCGGCAGGCCGGGCAGCTCACCGAACACGATCCGCTGCGCCTCGGCGATGTCGACACCGGGCAGTGATCCGATGCCGGTCGCGACACCCGGCCCCCAGGGACGATCAGACACGCGCCGCCTGCTCCCCGGCCGCGAGAGCACCCGCGGCCGCTCTGGTCCCCTCGGTGATCGTCGCCGAGCCGAGCACGACGTCACCCGCCGGATCCGGCCGGTACGCCACGATCGCCTGCCCGGCGGCGATGCCCCGGGCGGGCGACTTCAGTGTCGCGACCAGCGAATCACCGGTCACCGACACGGTCGCCCCGACCACGTCGCCATGGGCCCGCAGCTGAACCTCGCAGTCCACCGACCCGGATGACGAGTGCCAGATCGGGCGGGTGGCAGTCACCACGTCGACCTCGAGGTCCTCACGCGGGCCGACGGTCACGGTGTTGGAGACCGGAGTGATCGACAACACGTAGCGCGGACGGCCGTCAGCGGCCGGAACCCGCAGGTCGAGGCCCTTGCGCTGGCCGATCGTGAATCCGTACGCCCCGTTGTGGGTGCCGAGTTTCTCGCCGGTCCGCCCGTCGACGATGTCGCCCGGCGCGGACCCGAGCCGGCTCTCCAGGAACCCGCGGGTGTCGCCGTCGGAGATGAAACAGATGTCGTGTGAATCCGGCTTGTCCGCGACGGCCAGCCCACGTTCGGCGGCCTCGGCCCGGACCCGCTCCTTCGTCGAGTCACCGAGCGGGAACATCGCCCGGTCCAGCTGCTCGCGGGTCAGCACGGCCAGCACGTACGACTGGTCCTTGGCCAGGTCGACGCTGCGGCGCAGCAGACCGTCGGCGCCCAGCCGGGCGTGGTGGCCGGTGACGACCGCGTCGAAGCCGAGCGCCACCGCCCGGTCCAGCACCGCCGCGAACTTGATCTTCTCGTTGCAGCGCAGGCAGGGGTTCGGGGTACGGCCGGCCGCGTACTCGTTGACGAAGTCGTCGACCACGCTGTCGTGGAACTCCTCCGCCATGTCCCAGACATAGAACGGGATACCGATCACGTCGGCGGCCCGGCGCGCGTCCCGCGAATCCTCCAGGGTGCAGCAGCCGCGCGCCCCGGTCCGGAAAGTCTGTGGATTACGGGCCAGCGCCAGGTGAACACCGGTCACCTCGTGGCCGGCATCCCGGGCGCGCGCGGCGGCGACCGCGGAGTCGACACCGCCGGACATGGCCGCAAGAACTCGCATGTGACCCAGCCTATCTGGGCGTCTTCCAGGCTCCCGCCCGCCGGGCCCGCTCGACCGCTCCGGGCAGCGCCGCCATCAGCGCGTCCACGTCCGCCTTCGTGCTGTCGTGTCCCAGGCTGAACCGCAGCGACGAGCGGGCCCGGGCGTCGTCGGCCCCCATCGCGAGCAGCACGTGACTGGGCTGGGCCACCCCCGCCGAACAGGCCGAGCCCGTCGAGCAGTAGATGCCCTGCGCGTCCAGGAGCAGCAACAGCGCGTCGCCCTCGCAACCCGGGAAGGAGAAGTGCGCGTTCCCCGGCAGCCGGTTCTCCGGATCGCCGTTGGGAATCGCGTCCGGAATCGCCGACCGCACCCGCTCCACCAGGTCGTCACGCAGCGCCGCCACACGTGCGGTGTGCTCCTCGCGTTCGGCGACCGCGGCCTCGACCGCCGTCGCGAACGCGACCACACCCGGCGTGTCCAGGGTGCCGGAACGGACGTCCCGCTCCTGGCCACCGCCGTGCAGCAGCGGGGTGCACGGCACGTCCCGCCCCAGCAGCAGCGCACCCACCCCCACCGGGCCGCCGACCTTGTGCCCGGTCAGCGTCAGGGCCGCGGCCCCGCTCGCCGCGAAGTCGACCGGCGCCTGCCCGACCGCCTGCACGGCATCGGTGTGGAACGGCACACCGGCGGCGGCCGCCATCGCCGCCAGCTCGGCCACCGGCTGAACCGTGCCCACCTCGTTGTTCGCCCACTGCACGCTGACCACGGCGATCTCATCGCCGTGCGCTTGAATCAGCTCGCCGAACCCGGCCGGGTCCACCCGCCCGAGAGCGTCGACCGGCTGCAGCGTGACCTCGGCACCCTCGTGCCGGCCCAGCCACGCGACCGCGTCCAGAACGGCGTGGTGCTCGACCGCCGACGCCACCACCCGGCGCAACCGCGGATCGGCCTCCCGGCGCGCCCAGAAGATCCCCTTGGCTGCCAGGTTGTCCGCCTCGGTGCCACCACCGGTGAACACCACCTCGGACGGCCGGGCCCCCAGCGCCGCGGCGATCCGCTCCCGTGACTCCTCCACCAGCCGCCGGGCACCGCGACCGGCCGCATGCAGCGAAGACGGGTTCCCGAGCTCACGCGCCGCCGCGACGTAGGCGTCGAGCGCGGCGGGCAGCATCGGCGTGGTCGCAGCATGATCGAGGTAGGCCATCGCCTCCAGCTTAGGCCGTCTCCCGACGGGCTTCCCCAGCCCGCCCTCAAAGATCAACATCAACCCCCGCTCCGGTACGGCTACGCCACTCCAACCGCATCCCACGCGTACCCGGGCTCCCCAGCGACGTGGCTGCCCACTCCTGGCCCGTCCGGCCCTCGCCGGGCTGCTGCCCACTCCCGCCCACCCCACCAGCGTGGTGACCTGGGCCCATCCGCGAGCCGTAGACCGGCACGCTGGGCGGGGCGCGCGGCCGGTGAGGGACCGCTCAAGCCCGGCGGGCGCGTCTTCGGCCCGGACGCCGATGGGACGTCGCAAGGGGGCCACGGAACGTCACCGCTGCGGTCGTGCACTGCCCGCCGCGTACCGCATGCGGGTTCTGGAAAGACGAACGACCCGGCGGAGAACCGCCGGGCCGTTCGGAACGCTGCCTCCCGGGTGCGAGCGCCCGGGACAGCGGTTACTTGCGCTTGCGGATCTCTTCGGCCGCCTGCGGGACGACCTTGAAGAGGTCGCCGACGACGCCGTAGTCGGCCAGCTCGAAGATCGGGGCCTCGGCGTCCTTGTTGACCGCCACGATCGTCTTCGAGGTCTGCATGCCGGCCCGGTGCTGGATCGCGCCGGAGATGCCGAGCGCGACGTAGAGCTGCGGGGACACCGTCTTGCCGGTCTGGCCGACCTGGAACTGGTGCGGGTAGTAACCGGAGTCGACGGCCGCGCGGGAGGCGCCGACGGCACCGCCGAGCAGGTCGGCCAGCTCTTCGACCAGCTTGAAGTTGTCGGCGTTGCCGACGCCGCGGCCGCCGGAGACGACGATGCCGGCCTCGGTGAGCTCGGGGCGGGAGCCCTTCTGCTCGACGACCCGGTCGACGACCTTGGTGAGCTTGTCGGCGTCGCTGACCGTGACGGTCAGCTGCTCGACGGCCGGGGTGGCGGCGGCGGGCGCCGGGGTCACCGAGTTCGGCCGGATGGTCACGATCGGGAGACCGCGGGTGACCTTGGACTTGACGATCGTCGAGCCGGCGAAGACCACCTGGGTGGCGGTGCCGTCCGCGGCGACCTCGACCGCATCGGTGAGCAGGCCGTTGTCCAGCTTGATCGCCAGGCGGCCGGCGATCTCCTTGCCCTCCTGGGTGGAGCCGAGCAGCACGGCGGCCGGCTGCACGCTCTTGACCAGCTCGGCCACGACGGTCGCCTTGGGGGCGACCAGGTAGCCCTCGACGTCCTCGCCGGACGCCACGTAGATCTTCTCGGCGCCGAACTCGGCCAGCTTCGCGGTGACCGCGGAAGCGTCGCCGAAGACCACGGCGGACGGCGAACCGAGTCCACGGGCGATGGTCAGCAGCTCGAGCGTGACCTTCTTCACGCCGGAGGCCGAGGCCTCGACGACGACCAGTACTTCAGCCATCTTTTCTATCCCCTCGGGCTCAGACGAACTTTTCGGTGGCAAGGTAGGCGACCAGCTGCTCGCCGCCGTTGCCCTCGTCGACGATCTTGGCGCCGCCGGTGCGGGCCGGGCGCTTCGAGAACTCGATGACCTGGCTGGTGGCGCCGGCGAAGCCGACCTCGTCGGCCGAGATGCCCAGGTCACCCAGGGTCAGGCTCTGCACCGGCTTCTTCTTGGCGGCCATGATGCCCTTGAAGGAGGGGTACCGCGGCTCGTTGATGGTGTCCCAGACGCTGATGACGGCCGGGGTCGCGGCGGTGACGACCTCGTAGCCCTCGTCGGTCTGCCGCTCCACGGTCAGCTGCGATCCGTCGACGGTGAGCTTGCGGGCGCCGGTGAGGGCGGCCACGCCGAGGAGCTCGGCAAGCATGTGCGGGACGACCTGGACACGGCCGTCGGTGGACTCGGCACCGCTGATGATCAGGTCGGCGTTCAGGGTGCGCAGCGCGGCGGCGAGCACCTTGGACGTGGCGACCGCACAGGAGCCGTGCAGGGCGTCGTCCTGCACGTGGACGGCCTTGTCGGGCCCCATGGACAGGGCCTTGCGGATGGACTCGGTCGCGCCGGCCGGACCGACGGTCAGGACGGTCACCTCGCCACCGTGCGCCTCTTTGATCTTCAGCGCTTCCTCGATGGCGTACTCGTCCATCTCGTTGATGACGTTGCCCGGGCCACGTTCGACGGTGTTGTCGCTCGGGCTCAGGGTGCGCTCGGCACCGGAGTCGGGTACCTGCTTAACCAGTACGACGATGTTCATCGCGCTCCTACGACCCTCCTGTATTGAACGCACCGTTGCGATCGACCCTGCCCGCGACCCCACCGGTGCCGGGTGGCGGACATGTCAGCCAGGTTACCCGCCAGTAGCTTCACTGTTGCCGGCCACCCAGAGTGACACACCTCACCCGCATGACGATCACGATCGCTACAGTGGGCGATGAGGAGGTGTCAGACATGTCCGGTCAAAACGTCTCGCTCGTGGAGGGCATGAGCCCATCCACGACCCATACTCCCCCACACCCCGAACATCCGGAGCCGCAGGCCCATGGCCGCTCCGGTCCGGACTCCCCGTGGTGCCGCTGTGGACGGCCGCGGGAAGCATGCGTGAGTGACGAAGTCCGCAGTCTCTGGCACCCCCTTCTTGACCCAATAGGTCAATAATCGCCCATGTGGCGGGTGGTCTGAGGGAATGGTTCGAGCCGACATCGGCGGGCGACACCCCCGACTACCGGTTCTCGCTGGCCAACGAACGCACCTTCCTGGCCTGGATCCGCACGGGACTTGCCCTGATCGCCGGCGGGCTGGCCTGCGCCCAGTTCCTCCCGCCGCTCCCGGTCACCCACCTGCGGGAAATCATCGCGATCCTGCTGCCGGTGCTCGGCGCCCTGGTGGCGCTGCGGGCGGTGCATCACTGGGCGCAGTCCGAGCGGGCCATGCGACTCGGCACCGACCTGCCGCGGTCACACTTTCCGGCGGTGCTGGCGATGGCGGTCGCCGCCGGGGCCGTGGCGATCATCATCGCGGTGCTGGTCCAGGTCTTCTGATGAGTGCCGGCCCCTGTGCCGAGCACCACGGGGATCCCGGTGCCTGCGCGGCGCTGAGCCGGGATCCGGGCGCCTCGCCCGAGCGGACCCGCCTCGCCTGGCGGCGGACCGGCCTGTCGGCAGCGGCGGTGGTGCTCCTCATCGTCCGGCCCGCCTTCGTTCCCGGCGCCGGTCCGGCCGAATGGCTCGCCGCGGCGGCCGCGATGGCCGCCTGGGCCGGGATCGTCGCGGTCTCCCTGCACCGCGCGCGGGACCTGCGGACCCGTTTCCCCGGCCCGGTGCCCAGGTCGGTACGTGCCTGCGCACTGCTCGTGACGGCCCTGGCAGTGCTCGGCGGATGGGTTGTCATGCTCTGATCGTCGCCGTCCCGGCTCGGGCGGGGCATCATTGCGGCATGGTCCGGTTGTTCATCCTGCTGGCCGGGACGGCGCTCGTGCTGCTGATCCTGGCCCTCATCAGCGCCCTTTCGGCGGAGCGGGTCCGTAACGCGCCGCGAACCGTGTGGATCCTGGTGCTCCTGCTGATCCCGATCGCCGGCCCCACCGCCTATCTCGTCTGGGGGCGGCCGGTCAGCTCGGGTCGCCGCCCGTTGCGTCGTCCTTCCGCGCCGGACGACGATCCGGAGTTCCTGCGCTCGATGGAAAGCTCGAAGGACGGCTCGAAGGACGGCTCGAAGGACGGCTCGAAGGACGGCTCGAAGGACAGCTCGAAGGACAGCTCGAAGGACAGCGAGCAGTCCCGCCGTGACCGCGAGGCGCTCGACCGCTGGGAGCGCGAGCTGCACCCCGACGACGAGCAGCAACCATGACCGCTACGCGAGGCTGGAGCTGCGGGGGTACGCGTCAGCCGGGTCGGTGAGCACGTTGACCAGGTATGGGACGCCCGAGTCGAAGGCGCGTCGCAGGGCCGGGCCGAGGTCGCCGGCTCTCGTGACGGTCTCCCCGGCGCCGCCGAGGGCGCGCACCACCTCGTCGTACCGCAGTCCGGGTTGCAGGTCGGCGGCGACGTCGTAGCCGTACATCGCCCGCATCGGATGTTTCTCCAGGCCCCAGATTCCGTTGTTGCCCACCACGATCACCGCGGGCAGGTTCTGCCGGACCAGCGACTCCGCGTCCATCAGGGAGAATCCGGCCGCCCCGTCGCCCATGAGCACGCACACCTGCCGGTCGGGGTGGGTGACCCGGGCGCCCATCGCGTAACCGAGGCCGGTGCCGAGGCAGCCGTACGGCCCGGGATCCAGCCAGACGCCGGGCCGGGACGGCTCCAGGAACCGCCCCGCGTAGGAGACGAAGTCACCACCGTCGCCGATCGTCACGGCGTCCGGGTCGAGCACCCGGCGCAGCTCACCGTAGACACGCGCCGGGCGGATCGGATCGCTGCCGGCTGCCATCGCCTCGGCGTCGCGGGCGCGGGCGGCGTCCTCAGCGGTCCGCAGCGACGCGATCCAGTCCTCGTGCGACCGCCGCGGCCCGGTCCGGCCGGCCATCGCGGCGAGGGTCCGTCGCAGGTCACCGGCGGGTGAGACGGCCGGGGTGACGTGCCCGGCCCGCTGGGTCACCGCGTCCACCACGTGCACCACGGTGGCCGCGCCGAAGTCGCCGAACCCGAGCCGGAAGTCGAGTGGCGTGCCGACCACCGCGACCACGTCGGCACCGTCGAGAGCGGCCCGGCGGGCCCGGGAGAAGCCGAGCGGATGCCCGGGCGGCATCGTGCCGCGGCCCATCCCGTTGGCGAAGACCGGCACCCGCAGTTCCTCGGCGACGGCCCGCAGCTGCTCGACCGCGTCGCCGGCCCACACGTCGGAGCCGGCCACGATGACCGGCCGGTCCGCACCGGCGAGCAGTGCGGCGGCTTTCGCCACGTCGTCCGGGTCGGCTTCCTGCACCGGGATCGCCGGCTCACCGGGCGCAACGGCGGCGCCGGTCGAGTAGAGGACCTCCAGCGGCAGGTCCAGGAAGACCGGGCCGCGATGCGGGGTGAGGGCCACCGTCAGGGCGGCGCTGATCTCGCCGGGAATCGATCCGGTGGCGGTAACCGTGGCGGCGTACCTGGTGACCGGGGCGACCAGCGGAACATGGTCGATCTCCTGCAGGCTGCCGGCACCCCAGCGGAAGGCCGGCGCCCGGCCGCCGAGCACCAGCACCGGTGAACCGTTGAAGAAAGCGCTGGTCAAACCGGAGATGCCGTTTGTCACACCGGGCCCGGCGGTGAGGACGGCCAGGCCGGGGCGCCGGGTCAGCTTGGCGACGGCCTCGGCCGCGAAGACCGCGGACTGTTCGTGGCGTACGTCGTACAGCCCGAAGCCGGACTCGTGGGCGGCCGTGTAGAGCGGGAAGACATGCCCGCCGGACAGGGTGAACATCTCGGTGACGCCGAACGTCCGGAGGGCTGCCAGTGCCAGCTCGCCGCCATGCCCTCCGATCGAACCCGTCACAGCCGCTCCTCCGCCGTTGGGCGTTACCGGAGGCCGATCAGTTCCGCGATGTCCTTGAACACGGCGACGGCGTCCTGCTCGAACGTGGTGTCGCTGCCGTAGCCGTAGGCCAGGATCAGCGCCACGACCGGCACGGTCACCATCACCATCAGGCTGAACAGCACCTGCAGTGTCCGCCGCAACCGGCCGCGCCGGCGTGGCCGGTGGACCAGGGCCGGCTCGGCGGTGGCCTGCGGCTGTGGCTGTGGCTTGGGAACCGAGGCCGTCGCGCGCGGCGGAGACATCGGGCGTGCCGAGCCCACCGCCGGCGAGACCGGCCGGGAATGCACGACCACCGGCTGCGGGGCACGGGACGGCTGGGTCCGCTGCGGGCGCGACGGCGGTCCGGGTTGCCTGGGGGGTACGGGCGTCCGGCTCTCGTGCTCGGGCGGGCTGGTGGCGACCGTGGCGTCCGGATCGGGGCGCCAGGTGACCGAGGCGGCGTGCGGCCACGGGTCGACCGGCGGCCGCAGGTGCGGTGGGGTGTCCGGTTTGGCCCGGCCGGACTGCGGCGGCCGGTTGTCCCGCCGCGGCAGGGGTTTCGCCTCGGCCGGCGGCGCCTGGGCGGGGACCACCCGGGTCGGGGCGGCGACGGCGGACGGCTCGGGACTCCTCGTCCCGCTACCGGCCGGCACATCGTCGACGGTGGTCGGCTGCGCCTCCGGTCCCTGCTCGGTCGCGACCGCCGGAACCGGGGTGGTGGCCGGCAGCGGCGCCGGCTTGTCCACCAGCGCGGTGGGCCGGTCCTCCTCGACCCGCTGGCGCAGCGGCTTGTCCGCGATCATCGTCGGCCGGTCGTCGGTGTCCGGCTCCTCGGCGCGCGCCGGCAGGTACTTCGACGGCAGGCGCATCTCCTCGGTCGGGCCGGGAGCGGCCGGTTCGGTGGTGAGCAGGGCAGCGCCGGCCAGGATGCTGCCCTCGGCGACGACCAGTTCGGGTTGCTCGATCACCACGGGCGGGTCGCCGAGCGCCCGGTGCAGCAGGGTGGCCACGAGCGGAATCCGGCTGGCGCCGCCGACCAGGAAGACGCCGGCCAGCCGCCCGTCCGGGAGATCGGCCCAGCGGAGGAGATTTTGCGTGATCTGAACAGTCTGCTCGAGCACCGGCCGCGCGACCGTCTCGAGTTCCTCCCGGGTCAGGTGGGCCTCGACGTCGAGCAGCGGCACCACGAAGTCGGCGGCCTGAGCCCGCGACAGGCGCTCCTTCGCGATCCGCACGTCGTCCCAGAGCTGGCGGCGGGCACGGCGTTCCTCGACGGTGGCCGGTTCCATCAGCCGGGCCCAGTCGTCGGTGCGCAGGTGCTCGACGACCGCGGCGTCCACGTCGAGGCCGCCGAGGTCGTCGCGGCCGTCCACGGCAAGCACTTCGAAGCCGGTGGCGGTGCGCGCGACCACGCTGGTGTCGAAGGTGCCGGCGCCGAAGTCGTGCACCATCACGACCGAGCCGATCGGCACGTCCCGGCCCAGGACCTCGGCGAAGTACGTGGCCGCGGCGACCGGCTCGGCGACCAGGCGGGCGCCCTCCAGACCGGCACGGGCGGCGGCCTCGGCCAGCAGGGTCCGGCGGGTCGCGCCCCAGGAGGCGGGGCAGGTGAGGGTGACCTCCGGACGGTGCGGCCCGACGGCCCGGTGCCATTCCTCGGCGACCCGGGCCAGCACGGCCGCGATCAGCTCGATCGTGTCGAACTCACGTTCCCCGAGCAGCACCAGGCCGTCGTCGACGCGGCGTTTCGGGTTCGGTTCGAAGCGGGCCGGGTCGAGGCGGGCGCTGTGCACGGCGTCGCGGCCGACGAGCAGATTGCCGTCGGAGTCGGCGAAGACCGCGGAGGGCAGCAGCGGAGACCCGTCGACCAGGATCGGGCGGGCGCGGCCGTCCGGCCATCGCGCCACGGCGACGGTGTTGGAGGTGCCGAAGTCGACGCCGAGGGCGTACCGCTTCGGACCACCCTGGTCGATGGACATGCCCGCAGTCTAGGCAATGACAGCCCGTGTCCGGTCCATCCGGTCAGGCATGTTCACTACGGTGAGGATCACTCACCAGGCCGTCGGGGGACTATCGACCGGTGAATTTCGGGGGCCGCTTCTCGACGAACGCGGTGGTCCCTTCGACCCGATCGTCGGTGGCGAAAAGGCCGGCGAACAGGTGCGCCTCCAGGGCGATCCCGGACGCCAGGTCGACGTTCAGGCCGCCGTCGACGGCCTGCTTGGCGGCGCGCAGGGCGAGAGCCGGACCGGTCGTGTACGGCCGGACGAGCTCCACGGCGGTGTCGTACACACCAGCCGCGGGAGCGACCCGGTCGGCAAGCCCGATCCGCAGCGCCTCCTCGCTGTCGACCATCCGACCGGAGAAGATCAGATCCTTGGCCTTGGCCGGTCCGATCAGCCGAGCCAGCCGCTGGGTGCCGCCGGCCCCCGGGATGAGTCCCAGCTTGATCTCGGGAAGGCCCAGCTTCGCGTCCTCGGCCACCACCCGCCAGTCACAGGCCAGGGCCAGTTCGCAGCCGCCGCCCAGGGCGAAGCCGGTGACGGCCGCGACAACCGGTTTGGGGATCCGGGCGAGCGCGTCGCACACGCCGGACAGCGCGCCCGACTGGGCCACCATCTCCTGGTACGAGACCGTGGTGAACTCGGTGATGTCCGCGCCCGCGGCGAAGTGCTTTCCGGCACCGTGCAGCACGACGGCCCGTACCGCCGGATCGGCCGTCACGGACTGCGCGGCGGCCCGCAGTTCCTCCTGCAGCGTGGCGTTCAGTGCGTTCACCGGTGGCCGGTCGAGCCGGATCGTGCCGATGCCGTCCGCCACTTCGAGCCGCACGAACTCGCCCACCCGGAGCCTCCTCGTCATCGAGTCGTTTCGCCGCCAGCCTACGACGGGTAACGACTAACCTGGGTCCCCTGGGAGGCAGAAGATGACTACGTACTACCGGGATCCGGAAGTGCTGATCACGTCATCCGGGATCTGGATGAACGGCCGCGAGTTCCGGCTGCCCGAGCTCATCCAGGTCTGGTACACGAAGGGCACCCGATCCTGGGGTGTCGTCGCGTGGCGCGGCGCTCTCGGACTCGCCATGCTGCTGCCGCTGCTGGTCGGCGCGCTCGCCGTCCTGCTGGCCGTGCTGATGGATCTCTCGATCGGCACCACCGCGGCGATGGTCGTCGGCGGCGTCCTTCTCGGCCTGGCCGTGGTGCCGGTCGCCGACCTGCTGCTGGAACGGGTCGACCGGTCGTACGACCGGGGCACCCGCACGCTGGAGATCTGGGGCCGGGTCCGCGACGGCGACGTGCTGCTGATGCGCACGAACAACGCCCAGCGGTTCGGCCGTGTCTACCGGGCGCTGCAGCGGGCGCTCGAGCCCGCGGTACGACGGTGAGGCGGGACGCGGCCGGGCTGGCCGCGCTGCTCGGCGGCGTGGGTGTGCTGCACTTCGTGGCGCCGGAACCGTTCGACGCCATCGTGCCGCGGTCGCTGCCGGGTCCGGCGCGCACGTGGACGTACCTCAGTGGGGTCGCCGAGCTGGCGGTGGCCGCCGCTGTGGCGCACCCGCGGACCCGCCGGGCCGGTGGTCTGGCCGCGGCCGCCCTCTTCGTGGCGGTCTTCCCAGCCAACGTCAGGATGGCGGCCGACTGGCGGCACGCCTCGCCGGTCAAGCGCGCGATCGCCTTCGGGCGGCTGCCACTGCAGGCTCCGCTCATCGCGTGGGCGTGGCGGGTGTCGCGCTGATTCGGCTGTTTCGGCGCTACGAAACGCCCTGATTGGCGACGATCAGGACATCATTAGAGCCACCGAGGTACGGCCCAGCGGCGTCGAGCGCACGTTCGGTGCGAACGAGCTGATCGTGTCCAAGACCGATCCGCGCGGGGTCATCACGTACGCCAACGACGTCTTCCTGCGCGTCTCGGCCCTGACCGAGGAGCAGGCACTGGGCCACCCGCACAACCTGATCCGGCATCCGGACATGCCACGGGCCGTGTTCAAACTGCTCTGGGACACCCTGGAGAAGCGGCGGGAGATCTTCGCGTACGTCCTCAACCTGGCCGCCGACGGCGCCCACTACTGGGTGTTCGCGCACATCACTCCGTCGTCCGACCGGTCCGGCCGGCTGCTCGGCTACCACTCGAACCGGCGCAGCCCGGCCCGGCCGGCGGTCACCGCGATCCGGGACGTCTACGCGCAGCTCCTGGACGTGGAACGCCGGCAGAGCCGTACCCCGGACGCGGTGGCCGCCGGAACGGCCGCCCTTGACCGGATGCTCACCGAACGCGGCCGTACCTACGACGAGCTGGTCTGGGACATCACCGACGGGGGCACGCGGTGAGGGCGAGGCCGGACGCCGTCGACACGGCCGCCCTGGACCGGGCGGTGCAGCTCGTCACCGAGGTCTGCGAGCGGGCCGGCAACGGTGAACTCGAGGTCCGGGTGCCGTGATCGGCGGCTCGGAGCGGGTGGCCCGGCTCCGGACCGCGGTCAACGGGTTGCTCGACCAGGCGGTCGACGGCGGTCAACAGGCCGAGGACGTGGGATTGTCGCAGCTCGCCGAGGTTCTGCGGGCCGAGGTGTCACGTTTCGTGAGCACCATCCGGGCGTCCTGACGGGCCGGCGGGCTTCAGCCCTGGTGGTAGAGGGCTTCGATGTCGGCGCGAGCGGGCAGGGCGTTGCTGGCACCGACCCGGCGGACACAGGCGGCGCCCGCGGCGTTGGCCCAGCGCACGGCGTCGACCAGGTCCCGGCCCTCGCCCCACGCCACGGCCAGCGCGCCGGTGAAGGCGTCCCCGGCCGCGGTGGTGTCGGCGACCTCCACCCGGTAGGCGGGCACGTGCACGTCGGTGCCGTCCCGGTCGGCGTATCGGGAGCCGTTGCCGCTGAGTGTCAGCACGACCCGGGGCACCAGGGCCAGCAGCGCCGTCACGTCCGGCTCGTCACCGCCGGTGATGGCCCGTGCCTCGGTCTCGTTCACCACCAGCAGGTCCACCTCCTCCAGCAGGCCGGACGGCAGCACCCGGGCGGGCGCCGCGTTCAGGATCGTCCGGGTGCCGGCGGCCCGGCCGGCCCGCAGCGCGGCGAGCACCGTGGCCATCGGGATCTCCTGCTGGCAGAGCAGCACGTCGGCGGCGGCGACGGCGGCCCGCTCCTCATCGCTCAGGTCGACGAAGGTGCGGTTCGCCCCGGGGCTGACGAGGATGGAGTTCTCGCCGGCCCGGTCGACCATGATCACTGCCACACCGGAGGAGCCGTAGCTGGTCCGTACCAGATCGACGTCGACGCCGGCCGACGCAAGCCGCGCGTTGAGGGTGACGCCGAACGCGTCGGAGCCGATGGCTCCCAGGAAGGTCGTCGCGGCGCCCGCCAGTGCGGCGGCGATGGCCTGGTTGGAGCCTTTGCCACCGGGCGTCATCACGAAGTCGTCGCCGAGCACCGTCTCGCCCGGCCGGGGCAGGCTCGGTGCCAGCCCGACCAGGTCCATGTTCGCGCTGCCCACGACGACGACCCGGGTGGTCATCAGCCGGCCCGGGCGGTGTACCGGTCGCCGAAACGGTCGACGATCAGCGGCAGGCCGAAGGTCTTCGTCAGGTTCTCCGCGGTCATCACCTCGCCGAGCAGACCGGCCGCCACCACGTTGCCCTCCCGCAGCAGCAGGCCGTGGGTGAAGCCCGGCGGGATCTCCTCGACGTGGTGCGTGACGAGCACCATGGCCGGGGCGTCCGGGTCCAGCGCCAACTCGGCCAGGTGACCGATCAGCGTCTCGCGGCCGCCCAGGTCGAGGCCGGCGGTCGGCTCGTCGAGCAGCATCAGCTCGGGGTCGGTCATCAGTGCCCGGGCGATCTGGGTGCGTTTACGCTCCCCCTCGGACAGGGTGCCGAACTCGCGGTCGGCGAACCCGGCGATGCCCAGCTGGTCGAGCAGCTCACGGGCACGGGCCTCGTCCTGCGGGTCGTAGCTCTCCCGCCAGCGGCCGACCACCGACCACGCGGCGGTCACCACCACGTCGAGCACCCGCTCCGAGGGCGGCACCTGCTCGGCGAACCGGCCGGTGGTGATGCCGACCCGGGTCCGCAGCTCGGTCACATCGGTCCGGCCCAGCTTCTCGCCGAGCACGTACGCCGTGCCGCGGGTCGGATGCAGGCGGGCGGACGCCAGGTTCAGCAGGGTGGTCTTGCCCGCACCGTTCGGGCCCAGCACCACCCACCGCTCGTCCAGCTCGACCTGCCAGGACAGGTCGCGGATCAGGTAATTCCCGCCCCGGACCACGTTGACGCGGTCGAAGGCGATGACGGTGTCCTCGTCGGGCGGAATGGATACGGCAGCCTCGCGCACGCGTCCATCCAACCATGCTCGCCCGCGTACGCCGGACGGCGTGCCGGGCCTACCCGGATCGGGCCCGGCTTCAGTCGGTGGTCGAGCCGAAGACGTCGTCCCGGACGGCGTCGAGGGCGGTACGCAGAGCGCCGTGCAGGACCGGTTCGGACGTCACGGTGGTCACCACCACCTTGGGCGAGCCCAGCGTGATAGCGGCCACCTCGCGCTCCACCCGGTCGGCCAGGGCGGGACCACCGGCCCGGCTCACCTCGCCGGCCAGCACGACCAGCGGCGGGTCGAGGACCGCGCAGGTGGCGGCCACGCCGAGAGCCAGGCGCCGGGCGAGTTCGTCGAGGACCGGCTCACCGGCGGGCCCGGCGGCGACCGCGGCGCGCACCACGTCGGCGGCCTCAGCCCCGCGGAAACCGAACTGCTTGCCGATCGCCTTGACCGCGTCGGCCCCGGCGATCGCCTGGAACGCTCCCTTGACGCCTCGCCGGGACGCGTTGTGCGGCACCTCGGCGCCCGCCACCGGCAGGTAGCCGATCTCACCGGCCGCACCGGTGGCACCCTGGTGGAGGCGCCCGTTAATGACGGTGGCCAGACCGACGCCCCGACCGATCCAGACCAGTGCGAAATCGGTCACGCCAGTGGCGGCTCCCGTGCTGAGCTCGGCGACCGCGGCCAGGTTCACGTCGTTGCCGAAGAAGACCGGGGTGTTCAGATCGCGACGCAGGTCGGCGAGCAGGCCGCGGTGCCAGCGGGGCAGGTCGTGGGCGAACGAGATCTCGCCGGACTGCGGGTCGACCAGGCCGGGGGTGCCGAGCACCACGCGGCGGACCGAGGACATGTCGGCGCCGGCCTCACCGGCGGCCTGGACCACGGCGTTGTGCACCACGCCGACCGGGTCGTCGGTGTCCTTGGTGCTCAGCTCGACGCGGCTGATCACGGTGCCGGTGATGTCGGCGCACGCGGCGACGACCCCCTCCGGGCCGACCTCGACACCGATCACGTGCGCGCTGGACGGCGTCACGGCGTAGAGCTGCGCGTTCGGGCCGCGGCCTCCGGCCTGCTCACCCACCCGGCGGACCAGGCCGCGCTCCTCGAGTCGTTCCACCAACTGCGACGCGGTGACCTTGCTGAGGCCGGTCATCTCGCCGAGCTGGGCCCGGGTCAGCGGGCCTCGGTTGAGCAGCAGATCCAGCGCGGCGCGGTCGTTGAGAGCGCGCAGCAACCGGGGCGTGCCCGGAAGGCGAGTGGCGGCCATAACATAGTCCCCTAATAGAAAAGATTCTTTCCTGTTACAGTGTCGACGCACGACACGCAGCCGCAGCGTAACGGTAGGCAATGTCGCCGAACCGCAAGGTGGCTATCGACTCCGAGCGATCATGGCAGCTAGTGGCCCCCTGCGGCCAGAGTTGCGTCATCGGAAGGACACCATGGCGATCGACCCCGGCCTCCGCCGACTGGCCCTGCGCACCCTCCTCGCCGCCTTTCCCGGCGCCGAGGCACCGCAGTGGGCCGGCGACCTTCTGCTCGACGGGCTCGCCGGGCACACCCTGTTCGGGGGCAACGTGGTCGAACCCGGTCAGGTCACCCGGCTGACCGCGCAACTGCGCGGCGCCCGGGCGGACGTGCTGATCGCGATCGACGAGGAGGGTGGCGACGTCACCCGGCTCGGCCACCGGACCGGCAGTGCCTACCCCGGTAACGCGGCACTCGGCGCGGCCGGCGACCCGGACCTGACCCGGCGGGTGTACGCGGCGATCGGCGCCGACCTGGCCGCCGCCGGCATCAACCTCGACCTGGCGCCGACCGTCGACGTCAACACCGCGAGTGAGAACCCGATCATCGGTACGCGCTCGTTCGGCGCCGACCCGTCACTGGTCGCCCGGCACACCGCCGCGGCCGTCACCGGACTCCAGTCCAGCGGGGTGGCCGCCTGCGCCAAGCACTTCCCCGGCCACGGGGCCACGGTCAGCGACTCGCACCTCGAGCTGCCCACCGTGGACGTGCCGTTGTCCCTGCTCCGCGAGCGCGACCTGCCGCCGTTTGCGGCCGCCGTCCAGGCCGGGGTACGCGCGGTGATGAGCGCCCACATCCGGGTGCCCGAGCTGACCGGCGACGGCCCGGCCACGTTCAGCCGCGCCGCACTGGCCGGGCTGCTCCGCGACGAGCTGGGCTTCCGGGGCGTGATCGTCACCGACGCGCTGGAGATGCGCGGGGCGGCGGGCGCGGCCGGCAGCATCCCACGGGCCGCCGTCGCGGCGCTGGCTGCCGGCGCCGACCTGCTCTGCATCGGCGCCGTGGTCGACCTGGAGCTGGTCGAGGCGGTCGCCGCCGAGATCGCGGCCGCCACCGGTGACGGCCGCCTGCCCCTGGCCCGCCTGGAGGACGCCGCCGCCCGCACTGCGGCCCTCGCCGTGGCGAGCACACTCCCCGCGCCGACCGGAGAGGACCGCACCCCGGTGGACATCCGCACCGCCAAGGACGTTCTCGCCGCCGGAGACGCCCTCGCCGCCGGGGCCATTCTCGCCGCCGGGGCCGTTCTCGCCGCCGAGGGCCGGATGAACCGGCCCGACTTCGAGCTCGGCGTGGAGGCCGCCCGCCAGGGGATGCGCTTCGAAGGCTCGGACGACGAACTGCGTGATCCGCTGGTGGTCCGCTTCGTGGCCGGCTACTCGATCGCCGAGGGAAAGGTGCCGTGGGGCCTGGCTCCGCACCTGGCGACGGCCGAGGAGATCGAGGTCGTCGCCACCGAGACAACCGCCGAGTCGATCACGGAGCGTGCCGGTGACCGCCCGATCGTGGTGGTCGGCCGCCGCATCCACAGCTCGCCCGCGGCACGCACCCTGGTCGAGAAACTGGCCGCGGACCGTCCGGTCGGTGTTGTCGAGATGGGCTGGCCGTCTCCGTGGCGCCCGTCCGGCGTGCAGGCCTTCGTGATCACTCACGGGGCGAGCCTCGCGAACAGCCGGGCGGCCGCCGAAGCACTCGGACTGGCCGGCTGAGCTTCCTCACGAGCTGGCGTGCACCGCTGTCTCAGGGCGTTGAGACAGCGGTGCACGACAGCCGGTGGCCCTGACAGGCGGCGTAACTTTGCGTTACCGGCTACATGCCAGACGTCACGGGCGTCCCGTTATGGGCGAAACTTCCGGACGAACCGGACCAGCCGAATGGACAATCCGCCTACGCTCCGCTTCCCTGCCCGCTGTGCCCTCACCTAGCGTGATGGCCAGAAGGTGGGTCTGGGGAACGTCGCGGAACTCGACTCGGGACCAGTACGAACCGCGACGCAGACGGTGAGCCGGGCTTCGGCGGGACTTCGGGAGCAGACCCCCGAAAGCCCGGCTCACCAAAAGACATCAGGCCGCCGACGTCTTGACCAGCGTGCGGATCTGCCGCAGCAGCACCGACAGTGCCGCCAGGTCGGCCGGAGTGTCCTCCACGTTGCCCATCGCGTTCGAGGCCCGCGCGATCGAGGCGGCGTTCACCTGCTCCCACTCCGAGACCCGGTCCTCCGGCGCGGCCGTGGACGGCGTCGACTGGAGCACCTCCGCGGTCAGCGCCGCCAGCGCGGCGTACAGGTCGTAGCGCAGCGCCATCCGGGCCAGGGTCTGCCACCGGTCCCCGCGCGGCAGCTTGGAGATGTGCGACAGCAGCGCGTCCACCCCGAACCGCTCGGACAGGACGAAGTAGACCTGCGCCACCTCGCCCGGATCCCGGCCGGTCGACGACGCGGTCTCCAGGATGTCCAGCAGGCCGAAGCCGTAGAACACCCGGGCCACCGCGCCGGACAACTCCTCCGGGACACCCTTGCCCACCAGCTCGTCCACCCGCTCGTCGAGAGCGCGGCGCTCGGCGCCGACGATCACCTGCGGCAGCCGTGGCAGCAGGTCGGCGACACCCGGACGCAGCTTGGCGATCTCCCCGGCCACGTCGATCGGCGACCGGCGGGTGCTGACCAGCCAGCGCACCGCACGGTCCAGCAGCCGCCGGGTCTCCAGGAAGACAAGCGTCTGCGCGGACGTCGGCACCTCGTTGTCGAGCGCCTCACCGGCCGCCCAGACCTCCGGCAGGCCGTAGACGTCGCGGATCACCACGTACGCCCGGATCACGTCGGCCGCGGAGGCCCCGCTCTCCTCCATGGCCCGGTAGACGAACGACGTACCGCCGCGGTTGACCACCTCGTTGACCAGCGACGTCGAGATGATCTCGCGCCGCAGCCGGTGCCCGGCCATCCGCTTGGCGAACCGCTCCCGCAGCGGCGTCGGGAAGTACTCGGTCAGCACCTCGGCCGTCCACGCGTCGTCGACCAGGTTGTCGGCGAGCACCTCACGTTCCAGACTGATCTTGACGTACGCCAGGAGCACCGCGAATTCCGGCGGAGTCAGGCCGTCGCCGTTCTCGTGCCGGGCGGCGAGTTCCTTGTCCGTCGGCAGTGCCTCCAGCTCCCGGTTCAGCACACCGCGCTTCTCCAGCGAGGTGAGCATGCGCCGGTGCACCGGGAGCAGCGAGTGAGCCTGCGCACGGGCGTTGCCGAGCGCCATGGCCTGCTGGTAGTTGTCGCGCAACACCATGTCGCCGACCTCGTCGGTCATCATGGCGAGCATCTCGTCGCGCTCCGGGGTGGTCATCTCACCGTCGACGACCGCCCCACCGAGCAGGATCTTGATGTTGACCTCGTGGTCGGAGCAGTCCACACCGGCCGAGTTGTCGATGAAGTCGGTGAACACCCGGCCGCCGTTGCGGGCGAACTCGATCCGCCCACGCTGGGTCAGGCCCAGGTTGCCGCCTTCACCGACGACCCGGACCCGCAGGTCGGCGCCGTTCACCCGGATCGCGTCGTTGCCCTTGTCACCGACGTCGGCGTGCGACTCGCCGGCGGCCTTCACGTAGGTGCCGATGCCGCCGTTGAAGAGCAGGTCGACCGGCGCCTTGAGAATGGCCCGCATCAGTTCGCCGGGGCTGATCGAGCCGGCCTCCGACTCGATCCCCAGCGCTTCCCGGATCTGCGGGCTGAGCGGGATCGACTTGGCGGTCCGCGGGTACACCCCGCCGCCCTCGCTGATCAGGGACTTGTCGTAGTCGTCCCAGGAGGAGCGGGGCAGGTCGAACAGGCGCTTGCGTTCGGCGTACGAGATCGATGCCGTGGGGTCGGGGTCGAGGAAGATGTGGCGGTGGTCGAAGGCCGCGACCAGCCGGATGTGCTCCGACAGGAGCATGCCGTTGCCGAAGACGTCGCCGGACATGTCGCCGACGCCGACCACCGTGAAGTCCTGGCTCTGGGTGTCGAGGCCCAGATCGCGGAAGTGCTTCTTGACCGACTCCCACGCGCCGCGGGCGGTGATGCCCATCTTCTTGTGGTCGTATCCGGCCGAGCCTCCGGAGGCGAACGCGTCGCCCATCCAGAAGTCCTTGCCGACCGAGATCTCGTTGGCGATGTCGCTGAACGTGGCGGTGCCCTTGTCCGCCGCCACCACGAGATAGGGGTCGTCGCCGTCGTGCCGGACCACCTCCGGCGGCGGGACGATCGTGGTGCCCTGGATGTTGTCGGTGACGTCGAGCAGCGCCGTGATGAATTGCTTGTAGCACTCCACCGCCTCGTCCCGGTCGCCCGGCTTCTGCTTCAGCACGAAGCCGCCCTTGGCACCGACCGGCACGATCACCGAGTTCTTCACCATCTGCGCCTTGACCAGGCCGAGCACCTCGGTGCGGAAGTCCTCGCGCCGGTCCGACCAGCGCAGGCCGCCGCGGGCGACCGCGCCGTACCGCAGGTGCACGCCCTCGAACCGGGGCGAATAGACGAAGATCTCGAACTTCGGCCGGGGCTGGGGCAGATCCGGAATGGCCTGCGGGTCCAGCTTGAAGGCCACGTAGGACTTCGGCCGGCCCTCCCGCCCGCGCTGGAAGAAGCTGGTCCGCAGGGTGGCCTCGATCAGGGTGAGGTAGGAGCGCAGGATCCGGTCCTGGTCCAGGCTCTCCACCTGGTCGAGCAGCTCGGTGATCCGGTCCCGGACCTCGCCGGCCTGCTTGGCCCGCTCGTTCTCGCCGACCGGCAGGTGCGGTGAGAAGCGGATCTCGAACAACTTCACCAGCAGTCCGGCGATCTCCGGGTACGAGGTGAACGTCGACTCCAGGTAGCGCTCCGAGAAGACGTTCCCGGTCTGCCGGAGATATTTGGCGTACGCCCGGAGCACCACCACCTGACGCCAGGTCATCCCGGCCAGCAGCACCAGCTCGTTGAACCCGTCCACCTCGGCCTCGCCGCGCCAGGCGGCCGCGAACGCGTTCTCCACCTGCGGGCGGACCTCGGCCAGCTCGCGGTGCCCGGACGGGGGCAGCAGGCCGAAGTCGTAGAGGTAGATGACACCGTCGTCGCGGCGGATCTCGTACGGCCGCTCGTCGGTGACCCGGACACCAAGCGAATGCAGCACCGGCAGCACCGCGGACAGCATCATCGGTTCGCCGTACCGGTACACCTTGAACCGCACGTCGCGCTCGTCCGGCTCAGGATTGCCGTCCTGACCCAGCCGCCGCCGCCGGAACAGGTGCATGGCCAGCTGACCGGGCTCCTCCAGGAGCTCCAGCTTCGCCAGGTCCTGCATGCCCTCGTACGGCGTGTGGGTGTTCTTGTAGCTCTCCGGGTAGGCCGAGGAATACCGCAGGAACAGCCGCCGGGCCTGCTCGTCGCCGAGTTTGCGCTCCAGCACCAGGGAGAAGTCGTCGTCCCACATCCGGGTCGCGTCGGCCAGGAGCTCGGCCAGCTCGTTGGGGTCCAGCTGACCGGGCGGCGCTGCCGGGTCGGTCCGCACGATGAAGTGCACCCGCGCCAGCATCCGCTCGGTCACCCGGGTGGTGTAGTCCACCCCGACGCCGTTCAGCTCGCGCAGCAGGATTTCCTGCATGCGCAGCCGGTTGCCGGTGGTGAACCGGTCCCGGGGCAGGTAGATCAGGCAGGAGATGAACCGCCCGTAACCGTCACGCCGCAGGAACAGCCGCAGCTGCCGGCGCCCGGCCATCCGCAGCACCCCGATGACGGCCTCGTACAGGTCGTCGGTCTTGATCTGGAACAGCTCGTCACGCGGGTAGGTCTCCAGGATCTGCAGCAGGTCCTTGCCGGAGTGGCCGCGCGGGGACAGGCCCGAGCGGTCCATCACCTCCTGCACCTTGCGCTTGATCACCGGCAGGTGGCGCACGCTGGTCCGGTACGCCGAGCTGGAGAACAGGCCCAGGAAGCGGCGCTCACCGACCACGTTGCCGGCGTCGTCGAACAGCTTCACGCCGATGTAGTCGAGGTAGGCCGAGCGGTGCACGGTCGCCCGCGAGTTCGCCTTGGTGATCACGAGGAGCCGCTTCTCCATGGCCCGCTCGTAGACCTCGGGGGCCATCTCGGAGGCCAGCCGCCGCGGCTTGCTCGCACCGCGCAGGATGCCCAGCCCGGTGCCCGGAACGGCGGTCAGGACGCCGTCGTCCAGCCGGTACTCCCGGTAACCGAGGAAGGTGAAGTGGTCGTTGGCGAGCCACTTGAGCAGCTCGATCGAGTCGGTGACGTCCTTGTCCGGGGCCGGCATCTTGTGCGACCCGCGGGCGGCGGCCAGCTCGTCGGAGATCACCAGAGCCCGCTGACGCATCCGGGGCCAGTCCTCGACCGCGTCGCGTACGTCGGTGAGCACCCGCCGGACCTCGTTGAGCAGCTGCTCCCGCGCCTCCGGCCGGCGGATCGGGTCGATCTCGATCCGGATCCAGCTCTCCACCAGATCGCCCTCGATGGCGTCGTCCGGCTCGACGTCGGCCTCGAGCTGGGCGAGCGCGCCGAGCGGCTCGCGGCGCACCACGATCAGCGGGTGCACCATCAGGTCGACCTGTAGGTTGTGTGCCGTGAGCAGGGCTATCACCGAGTCGACCAGGAACGGCATGTCGTCCGTGACGATCTGCAGAACGCTGTGCCCCTGCGTGCCCCCGGGCTCGGTGATGGCCAGTTTCAGCTCGCCCGGCAGCCGGTTACGGGCCAGTTCGCGGTGTTCGACCGCGGCCGCGTACATCTCCTCGGGTGTGTAACCGACCAGTTCCTCATCGGGTGCGAACCGCCAGAAGCGGCCGACCAGAGATGCGGTCGTGTGATCGTCTCCCGCTCGCTCGACCGCCTGTGCCACCAGCCGTTCGGCGTTCGGCACATCGTCGAGCACGGTCTGATCAGAATCGGTCGCTGCCTCGTCGGCGACAGCCATGGTCCGGCGCTCCCCTCACCCACGACACTGTGGGCTCGAACGTGTCGGGGACAGCCTAGAGCCCGCCCCCGACAACCTTCACACCCCAGGTGTGCCCGTCTCGCGGGACAGCCAGAACGGGCATTGGTTTATTACGGTTCGTTCAGCTACCCACCGAAGGGACCCTCATGCGCCGCTCCCCCGCCGGCCTTACCGCGCTGCTGCTCGTCGCCGCGGGCGGCCTCACCGCCTGCTCCTCGGACCCCGCCGAGGACACCGTCAAGGCGTTCGTGAGCGGCTGGGCCACCGGCAAGGTCGACGACGTCGGCTTCGTCACCGCGGCCGGCGGCAAGATCGCCGCCGGCGACGTGCTGAGCCAGATCAACGCCACGTACGGGGACCTCACCGGGCAGCCGGTCACCGTCACCACCTCCGGCGGCACCAAGGAGACCGGCGACAACGCCAGCACGCCGATCACCGTCCGCTGGACCCTGCCGGGCGGCGTCGAGTGGAGCTACCCGAGCACGGTCCGCAGCACCCGGGCCGGCCAGGACGGGTGGAGCGTGGTCTGGGAGCCCGCGATCGTCCAGCCCGACCTGGCGGCCGGTGAGAAGCTGCGCCTGCGCCGGGTCCCCGCCACCCGCGGCGGCGTCCTCGACGCGTCCGGCAAGACCCTGGTCGGTCCGCAGCAGGTGGTCGTCGTCGGGGTCAGCCCCGAACGGATCACCGACCTGCCCGCGCTGCAGAAGGCCCTCACCACCTCGTTCCGCAAGATCAAAGTGGACCTTCCGCTGAAGGACCTCAAGGACCGGGTCGACAAGGCCGACCCCGGAGCGTTCCTGGACCTCGTGTCGCTGCGGCGGCCGGATTACCTGAAGATCCGGGACGAGATAAAGCCCCTGCCCGGAACCGTCTTCCGGGACGAGACGAGACAGCTCGCACCGACCCGGGCCTTCGCCCGCGCGCTGCTCGGCACGGTCGATCCCGCCACCGAAGAGGACGTCGCCGCCAAACCCGGCATCCTGGTCGCCGGCGACCAGGCCGGACACGGCGGCCTCCAGCAGAAATACGAGGACATGCTCCGCGGCACGGCCGGCCTCTCCGTCGTGATCGAACGCCAGGGCACCGACGGCAAGACCGAGGACACCAAGCTGTTCACCGCCGAACCGGTCGCCGGCAAACCGATCAAGGTGACCCTCGACACGCGGGTGCAGAACGCCGCCGACACCGCCCTCGCCGCCGAGAAGCAGCCCAGCTCCCTCGTCGCCATCCGGGTCAGCGACGGCGCCGTGCTCGCCGCCGCCAACGGACCCGAACCCGGCGGGGTCAACACCGCCTTCACCGGCCAGGTCCCACCGGGGTCGACCTTCAAGATGATTTCCGCGTACGGGCTCCTCGCGCGCGACGCGATCACCGCCAACACCGTCGTCGACTGTCCCAAAACGGTCACGGTGGATGGCCGTGAGTTCAAGAACTCGCACAACCAGGCACTCGGCAAGGTCCAGTTCCATGTCGACTTCGCCAAGTCCTGCAACACCGCGTTCGCCGCGCTCGCCCCCAAACTCGGCTCCGCCGGCCTGCAGGAGGCGTCCACCGCCCTCGGCCTCGGCGGCGACTGGGACCTGGGTGTCGACGCCTACACCGGTCAGGTGTCCGACGGCGGCACCGCCACCGAACTCGCCGCCGCCGTCTTCGGGCAGGGCAGCACCGTGGTCAGCCCGCTCGCCATGGCCGGCGCCACCGCAGCCGTCGCCAAAGGACAGTTCCAGCCGCCGAAGCTGCTCCTCGACCCGGCGCCGCCCGCTGCCGCGGCCGGCCCGCAGCTCGACGCCGACGCGGTCACCGCGCTGCGCGGCATGATGCGCGAGGTGGTCACCGTCGGCACCGGCACCGCGCTGCGCAAGGTCCCCGGCGGGCCCGTGCACGGCAAGACCGGCACCGCCGAATTCCAGACCGGATCGGCCGACACCCACTCCTGGTTCATCGGCTACCAGGGCGACATCGCCTTCGCTGTCATGATCCAGAAGGGTGGCGCGGGTTCGGAGGCCGCGGTTCCCGCCGTGAACCGTTTCCTGTCCGCCCTCAACGGCTGACCGCCACACGCCGCCGCGCCGCCTCCCGCACCGGCTACCCGCAGACGATGTCGTCGGCGATGGTGACGGAAATGTCGGCGAGAGTCTCGTACTTCGCCGGCAGCTTGACGAAGGGAGCGGTAGCGGCGGCGCGGTCGTACTCCGCAGTGGCGGCACCCTCGGTGCCGATGATCAGCATCCGGAACCGCTGTCCCTCATGCATCGGATCACCGATCTGCTGCGAGGTCAGGTGCCAGCGAACGTCGTCCCCGGAAGCGGGAATGATCCTCCGGGTGAGGTAGTAGAGGTCGCCGGTGTTCGGCCCCTTCAGGAGCAGCCAGGCGGCACGGTCGCCGGTGAGGCCGGACACGGTGCCGCTGAGCGAGGAGCACAGGGGGACCTTGTCGCCGTCCTCCGGAGAGTCGAAGGACGCCGTCATGTTCCCGGCCGGGGGCGACGAACCCCAGAACGCCGACCAGTAACGTCCTATGTCGCTGAACCTGACATCACCCAGATCGCGAACCAGTGCCAGGCCCGCGATCACCAGCGCGAGGACCCCCAGTACGATCGCCGCCCGCCCCGCCTGGCTCCCGTCACGAGTCCGTCGCGCCGCGGGATCCCCCGCCTGTTCCCTGTCCTCTGTCGGTTGTTCCCCTCGCACGAGCACGCCACCCTCCACAGTGAAGTTCCCCGACGGGGTACGTCACCGCGTGGAGCCCGGTTCAGAAGGATCTTGCCCCGTCCGGCGACCGGAGCGCAGGCGTCGAACGGCGAGCGACGATCAGGCGTCGGACCGCGAGCGACGATCAGGCGACCCCGGGTGGGAAACCGCCGGCCGGGCCGGTACCGACCGCGGGTGAACCGACGCCGGACGTCGGCGGATCGGCGGGTGGGCGCGGCCGGAGCATTCCCGGCCGGGTCGCCGGCAGCGGCTCCGAATCGAGCAGCGGTGCTGAGCCGAGAGGGCGCGAGAGCAGGCGGATCGCGGTGTCGTTCGTCTCCCGGACGGGCTCGGCCCCATCGGCGCCGTCAACCCCGGCCGGCATCTCGCGCTCCCACTCGGAATCAGCGTCGGATACGGCCGTATCACCCGGCTGGTCTCCCTCGGCGGAGCCGCGCGGCTCCGCCCGGTCACCGGAGTCAGCGTCCTCGGAGTGATCGTCTTCGGCCACGGCGGCGTGATCGTCCCCGTCGTCCGAGTCGGACCCGTCGACAGCGTCAGGTTGCCCGACCACATCGTCCGGATGCGCGAGACCATCCACATGCTCGCCGACGTCGTCCGGCTCTTCGCCCGCCGGCTCCTCCCGGTCCGCCGGATCATCACGGTCCGCCGGATCATCACGGTCTACCGGCTCCTCACGGCCCGCCGGCTCTTCACTATCCGCCGGGTCCTCACCGTCCACCGGATGGTCACGGCCCGCCGGATCGTCAGGGTCCACCAGCTCCGCACGGTCCACCGGATCGTCACGATCGAGGCGACTCCCGTTGGTCGAGGACGTGGTACCGAGAGCGGCGGCCAGCACGAATTCCGCGTCGGTGACCGAAGCTCCCGGCGTCCCGGAGGCGGTCGCTGCGGAGGCCTGCGCGGCCGGACCACTGCCGGGGCCGGGATCCGTCTCCGGCCACGGCGTGGCAGCGGGATTCGGCCCCCAGGCCGACACGGACGACTCCGGATCCGGAGAGTCGACATCCCCTCCGGGCACCGCCTGGT
Organism: Actinoplanes sp. NPDC023801; assembly: GCF_040639655.1. Lineage (NCBI taxonomy): Bacteria > Bacillati > Actinomycetota > Actinomycetes > Micromonosporales > Micromonosporaceae > Actinoplanes > Actinoplanes sp. NPDC023801. The sequence goes on along the minus strand of NZ_JBFAAI010000001.1, from coordinate 791,956 downwards.
CAGCGACCTGCTCGGATGCGACCTGCTCGGAAGCAGCGCGCGCCACCTCCGTGTCCTCAGCCGAGGTGGGGTCCGGCGCGGAGAGCGACACAGCGTTGACCGGCTCGGCACCGGACGGCCCGGCGTCCAGCTCGGCACCGGATGACAACGAGCTGCCCATCTCGGCGCCGTAAATTCCGGCGTCGGGCTCGGCTGCCAGCTGAGCAGGAGCCGGCTCGGCAGCTAGCTGAGCAGGGCCCGGCGAGGCAGCGAGCTGAGCAGGGCCCGGCTCGGCAGCGAGCTGAGCGGCCCCCTCCTCGGCGGCGGTCGGCTCGGTATCCGCCCCGGGAACGAAGTGAGTGCGGACCCGGAACGGAACGGCGGGTACGGCGACCGCGTCCGGGCCGGGCCCGGCCGGCTCCGGGGTGGCCAGGTCCCGGCGAGCCGCGACCAGGTCCGGGCGGGCTGCCGTGGTGCGTACCGGAGAGAGGCCGCCGACCACCGCTGACGTGATCTCGGACGCGTAGCGGCCGTCCGGGTCGTAGTCGGGGTCGAAGACGGTGATCTCCACGCCGAGACAGTGCGGTGACTCGACGAGGCCGGAGAGGAGGATCTCCAGTTCGGGGAAGGCGATCCCGCCCGGGTCGGGGGCGTCGACGGCCGGCATGACCGCCGGGTCGAGGACGTCGACGTCGACGTGCACCCAGTAACCGGCGCAGTCGACGAGCTGGTCGCGGGCCCACTGGGCGGTGCGGGCGGCCCCCTCGGCCCGCAGGGCGGGGACGGGCCGGGTCACGATGCCGGCGGCCTGCAGGTCGAGGCGGTATTCGTCCTGTGCGCGGATGCCGAGGACGACCACGTCGATGTCACGGAAGTACGGCCGGCGCGATTCGATCGCCGCGAGGTCGGCCTGGCCGCGGCCGGTGACCAGGGCGAGGTCCTCACCGGCGGCCGCACCGACGTAGGAGGCATTGCCGGGGTGCCGGAAGTCGGAGTGACCGTCGACGAAGACGAGCCCGATGCGGCCGCCGACAGCATCGCCCAGGCGGTGCATGGCGATGCCGGCGCCGATCAGTATCGAGCAGTCTCCGCCCAGGATCACCGGGAACTCGCCGCCGTCGATGATCGCGCCGATCCGGTCGGCGAGCGCGCGCGAGTAGGCCGAGATCTCGGCGGCGTGGGCGACACCGTCGCCGGGTCGCCAGTCGCCGGGGTCGTACCGTGGCGGGGTCAGGCAGCCCGCGTCACGGGCGCCGAGCCGGGCCAGCAGACCCTGGTCGCGGAGGGCGCCGGGCGCCTTGGCGCAGCCCGGCACCGACGTCGCGGTCGGCGGGCGCAGGCCGAGATTGGACGGTGCGTCCAGAACGGCGATGCGGCGCACGACGCCCCCCTTCGTCAGAAAGCCGCAGCTTAGAAGAGTGCGCGGGCCAGCGCACGTCTCGCGCCGGCGACCGCGGGGTCGTCGGGGCCGGCCACGGTGAACAGCGAGAGCAGGTGCTTGCGCACGGCGTCGCGGTCGTCGCCGCTGGTGGCCTTGACCAGGGCGATGAGACGGGCGTACGCCTGCTCGGCCTGGCCGCTGAGCACCTCGATGTCGGCGGCGAGCCGCTGGGCCTCGATGTCGGCCGGGTCGGCCTCGGCCTTGGCCAGGACCTCGGACGGGTCGGCGCCACCGATCCGCCGGTACAGCTCCACCTGTGCCAGGCCGGACTCGGCGGCGGCGTCGGTGGGCGACTCGGCCAGGATCTTCCGGTAGGCGGCCTCGGCCGCGTCCAGGTCGCCGGTCATCAGGGCGTCGTCGGCGGCGTCGAGCCGCGGGTCCTCGGGGGTGGCCACGCTGACCCCGGCGGCCTTCAGAACCGCGTCGATGTACTGCCGGACCTGACCCTCGGCGAGCACGCCGCTGAAGCCCTCCACCGGCTGGCCGCCGATCAGCGCGGTCACCTGCGGGATGCCCTGCACCCGGAAGACCTGCGCGAGGCGCGGGTTCGTGTCCACATTGACCTTGCCGAGGATCCAGGATCCGCCGTACTCCACCGCGAGCTTCTCGAGCACGGGCGAGAGCTTCTTGCAGGGCTCACACCAGTCGGCCCAGAAGTCCAGCAGGATCGGCGTGGTCAGGGACCGCTCCAGGACTGCCTGGAAGTCGGCCTCGGTGACGTCGATGATCGTGTCCGGTGTGACACCGGGAATTGCACCGGGAACTGCACCGGGCACCGTGCCCGGGACGGCGCCGGAACCCGCGCCGTCGGGGGCGGCGGGACGGCTCGGCGCGGCCGGTTTGGCCGGCGTCGAGGGGCGCAGCGCGCTGAGATCGACCGCGCCGCGGGTGAAGATCGACGGAGTGGTCCTTGGGTCGCTCATGGTTACCTAGTCTCGCACGCTGTCACGCCTGTACGCGTCGCCACCAGCCCGCCGATATCGGACGTCACAGCCCCTCCGGCCGACGGGCGCCGGCCGGAGGGAGAGCGTCAGAATCGGGGCGGTTCGCGGTAGATCCCCCACTCCGATTTGAGCACACCGCAGATCTCGCCGAGCGTGGCTTCGGCACGGGCCGCGTCGAGCATCGCGGGGATCATGTTCTCGCCGGTCCGCGCGACGGTGATCAGGTGTTCGAGGGCGGCTTTCACCCGTACGTCATCGCGGTTGGTCTTGCGGGTCCGGAGATCCTGTTTCTGCTCCTGCTCGACCTCGTGCGAGACGCGGAGGATCTCCAGTTCCTTGGCCACCGTGGTGGTGTGCGCGTTGACGCCGACGACCCTCTTGGCGCCCTTCTCCAGAGCCTGCTGGTACGCGAAGGCGGCCTCCGCGATGTGCGCGGTGAACCAGCCGTCCTCGATACCGCGCAGGATGCCGGCGGTGATGGTGCCGTCGTGGCCGAGCTCACGGATCCTGGTGAAGATCTCCTCCGCCTCGGCCTCGATGCGGTCGGTGAGCGCCTCCACATACCACGATCCGCCGAGCGGGTCGGCCACATTCACCACGCCGGTCTCCTCCATGATCACCTGCTGGGTGCGCAGGGCGATCTCGGCGGACTCGTCGGTGGGCAGGGCGAGCGTCTCGTCGAGGGCGTTGGTGTGCAGCGAGTTGGTACCGCCGAGCACGGCGGCCAGCGCCTCGACCGCGGTCCGCACGACGTTGTTGACCGGCTGCTGGGCGGTGAGCGACACCCCGGCGGTCTGTGTGTGGAACTTGAGCCACAGTGCTTTCTCGCTGGTGGCGCCGTAGTCGTCGCGCAGGTGGCGGGCCCAGATCCGGCGGGCGGCGCGGAACTTGGCGATCTCTTCGAAGAAGTCGGTGTGCGCGTCGAAGAAGAAGCTCAGGCCGGGGGCGAAGGTGTTCACGTCGAGACCGCGGGACAGGCCCAGCTCGACGTACCCGAAACCGTCGGCGAGTGTGTACGCCAGCTCCTGCGCGGCGGTCGAGCCGGCCTCCCGGATGTGGTAACCGCTGACCGACAGCGGCTTGTATTTCGGGATCTCGCGGGCGCAGTACTCCATCAGGTCGCCGATCAGGCGCAGGTGCGGCTCCGGGGCGAACAGCCACTCCTTCTGCGCGATGTACTCCTTGAAGATGTCGGTCTGCAGGGTCCCGTCGAGCTTGCCGATGTCGGCGCCCTGCCGCTCGGCGGCCACCAGGTACATGCAGAAGACCGGCACGGCTGGGCCGGAGATGGTCATGCTGGTCGTGACGTCCTGCAGCGGAATGCCCTCGAACAGCACGTCCATGTCGGCGGCCGAGTCGATGGCGACACCGCAGTGGCCGACCTCGCCGAGTGCCTCCGGCTCGTCGGAGTCGCGGCCCATCAGGGTGGGCATGTCGAACGCGACGCTGAGCCCGCCACCACCGGCGGCCAGGATCATCTTGTAGCGCTCGTTGGTCTGCCGGGCGTTGCCGAACCCCGCGAACTGGCGGATGGTCCAGGTCCGGCCGCGATATCCGGTCGGGTGCAGACCACGGGTGTACGGGAACTCGCCCGGCCACCCGATGCGTTCGAAGCCGGGGTAGGCGGTGCCCTCGGGTGGCCCGTAGACCGGTTCCACCGTCGCCCCGGAGAGCGTGGTGAAGTCGGCGTCCCGTTTACGGGCCGCGTCGTAGCGTCGTTGCCAGCGTTCCCGCCCGGCCTGGATGTCGGCTGCCTCCATACCCGCCATGGTAGATCAGAACTGAACGATCACTAAGGGATCTCGACGGTCTCCTCGGTGAATGAACAGCAAGGGTTTTCCCCACTGTCGCCGGGGCCGGTTGCGAACAAGAGTGGAGACAAGCAGTTCCCAGTGGCCCCGGTGGCGCCCGCCAACGCCGCCGGGGCTCCCGCACCTCACCGCGGCCGCACCTCACCGCGGCACTGACGGCAGCACCGGCACCCGGTGTTCGAAGATCCAGGCCTGCGGGTCGCCGCGCCGGTGCAGCATCCGCATCACCAGCGGCATCATCGCGTCCCGCATCGCCGCGCCGACCGGCCCGAGCACCTTCGTGCCGCTGGTCCGCCGGCCGTGTGCGACCACCTTCTCCACCCGCGCCCGGCGCGCGGCCTCGTAGGCGGCCAGCGCCGCGGGCACGTCCCGGTGCTCCCGCAGGCTGTGCCCGAGAACGACGGCGTCCTCCAGCGCCATCGACGCGCCCTGCCCGGACGACGGCGCGACGGCGTGCGCGGCGTCACCGATCAGCACGATCCGGTCGCCGCGCCAGACCGGCACCCGCGGCAGGTCACGCGTGTTCCACGGGCCGAGAACCTCGCCGGTGGCCCGGATCAGATCGGCGCCCGGCTCACCGTCGAACAGCTCCAGCAGGTGGGACCGCCACGCCCCGGGGGTGAACTCGCCGGGCTCGGCGGGCCGGCGGCGGGACGGGTTGGCGAACCACCAGACCCGGCCGTCCGGCGCCGCGGCCCAGCCGAAGAACGCCCGGCGGCCGAACGACATCTGCATGACGCCGGACGGCGGGAGCAGCGCGGGGCAGACCGGGCCGTCGGTGAAACCACCGGTGTCCAGCAGGCCGAGGAAGTGCGGCGCCGGCGCCGACGGATCGAGGGCGGTACGGGTTCGCGAGTGCAGTCCGTCCGCCCCGACCAGCAGATTCCCCGTCACGGTGCGGCCGCCGGCGAACTCCGCGGTGACACCGTGCGCGGCAGTCCTCGCCGTGGTGAGCGGGTGGCCGTACACGATCTCGACGCCCCGCGTCCCGGCCTCGGACCGCAGTGCCGCGTAGAGGTCCGCGCGCCGGATCGTGGTGGTGACCGTCCCGTCCGGCAGCGGTCCGCCGAGCGGCGTCTCGGCGAGCAGCCGGCCGGATGCCCCGCGGAGCGCGAGCCGCGGGGTGGCGAAGCCGCGGGCCAGCACGACGGCCGGGTCGGCGCCGAGGGCCCGCAACGCGTTCACCCCGTTGACCGCGATGGTCAGGAAGACGCCCCGCTCGGCGTCACCCGGCCGGCCGGCCTCGTAGATCACCGGGGTGCGGCCGGCGGCTCGGAGGGCGAGGGCGGCGGCGGTTCCCGCGATACCGCCGCCGATGACGATGGCGTCCTGCTCCGTAGTAGTCATAGAATGACTATTGATGAGATGACTATGAACCGTCAACCCCTAAGCTGACCCGCATGAAGCGGTCTCCCCTGGCGATGGTTCTGCTGGCACTGTTGGTGGAGGCGCCGATGCACCCGTACCGGATGCAGCAGGTGATCAAGGAACGCGGTCAGGACCAGCTGGTCAACGTCGCGCAGCGCAACAGCGTCTATCAAACCCTCGATCGGCTGGTACGCGAGGGACTGGCCCGCCCCGGCGGCACGAGCCGGGAGTCCGGCCGGCCGGAGCGGACCGTCTACGAGGTGACCGAGGAGGGCACGGCCAGCCTGCGCCGCTGGCTGCTGGAGATGCTGCCGGAGCCGGCCCGCGAGTTCCCGGAGTTCCCGGTGGCCCTCGCCTTCCTGCCGACGCTCACCCCGGCCGAGACCCGTGAGCTGCTGCAACGACGCGTCGAGGCGCTGTCCGAGCGGGTCGCGGCCATCGAGGCGCAGGCACCGCCCGGCCTGCCCCGGCTGTTCCTGATCGAGGACGAGTACCGGGCCGGCATGCTGCGCGCCGAGATCACCTGGCTGAACAGCCTGATCACCGAACTGGACGAGGGCACCCTGACGTGGGACCGCAAGCTGATCGAGGAGACGCTCGCCCGCTTCCCCTAGCGAGCACCCCCGCCAGCCGCGAACCGGTGCGGTTCAGCCGCCTCCACGACCCGGACCGCACCGGATCCAGCCGTGGACGGCGGCCGCACCGCACCGGGTCCAGCCGGGAGTGGCGGCGGCCGCACCGCCCGATCTAGTCGGAGAGGCCGGCGACCAGCTCCGCGGCGGCGGCGTGCGGGTCGAGCTCGCCGTTCGCGACACGGGCGGCAAGAAGTGGCAGCGCCGTCCCACCGCTCAGGTCACCGATCCGGGCACGCAGGGTGCCCAGCGCCAGCGCCGAGATCTCCGCCGACGCCCGGTGCTCCCGCCGTTTCTGCAGGTTGCCGGTGCTTTCCAGCCAGTCCCGGTGCTTGCCGATCGCGGCCACGACGTCGTCGACGCCCTCGCCCTTGGCCGCTACCGCGCGGACCACCTGCGGGCGCCACTCACCCGGCCCGCGCTCCCCCAGGGCGAGCATGCCCTGAATGTCGCGATAGGTGGCGTCCGCGCCGGGACGGTCCGCCTTGTTGATCACGAAGACGTCGGCGATCTCCAGCACACCCGCCTTGACCGCCTGGATCGCGTCACCCATCCCGGGCGCGAGCAGCACCAGGGTGGTGTCGGCGAGGGAGGCGATCTCCACCTCGGCCTGCCCGACCCCGACCGTCTCGACCAGGATCACGTCACAACCGGCACCCTCCAGCACCCGGACCGCCTGCGGGGTGGCCGCCGAAAGCCCACCCAGCTGCCCGCGACTGGACATCGAGCGGATGTAGACGCCGGAGTCCGCGGTGTGGTCCTGCATGCGGATCCGGTCGCCGAGGATGGCGCCGCCGGTGAACGGGCTGGACGGGTCCACCGCCAGCACGCCGACCCGGTCCCCCGCCTCACGCAGGGCCCGGACCAGCTCGTTCGTCGTCGTCGACTTGCCCACGCCGGGCGCGCCGGTCAGGCCGACGACCTGGGCCCGGCCGGCGTGCGACGCCATCGCGGCGGCCACTTCGGGCAGTGCCGGATCGCCGTTCTCGACGAGGCTGATCAGCCGTGCCACGGACCGGGCGTCGCCCTCCCGCGCCTTGGCGACGAGGGAGGGCACGTCACGGGACCGCCGGCCGGTCACTCTGATGGCACCTTGATGATCAGGGCGTCGCCCTGGCCGCCGCCACCGCACAGGCCGGCCGCGCCGAGGCCGCCGCCGCGCCGCCGCAGTTCCAGCGCCAGGGTCAGCACCAGCCGGGCGCCGGACATGCCGATCGGGTGACCCAGCGCGATGGCGCCACCGTTGACGTTGACGATCGACTCGTCCACCTTCAGCTCGCGGGCGGACTGGATGACCACCTGCGCGAAGGCCTCGTTGATCTCGATCAGGCCGAGGTCGGAGACGGCCAGGCCGGCCTTGTCCAGCGCGTGCTTGATGGCGTTGGCCGGCTGGGACTGCAGCGAGCTGTCCGGACCGGCCACGTTGCCGTGCGACACGATCTCGGCGAGCCAGGTCAGGCCCAGCTCCTCAGCCTTGGCTTTGCTCATCACCAGCACCGCGGCGGCGCCGTCGGAGATCGGCGAGGCACTGGCGGCGGTGATCGTGCCGTCCGGGGTGAAGGCGGGCCGCAGCCCGGCCAGCGACTCCACGGTGGCCTCGGGGCGCACGCCCTCGTCGCCGTCGACCGGACCGGTGGCGTTGCGGCCCCCGGCCGGGACCGGCGCGATCTCCTCGGCGAACCGGCCGTCACGCTGGGCGGCGGCGGCCCGCTGGTGACTGCGGGCGGCGAAGACGTCCTGCTCCTCGCGGGTGATGCCGAGACCGGTGCCACTCGCCTCGGTGGACTCGCCCATCGAGATGCCGGCCCAGGGGTCCATCAGGCCGTCGAACGCGGTGTGGTCACGCACCAGCACATCACCGAACTTACGGCCCGCGCGCTGGTCGGTCAGCAGATGCGGCGCATTGGTCATCGACTCCATGCCGCCGGCCACCACGATGTCGAACTCGCCGGCCCGGATCAGCTGGTCGGCCAGGGCGATCGCGTCCATGCCGGAGAGGCACACCTTGTTGACGGTGAGGGCCGGGGTGGTCATCGGGATGCCGGCCGCGACGGCCGCCTGCCGGGCCGGGATCTGGCCGCAGCCGGCCTGCAGGACCTGGCCCATGATCACGTACTGCACGAGGGCGGGATCGACACCGGCCCGGGACAGCGCGGCGGAGATGGCGTGCCCGCCGAGGGCGGTGGCGGGCAGGTGTTTGAGGTTTCCGAGGAGGCGCCCCATCGGGGTCCGGGCGCCACTGACGATGACGGAGCTGGTCACGGTCACGATCCGATCTGCGCGACCCGGGTCAGGGGCTAACCCGGGGTGGCCTTAACGATGGGTCAGGTCAGAGACTAGCTCCATGACTGACAACACACCGAGCGCGGGCCACGCTGAAAATGTCACAGCGCACGCCCCGCAGCCCGGCGCCGGCCCGGTGGGCGCCCGCCACGCTGAGGGAAGCCCATTCTCCGATGTGGGCCTGCTCCGCATCGACCACGTCGGAATCGCGGTTCCCGACCTCGACGAGGCTCTCCGGTTCTATGCGGACAACTTCGGTTTGCACTGTGTGCACCAAGAGACGAACGAGGAGCAGGGCGTACGCGAGGCGATGCTCGCGGTCGGCGACGGCAGCGGCCCCCGCATCCAGTTGCTCGCCCCGGCCCGGCCCGACTCGGCGATCGCCAAGTTCATCGATCGCAGCGGTCCCGGCCTGCAGCAACTCGCCTACACGGTGGCCGACGTCGAGGCCGCCGCGGACGCACTCCGGGCCCGCGGCCTGCGGCTGCTCTACGACTCACCGAAACGCGGCACCGCAGGGTCACGGATCAACTTCGTGCACCCCAAGGACGCCGGCGGTGTCCTGGTGGAACTGGTGGAGCCGGCCTGAGTGCCTCGCCGGCTCGTACGCCGGTCGGGTGAATCGACCTGACGCGGACCCGCCCGCCTGGCAGGATCGGGGGCATTGAGCAGGGCCGACGACGCCCGTGACGGACCCGGAATCCCCCGAAGCCCCGAGTGGCCAGGTGGCGGGGGACGACGCCCGACCGGCCGGTGAGTCGGCGGGCCCCGCCGAACGGCCTGGGGGCGGGCTGCGCTCCAGGTCAAAGCTGATCTACGATGCGGTGCGGATACCCATCGGCTCTTGCATGTCCGATTCCTCTTCGCCAGGATGGCGCAATGCCCCAGCAGCAGGATCAGAACCTGGCCTTCTTCGAGACCGCCAACTCGCAGCACGACTTCACCGTCGTCCTGCGTGGTTACGACCGTCACCAGGTCGACGGACACATCGGCCGGCTGCTCGCCGCGCTGAACCAGTCCGAGCAGGCCCGCGGTGAGGCTGAGCAGCGGATGAACGACGCCCAGCGTCGCCTGCGGCAGGCCGAGCAGCGGCTGAACGCGCTCGAGCAGAAGCTTGCCGACAGCAACAAGCTGCTGGAGGAGAACAACCGGCCGACGCTCTCCGGGCTGGGCACCCGGGTCGAGCAGATCCTGCGGCTCGCCGAGGAACAGGCCAACGATCACCGCAACGAGGCGAAACGGGAGTCCGAGGGCATTCTCTCCGCGGCCCGCCTCGAGGCCCGCGAGATCACCGACAAGGCTCGCGCCGAGGCCGCCGCGATGAAGGCGACCGCCGAGCGTGAGGCCGGCCAGGTCCGCACGCACGCCGAGCGTGAGGCCGCCGAGGCCCGGGTGCAGGCCCGGCGCGAGGCGGACACCCTGCGGTCGGACGCCGACCGGGAGACCAAGCAGCTCCGCACGGTCACCGCGCACGAGGTCGCCGAGCTGAAGTCGACCGTGGAGCGCGAGGTCGCGTCGCTGCGCGTCACCGCCGAGCGGGAGATCACCCAGGCCCGCGCGAAGGCCGGCCGCGAGGCCGAGGAGAAGCGCGCCGAGGCCACCAAGCTGCTCAGCGATGCCCGTGACAAGCGCGAGAAGGATCTGCAGGCCCTGGCCCTGGAGATCGCCGAGCGCCGGGAGAAGGCCGAGTCCGAGGAATCACAGCGGCACGCCGCCCAGGTCGCCGCCACCCAGAAGATGGTGGCCGAGGCCGAGGAACGGGCCCGCGCCGCCGAGGACCGCTCGAAGGAGATCGAGCAGCGCGCCGAGAGCCGCCGGGTCGAGTCCGAGCGTCACTCGTCCGAGACCGTGGAGAAGGCCCGGGCACTGGCGGAGAAGACCGTGGGCGAGGCCCGCGCCGAGGCGAGCCGGCTGCTCAGCGAGGCGCGTCAGGAAGCCGAGCACACCACCCAGGCGGCCCGTCGCGAGGTCGAGGACCTGACCCGTCAGAAGGACGCCGTCACCAACCAGCTGGGTCAGATGCTCTCCGGGCTGTCCGGCCTGGTGCCGGGTGTCGGAGCGGCGGCTCCGGCGGCCGCTGCGGCGGCTGCCAAGCCGGCCGAGGCGCCCGTGCAGCGGGCACCCGAGCAGCCCGCACAGCAGGTCCAGCAGGGCGGAGCGGACGTGGCGGAGGAGGCCGGCGACGAGCCGGTGACCGCCAAGACGAACTCCTGATCACACCGCGCCCGCTGAAGTTGCGGAGCCGCCGCGAGTGCGCAACGGTTGACACCGGCCGGGCGTTCAATGACGAAACAGGCCGTACCGGAGTGTCTCCGGTACGGCCTGACTCGTTTCGCGCTTGCCTGGGTTTATCGAGCCGAGGTCAGACGAATCGCAACTACCCGCATGGTCTCTGCCAACCCGGTGTGTATCGACACACCACGGGACGATGCGTATGTGAGGATGGAAAGTATGTCGCACGGCGGTGAAATTCTCGGTCTCGGCGGAGATTCGGCCACCGAACCCAGCTTCGAGACCGCCCTGCGGGGGTATGAACGCAAGCAGGTCGAGCGTTACGTCGCCCGGGCGGAGAACGAGATTGCCGCCCTCCTCGCCGATCGCGAGCAGGCGTACTCGCAGATGCAGGCGATGACGGCGCAGATAAAAGGCCTGCAGGCGGAGCTGGCACAGGCACGGCGTGACTCCGGGATGAGCGGTGAGGTGTCGTTCCGGCATCTCGGCCCGCGGGTCGAGCAGATCCTGGCGCTCGCCGAGGAGCAGGGCGAGGCGATCAAGGCGTCGGCGACCGACGACATCGCCTCCCGGCTGGCCGAGGCGGAGCGGATCCGGGCCGAGGCCGAGGCGCACGCGCACAACGGCATCCGGGACTTCGAGATCGCCCTGGCCGCGCGCCGGGCCGAGGAGGAGAAGGCCGACGCCGCCCGGCGGGCCGCCTCCGACAAGGCTCTCGCGGCCGCCCGGCAGTCCGCCGAGCAGATGCGCAAGGAGGCCGAGGCGGTGCTGGTCCGGTCCCGCAACGAGGGCCGGCATCTGGTCGAGCAGGCCACACAGGATGCCGCACGGGCCCGCGCCGAGGTGGACGGCTACGTCAAGTCCACCCGGATGCAGGCCGAGCAGGAACTCAAGGCGCTGCGCGAGAAGACCGGCAAGGAGATCGCGGCGCAGCGGGCCGAGGCCGAGCGCGAGCAGGCCGACCTGAAGGCGGCCGCCGAGCACGAGCTGGCGCTGCGGCGGCACTCGGTCATCGAGGAGCTCGGCCAGATGCGGGCCGGCGTCGAGAAGCAGTGCGCCGACCTGCGCAGCGAGGCCGACAAGTACGCCGAGGAGGTCCTCCGGCGTTCGGACGACCAGGCGACGGCCGTACGCAAGGAGATCGCCGCCCAGCAGGAGAAGATCGCCCAGGCCGGGCGGGAGCTGGAGGCCGCCACCGCCGAGGTGGCGAAGGCCGAGCAGCAGCGGGCGGCGTCGCAGGAGCAGGCGCGGAACGCCGAGAAGGAGGCCGACCGGGTCCAGCAGCGTCTCACCGAGACGCAGCAGCAGCTGGAGGCGGAGCTGAAGCGGGTGGCCGAGGCTCAGCGTGCCGGTGAGGCCGCCGAGCGGCACGCCGCCGACGTTCGCCGTCAGGTGCAGAAAGAGGCGAAGCGGGTGGCCGAGCTGGCCGCAGCGGCGGTCATGGCGGCCGCCGCCGACCCGGACGAGCCGCCGGCCGAGCAGCCGCCGGTGGAGAAGCCGGCCGACCCTGCCCCGGCCGCGGTGCAGCCCGCCGAGAAGCCGCCGGCCAAGGTGACCGCCTCGGCCAAGGTGACGGTTCCGCAGGCGAGCCGGGTGCCCGCAGACGCGGAGTGACCCCGGGTTCTTCCCGATGGCGCGGGCGGCGAGGCAGCGATAACCTCCGATCACTGGAGGTCAGATGCCCGCCGAGTCGCCCGCCGCTGAAGAACCCGTCATCGAGTCGCCCGCCGATGGGAAGCCGTTCGGTGAGCCGGGCCCGCCGCTGAACAAGCGGAACCCGTTCCTGCTCGGTTTCCTGTTCGGGCTCGGCGTGATCGTGGCGTACGCGCTGTTTCTCGGTGTGCGCAACGCCACCTCGATGCTGATTCTGATCTTCATCGCGCTGTTCCTGGCGATCGGTCTGCATCCGGCGGTGGTACGGCTGCGACGCTGGGGCCTGCCGCGAGGGGCGGCGGTGGCGATCGTCGCGATCGGCGTGGTGCTGCTGCTGGCCGGCGGCGTCGTGGCGCTGATCCCGCCGCTGGTCACCCAGACCACCGAGCTGATCAACAACGCGCCCGGTGTGGTGGAGGGCCTGCGGCGCAGCGAGACGGTCAACCGGCTGGTGCAGCGGTACGACATCGCGAACCGGGTGCAGGGCGCGGTCAACGCCGGGACGATCACGAACGCCCTGGGCGGCGTGGTCGGCGGCGCCCGGCTGCTCTTCGGCACGATCTTCAACATCCTGACCGTGCTGGTGCTGACGATCTACTTCATGGCCGCGTTCGAGCGGATGAAGGAGACCGGGTACCGGCTCGTCCCGGCGTCGCGGCGGGAGCGGGTCCGGCTGCTGACCGACGAGATCCTGACCAAGGTCGGCGCCTACATGGTGGGTGCGCTGGCGATCGCGGTGCTGGCCGGGGTGAGCACCTTCGCGCTGGCGGTGGTGCTGGGTCTGGCGTACCCGTTCGCGCTCGCCGTGGTGGTCGCGATCTGCGACCTGATCCCGCAGATCGGCGCGACCATCGGTGCCGTCGTGATCAGCCTGGTCGGCCTGGCGTCCTCGATCACCGACGGCATCGTCTGCATCGTTTTCTTCATCGTCTACCAGCAGATCGAGAACTACCTGATCTACCCGCGGGTGATGCGCCGCTCGGTCCGGGTGAGCGACGTGGCGGCGCTGGTGGCGGCCCTGCTCGGGGTCGGCCTGTTCGGAGTGATCGGCGCCCTGATCGCGATCCCGATGGTGGCCGCCATCCAGCTGATCATGCGGGAGGTCCTCCTGCCGAGCCTCGAGGAACGCTAGCTCTTGTCGAAAGCCGCCACCGTGCGGTCGGCGTACGCGGTCGCGTCCCCGGTCTCCATCGGGCCGTCCCAGGTCCTCGGCAGCGGGGTCGGCACATCGGGTGCCACCCGGCGGACGATCTCGTCGAGGACCTTCTCGGCGTCGCCGACCCACAGGTGCTTGGCGCCCGCCATCGGCACCACCTCGGCCTGCGGGATCGCGGCGAACCTCCCGGCTGCCTCGGCCGGGCGCAGGTAGTCGTCGAACTCGGGGATCAGTGCCGTCAGCGGTTTGCCGCCGGAGGCCCAGGCCGCCAGGTGCGACGGCTGGGAGAACCGCAGCGGCGGGGAGAGCAGGATCGCGCCGGTGACGGCCGGGTCAAGCCCGTACATCAAGGTCAGGTCGGTCCCGAAGGACCAGCCGACCAGCCAGATGCCGGGCAGGTCGGCGAACTCGGCGTACTCGATCGCGGCGGCCACGTCGAAACGCTCGTCGACCGCGTTCGAGAAGCTGCCGCCGCTGGTGCCGCGGACGCTTGTCGTCCCGCGGGTGTTGAAGCGCAGCACGGCGAGGCCGGCCAGGGCGGGCAGCCGCCAGGCGGCCTTGCGGTAGACGTGGCTGTCCATCATCCCGCCGTGGGTGGGCAGCGGGTGCAGGCAGACGAGGGTGGCCACCGGCTCGCGGTCGAGCGGGCGGGCCAGCTCACCGACGAGGGTGACGCCGTCCGCGGTGTGCAGCTCGATGTCCTCCCGGTGTGCGGGGAGGATCGAGTTGGCACGGATCTGGTTCGTCATGTGGAGAGGCTTTCACTTCCGTCTCGAGGGCGGCGGGTGGGGCGGCCGGAAGGCCTGGCCTCACCCGTAGCGTGGGGCGTTGCGTGACCGCTCCACCCCGGGGCGGCGCCGGTCACGGCCACGCCAGCAGCCGCTGTGCCAGTGCCGCCGGTCGGCCGGGTCGCCCCAGCCGTCGGCCGGCCAGGCCACCACGTGAGCCACCCCCGGGCGGATGTCGTGCATGCAACCGGGGCACAGGTACGTCTTCACGGCCGCCGCGCCGAAGATCGAACGCACCATCCACTCGCCGTCCTGCCATTGCTGGACGCGTTGCTCGGTGATACCGGGGCGGTCCGCGGAGGGCTTCTCGTCCTGCGACGGACGACGGGGGCGATTTCGGCGCGGGCTCACGAGGTCAAGCGTACGTAGTGACTCACTGGTAACAATCGCCCTAGACTCCCGTACATGACGGCGACTCACGTTCCCGGCCTGCCCGTGATCGCGGACGGCCACCTGATATCGACGAACCCCGCCACCGGCGAGGAGGCCGGCCGCGTGCCGGTCGCCGACGAGAAGGCCGTGACCGCGGCGGTCGAACGCGCCCGCGAGGCCGCCGTGTGGTGGCAGGGACTCGGCTTCGAGGGCCGGAAGACCAGGCTGCTGCGCTGGCGCACCCTGATCGTCCAGCGGATCGAGGAACTGGCCGCACTGACCCACCGGGAGACCGGCAAGCCCCTGGCCGACGGCACGATCGAGGCGGTCGCCGCGGTCGAGCACCTCGACTGGGCGGCCCGCAACGCCAAACGGGTCCTCGGCCCCCGCCGGGTCCGTACCCGCATCCTGGTCGCCGAGCACTCCGGGCACCTCGAGTACCAGCCGTACGGCGTCGTCGGTGTGATCGGCCCGTGGAACTATCCGATCGTCACGCCCGTCGGCCCGATCAGCGGCGCGCTGGCGGCCGGCAACACGGTCGTCCTCAAACCGAGTGAGTACACACCGATCGTCGGCCAGTGGCTCGCCGACACGTTCGCCGAGATCGTGCCGGAGCACCCGGTGCTGCAGGTGGTGCACGGGCTCGGTGACGTCGGCGGGGCGCTGTGCCGGGCCGGGGTGAACAAGGTCGCCTTCACCGGCTCCACCGCCACCGCCAAGAAGGTGATGGCAGCCTGCGCCGAGAACCTCATCCCGGTCGTACTGGAGGCCGGTGGCAAGGACGCGCTGATCGTCGACGCCGACGCGGATGTGGACCTGGCCGCCGACGCCGCGGTCTGGGGCGCGATGACCAACGCCGGGCAGACCTGCATCGGCATCGAGCGGGTCTACGCGGTCGAGCCGGTCTACGACCGGTTCGTCGAGGCCGTGGTCGCCAAGGCCGGGAAGCTGCGCACCGGCGAGGAGATCGGCCCGATCACCATGCCGAGGCAGCTCGACATCATCCGGGATCACATCGAGGACGCGCTGGCCAAGGGCGGGCGGGCGGTCCTCGGTGGAGCCGGGGCGGTGCAGGCTCCCTACGTGGCGCCGACCGTGCTGGTCGACGTACCGGAGGACTCGTCGGAGATGCGCGAGGAGACCTTCGGGCCGACGCTGACGATCACCAAGGTCCGCGACGCGGACGAGGCCGTCCGGAAGGCCAACGACACGCCGTACGGCCTGGGCGGCTCGGTGTTCGGCAAGAAGAACGCGATCCGGATCGCCCGGCGGCTGCGTTCCGGCATGGTGGCCGTGAACGGGTCGCTCACCTTCGTCGGCATGGGCAACCTGCCGTTCGGCGGGGTCGGCGAGTCCGGTTTCGGGCGCATCCACGGCGAGGACGGACTGCGCGAGTTCGCCCGGGCCAAGGCGATCACGGTCCGTCGTGGGCCGTCGCTGCTGCCGGCGATGACCTTCGACCGCACCCCGGCCCAGGTCAAGCAGATCGTCAAGGCGCTGCGCCTGCTCTACGGCCGCAAGCCCTAGACGCCTGCTAATAGGCTGTCGGGGTGGTCGATCACCCAGCGGTAGCAGTCGATGGTCTACAGGTGAGCTACGGCTCGACGCCGGTGCTGGTGAACGTGGGACTGACCGTCCCGGCCGGCGCCGGCGTCTGCGTGACCGGCGAGAACGGCATCGGCAAGTCGACCCTGCTGCGCTGTGTCAGCGGTCTGCAGCGGGCCGACTCGGGCACCGTCCGGGTGTTCGGCGGTGAGCCCGGCGACGGACCGGACTTCTGGCGTGCGGTCGCCACCACCGTCGAGCCGCCCACCTGGTACCCCGGCCTGACCACCCGCGAGCACGCCGAACTGGTGTGCCGGGCGCACGGCCAGGACCCGGACGACGCCGGCATCGACGAGGCGCTGGACCGGTTCGGGCTGGCCGGGCACGGCGACGCCATCCCGCCGTCGCTGTCCTCCGGCCAGAAGCAGCGCCTCACCCTCGCGCTGGTGCTGCTGCGGCCCAGCTCGCTGCTGATCCTCGACGAGCCGGAGCAGCGCCTCGACCCGGACGGCCGGGCCATGGTCGCCGCCATGCTCGCCGAGTACCAGGCCGGCGGCGGTTCCCTGCTGCTGGCCAGCCACGACGACAAGTTCGCCGTCGCCTCGGGTGCCGAGATCGTCTCGATGGAGCAGCTCACCGCCCCCGACACCGCACCGCACGACACCGCACCGCATGACACCGCACCGCACGACACCGCACCCGACGCCGCCGCGCCGGACGACCGGCCGTGACCGCCGTCGTCGCGTTACGGCCGGTCCGGCGCTGGATCCGCCGCACCCAGGCCTCCCACCGGGACCGCGGCGAACTGCTCGGCACCGTCTACACGGTCGTCTTCTCGGTCGCGGTGATCGCGGTGATGGCCCAGGACACCCTGAAAGCCGTCTTCAGCCCGCTCGTGCCACACCTCAGCGGGGCCGGGGCGCTCGCCGCCGCCACCGTGTGCGCCGGCCTGCTGTTCCTCACGTTGCGCCGGCTCGGCCCGGTCACCGTCAGTCGCCCGGCCGCATACTTCCTGCTCACCGCACCGATCAGCCGTCGACGGCTGCTGTCACCGGCACTGCGCGCCGCCGCCTTCGGTGCGGGCCTGGCGGGTGCGGCGGCCGCGTTCGGCATCCTCGGCAACGCCGTGGCGTCCGGATCTTCGCTCCTGGTGGCCACGGGCGCGCTCACCGGCGTACTCCTCACGCTGGTGGCCTCCGCCGCGCAGTCGCGGCCCCGGCTCGCCTCGCTCACCGATGCCGCCGCCCGCGTCGCGCTCGCCCTCGGCCTGGCCGTCCTGGTCGCCGAGGCGACCGGATGGACGCCACCGCCGGCCGGCGGGGAGATCGCGACGTCCGCCGTGGTCCCGGTCACCGGCGCCCTGACGGTCCTGGCCGCGGCAGCCTTCCTGCTGGGCGTACGGGACCTCGCGCGCACCCCCGACCACGAGATCCTCGAGTCCGCCAAGACCGCCGGAACGCTCGCCGACTCGGTGTACGGAATCGAGCCGTCGTTCCTGGCCGAGATGCTGGAACGCCGCTACTGGGCCCGTCGCCGGCTGCGATCGGTGACCCTGCCCCGCAGCTTGCCCCCGCTGACCGGCCAGGACCTGCTGCTGGCCCGCCGCCGCCCGGCCCGGCTGCTGTGGACGGCCGCCTCCACCACCATGCCGCTCCTGCTCGCCGGCGCCCCGCGCTGGGTGCTGACGATCGCTCTGCTCACCGGGACCGTGATCGCGGCCCGCGCCACCACCGCCACGGTGAAGACCGACGCCGGTAACCCGGTGTTGCTGCGCCTGCTCGGCCTGACCTCCCGGCAGGTCGTCCAGCAGCGGCTGTGGGTGCCGGCCGTGATCGGCGCGGTCTGGGCCACGGTCGCCCTGGCTCTGCTGCAGCTGGCCGGCACACTGCCGTCCGGCCAGTGGTGGCTGCTGGGACTCGCCGTCGGCCCGGTCGGCGCCGCCTCGGCGGTACGCGCCGCGCGGGCCGGTTTCGTGCGCAACGACCTCATTCCGATCGACACCCCGATGGGCTCGGTTCCGACCGGCCCGGTGGTCTATGCCTTCGCCGGCGTCGACCTGCTGATCCTGGCCCTGCCCACGGTGATCGCGCTGGTCCGGGACGTCCCGCTGACGCCCGCGATGATCGCCGTCCAGTTCGCGGCGGCCGCCCTGGGCATTCGGGCCTACCTGTCCTGGACCACCGGCCCGGAACGCGTCGGCCTCTCCGCCAGCTGATCGGTTCCGGTCATCGGGCCGCGGGGCCTGTGGACCGGGTCGGCCCGCGGTGGCCATCGGCACCCGGGCGCTCTATCCTGCCGGTGCCATGAGCGACGACGATCTGATCTCCAGCCTCACCGCCGCCGTCGAGGCACGGCCCGACGACGTGCGCCTGCGTCTGCACCTCGGCGACGTGCTGGTGGACGCCGGGCGCGCGGTCGAGGCCCTCGCACAGGCCGGATCGGTGCTCGCCCGCGACCCCGGCAACCTGGCGGCGCACCGGCTCACGCAGCGGGCTCTCACCGCCGCCGCGGCGCCCGCACCGGGAACCACCACCGCGCCGGAGGCCACCGGCGGCACCCCGCCCGCACCCGCGCCCGCCTCCGAGCCGAACATCCCGGACAGCGCCCCGCCCGCGCCCGCCACCGCGCCGGACACCCCGGACGACGCCCCACCCGCGCCCGCCGGCGAGCCGGACTCCGCGGCCGGCCCGGACGCGGCCGAGCCGGCCGGCGAGGCGGACCCGCTGGCCGCGTACGAGCAGGAGCTCTCCCCGGTTCTGCCGCCCCGGTACGTCGCCTCCTCCGAGCGGCCCGCCGAACGGATGCCGGCCGGTGGGCCGCCGGAGCCGCTCGTCGGAGACGGCGACCGGGCGTTCGACGTCGAGTCGTCCGGCGTGCGACTGGCCGACGTGGGCGGCATGACCGAGGTCAAGGAGCGTCTCGAACTGGCGTTCCTGGGCCCGATGCGCAACCCCGAACTGCGCAAGCTGTACGGCAAGAGCCTCCGCGGCGGCCTGATGCTCTACGGCCCGCCGGGCTGCGGCAAGACGTTCATCGCCCGTGCGGTGGCCGGCGAGATGGGTGCCCGGTTCATGTCGTTGTCCATCGTGGACGTCCTGGACATGTGGCTCGGCAACTCGGAGCGCAACCTGCACGAGCTGTTCCAGACGGCCCGCCGCAACGCGCCGTGCGTGCTGTTCCTCGACGAGGTCGACGCGCTCGGTCAGAAGCGGTCGCATGTGTACTCCAACGGGATGCGCACGGTCGGCAACCAGTTGCTCGCCGAGCTGGACGGCGTCGACACCGACAACGAAGGCGTCTTCGTCCTCGCCGCGACGAACACCCCCTGGCAGGTCGACCCGGCGCTGCGCCGTCCGGGACGGCTCGACCGGATGGTGCTGGTCCTGCCGCCGGACGCCGAGGCCCGGCGCGCCATCATCGAGCTCAACCTGCGTGATCGTCCGATCGCGGGGATCGACCTGGCCCGGATCGTCGCGGAGACCGAGGACTTCTCCGGTGCTGATCTGACTCACCTATGCGAGTCGGCTGCCGAGTACGCGATGGCCGACTCGATCCGCAGCGGAAAGGTGCGGATGATCGAGCAGCGGGACTTCGCCCGCGCGTTGAAGCAGGTGCGCCCGTCGACCGGTCCCTGGTTCGCGACCGCCCGTAACGTCGCGATGTTCGCCAACGAGGGCGGCGCCTACGACGACCTCATCGCCTTCCTCAAGCAGCGCAGGATGCTGCGATGACAGCGGACGCCTCGCCCGGGGACCTCGGCCCGCGGGTCAGGTTGCTGCTGGACGCCGGACGGCCGGACGACGCGGCACGGCTGGCCGAACGGCAGCTGACCGACGATCCCGACGATGTGATCGCGCTCGTGCTGCTCGGGGCCTGCCGGCTGGCCGCCGAACGGTACGCCGAGGCTCTGACGGTAACCGAGCGTGCGGTCACCCTCGCCCCGGACCACCCGGGAGCCCACCGGCAGCACGCGATGGCGCTGATGCAGACCGGCCACTCCGACGAGGCGGTGCGGGCCGCCGTCATCGCCCGCGATCTCGCCCCGCTCGATCCGTACTCGGAACTGGCGCTGGTCTACGCCCTGCTGGAGAACGGCGGCACCGCGAACATCGTGGCCGCCGGCGAGGCGGCCGCACGCGCCCGGCAGCTCGCCCCCGACGACCCGATGGTGTACGTGGCCGAAGGTGACACCCACCGCCGGATGGCCCGCTTCGAGGCGGCGCGCCACGCGTACGAGCAGGCTCTGGCCCTGGTGCCGGACGATCCGATCGCCCTGTACTCCCTCGCCGAGCTGGACGCCGGCCGGGGACGGGCGCTACGTGCCGGGCCGGCGCTGGCCGCCACGCTCACGGCCGCCCCGGCCGACGCGACCGCCGCGAAGCTGGCGACCCGCAGCGCGCGGGGAGCGCTGTGGCTGGTCACCGACGTCGCGAGCCTGCTCCTGGTGATCGCGTCGGCGGCCACCACCGGGGTGCGGTTGCAGGTCGCCGGGCCGGCCGGGGTCGCGGCCGGGCTGGTCACCGCGCTGGCGGGCATCGGCGCCGCGGCGATGTTCCTGCGCTGGCGGCTGCGGATGCTCTCCGGTCCGACCCGGATGCTGATCCGGCAGAACCTGCACCGCCCCACGTTCGCGACGGCGGTGCTGCGGCTCGTCGTGACGGCGATCGCGGCGCTGCTGGCCGCCACCGATCCGGACCCGGCCGGGTCGGGCGGGGTCAAGGTCTTCGCCATACCGGGGACGACACTGCCGTTCATCCTGCTGGTGCTGCGGGCGCGGAACTGGTTCGCCCGGGAGGCCGGCTGGCTGGTCCGCCGCGGATGGTTCGGCGTGGCAAGGGCCCGGAGCCCGCGCGGTTGACCCGTTCGCGGGCCACGGCGGTCAGAAGAGGGTGAGCTCGTCCTTCTTCATGCCACGGAGGGCGTCGTAGTCGACGACCAGGCAGCGGATGCCGCGGTCGGTGGCCAGGACGCGGGCCTGCGGCTTGATCTCCTGGGCGGCGAAGACGCCCTTGACCGGGGAGAGCAACGGATCGCGGTTCATCAGTTCGAGGTAGCGGGTCAGCTGCTCGACGCCGTCGATCTCGCCGCGCCGCTTGACCTCGACCGCCACCGAGGCGCCGTCGGCGTCCTTGAGCAGCAGGTCGACCGGGCCGATCGCGGTCATGTACTCGCGCCGGACCAGAGTGAAGCCCTCGCCGAAGGTCTCCGGGTGCTTGGCGAGCAGTTCCTGCAGGTGCGCCTCGACACCGTCCTTGACCAGGCCCGGGTCGACGCCCAACTCGTACGAGTAGTCCTGGAAGACCTCCTCGAGGGTGATCCGCAACTCCTCGCCGGCCTTGTTGACCACCTTCCAGACGCCCGGCGCCTCCTGCAGCTTGCAGGGCGGGCTCATCCAGTTGAGCGGCTTGTAGGCACGGTCGTCGGCATGGATCGACACCGACCCGTCGGCCTTGACCATCAGCAGCCGCACCGCCGGAGGCAGGTGGGCGGAGAGACGGCCGACATAGTCCACGGAGCACTTCGCGATGACCAGGCGCACCGCACGACGGTACCTGACGCATCGCAGCGGCCCGGCGGGCGCCACGAGCGTGACGGTGCCATGCTGAGAATGTGTTCGAAGTATTGACCGGTACCGGTCTGGCCGCATCCGCCGGGCTCAACGCCTACATCCCGCTGCTGACCATGGGACTGCTGGCCCGTTACACCGACGCCATCGAGTTGCCGTCCTCCTCGACCTGGCTGGCGAACGGCTGGACCCTGTCGATCCTCGCGGTGCTGCTGGCCATCGAGGTGGTGGCGGACAAGGTCCCGGTCGTCGACCACGTCAACGACCTGGTGCAGACGTTCGTCCGGCCGACCGCGGGCGGGCTGGCCTTCGGTGCCGGCTCGGCGTCCGAGACGGTGACGGTCGCCGACCCGGGCGCGTTCTTCACCTCGAACCAGTGGGTGCCGATCGTCGCGGGCGGTGTGATCGCTCTGGCCGTCCACGGTGTGAAGGCGGCGTCCCGGCCAGTGGTCAACACGGCCACCGCCGGATTCGGCGCGCCGGTCGCGAGCACGGCCGAGGACATCAGCAGCGTGGTCATGTCCGTGCTGGCCATCGTGCTTCCGGTGCTGGTTCTGGTGGGTCTCGGCGTGTTCGTGTGGGCGGCGGTATGGGTGGTGCGGCGCCGCAAGCGCCGGAAGCGGGAACGCCTCGGGAGTGTCGAGACACGTCACCTGTTTGGTTGACTCTCCGGGTGCCCGCGATCGCCGTACCCGCCTTCACCCTCAGTTGCTGGCTCGCCTGCTACCTGATCGGCCGGGATCCGGCCCGTGCCACGCTGCGGTGGTCGGCGACGGCCCTGCTGTCGTACGCCCTCGGCGTGGCCGCCTGGACCGTGGCGCCCGCCTCGCCCACCGCCGAGATCCTGCTCTGCATCCCGGCACTGTGCTGGGCCGGTGCGGTGGTGTCGCTGCTGCCGCTGACACCGGCCGAGCGGCGTCCCATCGACCGGGGCGCCCTGCTGCTCGGCGCCGCGTTCCTGCTGATGATCGTCTTCCTGCCGCAGGCCGGCCGGCTCGTCGTGCTGGCGCCGCTCGTCGGCGGGCTCAGCCTGCTCTGGCGGATGCGGGCGCAGGTCACACCCCGGATGTTGACGCCGGCGCTGACCGTGATGGCAGTGCTGTTCACCGCCGCCCTGGTGCTCCTGCTGTTCACCACGTCCGGCGCGCCCGCCGCGGTCCCGGCGCTCGGCGTCGACCTGCTGGTGGTCGGCTACCTGATCGCGGTGGCGCACGTGACCGAGACCGGGGAACGGCTGCGGCCCGACCTGCGGCGCTCGCTGGTCGCCGCGGGGGCGGTCCTGGTACTCGCCGGTGTCCCGGCGGTCACCACGATGTACCTGGCGCCGGACGAGGACGGGGTGGTGCTGCTGCAGTTCGTGGTGCTGGCCGCCGGTGCGGCACTCGCCGGGCTGGGCTCCCAGGTGCGCCGGGCGCTGGACCGGATGGCCCTCGCCGACGAGCAGGCACTGCGGGCCGACCGGTCGGCGCTGTTCCTGAACGCGGACGCGCTGCTGCGCCGGCGCGAGCAGCGGCGGCTCGAAACCATCGGGGAGCCGGAGTTCCTGCGGCTGACCCGGCGGGCGCTGATCGATTTCGATGACCTGAACCGGCTGGCGCGCAGTCCGCTGACCGACCTGCCCGCGGTGGAGCGGCGGCTCGCGGGACGCGACGACCAGCCGCGGGCACGGGCCCGGGAGTTGCGGGCGGTGCTGCGGGAGTGTGTCTCGGGACTGCGGCCGAAGGGTCCGTTCAGCACGGCCGAGGAGTGGCGGTACTACAACGTTCTGCAGTTCTGCTGTGTGCTCGGCTTGAATCCGTACGCCCGCCGACCGCGCCTGGACGGGGTGAGCCGGGAGGCGCGCCTGGCCGTCGAATGGTTCAAACGGTACGTGCCGCAGGACATCAGCAAGCAGTGGCAGCGGGAGGCCGCCATGGTGGTGGCCGAACAGCTGTGGACCGATGTGGTGGGCCGGCGTCGCGCCCTCCCGTCCGCCGAGATCACGACACGCGCCACCTAAACATCCTAAAACGCCCTTTACTGGTTAATATCCCCAAACATGAGCCACCGCAAGGCGCTGGTCGCCGCGGTCCGGCAGGAACTCGCCGAGGCCCGCGGCACCGCCCGCGCCGTCCTCGCCGCCGCCGAGTCGGCACGGGGCGAGGCACAGCACCGGCGGCGGCTGGTGCGAGACGCCTACGCCACCTGCCTCAGCCAGCTGGTGTCCGCCCGCGAGACCGCCCGCCAGGACATCCAGCAGCGCTACCAGGGTGAGGCCACCCGGCTCGCCGGGCACCTGCGCGGCCTCGCCACGATCAGCGCGGCCGGAGCAGCCGGAGCACCGTGGCGGCTCTGGGCACCGAGCGAACCCGAGCCGGGCCGCCCGCCGGGCATGCTGCGGATCGGCACCATCAGGTTCGACGAGACCGCCGCCCTGCCCGCGCTCATCCCCCTGCTCGACCGTGCTCACCTGCACCTGAGCGGGCCCACCGCAACCGTCGACGAGGTGATCACCGGGTTGCTGCTGCGCGCCCTGGGCAGCACCCGGCCGGGCGAGGTGGAACTGATCGTCTACGACCCGCAGCGACGGGGCACATTCGGACAGCTCCGGCCACGGTTCGTCGGGCCGGACGGGTTCGCGGCACTGCTCGAGGAACTCTGCCGACCCGCCGGCGAGGAGTGGCGGCTTGCCGTCCTGCTCGCCGACCCGGCCACCGCCGACGAACTGACCCGAGTGCAGCGGGCACAACTGGACCGGATCACGCGTACCGGGGTGAACCTCGGGGTGCACCTGGTGGTCCGCGGCCTGGACCTGCCGGACGACCCGGCCGTCGAGCGGATCGTGATCCGGGACCGGGTCGCCACGATCGGCTCGCTCGGCCGGCTCGACGTACAGCTCGACCCGCCGCCGCCGGCCCCGCTCTGCCGGGACGTGGCCGACCGCCTGCGGCAGGGCCCGCCACCGGCCCGGCTCGCCGACCTGGAACCGGCCCGGCTCTGGGACGAATCCTCCCGGTACGGACTGTCCGTCCCCATCGGCGACAGCACCGACGGCGCACTCGTCGACGTCCGGCTCGGTGACGACCCCCCGCACGCGCTGATCGGTGGGCCGCCCGGCTCCGGCAAGACCAACCTGATCTACACCTGGCTGGGTTCGCTGGCGACCCGGTACGGCCCCGCCGACCTGGCCCTGTACCTGCTCGACTTCAAGGGCGGCGGTTCGTTCTCCCGATACGCGCCCGGCCCCCGCGACCCGAGCTGGCTGCCACAGGTCCGCCTCGCCGGGATCAACGTCCGTGACGACCGGGAGTTCGGCCTGGCCGTGCTCCGCCACCTCGGCGAGGAACTGCGCGGCCGGACCGCCCGCCGCGAGGACCTCGGCGACCGCCAGCGGATCGTCGCCGTCATCGACGAGTTCCCGGTACTGCTCGACGGCCGGGACGCGATCGCCGACGAGGCCGTGGACCTGCTCGAGGACCTGGCCAGGCGCGGCCGCTCGCACGGCATCCACCTGATCCTGGCGACCGGCGACACGGCCGCGATCCAGACCCTGTGGGGCCGGCCCGGCCTGATCGCCCCGTTCACGCTGCGGATCGCCCTGCCGAAGGCGGCACGGATCCTGGCCGACGACAACCTGGCCGCCTCGGTCATCCCCCGCCACCACGCGGTCGTCAACACCGAGTCCGGGCTGGCCGGCGCCAACCGGGTGGTCCGGCTGCCGGACGCCGGCGACCCGGCCACCTGGCGGGCCACCCAGCGGCGGCTGTGGCGGGCCCGGCCGGTCGGCTGCGAGGAGCCGCGCCTGTTCGACGGAAACGCGGTGCCCCGGCTGCCGTCCGTGTACCGGCCGTCCGGCCGGGTGCCGTCCGCCGACGCCCCGGTCGGCTCGTCGCCCGGTGCGGTGCTCGGTGAACGGATCGACGTGTCGGCCCGCCCCGCCCGCCTGCGGCTCGGCCGGATGCCCGGCCGCAACCTGGCGGTCCTCGGCACCCGCGCCGAGGAGGCGTGCGACATCCTCGCGGCCGCCGCGCTGTCACTGGCCGCACAGGGTCCGGCGCACTTCAGCATCGTCTGCCTGGACCCCGGCACCGAACGGGCCGCCGCCCGGCTGGTCGCCGAACTACCCGCCGCGGACTGGTACGACGCCTCCGACGTGCACTTCGACCCGCAGGCCTCCGACGTCCCCCGCTACGTGATCGGCTACGGCCTCGACTCGGCCGGGCCGCCGCACCGCCCCGCACTGCGCGCACTGCTCGACAACGGCCCGTCCCGGCGGGTGCACGTGCTCGGCTGGTGGCGGACGGTCAGCCGGCTCCGCGACGACCTGGCCGGACGGTTCGACCCGATCGGCGCGTGGGTCGCCCTCGACGTGCACGGCGCCGAACTGGCCGCCCTCTATCCGCAGCCCGGCGGCCCGATCTGGCGCCCCCGGCCACGACGGGCCCTGTTCTTCGACCGGTCGGTCCACCGCACACCCGAAGTGATCATCCCGTACGAGGTGAACAGTGACCACACATGACCGGCAGCCCCTGGGCCGCGACTACCAGCTGATGGTGAGCGCGCTCGCCGATGTGACCCGCCGCCGCGACGCCGACCTCGACGACGCCGAACGGGCCTATCAGGACAGTGCCACCCGAGCGGCCGGCGAACTGGCCCGCGCCGAGGGCGAGGCCCTGGCCGCCGACCGCTGGGCGGGAGCCGCGGCCGCCCAGGTGCTCGACGTCGACCGGGAGGCCGCCCGCCTCTGGGACCAGCTGCGCCGCGCCCGCGGACTACGGGTCCGTGCCCTCGGTGAGCTCCCCGACCCGGCTCCCGTCGAAGCAATGCCCCGGGTCGCTCTCCAGCGGCGTCCCGAACCCGGCGAGGACGTGGTGCCGGCCGGGCGGCAGTCCCCGCGGGTCCTGCTGTCCCGGGCCGCCGACCGCATCGACGTCACCGTCCGCCCGGCCGGCGCCGCCGTACCACGCTGGGCACTGCCGTTGCTTCCGCTCACCGGCGCGCTGGGCGCCTTCATCACCGGCCTGGTCGCCGCCGGCCTCGTCACCTTCGGCGACAACGCGGACTGGGGCGGCTTCCTGATCCGTGGATTCGGCTGGCTCACGTTCCTGGCCGCCCCGTCGGCCGGCGTACCGGTCGCCGCCTACCTGGTCCACAGCCGCCTGCGGGCCCGCATGGACATCGGTGGCATCGGCCTGACCCTGCTGGGCGGCATGCTCGCCGCCACACTGCTCTCGCTGTCCTTCGCCGCCACCCGCTGACCCCCACCCACCCTCACCCCCGGCCGGCCCTCACCGCCGTCTCAAAGCGGGTGAGACAACGGCCCGAGCAGCCGTGGGGTGTCGGGCTGCGGGGGTCCGGCTGATCGGCTCAGGCGGGGCGGGATCGGGGACCGCGGCAGCCGCCGGAGGCGGGGTTCGGCGAGTGGTGCGGTTGCGGGGAGTTTGGCCCGTACCAAAAAGGTTGGCCCGTACCGGAAGAGAAATGCCGGGCCCGCAGAGCGGAACCCGGCACGCCACGTCGCGAAGGGATCAGGTCGCGAAGGGATCAGTAGGAGTAGAAGCCCTTGCCGGTCTTGCGGCCCAGGTCGCCGGCCTGGACCATGCGCTGCAGCAGCTCCGGCGGGAAGAACTTCTCGTCGGCGGTGTCGCGGTAGATGTTCCCGGCCGCGTTCAGCATCACGTCGAGGCCGGTCAGGTCGACGGTGGCGAGCGGGCCCATGGCGTGGCCGAAGCCGAGCTTCATGACGGTGTCGAGGTCGGCGGCCGAGACCACACCGGACTCGACCAGCTTGATGGCCTCGACGAGGATCGCGGAGAAGAGGCGGTTGGAGACGAAGCCGGCGACGTCGCGCTTGACCTCGACACAGGTCTTGCCGACCTCTTCGGCGTAGTTGCGGGCGGCCGTCAGGGTCTCGTCGGAGGTCTGGTATCCGCGCACCAGTTCGACGAGCTTCATCATCGGGACCGGCGAGAAGAAGTGGATGCCGACGACCGACTCGGGGCGGCTGGTGACCGTGGCGATCTGGGTGATCGGGATGGCCGAGGTGTTGGTGCCGAGGATCGCGCCCGACTTGCAGATCTTGTCGAGTGCCTTGAAGACCTCGTGCTTGGCCTCGACCTTCTCGTAGATGGCCTCGACCACGATGTCGGCGTCGGCGGCCGCTTCCAGATCGGTGGTCGGGTTGATGCGGGCGAGGGTCGCTTCGACGTCCGCCTCGGCGATCTTGCCCTTGGCCGCGAACCGGCTCAGCGAGTCCCTGATCGCCGACATGCCACGGTTGAGCGAGGCGTCGTCGACGTCGCGCATGGTGACCTGCCAGCCGGCCTGTGCCGAGACCTGCGCGATGCCGGAGCCCATCAGTCCGGAACCGATGACCGCGAGACGACCTGCCATGATCCACTCCTTAGTCCGAGGCCGTCAGTTTAGCGGCGATCCTTAACGGAAGTTCAGCCCGGTTCCCGATCGGGGCGAATCGCCGGAAAACGCGCGCCCACGGTGCCAGACTGTGCACATGGCCACGAGCGACGGCTGGTACCTCATCGGACCGCTGATCGCCGTCGGTCTGGTCGGTTTCCTCGGCGCCGTGTTCTGGCGGATGGGCCTGCAACCCACCGGCGCCGAGACCGCTCCCGACGGGCTGGCGATCTTCGGCGATCCGGACGACTACGGCCTGCTCTGGCCGGCCGCCGTCACCGACGCGCCGGAGGTGGCCGACGAGATCAGGCGGCTGCTGTCCGAGGCGGGCATCCGTGCCACCAAGGCGATCCGGCGCGACGGCCGGGTCAGTGTGCTGGTCTTCTCCGAAGAGGTGGAGGAGGCGCGGCGCCTGGTCGCGTCCTTCTAGAAGTCGAAGGTCGGCTCGGGTACGTCCGTGCGCTCCACCTCGACGCCGAGATTCTCCAGGTCGGAGACGAAGTCCGGGTACCCACGGTCGATGTGGTGCACCTCGCCGACCTCGGTCACCCCGTCCGCGCAGAGGCCGGCGATGACCAGGCCCGCCCCGGCCCGGATGTCGGTGGCCCGCACCGGGGCGCCGGAGAGCCGGTCCCGCCCGTTGACGACCGCGTGGTGCCCATCGGTACGGATGTCGGCGCCCAGGCGCACCATCTCGTTCACGAACATGAACCGGCCGTCGAAGATGTTCTCGGTGATCAGCGACGAGCCCTCGGCGACCGCGGCGAGACCCAGCGCCATCGGCAGCAGGTCGGTCGCGAACCCCGGGTAGGGCAGCGTCACGATGTCGACACCGCGCGGCCGGTCGGCCATCCGTACCCGGAAACGGTTGTCGCCCGGCTCCACCACGGCGCCCGCCGTCACCAGCTTGTCCAGGGCGATGTCCAGGAATTCCGGCCGCACCCCGTGCACGGTCACGTCGCCACGGGTCATCACCGAGGCGTACGCCCAGGTGCCGCCGACGATCCGGTCGCCGATCGTCTCGTGGCGCACCGGGTTCAGCGCCTCGACACCCTCGACGATCAGCGTGGACGAGCCGGCTCCCTCGATCTTCGCGCCCATCTCGACGAGCATGTTGCAGATGTCGACGATCTCCGGCTCCCGGGCCGCGTTGTCGATCTCGGTGACGCCCTTGGCGAGCACCGCGGCCATCAGGATGTTCTCGGTCGCGCCGACGCTCGGGAAGTCCAGCCAGATCTTCGCGCCGTGCAGTCCGCCCGGCGCCGAGGCGATCACGAAACCGTGCTCGCCGGAGATCTCCGCACCCATCCGGGCCAGGCCGGACACGTGCATGTCCAGGCCGCGCGACCCGATCATGTCGCCACCGGGCAGCGCCACCCGCACGTAGCCGCGACGGGCCAGCAGCGGCCCCAGCACACAGATCGACGCGCGCAGCCGCCGGACGAGGTCGTAGTCCGCCTCGCTGCCCGGCTCGGCGGGCACGTCGATGACCGCCTCGGTGCCGTCGAGCGTGACGTCGCAGCCCAGCCGCCGCAGCACCTCGGCCATGATGGCTATGTCGGTGATCCGGGGGACGTTCGACACGACGCTGCGGCCCTCGGCCAGCAACGCGACAGCCATCAGCTTGAGCGCCGAGTTCTTCGCGCCGCCCACCGTGACGTCGCCGGCGAGACGCGCCCCGCCCTTAACCCTGATCACATCCACGCGGGCCATCGTATGGGCCGCTGCCCACCTCCGCCTCGTAGGGTGGGGCCATGGCTGTGCATCTCACCCGTATCTACACCCGGACCGGCGACGCCGGCCAGACCCGACTGGTCAACAACGAGGTCGCGCCGAAAACCGCACCGCGGATCGCCGCCTACGCGGACGCCGACGAGTGCAACGCGGCGCTGGGTACCGCCCTGGCGCTCGGCGAGCTGCCCGACGACGTGCGGGCGGTGCTCGCCGCCATCCAGAACGACCTCTTCGACCTCGGCGCCGACCTGGGCAACCCGCTGAGCGACGAACCTCCGCCCTACCCGCCGCTGCGCATCACCGAGGCGTACGTGACCAGGCTCGAAGGCTGGTGCGACGAGTTCAACGAGCGGCTGGCCCCGCTGGACAGTTTCATCCTCCCGGGCGGCACCCCGGGCGCGGCCCTGCTGCACGTGGCCCGCACGGTGGCCCGCCGCGCCGAGCGGACCGCGTGGGCCCTGTACGAACTCGAGGCCGACCGCACGTCGGTGCTCCCCGCCAAGTACCTCAACCGCCTGTCCGACCTGCTCTTCATCCTGTCCCGCGTCGCCAACCCGTCCGGCGACGTGAAATGGGTACCGGGCGGCGCCAACCCCCGGTGATCCACCACATCGAGCTGTGGGTGCCCGATCTGGCCGGAGCTCTGCACCCGTGGGGCTGGCTGCTCGGCGAACTCGGCTGGACGCCGTTCCAGGAGTGGCCGGCCGGTCGCTCCTGGCGGCACGGTGGTCTCTATCTGGTGCTGGAGCAGTCACCCGCCCTCTCCGGCACGGTCCACGACCGGCTCGCCCCGGGCCTCAACCACCTGGCCTTCACGGCCGGACCGGCCTCCGCCGTGGACCGCCTCGCCGAGGCCGCCCCGGCACACGGGTGGTCCCCGCTGTTCGCCGACCGGTACCCGCACGCCGGCGGCCCCGGCTGCTATGCCGCCTACCTCGAGGACGCCTGGGGCTACGAGGCCGAACTGGTGGCCGAGTCCTGACCCGGCCCATCCGCGGCTCACCGCGTGCGACGGGCGTCGGCCGGGTCGCCGGTCACTCTCACCGTCAACCCCCCGCTTCGGTACGGTCCGAACCGCCCACAACCGCAACCACCCCGACCCGTGGCCGCACCGCGACGCAGGCGGTCCTCCAGCCACCACGCGGCCGCCGGGCTCATGCGACGGCGCCAACCCCAGGCTGGCACGCACCGCTTCCTCGAGCGGGCTGAGACAACGGTAAGTGCCAGCCTTGGGTGGGGCGGCTAGGGCAGGAACTCGCCGTCGATGGTGGTCACGGCGTAGCCGGACAGGTGGGTCCGGTCCCCGTGCAGCGACACCCGGACCAGACCGCCCCGCGGCGACGCCTGGTAGCCGGTCAGCTCGGTCCGGCCGAGCCGCTCCGCCCAGAACGGGGTCAGCGCGGTGTGCGCGCTTCCGGTGACGGGGTCCTCGTCGACACCGACGGCCGGCCCGAAGAAGCGGGACACGAAGTCGTACCCGGAGGTCGCGTCCCCGGCCGCCGCCGTGACGATGACGCCGCGCCGCGTCAGCCGGCCGACCGCCCGCAGGTCGGGGGTGAGGGCCCGTACCGTCTTCTCGTCGGCCACCTCGAACAGCAGGTCGTCGGTGGAGGGGCCGGTGTGCAGGACCGTCCGATGGTCGATGCCGAGTGCGGCGACCAGTTCCGGGTCGGCCTCGACCGGGCTGAGCGGGGCGGTCGGGAAGTCGAGCGTGATCAGTCCACCGGCGTCGGCGGAGGCGGTCAGCACGCCGCTGAGCGTCCGGTAGCGAACAGTTCCGTCCAGCTGCCCGGTCCGGTTCAGCACGTGCGTGGTCGCGAGCGTGGCGTGGCCGCAGAGCGCCACCTCGACGAGGGGCGTGAACCAGCGCAGCGCCCAGTCCGCGGCGGGCACGTTGCCCGATTCGGCGGGGAGCCGGTGGACGAACGCTGTCTCAGCGTGGTTGACCTCGGCGGCGACGTTCCGCATCCACTCGTCGGGCGGGAACCCGTCCCCGTCGAGGACCACCACCCCCGCGGGGTTGCCGGCGAACGGGCGGTCGGTGAAGGCGTCGACGATTCTGATCCGCATACCGCCGACGTTACGAAGTCACGGCCGCCGGCACGACAGCCAATCCGGAAAGCGCGGCCGTCCCGCGGCACGGCGGGCGTGTCGGCCCCTCGAACGGGCGGACGGGATGTCTGCCCTCAGTCGGGCGGGTGGGGCGTCACCCCACGGCCGAAAGGCGCCGGCCCGCAAACAGCCGGCAAGGCCTCAGCCGAGAGGCGTCAACTCTCGAACGGCCGGAAGGGCGCCGGCCCGCGAACAAGCCAGAAAGGCGTCGCCCGCGAACGGCCGGAAGAGCGTCAGCTCTCGATCGGGCGGGGGCCGAAGACCGGGCGGCCCCGGAGACTGCCCGGGTCCCGGGGTGGGCCGGCCTCGAGCCAGGAGAGGAATCCGGTCACCGTGGTCTCGGCCATGGCGATCTCCAGGTCCGTGGAGCCGGTACGGCAGCGGAGAACAACCCAGTGTCCAGGCATGGTGAGCCGCTCCGGACCGGCCGGCAGGCGGCGTTCCACGACGGTCAGTGACCGGCGGTCGAGAACGCGTTTCGGACGGATCCCCAGGCTGAACATGCGGTGGAAGCGCAACTCGTCGCCGACGAACTGGCCGACTCCGGTGGACCAGCCACGGCCGGGCACCATGGTGCTGATGCGGACCTGAAGGCGAATGGTTCCGCCGCCGAGCATGAGTAGCCGGCGGCGGAAGAAGATCGCGAACAGCAGTGCGAGCAGCGCGACGACGCAGATTCCGGCGATTTCCAGAACCCGCATCGCGGGGGTCAGTGGGACTCGGGCGTGGCAGGCGTCGCGCTCTCGGCGAGCACCGTGACGCCGTTCGCGTCGATCGAGAGGAACCCACCGGCGACGTCGTAGGTGAGCTGCTCGCCACCGGCGAGTTTCACGCGCACCTGGGACGGCTCCTTCAGCAGGCCGAGCAGCGGCGAGTGACCGGGCAGCACACCGATCTCACCCTCGGTGGTGCGCGCAACGAGCATCTCGGCCTCGCCGGCCCAGACCTTCTCCTCGACCGCGACGACCTCGACGTGCAGCTGGTTGGCCACGCTGTTCCCCTCAGGTACTACGGATCCCTCAGGTACTACGGATCCCTCAGATGCTTCGAACCGAACGAGTGAAGTCTAATCGGCGGCGAACGTCGACGTGGTACGGGGTACCGACCTAGCTCTCCCCGGCGACGTATTCCGGGTTGTCGAGCAGGAACGCCGCGACCCGATCCTCCTCGACCGCTCGGAAGAAGTCGGCAGCGGTGGGGTCGAGTTGCTCGCCGAGGTACTGCCCGCCGGCGTAGAGGCCGCCACCGGGCAGTTTGACCAGCGTCATGTCGTCGGTGTCGAGGTCTTTCAGGGCCAGGCCCCAGTCGATGATGCTGTTGCCGCCGCCGTCGAAGGTGAGCGAGTCCCCGGCCGCGTCGAGCACGCCGAGCAGCTTGCCCGGGTCGGTCACGACGTCCTTGCTCATCGCCTGCTCGGCCATGGCCTTGATGAACTGCTGCTGGTGCCGCTGCCGGTCGTAGTCGCCGTTGGGCAGCCCGTACCGCTGGCGGACGTAGTCGAGCGCCTCCCACGCCTGCAGGTGGTAGGTGCCCTTCTTGTAGACCTTCTGCGGACCGGTGTACGGGTGTTCGCAGCCACCGCCCGCACAGCCCGCACTCTTCGGCCGGGCCTTGCCGTTCGGCTGCAGGTGCTCGGACTTCACGGTCTGGTCGATCGTCATGGTGACGCCGCCCATGGCCTCGACGATCCTCTTGAAGCCGCCGAAGTTGACGATGGCACCGGCGTCGAACTCGTCGATGCCGGTGAAGCCGCTGACCGTCTCGGCGAGCAACTGGAAGCCCTGCTTGACGTCGTGCGTGCCGTTGCCGGTGTCACTCCCGTACGACATCGCGGAATTGATCTTCGCAGTGGTGCCGGTGAAGCCGGTCCTGGCGAAGGCCGGGATCTGGACGTAGAGGTCGCGAGGGATGCTGAAGAGGAAGACCCGGTCCATGTCGGCCGGCACGTGCGCCACGATGATCGAGTCGGACCGCGGGGCCTGCGAGTCGTCGCGCGGGTCGATGCCGGCGAGCAGGATGTTGAGCGGCCCCTTGATGTCGTCGGCATCCCGGGCGGCACCCGACGCGGGATCGCCGATGAGGCTGCCGCCGGCGTCGACCGAACCGGTGTACCTCGCGATGAGCGTCTGGCCGGCGACCAGGGCACCCCCGCTGGAGACCATGAGCACGCAGCCGAAGGCGGCGCTGAGTCTCGCCCACATGGGCGCGCGGCGACGTTTCCTCGAAGACTGTGGCACGCGATTCCCAACTCTGCCGGGCCGCCGAGGTAGCGGGCAGCCACCGGTCTAGCGAATGCGCGGCCAAGCGTACCCACGTTGAGCTGCAGAAATCCCGGAAATACGAAAGCCGCGCCGGTTCGCACCGGCGCGGCTCCCGTGTCGGAACTGACGAACGTCAGCCCTTCATCAGCTCGTGCGCGTTCTTCTCGAGGTCCTCGAGGCCACCGCACATGAAGAAGGCCTGCTCCGGGAAGTTGTCGTACTCACCCTCGGCGATCTTCTTGAACGCCTCGATGGTCTCCTTCAGCGGGACCGTCGAGCCGGGGACACCGGTGAACTGCTCCGCCGCGTACGTGTTCTGCGACAGGAACCGCTCGATGCGGCGCGCCCGCTGCACCGTGACCTTGTCCTCCTCGGAGAGCTCGTCCATACCGAGGATGGCGATGATGTCCTGCAGGTCCTTGTACTTCTGCAGGATCCGCTGCACCTCGCGGGCGACCGCGTAGTGCTCGGCACCGACGAACTCGGGGGCGAGGATCCGCGAGCTGGAGGCCAGCGGGTCCACGGCCGGGTAGATGCCCTTGTCGGAGATCGACCGCTCGAGGTTGGTGGTCGCGTCCAGGTGGGCGAAGGTGGTGGCCGGCGCCGGGTCGGTGTAGTCGTCGGCGGGCACGTAGATCGCCTGCAGCGAGGTGATCGCCTTGCCACGGACCGAGGTGATCCGCTCCTGGAGCTCGCCCATCTCGTCGGCCAGGGTGGGCTGGTAACCCACGGCGGACGGCATACGGCCGAGCAGGGTGGAGACCTCGGAACCGGCCTGGGTGAACCGGAAGATGTTGTCGATGAAGAGCAGCACCTCCTGGTTCTGGACGTCACGGAAGTACTCCGCCATGGTCAGAGCGGTCAGGGCGACCCGCAGACGGGTGCCCGGCGGCTCGTCCATCTGGCCGAAGACCAGCGCGGTCTTGTCCAGAACGCCACCCTCGTCCATTTCCAGGATGAGGTCGTTGCCCTCACGGGTGCGCTCGCCGACGCCGGCGAACACGGAGGTACCACCGAAGTTACGGGCAACGCGGATGATCATCTCCTGGATGAGCACCGTCTTGCCCACGCCCGCGCCGCCGAACAGGCCGATCTTGCCACCACGCACGTACGGCGCGAGCAGGTCGAGCACCTTGATGCCGGTCTCCAGCATCTCGGTCTTCGGCTCGAGGTCCGCGAACGCCGGGGGCTTGCGGTGGATCGACCAGCGCTCGGTGATGTTCAGCGTCGACGGGTCGACGTTGAGCACCTCGCCGAGGGCGTTGAACACGTGGCCCTTGGTCACGTCACCGACGGGCACCGAGATCGGCGCGCCGGTGTCGGTGACCGCCGAGCCACGGACCAGGCCGTCGGTCGGCTGCATCGAGATGGCACGGAGCAGGTTGTCACCCAGGTGCTGGGCGACCTCCATGGTCAGCTTCTTCGTGCCGCCGGAGAGGGTGACCTCCACGTGCAGCGCGTTGAAGATCGCGGGCATGGAACCGCGGGGGAACTCGACGTCGACGACCGGGCCGATGACCCGGACGACGCGGCCGACAGCGGTCTCCGCCTTAATGGGCTCAGCAGTAACAGTCATCACACATCACTTCCCGCCGCGGCCAGCGCGTTGGCGCCGCCGACGATCTCACTGATTTCCTGGGTGATCGCAGCCTGCCGCGCGGAGTTCATCTCGCGCGTGTACCGCTTGAGGAGGTCGTCGGCGTTGTCCGACGCGCTCTTCATCGCCCGCCGACGCGAGGCCGACTCGCTGGCCGCCGAGTCCAGCAACGCCGCGTAGATCCGCGTGTTGAGGTACTTCGGCAGCAGCGCGTCGAGCAGCTCGTCGGCGTCCGGCTCGAACTCGTACGCCGCGCGCGGCTCGGAGGACTTCTCCTCCGACTGCGCCTCGACCTGCACGGGTGCGAGCGGTTTCGCGTTGGCGTTCTGCGTCATCAGGGACTTGAACTCGGTGCTCACGAGGTGCAGCTCGTCCACGCCCGCGATGCTCTCCGGACCGAAGCTGCCCTCGGTCTCGGAACCGGCCGCGAATCCCTCGATCAACGCGTCGCCGATCCTCTTGGCGTCCGCGAACGACGGACGCTCGGAGAACCCGGTCCAGCTGGCGGCGATGTCCCGTCCGCGGAACCGGTAGTAGCCGACGCCCTTGCGGCCGACGATGTACAGCGCCACCTCCTTGCCCTCCGACTTCAGCTGAGCGATCAGCTGCTCGGCGGTCCGGATGGCGTTGGCGTTGTAGGCGCCGGCCAGGCCCCGGTCACTGGTGATCAGCAGGACCCCCGCCCGCTGGACGCGCTCACGCGCGACCAGCAGCGGGTTGTCGACGGAGGCGTTCGACGCCAGCGCGCCGAGCACCTTGGTGATCGCCAGCGAGTACGGCCGGGAAGCGTTGACCCGTTCCTGAGCCTTCGCGATCCGGCTGGTGGCGACCAGCTCCTGCGCCTTGGTGATCTTCTTGGTCGACTTGACGGTGCGGATGCGCCGACGCAGCGCCTGTACCTGACCGGCGGCCATGCCTAGTTACCGCTTTCGCCGGTCGCGCTGCCCTGGAACGACTTCTTGAACTCGACGACGCCGGCCTTGAGGCTCTCGATGTTGTCGTCGCTCAGCAGGTTCGTCGACTCGATCGAGGTGTAGACCTCGCTGTTGTGCTGCCTGAACCACTGCAGGAACTCCTGCTCGAAGCGGCGCACGTCAGCGACGGCCACGTCGTCGAGCTGCCCGGTCGTGCCGGCCCAGATCGTGATGACCTGGTCGACGGTCGAGTACGGCGAGTACTGCGGCTGCTTGAGCAGCTCGACCAGGCGGATGCCCTTCTCGAGCTGGGCACGCGACGCGCGGTCCAGGTCGGAGGCGAAGGCCGAGAAGGCCTCCAGCTCACGGAACTGGGCCAGGTCGAGACGCAGACGGCCGGAGACCGTACGCATCGCCTTGACCTGCGCCGAACCACCCACGCGGGACACCGAGGTGCCGACGTTGATGGCGGGACGCACACCCGAGGCGAACAGGTCGGACTCGAGGAAGATCTGACCGTCGGTGATCGAGATCACGTTGGTCGGGATGTACGCCGAGATGTCGTTGGCCTTGGTCTCGATGATCGGAAGACCGGTCATCGAGCCGCCACCCAGCTCGTTGGAGAGCTTGGCGCAGCGCTCCAGCAGGCGGGAGTGCAGGTAGAAGACGTCACCCGGGTACGCCTCGCGGCCCGGCGGGCGGCGCAGCAGCAGCGACACGGCGCGGTAGGCCTCGGCCTGCTTCGTCAGGTCGTCGAAGACGATCAGGACGTGCTTGCCGTTGTACATCCAGTGCTGTCCGATGGACGAACCGGTGTACGGGGCGATGTACTTGAAGCCGGCCGGGTCGGACGCCGGAGCCGCGACGATCGTCGTGTACTGCAGCGCGCCCTGGGCCTCCAGGGTGCCCCGGATGCTGGCGATGGTGGAGGCCTTCTGGCCGATCGCCACGTAGATGCAGCGCACCTGCTTCTCCGGGTCGCCGGAGTCCCAGTTCGCCTTCTGGTTGATGATCGTGTCGATCGCGACCGTGGTCTTACCGGTCTTGCGGTCACCGATGATCAGCTGGCGCTGGCCACGGCCGATCGGCGTCATGGCGTCGATCGCCTTGATACCGGTCTGCAGCGGCTGCTTCACCGGCTGCCGGGCCATCACGTTCGGCGCCTGCAGCTCCAGCTCGCGGAAGCCTTCGTTGGCGATCTCGCCGTGCCCGTCGATCGGGTTACCGAGCGCGTCGACCACGCGGCCCAGGAAGGCGTCGCCCACCGGGACGGAGAGGACACGGCCGGTGCGCTTGACCGGCTGGCCCTCCTCGATCTTCGCGAAGTCACCCAGGATCACGGCGCCGATCTCGCGGACGTCGAGGTTCAGGGCGACACCAAGGGTGCCGTCGGCGAATTCCAGCAGTTCGTTCGCCATCGTCGAGGGGAGACCCTCGACGTGTGCGATGCCGTCGCCCGCGTCGGAGACGATGCCGACCTCTTCACGGGTGAGGTCGGTCGTAGCGGACGAGACGTAGCGCTCTAGCGCCCCCCGGATCTCGTCCGAGGAGATGGTCAGCTCGGCCATCCTCTGCCTTCTCTGTCTAGCTCGGGACGTCACCGCCGCCGAGGGGGCTTCTCGATGGAAATCGAGGGGAAAAGACTATTTAGCGAACGCCTGCTTGGCTGCGTTCAGCTTCCGCAGAACCGTGCCGTCGTAGAGGTCGGACCCGACCCGGACGCTGACCCCACCGAGAACGGCGGGCTCGACGTCCACCTTCAGCGACACCTCGCGGCCGTAGACGGTGGACAGCTTCGCGGCCAGCGACTGCTCCTCGGCGTCGGTGAGCGGCTTCGCAACCGTCACATACGCCACCTCGCGGTCCCGCTTCGCCGCGGTCGCCTCGACCAGCCGGGTGAGCGAGGCCTCGAAGCCACGACCACCGAAGCCGAGCAGTGCAACCTCGACGAGGCGGCCGGTGGCCACGTGCACCTTGCCCTTGAGCAAGTCCTGCACCAGCTTAACGCGGCGCTCGAACGGAGCACCGATGTCACTCAGCGTGACAGCCAGGGCGGAGTCGCCCGAGACGATCTGGCCGAACCGGAACAGCTCGTCCTCGACGTCGGCGAGCTTGCCGTCACGATCGGCCGAGGCCAGCAGCGTGTCGACACCCAGACGCTCGGTGGCGTCCAGCAGATCCGCCGGCCGCGAGAAACGGCCGGCCGCCAGAGCCGCCAGCGCGTTCACCGTGATCTCGGAGACCTTGCCGGACAGCACCGACTTGAACAGCCCGGCACGGTCGGAACCGGGCCGGGACGGGTCGGTCAGCGCCCGGCGCAGCCGGGGCTGGGCCCGCAGCAGGCCGGCCACCGACAGGATCTCGTCGGCGACTGTGGCCAGCTGCGGGGCCGTGGCCGTCATGGTGTTCGCGGCGAGCTGTGCCGACGCGTCGCCGTAGGCCTCGCGGCTTACGCTCGACGTCATCAGCGCTGTCCCGCCGTGTCGAGGTCGGCGATGAAGCGCTCGACGGTGCCGCGGGTGCGGGCCTCGTCAGCGAGAGCCTCGCCGACGATCTTGCTGGCCAGGTCGACCGCAAGGGTGCCGACCTCGGAGCGGAGCTCCCGCACGATGGACTCACGCTGGGCGGACAGCTGCTCGTTGCCGGCCGCGATGATGCGGTCCGACTCCTCGCGGGCCTTCGCCAGCACGTCCTGCCGGATGCCCTCGGCGTCGGCCCGGGCCTCGTCGCGGATGCGAGCGGCTTCGGTCCGGGCCTCGGAGAGCTGAGCCTTGTACTGCTCGAGCAGCTGGTTCGCCTCGGCCTGTGCGGCCTCGGCGCGCTTGATGCCGCCCTCGATAGCGTCCACCCGCGCCTGGAACGTCTTCTCCATCTGCGGGAAGACGAACTTGATCAGCACGAAGCAGAGCACACCGAACGCGACGGAACCGACCACGATCTCCTGCCAGACAGGCACGATCGGGTTGTGCTCGGTCGCGCCCTCAGCAGCAGCGAGATAGGTGAGCATGGAGACCTCCCAACGAGGTGGAAAGGACTATCAGCCGGCCCAGATGAAACCGAACGCGATGCCGAGCAGCGCGAGCGCCTCGATCACGGCGAAGCCGATCCAGACGAACGGCAGAGTCAGGCGGGACGACTCGGGCTGGCGCGCCGTGGCCTGGATGTAGGCCGAGAAGACCAGGCCCACGCCGATGCCGGGGCCGATGGCCGCGAGGCCGTAGCCGATGGCGGCGGTGCTGCCCTCAACGGCGGCAATAAGCTCCATTACCAATTCCTCCTGGTATCTCGCGTGACTGTCACGCGGGACGACAACGGGGTGTTACGAGGTGCGGTGGTGCTCAGTGCTCGTCGGCGAGCGAGCCTTGGACGTAGCTCGCCGTCAGCACCGTGAAGACGTAGGCCTGGAGGCAGATCACCATGAACTCGAGGAAGGTGATCGCGATGGTGAGCACCCAGGACAGTACCGAGACCGGTGCGAGCAGCACGTTCGCGTTGATCATCGCGAAGCCGCCGAGCGTGAACACCAGCAGCAGCATGTGGCCCGCGAACATGTTGGCGAAGAGACGAACCGCCAGCGAGAACGGCCGGACCAGGAAGTTCGAGAAGATCTCGATCGGGACCAGCAGCGGCAGGATACCGAGCGGGGCGTTCGGGACCACGGCGTGCTTGAAGTACGCGATGCCGTGCTTCCGGATACCGACCCAGATGAACATGACGTAGCTGATCACCGCGAGCACGGCCGGGAAGGCGATGTGCGACATCGGCGAGATCTGCACGAGCGGCAGGATGCCGAAGAAGTTGTTCACCAGGATGAACATGAACAGCGTGGTCAGGTACGGCGCGAAGCGCACACCCTGCGGGCCGATCATGTCGACCGCGATGTTGTTCCGCACGAAGCCGTAGATGCTCTCGGCGAGCCACTGCTTCTTCGTGGGCACGAGCTGCGGTTTCCGGTACGACATCAGGAAGAAGACGATGATCGCCGCGACCGCCACCCAGACCAGCACCGTGATCTTGGTGAACCAGTAGCTGTTCTCCGCGCCCCACGGCAGGATGCTGGGCAGGTAGAAGTCCTCGACGCTGGGCGGGAACGCCGCCGCGAGGACCGTCGACTGACCGATCACCATGGCCCTTTCCTGTCAGGCGCCGAGACGGCGCACGATGAGGTACACACCACCGGCGACCCCGAGGACCGCGCCGATCCCGGCGAAGATGCCCGTGGTTCCGACGAAGTGGTCGACCAGCCACCCGATTCCACCCCAGACGAGAATGCCCGCGATGAGATATGACAACGCGGTCATCCCTGCGCCTGAGTCAGGCGGCTGGTTTTGACCGTTGTCATCGCGGGGAACGTGGGGAGGTTTCTGGCCGGTCATGACGGCCCGAACGATATCAGCAGGAAACACGAAGCTAAGCGGGACCCCCCGCACAACCGTAGTTGTCCAGGCGTCAGGGGTCTCGCAACTGACTGGACACGGTACTCCTGTCGCGCCAAATCGGAACACGGCACGTCCGGACAGGTCACCGGAACGTGGTGGAGTGACCGGAAATCACAACACTGACCAGGCAGTTCGAGGTGTCCTGGATCACTTCCGGGTAACGCGCAGATGGATCCACCAGGCCTGCACCCCGGTCCAGACCACCACTGCGGCGACGATGCTCCAGCCGAGCGCCTTCTTACCCTGCCAGTCGCTGGTCACCCCGAAGGCCAGCACGACTCCCAGCAATGTGTATTTCACCACATAGGTCAGCATTCCGAGGGGCATCAGCAAAGCCGGCCGTACGGTGTCCGCCCAGGCGATGACCAAGGTGGACAGGGTGTAGCTGAAGGTCACGATCAACACTCCGGCCGCCGCACCCACCGCCGCGTCCGGCCCCGCCGCG
Organism: Actinoplanes sp. NPDC023801; assembly: GCF_040639655.1. Taxonomy (NCBI): domain Bacteria; kingdom Bacillati; phylum Actinomycetota; class Actinomycetes; order Micromonosporales; family Micromonosporaceae; genus Actinoplanes; species Actinoplanes sp. NPDC023801. The sequence goes on along the minus strand of NZ_JBFAAI010000001.1, from coordinate 750,291 downwards.
AAGAACCCCGCCGACACCGCGAACAGCAGCAACGCCATCGAGACCGCGGTCAGGACCGGGAGATGCTCGACCTTCCAGCGCGGATCACCCGAGACCGGATCCGCCGGAGCCTCACTCACCGCTCCACCCCTCACCGACAGCGCGGACGTCACCGGCCCGGTGGCCGGCGGCGTCACGCTATCACCGCGCCCGGAACGCGCCGGAATCACGTCCGCGCACCGTTAGCGCTCGTTAAGGTCCCGTTCCCGGGAATTCAACCCGGAATTCGATCCCGGCCCGATTCAGCGTATCGACGCGGAATCCACCGGCAATTCCGTGTCGAGCGGATAGGGCGGGAAGGCGCCGACGATCTCGCGCACCTCTTCGGCCACCTCGCGGAGCACCGCCTCCCCGGCCGTGGTCTCCGTGCCGTCGCGCACCACGCGGCCGATCAAGCCGGCGATCCGCCGCATCTCGCCCTCACGCATCCCCTGCGACGTGACGCTCGGCGTGCCGACCCGGACACCGGACGCCACGGCCGGGCGCTGCGGGTCGTACGGCACCGGGTTCTTGTTGAGGGCGATGCCCGCCCGCGCGCAACGCGCCTCGGCGTCGCGGCCGGTGACACCCAGCTCGCGAAGATCGAGCACCGCGAGATGGTTGTCGGTGCCACCGGTGACCGGGCGCATGCCCTCGGTCGTCAGACCGCCGGTGAGTGCCCTGGCGTTGCGGACCGTCTGGTTCGCGTACCCGCGGAAGGCCGGGGTGCCGGCTTCCCGGAACGCGACCGCCTTGGCCGCGATGGCGTGCATCATCGGACCGCCCTGCGCGAACGGGAAGACCGCCTTGTCGATGCGCTGCGCCAGGTCGCCGCGGCAGATGATCATGCCGCCGCGCGGGCCGCGGAGCGCCTTGTGGGTGGTGCCGGTGACCACGTCGGCATGCGGCACCGGTGACGGCACCGCCCGACCGGCCACCAGCCCGATGAAATGGGCCGCGTCGACCAGCAGATAGGCGCCCACCTCGTCGGCGATCCCGCGGAACCGGGCGAAGTCGATGAGCCGCGGGTACGACGTGGCCCCACAGATGATCAGCTTGGGGCGATGGGCCAGCGCCAGGTCGCGGACCTCGTCGTAGTCGATCTCCTCGGTGTCCGGCGTGACCCGGTAGGAGATCGGATGGAACCACTTCCCCGAGAAGTTGGCCCGGCTGCCGTGGGTCAGGTGACCGCCGTGCGGCAGGCCCATGGCCAGCACCACGTCACCCGGCTCGGCCAGCGCCGCGTACGCGGCCAGGTTCGCGCACGCCCCGGAATGCGGCTGCACGTTGACGTGCTCGGCGGCGAAGAGGTCCTTGGCGCGCTCCACCGCCAGCGTCTCGGCCCGGTCCACGTGCGCGCAGCCCCCGTAGTAGCGCTGCCCCGGGTAACCCTCGGCGTACTTGTTCGCCAGGGTGGAACCGAGCGCCGCGAGCACCGCCGGTGACGTGAAACTCTCGCTCGCGATCAGCTGGAGGGTGTCCCGCTGGCGGGCCACCTCGCCGACGAGCACGGCCGCGATCTCCGGATCGTCGCGTTCCAGCATTGCGAAGTCCGGCCCCCAGAAGGTGCCCACGGGAAAGAGCATATGGCTTACGACCCGCAGTTCGTGGGCACACTCTGCGGTTATGCGGTGCTTGGTGACCGGTGCGACCGGCTACATCGGGGGGCGGCTCGCCCCACGACTACTCGAAGCGGGACACGAGGTGCGATGCCTCGCACGGAGCGCGGGACGGCTCCGGGACGTTCCGTGGGCGGACCGTACCGAGATCGTCGAGGCCGACCTCTCCGACCCGGCCACGCTGCCGGCCGCGTTCGAGGGCGTCGAGGTCGCGTACTTTTTGATGCACTCGCTGGGACGGCCGGACTTCGAGCAGCTCGACCGGGAGGCGGCCCGCAACTTCGCGGCTGCGGCGCGCGCGGCGGGCGTACGCCGGATCATCTATCTCGGTGGCCCGGAACCGCCCGCCCATGAGCGGCCCTCGCCCCATCTGCGCTCCCGCGCCGAAGTGGCGCACCTCCTGCTGGACAGCGGGGTGCCGACCGTGGTGCTACGGGCGCCGGTGATCATCGGATCCGGCTCGGCGTCCTTCGAGATGCTGCGCTATCTGACCGAACGCCTGCCGGCCATGGTCACGCCGCGGTGGGTCGAGAACCGGATCCAGCCCATCGCGGTACGGGACGTGCTGCGCTACCTGATCGGCGCGGCGACGCTCCCGCCCGAGATCAGCCGCGGTTTCGACATCGGCGGCGCCGACGTGCTGACCTATCGGGAGATGATGCAGCGGTACGCCCGGGTGGCCGGACTCCCCCGCCGCGTCATCGTCCCGGTCCGCCTGCTCAGTCCGTGGCTCTCCGCGCACTGGGTCGGCCTGATCACCCCGGTGCCGAACAGCATCGCCCGCCCGCTGGTGGCCAGCCTCATCCACGAGGCGGTGGCACACGAAAACGACCTGGCCGAGCTGCTTCCCGGCTCCGAACCGCTCGGGTTCGACGAGTCGGTACGGCTGGCCCTCGGCCGGATCCGCGACGCCGAGGTGGAGACCCGCTGGTCCACCGCTGCCGGCCTGAACCCGTCGGCCGAGCCACTGCCCAGCGACCCGGACTGGTCCGGCGGAAGCATCTACGTCGACGAGCGGACCCGTCCGGTGGCCGCGCCGGCCGACCGGCTGTGGCGGGTCATCGAGGGCGTCGGCGGTGAGAACGGCTGGTACTCGTTCCCGCTGGCCTGGTCGGTGCGGGGCTGGCTGGACCGGCTGGCCGGCGGGGTCGGGCTGCGCCGCGGACGGCGCGACCGGCACCGGCTGCGCGTCGGCGAGGCACTGGACTGGTGGCGGGTCGAGGAGCTCGAGCCGGGATCGCTGCTGCGGCTGCGTGCCGAGATGCGGGTGCCGGGCCGGGCCTGGCTGGAGATGCGCGCCGAACCCGACGGCGACGGCGGGAGCGTCTACCGGCAGCGGGCCGTTTTCCTGCCGCGCGGGCTGGGCGGGCACCTGTACTGGGCGTCGGTGGTGCCGTTCCACGGGATCGTCTTCAACGGGATGGCCCGCAACATCACCCGGACCGCGGAGACGTCAGGCGGTGGCCCGTGACAGACGGTCCCGGACGGCCAGCCAGTCCTCGGTCTGCGGCGGTTCCTGGATCAGGACCGTGGCGAATCCGGCGTCGTCCAGGCGGTGCAGGGCGGCGTACAGGTCGGCGGCGTACTCCCGCGGATCGGCCGACAGGACCTCGGTGCCGGCGCTGCCCTCGAACGTCAGCGTGCCGACCGGCCCGGTGAGCCCGGACCGGTCGACCTCTGCCACGTCCTTGCAGAGGATCGCCTTCGCGCGGGGGGCGTAGTGCCGCCGGCTCATCCCCGGGGAGGGCCGCGCCACGCCGTCCAGGGTCTCCGATTCGGGCAGCGTGATCGGGCCGGCCGCGTCGCGCAGCACCCGCAGGGCGAGCGCACCCGGGCGCAGCAGCCGCGGCACATCGCCGGTCAGGTCCAGGACCGTCGACTCGATGCCCCACGAGCTCGGGCCGCCGTCCAGCACCATCGGCACCTCGGGCAGGCTGCGGACCACGTGCTCGGCAGTGGTCGGCGAGATGCCCTCGGAACGGTTCGCGCTCGGCGCGGCAAGCGGCAACCCGGAGACCCTCAGCAGGTCGAGTGCTACCGGGTGGGCCGGCACCCGGACCGCCACGGTGTCGTTGGAGGCCCCGATGCCGGGCAGATGCCGCGCCCGGCGCACCACCAGGGTGAGCGGGCCCGGCCAGAACCGGGCGGCCAGTTCCTCCGCTGTCGCCGGCCACTCCTCGGCCAGTGCACGGGCCGCGGCCAGGTCCGCGACGTGCACGATGAGCGGGTTCCAGGACGGCCGGTTCTTCAGCCGGTAGATCTCGCCGACCGCCTTCTCGTCGAAGGCGTCGGCGCCGAGGCCGTAGACGGTCTCGGTGGGGAACGCCACCACCGAACCGGACCGCAGCAGCTCGGCCGCGCGGGACAGCCCATCGGCGTCGGGCGCGGCGATGCGGTCACGCCACTGGGAGTCGATCACGGCGATCGGCATGTCGGAGGCTGCCCGGCTCACGGGAGGAGCAACGCGGCGAACGGCATCGTGGTGTCCTCGATCTCGTCGGCCACCCGGTGGAACGTCTGGTCGCCGCGCCCCCACGGGTCGTCGAGGTCGTCGGCCGGCTGTGCGGCGTCGGTGCCGCGCAGAGCGGCCACCGCCGCGACGATCGCCGTGCCGCGGGCGTGCACCGAGTCCGGCTTCGGCTCGGCCGGCGGCAGGGCGGCGGCGTCCACGGCACTCAGCAGGCGGCCGAACTCACCGAGGACGAACGTGCGGCCGGCCGCGTCGGGACGCAGCGCCACCACGTAGTCGTACTGATCGGCGGTGGCCGTGAGGATCAGGTCGGCCTCGTCGATGAAGTCGCCGCGCAGCTTGCGGGCCAGGAAGTTCTCGTCGGAGCCGCGGCGGGCGCGGACCAGCCGGGCGGCCGGCGGGTTCATCTCTTCGCCCTCGTGCCAGCCACCGGTGCCGGCGCTGACACTGCGCAGCAGCGGGCCGCCGTCGACGTCACCGGCCCGCTCGCGGACGGCCCGGGCCAGCAGGCGCTCGGCCATCGGGGAGCGGCAGATGTTGCCCATGCAGACATGCAGAACGGTGAACATCTCGGCTTCAGCCCTGCCCGTCGGCGATGTCCGGAACGACGTCACGAAGCTTCTCGAGCGGGATCGCGCCGGCCCTCAGGATCCGCGGCACGTCACCTGTGACATCGACGATCGTGCTCGGGGCGGGATCGGCGGCGGGGCCGGCCTCGAGATAGACGCGGACCGCGTATTCCAGCTGGTCGCGGGCATCCTCCGCGGTCAGCGGGGCGGGCGATCCGATCTTGTTGGCGGTCGTCACGGCCATCGGGCCGACCTCGCGCAGCACCTCGAGCGCGACCGGGTGCAACGGCATCCGCACGGCCACCGCACCGCCGGTGTCGCCGAGGTCCCACTGCAGGCTGGGCGAGTGCTCGACGATGATCGTCAGCGCTCCCGGCCAGAACGCGTCGGCCAGGTCACGTGCCGCCCGGGGCAGCGAGTAGACCAGCCCGTCGAGCGTGTGCCGGGAACCGACCAGGATCGGCGGCGGCACCCGGCGGTCCGAGCCGCGGGCGTGGTGCAGCTGGGTGATCGCGTGCGTGGCGAACGCGTCGGCACCCACCCCGTACACCGTGTCGGTGGGGAGCACCACGAGCTCGCCACTCTTGGCCGCCTCGACAGCCGCGGCGATGCCACGGTCCCGGTCCGTGACGGTGGCGCAGTCGTAGAGCATCACGAGATGCAGTGTGCCATGTGGCTATCCGGTCTCCCACCGGCGGCGGGCCGTCGCGTACCGGGGACGGCCGGTGAGGTCGTCGTGGGCGGTCACCTCGTCGAACCGCCCGTCGGCTCGCAGCAGCGCCGGAACCGCCTCACCGTGCATGTCGTCGTGCTCGATGCCGAGTGATCCACCCGGCCGGAGCAGCGCCGCGGCGAGCTGGATCACCGGCCGGATCACCTCGAGCCCGTCCCCGCCGCCGAAGACCGCCTCGGCCGGGTCGTGCCCGGAGACCTCCGGCGGGACGGCGGTGCCGTCCGGCACGTACGGCGGGTTGCAGAGCAGCACATCGACCGCACCGTGCAGTTCGGACAGCAGGCCCGGGTCGGTGACGTCCCCGGCGACCACCTCGACCACCGGGTACGCCGAGGCGTTGCGCCGCAGCCACGGCAGCGCCGCCGTGGACCGCTCCACGGCGATCACCCGGCCGGCCCGGGTCTCGTCGGCGATCGCGATCGCGATGGCGCCGCTGCCACTGCACAGGTCGACCACGACCGCACCGGGCCGGGTGCGTTCGGCACCCCAGCCGGCCAGCAGCTCGGTCTCCGGCCGCGGCACGAAGACGCCGTCACCGACGGCCAGCTCCACGTGCCGGAACGCGGCGGTGCCGAGCAGGTGCTGCAGCGGGATCCGCTCACGGCGCCGCGCGACCAGTTCCCGGAACCGGGCCAGTTCCTCCGCCCGGATCGAGTCGATCAGCAGGAGCCGTCCGCGGGAGACGCCGAGCACGTGCGCGACCAGAAGTTCCGCATCGACCCGCGGCGATTCGACCCCGGCTTCTGCCAGATCGGCGGTGGCCGATGCCAATTCCGGCGCCAGGCGCGCCCGATCCGTGTCCTCACGGGGGTGTTCGTGTCGCGGTGTCACGGCATAATCATGGGACGTCACGCGCCGGGGGTCGTCGGCGGGACGGGCCTAGGCCGTGGGAGGCGCCTGGTGAGTTGGTTGGACCAGCTCGCGGAACACGTGGAGGACCTGCGCCATGCGGGTCATCTGCAACAGGACGGGCAGTCCGCGCTCGCCCTCCCGATCCTGGACGGGGTGCTCGCCTCGGCAAGCGATCCGGCCACCCGGGCGTACGCGCTGGTCCAGCGTTTCGGCGCGCTGATCAACCTGGGCCGGGCCGGGGAGCTGGCGACCGCGATGGCGGCGGCCGCCGAGGCGGTCCGTGAGGTGCCCGATCCCTACCTGCGCGGCCAGATGCACGCGTTCGCGGCTCTCGGCGCGCACCTGCAGAGCAACCTGGACCGCGGTGTCACGCACCTGGTGCAGGCGGCCCGTGCGCTGGCCGCGGTGCCGTCCCGCGACGCGGAGACCGCCTGGGGCTGGCACGACCTCGCGATGGCCTACTCCTACCTGGGTTTCCACGGTCAGGCCCTGACCGCCGTCGAGCAGGCGCGGGAGATCGGCGCGGCGGCCGGGCTGGCACCCGAGGTGTTCGCGGCACCCGGCATCCGGCTGCGCAACGCGGTCGCCCTCGACCATCACGGCGACACCGACGGCTGCCTGCGGGTGCTGCGCGACATGGACGCCGAACTGTCCCGGTTCCTGGCCACCGACCGGTTGCGGCCGGGCAGCCGGACGGTCTACGGCTACGCCCTGGCCCGCCGCGCCGCGGTCGGCGAGCCCACCGGCACCGAGGCGACCCGCTGGCTGACCGGCGGCGGCGACAGCGCCCGTACCCGTGACCTGCGGCATCTCGGCTCGGTCTGTCTCTCGATCGCGGCCGGCCGTCCGCAGCAGGCCCTGGCCATGCTCGCGGCGGTGCCGGTCTCGGCCGAGGTGCTCGGTCCCGCCGAACCGGCCCGGCTGCGCAGCATGTGCCACGCCGCCGCCGGCGATCACGCCGCCGCGCACACCGCCGACCGGTACGCCTTCCGGCTCGCCGCGCTGCGCATCGACCAGCTCCGCGACGGATACCTGGACGGGGTGGCCGCGCGCCTGGACGCCCAGGAGACCCATCGCGATCCGGGCCGCTACGGCGACGAGACCCTCATCGATCCGCTCACCGGCCTGCCCAACCGCCGGCAGCTGGAGCGTTACGTCGACTCGCTGCTGTCCCGCGGTGGACGGGCCGCCGTCGGCCTCTGCGATGTGATCGGATTCACCACGGTCAACGTGCGGCACGGCCGGCACTGCGGCGACCTGGTGCTGCAGCGGATCGCCGGTGTGCTGCACCGGGTGATGCGGCGCGGCGACTTCGTCGCCCGGTTCGCCGGCGACGAGTTCGTGCTGGTCCTCCCCGGAGCCGGTCCGGACCAGGCGGCCGAGGTGTCGCGCCGGATCGGCGCGGCCGCGACCGCCGAGAACTGGCAGGCGCTGGTGCCGGGCACGGCGGTCGGCCTGGCCTCGGGCTGGTCGGAGGTGGGCACCAACGGGCGTGGGCTCAGTGCGGCACTGGCGGCGGCCGCCGCGAACCGGAAACCCACATGACCATGACCGTGATCGACCTCGGTGACGTCAGCGATCCGTCGGCCGGCCCGGAGGGCTGTCCCGGCGGCGGGCGGCGCCGGGAGGCCGATCGGATCCGGATCAGCCGGCTGATCCGGGCCGTGATCGCCGTCGTCGCGATGCTGGCGCTCGGCGGTTCCGGGCTGCCCGGCCGGCCGGTGCTCAACGAGGTGTGGTCGGTGCCGTTCTCCGAGATGGACACCATGACGGTCCTCGGGGATGCGGTCTTCCTGTTCCGGTCGCTGCCGTCCGGTCGGGCCGAGCTGACCGCGTACGACCTGGCGAGCGGCACGGTCCGCTGGACCCGGAGTACCGGGGGTGAGACACCCGCCTGGCTGACTCCCCTGAAGCGGACCGGCGTCCTGCTCGTTCCCGGCGACGAGCAGCTGATCGAACGCGTGATGCCGGACGGGAGCCTAGTCAACTACAGCTACGGCGGCACCCTGACGGCCGTGGACCCGGTCACCGGCAGGCAGTTGTGGAAACACGACGGGATGCAGGCCGCCGAGGAGGGTTCCGGCACCCTGCTCACCCTTGAACGGGACGACACGGGCCGGCTGACCACCCTGCGCCTCATCGGTTCACGGGACGGCTCGGTCGTCTGGGAACGCCCGCCGCCGACCGGCACCGAGAACGTGGTGGTGCAGTTCGACGGCGACACCCCGGCCCGTGTCGTCACCGTCACCGCACGCGGGGAGGTGAGCCTCCTGGCGTACGCGGACGGCACCACGCGTGCCACCGGGCGGCTGCCGTGGCAACCACCCTCGATGGCGAGCGGCGAGGGCAGCCAGATCACCACGGCGGGCGGCCTGCTCATGGTCCTCACCAACACCGAGACGAAGAGCGAGGTCGCCGCCTACGACCCGGCGGACCTGCACCGGCTCTGGTCCAGGACCCTGCCGCCCTGGGCGTACGCCGAGACCTGCGGCCCACTGATCTGTCTGGGCGCGGCCGGGAACTTCACCGCCGCGGTCGAACCGGCCACCGGCGAGCAGCGCTGGGACTTCCTGGGCAGTCCGTACCCCGGCCTGCGGCTGGGCGCGGACCGCCTGCTGATCACCAGCGGCGACTCGATCCCGAGCAACACCGTCGTCGATCTAGCCACCGGGCGCACCATCGGTTCCGCCGCTTCCGGCTTCCTGGCGTTCCAGGAGCCGGACGGCGGGTTGATCCTGCTTCGGGGTCTGTACCCGGAGCTGACCCGTAACGCGGTGACCCGGCTCGACCCGGCCACCGGCCGCACCCGGACGCTCGGCGCGATCAGCGCCTCGAGCCGGCGGTTCTGCGACGGTGGCGGTCGTCACATCATCTGCGGCTCGGCGGACCGGCTGGTGGTCACTGCCGTCGGTTGACGTCGTCCTCCGGGTCACCGGACAGCCGGGCCGCCCGGTCGGAGGCGGCCAGCGCGTCGAGCACCGCGTCCAGCTCGCCACCGAGCACCAGGTCCAGGTTGTACGCGGTGTAGCCGATGCGGTGGTCGGTGATCCGGTTCTGCGGGAAGTTGTACGTGCGGACCCGCTCGGAGCGGTCGACCGTACGCACCTGGGCCTTGCGGGCGTCGCCGGCCGCGGCGTCGGCCACCTCCTGTGCCTGGACCAGCAGCCGGGAACGCAGGATGCGCATCGCCGACTCCTTGTTCTGCAGCTGACTCTTCTCGTTCTGGCAGCTCACCACGGTGCCGGTGGGCAGGTGCGTGATCCGGACCGCGGAGTCGGTGGTGTTGACCGACTGACCACCCGGACCGGACGACCGGTAGACGTCGATCCGCAGGTCGCCGGGCTGGATGTCGATGTCGACCTCCTCGGCCTCGGGGAGCACGAGCACGCCAGCGGCCGAGGTGTGGATGCGGCCCTGCGACTCGGTGACCGGCACGCGCTGCACCCGGTGCACGCCGCCCTCCCACTTCATCCGGGACCAGACGCCGTGACCGCCCTCGGGCACGCCACGCGTCTTGACCGCGAACGAGATGTCCTTGATGCCGCCGAGGTCCGACTCCTGCGAGTCGATCACCTCGACCACCCAGCCACGGCGCTCGGCGTAGCGGGTGTACATGCGCAGCAGGTCACCGGCGAACAGCGCGGACTCCTGACCACCCTCGCCCGCCTTGATCTCGATGATCACGTCCTTGGCGTCACTGGCGTCGCGCGGGATGAGCATCTCGCCGAGCTTCTCCTCGAGCGCGGGCAGCACCGCCGCCACCGCCTCGACCTCGGAGGCGAACCCGGGGTCCTCGGCGGCCAGTTCCCTGGCGGCGGCCAGGTCGGCGCGTGCGGCCTCGAGCTCCTGATGGGCGGCGTAGAGCGGCGCCAGCTCGGCGAACCGGCGCCCGACCCGCCGGACCAGCGCCTGGTCGGAGTGGATCGAGGGGTCCTCCATCCGCTTCTCCAGATCCGCGTACTCGGCGAGAAGCGTGCTCAAACGGTCGTTGCTCATCGAATCTCTCCAAGTGTCAGAAGAAGCGGACCACACGCGAACGGCGCCCGCCCCGGAATCCGGGACGGGCGCCGTTGAAGCAGTTACTTCTTCTTCGCGGCAGTGACCTTGGCGTACTTCGCCTGGAACTTCGCAACCCGGCCCGCGGTGTCGAGGACGCGCTGCTTGCCGGTGTAGAACGGGTGGCAGGCGCTGCAGGTCTCGACGCGGATCTCGCCGCCCTTGGCGGTGCTACGGGTGGTGAAGCTGCTGCCGCAGGAGCAGATGACCTCGGTGGTCGCGTACTCCGGGTGAATGCCGCTCTTCATGTCTTCTCGGTCCCTCTCAGATGGTCGGGTCGCCGGGTCGCCATTCCCGTGACGGAAGACGTGAACCGGAACCCCTACTGGCCGATGTACCAGTCTGCCATGCCGCCCGTACCGGCCGGAAATCAGGAGGCGCAACTGGATTCATGCTGGATAACGTGAGCGTCCTCCCCGGCATTCCCGTCTATGAAAGGCACCGAAGTGACGCTCCTGCACGACGTCCTCGATCCGGTCGAACTGGCCTCTGCGGTCGGCAACGGGCTCGTCCGGTTGCAGCGTCACCCCAGCCTGCCATTCGTCATCTACAACTACACCGAGGCCTGCCAGTACAGCGGCGCCTGGTCGCCGGTGACGCTGGCGTGCCGTGGCCTGATCGTGGACGCGGACGGACGGATCGCCGCCCGGCCGATGAGCAAGTTCTTCAACCACTCGGAGAGCCACGCTCCGGTCCTCGATCCCGGCGCCACGGTCACGGTGACCGACAAGATGGACGGCAGCCTCGGTGTGATCTACCACGACGGCTCGGGCTACGCCGTCGCCACCCGCGGCTCGTTCGCCTCCGACCAGGCCCTGCACGCGACCGAGGTGCTCCGCACCCGGTACCCGGCCTTCGTCGCACCGGCGGGACTGACCGTGCTCGTGGAGATCATCTACCCGGGCAACCGGATCGTCGTGGATTACCAGGGCCTCGACGACCTCGTACTGCTCGGGGCGGTGGAGATCGCGACGGGCCGGGTCCTCGGTCCCGGCGCGGTGCCGGAGTGGCCGGGCCCGGTCGTCGAGTCGTTCACCTACTCGACGTTCGCCGAGGCGCTGGCCGCACCGCCCCGGGACGGCCGGGAGGGCATGGTCGTCCGGGTCGAGGAGACCGGTGAACTGGTCAAGATCAAGTACGCCGAGTACGTCCGGCTGCACCGGCTGGTGACGGGACTCACGCCGCGCTCGGTGTGGGACATCCTCGCCAACGGCGGCGACCTGGACGCGCTCACCGAACCGCTGCCGGACGAGTTCCACGTCTGGGTCCGCGGCATCGCCGACGAACTGACCAAGGCGGTCGCCGAACGGGCGGTCACGGTCGAGGACACGTACGAGAAGATCATCGCCGCGCTGCCCGAGGGCTGGGGACGTAAGGAGTTCGCGGCCGAGGCGCTGCGCAGCGAGTACCGGGCCGAGCTCTTCCTCCGGCTGGACGACAAGGATTACCGTCCCGGCCTGTGGCAGCGCGTGCGGCCGGCTGGTTAGAGAGCACAGGGAAATGACACGACTCCTCATCACCCGGGGCCTGCCGGCCTCAGGCAAGACGACGTTCGCCCGCAAGCTGCAGCCGGAGGTCGTCCGGGTCAACCGCGACGACCTGCGGCGCATGCTGCACGGCGGCCGGCTCTACACCCAGCGCGCCGAGGCCCAGGTCACCCAAGCGCAGCGGGCCGCCGTGGAGGCGCTGCTGCGGGCCCGCGGGAGCGTCATCGTCGACGACACGAACCTGCGTGCCAAGACGGTCCGCGAGTGGGCCGAGATGGCCGCGCGGTACAACGCGTCGTTCGAGGTGCACGACTTCACCGACGTGCCGGTGGACGAGTGCGTCCGGCGTGACGTCGACCGGCCCGAGGACGAGCGGGTCGGCGAGGACGGCATCCGGCGCATGCACGCCCGGTACCTGGCGGGGAAGAATCTGCCGCTGCCGATCCCGTTCGCCGACCCGGCCGGTCCCGGTGTGATCTACCAGCCGGATCCGGAACTCCCGGAGGCCGTCCTGGTGGACATCGACGGGACCGTCGCGCTGATGAGCGGGCGCAGCCCGTTCGAATGGGGCCGGGTCGGTGAGGACGAGCCGAACCCGGCGGTCATCGCCGCGGTCCGGGCGATGCACGCCGCCGGCCACGCCATCGTCTTCTGCTCCGGGCGCGACGCGGTGTGCCGCCCGGAGACGGAAGCCTGGCTGGAGCTGTTCGTCGGGGTGCCCTACGAAGCGTTGTTCATGCGGCCGGAAGGCGACAGCCGAAAGGACTCCATCGTCAAGCGCGAGATCTTCGACCGGGAGGTCAGGGATCGCTGGCGGATCGTCGGGGTGTTCGACGACCGTCAACAGGTGGTACGTATGTGGCGGCAGCTCGGCCTGACCGTCTTCCAGGTAGCGGAGGGAGATTTCTAGGGTGAAGTACCCGCGGACGTTCCACCTGCCCGACTCACCGGGAGCATCCGCCGACGACCGGATCCAGCACGACCTGTCGTGGCTGGACGGCGAGCTCGTGGTGACCGAGAAGATGGACGGCGGAAACCTCACCTTCACCCGCGACACCATGTACGCCCGCTCGCTCGACTCCGGCACCCAGCCGTGGGACCGGCCGGCGAAAGCACTGTGGGCCATGACGGCGTACCGCATCCCCGACAGCTGGCGCGTCTGCGGCGAGTCCATGTGGGCTCGCCGCAGCGTCGCGTACACGGATCTGCCCGGTGTCTTCCTGGTGTTCGGCATCTGGGACGAGACCAACACGCTGCTCGGCTGGGACGACACCGTGGACTGGGCCCGCCGGCTGGAGCTTCCGGTGGTCCCGGTCCTCTACCGCGGCGGGAGCCTCACCGAGGCGCGCACCGCCTGGGCCCGGCAGAGGAACACCGAGACCTCCGAGGGGTACGTGGTACGCGCGGCCGGGCGCATCCCGGCGGCCGAGTTCGACCGCAAGCTGCTCAAGTGGGTGCGACCGGATCACGTACGTACCGAGGCCTCCTGGCGCCATCGCGACGACTTCGCGCTCAACGAGTTCGCCTAGGACAGCCCCGGGCCCGCTCGGCCGCCTCGTCGTCGAGATAGAACGCGGGCCGCTGATCGAACTCGTCGTAATAGCGATGGAAGACCGGGGTGATGCCGCCGGAGATGGGCGGGACGATCCAGGTCCAGTCGGCGGGCACCCGCCGCCCGGCCTTCTCCTCGTTGCGTATGTGGGTGAGGAACCGCTGCGACTCGGTGTGGTGGTCGCTCATCTTGACGCCGGCCACCTCGAAACTGTGCAGGACGGCCCGGTTCAGTTCGACGAGCGCACGGTCGCGCCAGAGGGTGGACTCCCGGCTGGTGTCCAGGCCCATCCGGGCGGCGACGAGCGGCAACAGGTCGTAGCGATCGGTGTCGGCGAGGTTGCGGGCACCGATCTCGGAACCCAGGTACCAGCCGTTGAACGGGGCGAGCGGGTAGTGCACGCCGCCGATGGTCAGGCGCATCCCGGCGATCGCGGGGACGGCGTGCCAGCGCAGGCCGAGCTCGGCGAACCAGGCGTAGTCGGGATGGCTGAGCGGCACCTCCCGGATCGCGCGTTCCGGGAGCTCGTAGACGCGTACCCCCTCGCCGGGGGTCTCGATCACCAGGGGCAGCACGTCGAACGCCTCGCCCTTGCCCTGCCAGCCGAACCCGCGGACCGCCTCGGTGAGCCCGACCTGGCGTGGATCACCGATCGTGCCGCCGTCCTCGGTGCGGTAACCGGCGTACCGGATCAGCTGCTCGTTCCAGACCCGGGCGTACGGCTGGCCGGGCAGCGCCGGCGCGAAGACGCTGATCACCGGCCGGATCTGGCCGTCCCCCGCGGTGTGCAGGTGCTGCACCAGCAACGAGTAGATCTCGTCGGCGGTCCGGGCACGCCGCCGGTCCAGCACCATGAGACTGCGCCAGTAGAGGCGCCCGATGCAGCGGCTCGCGTTGCGCCAGGCCATCCTGGCGCCGTGGGTCAGCTCGTCGGTGGTGTGCACATAGGTGCCGGTCGCCGCGATCTGCGCCCGCACGATGGCCAGGCGAGGTTCGACCGGGCCGAGCCGGGGGTTCTCGGTGTAGCAGCGGCGCAGGAAATCCTCGGCCTCGCCGGGATCCACGGGCGAGCCGGGGTCCCAGGGCTCGACCGGATTGTCCCGGTAACCGGGCACGATCATCGGGCGCCTCCGGATGTCGAGGATGGGATACCGGAGGTTCGCATGACCCGGGATGGACCAAATCAGACTGGTTGTGCGACCAAAATGACGCGACCCACCCGATTGGGTGGGTCGCGTCATCTTTGCGTGGTTACTCGCCAGGTGTCGACTTGGCGATCTGCATCAGGAACTCGATGTTGGTCCGGGTCTGCTTGAGCCGGTCCATCAGGAGGTCCAGAGCCGCGCCGGACTCCAGCGAGCTGAGCACCTTGCGGAGCTTGTGGATGATCGCCAGCTCCTCCTTGCCCAGAAGGATCTCTTCCTTACGGGTGCTGGAGGCGGAGACGTCCACGGCCGGGAAGATGCGCTTGTCGGCGATCTTCCGGTCGAGCTTGAGCTCGGCGTTACCCGTGCCCTTGAACTCCTCGAAGATGACCGTGTCCATCATCGACCCGGTCTCGACCAGCGCGGTCGCGAGGATGGTGAGCGAGCCACCGTTCTCGATGTTGCGCGCGGCGCCGAGGAAGCGCTTCGGCGGGTAGAGCGCGGTCGAATCGATACCACCCGACATGATGCGGCCGGAGGCCGGAGCAGCCAGGTTGTACGACCGGCCGAGCCGGGTGACCGAGTCGAGCAGCACGACCACGTCGTGGCCCAGCTCGACCAGCCGCTTGGCCCGCTCGATGGCGAGCTCGGCGACCGTGGTGTGGTCCTGCGGCGGACGGTCGAACGTGGCCGCGATGACCTCGCCCTTGATCGACCGCTGCATGTCGGTGACCTCTTCAGGCCGCTCGTCGACCAGCACGACCATCAGGTGGCACTCGGGGTTGTTGTGGGTGATCGCGTTGGCGATCGCCTGCAACACCATCGTCTTACCGGCCTTCGGCGGGGAGACGATGAGCGCGCGCTGGCCCTTACCGATCGGCATCACCAGGTCGATGATGCGGGTGGTGAGGAGGTGCGGCTCGGTCTCCAGCCGCAGGCGCTCCTGCGGGTAGAGCGGCGTGAGCTTGTAGAACTCGGGACGACGGCGAGCCTCGTCCGGCTCCATCCCGTTGATGGTGTCCAGACGGACCAGCGGGTTGTACTTGTCCCGCCGCTGCCCGTCGCCGGCGGCGCCCTCACGCGGGGTGGAGCGCACCGCACCGGTGACCGCGTCACCGCGACGCAGGCCGTACTTCTTGACCTGCGACATCGACACGTAGACGTCGTTCGGCCCGGAGAGGTACCCGGTGGTACGGACGAACGCGTAGTTGTCCAGCACATCGAGGATGCCGGCGACCGGGACGAGGACCTCGTCCTCGGCCACGTGCGGCTCCCGGCCCTCGCGCTGGCCCCCGCGGTCCTCGCGCGGGTTGTCGTCACGGTCGCGGCCGCGGCGACGGTCCCGGAAGCGGCTACGCCGGCTCCGGCGGCCGCCATCGCCGTCGTTGTCGTCGTCGTCGTGACCCTGGTCGGCACGCGGGCCGCGGTCGTTGCCGCCGCGGTCGTCGCGCTGCTGACCGTCACGCGGCTGGCCGTCACGCCCCTGGTTGTCGCGCTGACCGTCACGCGGCTGGCCGTCACGCGCCTGGTTGTCGCGCTGACCGTCACGCGCCTGGTTGTCGCGCTGACTGTCACGTGCCTGGCCGTCACGTGCCTGGCCATCACGCGCCTGGTTGTCGCGCTGGCCATCACGCGCCTGGTTGTCGCGCTGACCGTCACGCGGCTGACCGTCACGCTGGTTGCGCTGGCGGTCGCGGTTGCGTTCGCCCCGCTCGGGGCGATCGCCCCGTTCCGGGCGCTCGGTGGCCTCGGCAGCGGGCGCGGGCGCCTCGGCCGGAGCCACGACGGGAGCGGGCGCGACCTCAGCGGTCTCGCGCGGCGCCGACTCACGGGGAGCCGACTCACGCGGGGCCGACTCACGGGAACCGCGCTCACGACGGCTCCGGGACGGTCGCTCGGCCGGAGCGGTCTCGGCCGGAGCGGATGCGGTCTGGGGAGCCTCGACCGGAGCGGTCTGGGCGGGAGCCGGGGCCACAGCCTCGGAGCCGTTGGTGCGCGGGCGCGGCGCGGTCTCGGCCGTGGCGGCGGGGGCACCGCCGCTCTGGCGCTCGGTGATCGCGGCGATCAGCTCGCCCTTGCGCATCCGGGCGGTGCCGGAGATGCCGAGGGAGGCGGCGAGGCTCTGCAACTCGGGCAGCAGCATCGCGGACAGTCCGGTGCCGCCCCGGCGACGCTTGGTAGCGGTCGCGGTGGTGCCTGCGCCGTCAGCGACGTCAGAAACACCCGACGTCACGTCGGTGGTGTCGCTCAATGGATTCCTTCCGTCGGAAAAAGCCCGAGTTCACCCGGAACTGCAGCCTTTGGGCCGGGTGCCCTCGGAACCCGCTTCGCAACAGCGGTGCGGGAGTTCATGCAGCACGGCAGCTCGACGGTATCCCTGCCCGGCGAGGCTCGACGGGTAGGTCTCGGCGAGTGCAGCGATCTATGGACTGCTGCCCGGCGTTTGCCTTGGTGAGAGTTGAGAAAGGCCAGAAGACCCAGAATCTCGGGGGTGCGCCGAACCGCAGAGATCGCTTGCTTCGCGGCTGTGCTAGGTCTTGAGCGTAGTCAACTCGTGCGACCTGCGGCAACAGGACCCCGCTCGGCGTGTTCCACCATACCCCCTTTCACAAGAGCACCGGCGTCATCCACGCCCAGCACTTCGCTGTGCCAGTGCGCGCCCGGCGTGAAATCGGCTGGGACCTCGGTCAACGCCAGCACGGTCGGACCGGCTCCGCTGACCACGGCGGCCACCCCCACCGAGCGGAGCGCCGCCACCAGAGAAGCCGTTCCCGGCATCCCCGGAGCGCGGTAACCCTGGTGCAACCGATCCTCGGTGGCCGGGAACAACAGGGACGGGTCACTCGTGAGGGCGTGCGTGAACAACGCCGCCCGTCCGGCGTTGAACGCCGCGTCCCGGTGCGGAACCTCGGACGGCAGCGCCGCTCGCGCCGACGCGGTGTACCCCAGTTCGGCGGGGATGAAAACCGTGGGGCGCACGCCGGCGGCCGGGGAAAGTCTGACCGCCCGCGCACCGTCCGGATCGGTCCATGCGACGGTGAACCCGCCCAGCAGGCACGGCGCGACATTGTCGGGATGCCCCTCGAGCCGGGCCGCGATCCTCAGCGCTGCGGCGTCGTCGATGAGCTCAAGTCCGTCTTTGATCAGACCACGTGCCAGCTGTACGCCACCCACGATCGCCGCCGACGAGCTGCCCATGCCACGGGCCTGCGGAATCCGGTTGACGCACTCGACGGCAAGGCCCGGCGGTCGCTCCCCGGCCTCGTCGAAGGTGGCAAGCATCGCGCGGACCACCAGATGGTCGGCTCCGGTCGGCAGGTCACCCGCGCCCTCACCACGCACCGTGACGGCAAAACCGTCGCCGGTGACCCGTGCCGACAGGTCGTCGTAGAGTGTCAGCGCCAGGCCGAGGGCGTCGAACCCGGGACCCAGATTGGCGCTGGTCGCCGGCGTGCTGACGAAGACCGGTTCGGTGACGAAGGTCAAGCCCATCGCCACATGCTAGGGCGTGATCATTTCGGCGGGAGCTCCCCGGTCCCGGCAATCCCGAATGTCGGCTCGGTGGAGGGCTTGAGCCGACGGGTGGCGAGCCGCCAGCCGATCGCGTAGGTGAGCGTGATCGTCCCGCAGGCCGCGATGATCCACTCCTGCTCGAAACGGTCGATGGCGGCACCCGCGACCAGCTGGCTCACCGCGATCGCGAGCGTCGCCAGCATCATGTCGGTGGCGAACACCCGGCCGCGGAGTTCGTCCGGGACCTCACCCTGCAGCGCGTAGTTGGACAGCACCCAGTTGCTGCCACCGGCGAAGTGCGCGACGAAGACCAGCGCCAGGACCAGCGGGAACCACGGCGCCACCGCGACACCGAGATACCCGAGGCCGTACAGGCCCATGGAGAGGGCCAGGCCGGGCAGCAGCCAGGACGGGCGGTTCAGCACCGGGCGCATCACCATCGGTCCGATCAGCGCGCCCGCGCCACGCAGCGCGAAGAGCAGGCCGGTCCCCATCGCGCCGGCCCCGTGCACGGCCGCGATCAGCGGGAACACGGTCAGCACCCCGTTACCGAGGCCGACCGCCGACTTCACGGTGACCAGCGCGCGCAGCCGGGGACGGCCGGCGATGTAGCGCAGTGACTCCAGCAGGGCGGGCAGGGCCCGGGCCGGCCTGCCGTCACCGCTGCGCGGCGCCTGCATCGGCCGGCGGATCAGCGCGGTGAGCAGACTTCCGGTCAGCAGGCAGACGGCGGTCACGGCGAAGCAGACGTACGGGCTGAAGACGCTGCTCACCACACCGCCGAGCGAGGCGCCCACCACCGTCATGGTCCCCCACGCCGACCCGGCGACGGTGTTGGCCGCGGCCAGGTCCGCACGGTCCACCAGGTTCGGCAGCGCGGCCGACGCGGCCGGCGAGTAGAAGGCCTTCGACACCGCGATGGCGCCGACCGCGACCAGCGCCAGCGGGGCGGTCGCCTCGGACCGGACCGCGAACAGCAGCAGCACCGAGACGAAAGCCGCGACGTTCGCGAAGATCAGGATCTTGCGGCGGTCCACCCGGTCGGCGACCGTGCCGGTCCACGGCAGCAGCAGCGCCAGGATGCCGGTGTCCACGGCCAGCACCATCGCGCCGAGCGTGCCGCTGCCGGTGAGCTCGGGGAGCAGCACGAGCAGCGGAATCATCACGAACCAGTCGGCGCCGAACACCACCAGCTCAGCAGCGAACAGGCGGCGGAAGTCACGGTTGCGGGTAAGGACCGAAAACGACGCTGGCACGTACCGACCTTAACGTTTGTGACGTCCCTGCAAACACTGATGCCCGGCCACCCGGGCCGGGCATCAGCGTCGATATGCGGTTACTCTGCCGGGTTGACCGGCTTGCGTGGCATCTTCAGCACCTCGAACTGGTCGGTCACCCCGCGCAGCGCGGATCGTCCGCCCTTGTCGGCCGACGCCTCGTGTGCCCCGCCGCTGGAGTCCGGCGCCACACCGGCCGCCACCAGGTCGTCGGCGGGCTCGTCGGCGGCGTGCTTCGGCTGCCCGGCCGCCTGGCCCTTGCGCAGCCGCTTGGCCTGCCGCTTGGCCCGGCTCCTCTCCTTACGGTTCTCCACCATGGTGTACAGCGTCGGCACCAGCACCAGGGTCAGCAGCGTCGAGCTGACCAGACCACCGATCACCACGACCGCCAGCGGCTGGGAGATGAAGCCGCCCTCGCCGGTGAGGCCCAGCGCCATCGGGATCAGCGCGAAGATCGTCGCGATGGCGGTCATCAGGATCGGGCGCAGCCGGTGCCGGCCGCCCTCGATCACGGCCTCCTTCACGCCGTACCCCTCGGCCCGGTAGTGGTTGATCAGGTCCATCAGCACGATCGCGTTCGTGACCACGATGCCGACCAGCATCAGCACACCGATCAGGGCCGGCACGCCGAGCGGGGTGCCGGTGATCAGCAGCAGGCCGATCGCGCCGGTCGCCGCGAACGGGATGGACACCAGCAGGATCACCGGCTGCAGCAGGCTGCGGAAGGTGGCGACCATGATGATGAAGACGATCGCGATGGCGGCCAGCACGGCGAGTCCGAGCTGCTGGAACGCCTCCGCCTGGTCGGCGCCGACACCCGCGACGGTGATCTCCGCGCCGGGCGGCGGGTCGATGGCGTCCAGCGCCTTGGCCAGGTCGGCGTTGACCGTCCGGAGGTCGGAGCCCACCACCACGCCGCTGACGGTGGCGGTGCGGTTCCCGTCGACCCGGGTGACCGCGGCCGGACCGCCCACCTCCTTGACGTCGGCGACCTGGTCCAGCGGGACGAACCCGCGCGGGGTGGTCAGCGGCAGGGCACGGAGCGCGGCCGGGTCGGCAGGCGCCTTGCCGAACGAGATGACCACGTCCTGGGTGTTGCCGTCGATGGTGATCTGACCAGCCGGGGCGCTGCGGAACAGGCCGGCCACGGTCTGACCGATCTGCGCCTCGCTGAGGCCGGTGGCCGCGGCGGCCTTGCGGTCCACCACCACGTCCAGGCGCGGGACGCTTGCCACCAGGGTGGTGTCCACGTCGGTGACGCCCTTGATCCCGGCCATCGCGGCACGCACCTGTTCGGTGGTGCTGGTGAGGACCGCGTTGTCGGAGGCGGAAACCTGCACAGCGAGCTGGCTGCCGCCCAGGCCGGAGCTCTCCTGACCGATCTTGATCTCACCGGCCCCGGTCAGCTGGGCGAACTGGTCGCGCAGGTCGTCGGAGAGCCCCTCGGCGTCCGCGTCCTCGTGCAGAGCGACGTTGTAGTTGGCGGTACCGGATCCACCACCCCCGGCGAACGGGTTGGCGGAGTTGCCGCCCACGGTGACCTGGTAGGTCTTGATCTCGGTGCGGGCGTCGAGCACGGCCTCGACCTTCTTGGCCGCCGCGTCGGTGGCCGCCAGGCTGGTGCCGGCCGGCAACTCCTGGCTGATGGTCAGGCTGTCCTGCCCGGACTCGTCCAGGAAGTTGGTCTCCAGACGGGTGGAGAGCAGGAACGTGCCGATCAGCACCACGATGCCGATCAGCACCGTGGTCCAGCGCTTGGTGGTGGCGAACCGGATGACCGGCAGATAACCACGCTGCAGCGGGCTGCGCAGCTCCTTCTCCTCGGCGGCCTTGCGGATCGCCGCGTTGTCGGCGCCCGCGGGCGGCGGCTTGAGGAACCAGTAGGCGAGCACCGGCACGATGGTCAGCGACACGAGAAGCGAGGCCAGCAGCGCGACCGTCACGGTGATAGCGAAGGACGAGAAGATCTGCCCGACCAGGCCACCGACCAGGGCGATCGGGGCGAACACCGCGACCGTGGTGAGCGTCGAGGCGACAACCGCGCCGGCCACCTCACGAACCGCGCCGAGAATGGCGTGGACCTTCTCCTCGCCGTACTCCAGATGTCTCTTGATGTTCTCCAGCACCACGATCGAGTCGTCGACCACCCGGCCGACCGCGATCGTCAGCGCGCCGAGGGTCAGCAGGTTGAGCGTGTAGTCGCCGATCCACAGCGCGATCAGTGCGACCAGCACGGAGAGCGGGATGGAGACCGCGGTGACCAGAGTCGAGCGGACACTGAGCAGGAAGACCAGAATGACCACGACCGCCATCAGCAGGCCCAGCAGGCCCTCGGTGGTCAGGCTCTCGATGGACTTCTCCACGTAGGGCGCCTGGTCGGTGATCACGGTGAGGGTGGCGCCGGAGTCCTTCTGCAGGTCGGCCAGGAGGTCCCGGACCTCGTGCGAGATGGAGACCGGGTTGCCGTCGGGCCGCGCCGTCACCGCGATGCCGAGGCTGTCGACCCCGTCGGTCCGCGTGTACGACTCGGCCGCCGGCAGCTTGCTCTCCACCGCGGCCACGTCACCGAGCCGCACCTGTCCACGCGATCCGGTGAGATAGATCTCCTTGAGCTGATCGACCGAGGTGATCGGGGTGCCCACCTGAACGGTCAGCGACCTGTCGCCCTGAACGACCGCACCGGCCGGGATGGAGACGCCGTTGGCCTGCAGCACCGTGGTGAGCGAGGCCGGACTGACCCCGGCCGCTCCCAGTTTCGCCAGGTCGGGCGTGATCACGACCTGGTTGGAGCGAGCCCCGGTGACCTGGACGTCGCGGACACCCTCGATCGCGTTGAGCTCCGGCACGACGGTGTCGTTCAGCCTGTTGAGCAGATCGGACTCGTCGGAACCGCCGGAGGCGGCCAGCACGATCGCCGGGATGTCGTCGGTACCACCGGCGAAGACGGTCGGGTCGACGTTCTCCGGCAGCTGCGCCTGGATCCGGTTCACCGAGGTGGTGACCTGGTTGACGGCGGACTCGATGTCCGTGCCGAACTCGAACATCACCACGACGCTCGACACGTTCTCGCGGGAGGTCGACGTGACGGTGTCGATACCGTCGATGCTCTTGACGGCGTCCTCGATCGGCTTGGTCACCTGCTCCTCGACCGCTTCCGGCGAGGCTCCGGGCAGCACCGCGTTCACGAACGCGGCCGGCAGCTCGATCGAGGGGAAGAGCTGCTGCTTGAGGGACGGGATCGCATAGAGCCCGAAGCCGCTGATCACCAGAGCGATCAGGGCGACGAGACCTCGGTTGGCAAGGCTGAGCCGTGTCAGAGCTGACATGGGCGCTCCCCCGAGATTGGTTCGGTCGATATTGATAGTTTGCATGACGCGAACAAATGGTTTTCCGCCGGGGTGCCGACGGGATTCGATCGCGACGGTGGAGCCGTCGCACCCTTTTCCTCCGCGAGGCGCGGCTGAAGATGGGTCGCGAGGGAACCCCACTGGTACCGTCCGTCACGAGGTGGACGCGAACCCGCCACCGGCACGTCACCGAAGGAGTGGGCGCTGAGCCAGGAAGAAAAGCTCATCGCGGACATCATGGGTGCGTCGATCCAGCTCGAGCACCTGTTCGCCGACGACCGCTCAGACCCGCTCTTCTCGTCGCATCTCACGATGTCGCAACTGAAGATCATGCTGCTGCTGTCCCGGCACGGCACGCTCGCCGGTGGCGAACTCGCCCGGATGCTCGGTGTCGGTGCCGCCGCGCTCAGCGGCATGATCGACCGCCTTGTCGTGCAGGACCTGGTCACACGCACGGAGGACGTGAACGATCGGCGCGTTCGCCGGATCGGACTCACGAGGGCGGGCACCGAAGTCATCGAGGGCATCATCACGGCAGGGGTGGCGAAGCAGCGCCAACTCCTCAGCCGGCTCTCAGCGGAGGAACTGACGATCGTGGCCCAGGCCATGGAATTACTGGTCCGCGAGGCCGGATGCCAGGCAGCCGAAGAGGCCGCAGCCAGTCTCTCAGACCATGCTGCGGCCGAAACCGGAACCGGGGAAAGCTAGCGCCGCCTTCGTGGTGGTGGCCACGCCGCGGCCGGCCCTGCGAAGCAGGCGTCAGGCCAGGTCGAGGGCCTTCGCCGCGATCAGTGCGTCGTTGGCGATGACGGTCGGGGACGGAGCGGTCGAGATTGCCCACTCCGGGTCCTTCAAGCCGTGCCCGGTCACCGTGCACACCACCCGCGAGCCGGCCGGGATCTTGCCGGCCGCCGCCTGCTGCAGCAGGCCCGCCACACTTGCGGCGCTGCCCAGTTCGACGAAGACACCGACCTCCCGGGCGAGCAGCCGGTACGCGTTCAGGATGTCCCGATCGGTGACCGACGAGATCAGGCCGCCCGACGCGTCCCGCGCGTCAAGCGCCTTGGTCCAGCTGGCCGGGTTCCCGATCCGGATCGCGGTGGCGATCGTCGACGGGTGCTCGACGACCTTGCCGTTCACGATCGGGGCCGCCCCGGAAGCCTGGAAGCCGTACATCTTCGGCAGCTTCGAGCTGTTCCCCGCTTCCCGGTCCTCCTGGTAGCCCATCCAGTAGGCGGAGATGTTGCCGGCGTTACCGACCGGCAGGCAGTGGATGTCCGGCGCGTCGCCGAGCGCCTCGACGATCTCGAAGGAGGCCGTCTTCTGCCCGTGCAGCCGGAAGATGTTCACCGAGTTGACCAGGGAGACCGGGTAGTCCTGGGACAGCTTCGAGGCGAGTGCCAGGCAGTCGTCGAAGTTGCCGTCGACCTGCAGCAGCCGGGCGCCGTGCACCAGGGCCTGGGCCAGCTTGCCGAGCGCGATCTTGCCCTGCGGCACGAGGACCGCGCAGGTGATGCCGGCCCGGGCGGCGTAGGCCGCGGCCGAGGCACTGGTGTTGCCGGTGGAGGCGCAGATGATCGCCTTCGCGCCGTCCTCGACCGCCTTGGACACGGCCATCGTCATGCCCCGGTCCTTGAAGGAGCCGGTCGGGTTGGCGCCCTCCACCTTGAGGTAGACGTCGGCACCCACCCGCGACGACAGCACCGGTGCCGGCACCAGCGGAGTGTTCCCCTCGTGCAACGAGACCACCGGAGTGGCGTCGGTGACGGGCAGCCGGTCCCGGTACGCCTCGATCAAGCCCCGCCACATGGCCGTACTCCCTCACTCGATTCCCGGCACAGAGTGCCTCAAGCAACCGGTCCATGAGACCGGGTGCCCACTATTCAGGATGATGACAGATGTGGCCGACCATCAGCCGGCTCCACCCTCGACGCGCAGCACGCTCGCGATCGACCGGACGATGTCCAGCCGCGACAGTGCCTCGACGGTCGCGGCCAGCGCCGCGTCCGGTGCGCTGTGGGTGACGATGACCAGTTTCGCGTCGTCCTCGCGGCCCGACTGGCGGACCGTCGCGATCGAGACCTCGTGCTGGGCGAAAACCCCGGCCACGGTCGCCAGGACGCCCGGCTTCTCGGCCACGTCGAGACTGATGTGGTACCTCGTCAGCGACTCACCGATCGGGCGGACCGGCAGCTGGGCGTAGTTGCTCTCGCTCGGCGCCCGGGTGCCGGTGAGCTTGTTGCGGGCCGCCGCGACGATGTCGCCGAGCACCGCGCTGGCGGTCGGACGGCCACCGGCGCCCCGCCCGTAGAACATCAGCGGACCGGCCGCCTCCGCCTCGACGAACACCGCGTTGAAGGCGTCCCCCACGCTTGCCAGCGGGTGGCTGAGCGGGATCATCGCCGGGTGCACGCGGACACTCACCGCGCTGCCCCCCATGGGATCGCTGGTGCGCTGCGCGATGCAGAGCAGCTTGATGGTGCAGCCCATCTCCTTGGCGCTGGCCATGTCGCCGGCCGTCACCCCGGTCATGCCCTCACGGAACACGTCGGCGGCGGTGACCCGGGTGTGGAAGGCCAGCGAAGCGAGGATGGCCGCCTTCGCGGCGGCGTCGAAGCCCTCCACGTCGGCGGTGGGGTCGGCTTCCGCGTACCCCAGCTCGGTGGCCTCCTCCAGAGCCTCGTTGAAGCCCGCGCCGGTCGCCGCCATCGAGGAGAGGATGAAGTTGGTGGTGCCGTTCACGATGCCGGTGACCGCGGTGACCCGGTCCCCGTGCAGTGACTCGCGCAGCGGGCGCAGCAGCGGGATCGCGCCGGCCACCGAGGCCTCGTAGTAGAGGTCCGCGCCGCCCTCGGCCGCGGCATCGTGCAGGGTGCCGCCGTCCTCGGCGAGCAGCGCCTTGTTGGCGGTGACCACGCTCTTGCCGGCCCGCAGCGCCTCGGTCAGCCAGGTGCGGGCCGGCTCGATGCCGCCGACGACCTCGATCACCACGTCCACGTCGTCCCGCTTGACCAGGCCCAGCGCGTCCGTGGTGAACAGCGACGGGTCGATCGGCACGCCGCCGCGCTCGCGGCCCATGCGACGCACCGCGATACCGACGAGCTCGAGGGGGGCGCCGATCCGGGCGGTCAGGTCCTCGGCCTGCTCGTGCAGCAGACGGACCACTTCAGTGCCGACGGTTCCGCAGCCGAGCATGGCCAGCCGGACCGATTTCGCTGAGCTCATCCAACATCCAATGCAAGCAGGTCGTCCTCGGTCTCCCGGCGCACGATGACGCGGGCGGCGCCGTCACGCACCGCCACCACCGGTGGCCGAGGAACGTGGTTGTAGTTGCTGGCCATGCTGCGGCAATACGCGCCGGTACCGGGCACAGCGATAAGATCTCCGGGCTGCACGTCGCTGGGCAGGAATTCATCCTTCACGACGATGTCCCCGGACTCACAATGTTTTCCCACCACTCGGGCGAGCATCGGCTCCGCGTCGCTGCGCCGGTTCGCCATGGTGGCCGAGTACGAGGCGTCGTACAGAGCGGTCCGGATGTTGTCGCTCATCCCGCCGTCCACGCTCACGTACGTGCGGATCCCGTCGACGTCCTTGACCGTCCCCACTTCGTACAGGGTGAAGACCGAAGGACCCACGATGGCCCGGCCCGGCTCGATCGAGAGGTGCGGCTTGCGCAGCGAGGCCATCTCGCACTCCGACTCGACGATCTTGTTGATCCGCTTGGCCAGATCGCCGGGCGTCGAGGGGTCGTCCTGCGTGGTGTACGCGATACCGAAACCGCCGCCCAGGTCGAGTTCCGGCAGCTCCACCCCGCGCGCGTCACGGATCTGCGCCTGCAGCTCCAAAATCCGCCGGGCGGCCACCTCGAACCCGCTGGTGTCGAAGATCTGCGAGCCGATGTGCGAGTGCAGGCCGCGCAGGTCGAGCACACCCTCGTCGAGGATCTGCGCGGCCGCCGTGAACGCCGCCCCGCCCGCCAGCGAGAACCCGAACTTCTGATCCTCGTGTGCGGTCGCGATGAACTCGTGGGTGTGAGCCTCGACACCCACGGTGACGCGGACCAGTACGCCGGGCCGCTTGTTCAGCTCGGTGGCGAGCGCGGTCAGCCGGGCGATCTCGTGGAACGAGTCGACGACGATCCGGCCGACTCCCGCCTCCAGCGCACGGCGCAACTCGCTCTCCGACTTGTTGTTGCCGTGGAAGCCGATCCGTTCGGCCGGGAACCCGGCCGCCAGCGCCACCGCCAGCTCACCGCCGGAGCAGACGTCGAGGAAAAGTCCCTCCTCGTCGATGACCCGGACGACGGCCTTGCAGATGAACGACTTGCCGGCGTAGTAGACGTCGGCCCCGGCGAACGCGGCCGCGAAATCCCGGCAGCGGGCCCGGAGGTCCTCCTCGTCCAGCAGGTAGGCGGGGGTGCCGTAGTCCGCCGCCAGATCGGCGACGCTCACGCCGCCGATCTCCAGACCCCCGGCGCCGGTACGGCTCACGGTCCGCGGCCACAGCCGCGGAACCAGGGCGTTCACGTCCTCAGGCGTACGGAGCCACGCCGGCCCCCGGCTGCCGAGGTCGCCGTGCAGGGCTCCGGCCTCGTGTGCGCGCATGTCTTACATCCTCTCCGGAGCGGAGACGCCGAGAAGGTCCAACCCGTTCGCGAGCACCGTTCGGGTGGCCTCGACCAGCCAGAGCCGCGGCTGGGTGAATTCGGTGACCGGCTCGTCGCCCTTCGGGAGCACCTTGCAGGCGTCGTAGAACCGGTGGTAGTCGGTGGCCACCCGCTCCTCCAGGTAGACCGCGATCCGGTGCGGCTCGCGCAGCTCAGCCGCGGTGGCGACCACCTCGGGGAACTGGTTGAGCGTCTTGAGCAGGTCCTTCTCACGCTCGTGCGAGAGCAGCGCGGGGTCGTAGTCGTCGCCGCGGCTGATCTTCTTCTCCTCGGCGTTCCTCAGCAACGAGCAGATCCGCGCGTGGGCGTACTGCACGTAGAAGACCGGGTTGTCACTCGAGTTCTTGGTGATCTCCTCGATGTCCAGCGTCAGCATGGAGTCGGTGGAGGACCGGGCCAGCGAGTACCGGGCGGCGTCCGCGCCGACCGCCTCGAGCAGCTCGTCAAGCGTGATGATGTTGCCGGCCCGCTTCGACAGCCGGACCGGCTGCCCCGCACGGACCAGGTTGACCAGCTGGCCGATCAGGATCTCGATGTTCTGCTGCGGGTCGTCGCCGGCGCACGCGGCGATCGCCTTGAGCCGGCCGATGTAGCCGTGGTGGTCGGCGCCGAGCAGGTAGATGCAGCGGTCGAAGCCGCGCTCCCGCTTGTTGATGTAGTACGCCGCGTCGGCCGCGAAGTAGGTCTTCTCACCGTTCGACCGGATCAGCACCCGGTCCTTGTCGTCGGTGAAGTCGGTGGTCCGCAGCCAGATCGCGCCGCCGTCCTCGAAGATGTGCCCCTGCTTGCGCAACTCCTCGATGGCGTGCTCGACCGCGCCGCCGCCGTGCAGCGTCTGCTCGGAGAACCAGACGTCGAAGTGCACGCCGAAGCGCTCCAGGCTCTCCCGGATCTCCTTGAGCATCAGCTCGTAACCGCGGGCCAGGAAGATCGGCAGCGCGGTCTCGGCGGGCTGTCCGACCAGGCCGGGGTCGGCGTCGGTGATCACCTTGGCGATCTCGGTGATGTAGTCCCCGACGTACCCGTCCTCCGGCGTGGGCTCGCCGTTGGCGGCCGCGAACAGCGAGCGGGCGAAGCGGTCGACCTGGGCGCCCGCGTCGTTGATGTAGTACTCACTGGTGACCTCGGCGCCGGCGGCCGACAGCACCCGGCGCAGCGAGTCACCGACGGCGGCCCAGCGGGTGTGGCCCAGGTGGATCGGGCCGGTCGGGTTCGCCGAGACGAACTCGAGGTTCACCTTCTGCCCGGCCAGGGCGGTGTTGCGGCCGTAGGCTGGACCGGCCTCGACCACCAGCCGGGCGATCGCGCCGGTCGTGGCGGCGTCCAGCCGGATGTTGAGGAAGCCCGGGCCGGCGATCTCCACCGACTTGACGCCGTCCCGGCTGCCCAGCTCCTCGGCGAGCGCCGCGGCCAGTTCGCGCGGGGCGACGCCGGCCTTCTTGCCCAGTTGCAGGGCCAGGTTCGAGGCGTAGTCGCCGTGCTCAGGGTTACGCGGCCGCTCCACCGTCGTCGTGGCGGGCAGCAGCGTGACGTCGAGTCCGCGCGTCTCGAATACGGCACGAGCGGCTGAGAGAACGGTGTCAGCAAGGTTGGCGGGAGTCACTCAGCCATGCTATCGGGGGTAGACTTCGGCGTTCGGCGGCCACCCGAGCCCCGCCCCTTCCCTCTTTTGACGAATCGACGAGGCACGATGAGCATTAGTTCCCCGGGTCCCGACCGGGTTCCGTCCACCGTCAAGGTCGACAAGACCAGCGGCCAGGGCAAGCCCCCCGCGGGCAAGTCCGGCGCCAACCGTCCCGGCGGCTCCCGGCCAGCCGGAAAGGGTGGCAAGGGCCGCAAGACGGTCACCCCGGTCAAGGTGGCCGGTGCCCGCAACTGGGGCCCGATCCTGGTCGCCGGCGTCGTCGTGCTGATCGCGGTCGGCATCATCGGCTGGGGTGTAGCGGCCTCGATGCAGTCCGACAAGGAGAAGGCGACGCCGTGGGAGGAACGCGCAGCCGCGATCTCCGGCATCGTCAACTACCGGAACGACCCGGACAAGTCGCTCACCGCGAAGGACCACAAGACCGGCCCGCTCACCTACAAGCTGACGCCACCGGTCGGCGGTGAGCACAACGCCCGCTGGCAGAACTGCATGGGTGACGTCTACGACGCGCCGGTCGCCAACGAGCACGCCGTGCACAGCCTCGAGCACGGGGCCGTCTGGATCGCCTACAAGCCCGGCCTCGCGGCTGACCAGATCAGCGCGCTGGAGTCGAAGGTGAAGGGCAAGCCGTTCACCATGATGAGCCCGGTCGAGAACCTGACCGACAACATCTCGCTCCAGGCCTGGGGTTACCAGCTCAAGGTCGCCACCGCCGACGATCCCCGCATCGACGACTTCATCCGGGCTCTCAGCCTCAACGCCTCGATCGAGCCGGGTATCCCCTGCTCCGGCGGGGTGACCCAGACCGGTACCACTCCGCTCAGCTGACAGTAGGCGATGGAAAGTGCAATCGACCGTGCCGACCGACGAGGCCGAGGATCTCGGAGCTCCTGAACGCCGTGGCTCCGGCCTCGTCATGCGGGTGCTGCTGGCCCTGCTGATTCTCCTCGTCGGAGTGGGGGCCGGGCTGGCCGCCGGGCTGAACATCGCGTCGCCCGACCACCCGGCCGACGACTCGGCGGAAGCCGGCTTCCTCCGGGACATGGCGACGCACCACGCCCAGGCTGTCGACATGGGCTCGATCGTGTACCCGAAGGCCACCAACGCCGAGGTCCGGTCGATGGGCCTGGACACCGCCCTCACCCAGCACGGCCAGGTCAACATCATGCAGACGTGGCTACGCGAATGGGGACTCAACCCGAACGGCACCGAGCCCCCGATGGCCTGGATGCCCAACGGTCAGGCCTCTATGCAGGACGGCCTCATGCCCGGCATGGCCACCCAGCAGCAGATGGAGGAACTGCGCAAAGCCGAGGGCAAACAGGCGGACATCCTCTACCTGACGCTGATGCGTCAGCACCACCTCGGCGGAATCCACATGGCGCAGGAGATTCTCAAGATGTCGGACAACGAGAATGTGACCGGCATCGCGAAAACCATCATGGAATCGCAGCAGTACGAGATCACCGCCATGACGGACCTGCTCAGTCAGGTGCAGGCCTCCTGAGCCGATCGAACACGGACGCAACGGGCCCGGCAGTCGATGACTGCCGGGCCCGTTCGTCACTCGAATCGCAGCCTCACCTGCGGCGAGGGCGCGCCGTCATACCGATTGGCCCCGCCACGGAAGCACCTGCTAGGCTACTAACCACTGAGCCCCCGTAGCTCAGGGGATAGAGCGTCGCCCTCCGGAGGCGAAAGCGCAGGTTCGAATCCTGCCGGGGGCACAAGCTTTGGGAGCGACCCGTCCGCAGAAAGCGCGGACCTGGGTCGCTTGTTTTCTTTATCCGCTTGGGGCCGAGCCCCCGTGCCCCCGCATTACGGGGACCTGGTTCGCTGTGCGGTTCCGGTGGGTGGGCTTTTTGGAAAGCGTTTGTGCGCTATTCGGGAGTCGCGTTTCGCCATTCTGGGCTCTCGCGCGCTTTGTCGTGTGGTGATGTGCGGGTCGATCCGCACTCCAGATCACCACCCAAGCCCGTCCGGGACGTTGCGCGGTGATGTGCGGCCCCATGCGCACCGCGGGCCACCACACGAGCCGGTCCGGGACGCTGCGGGGTGGACTGGAGCCTGATCCGCGTCACAGGTTGTTTGGGTGGCGTCGGCGCAGGTCCGGCCGGATGAGCAGGTCCTGATCGCCCGGTCGTGGCGCCGCGCCGGCTGTCCGGCGGATGTTGCGGCTTGCGGCGGGTGTTCCGGCGGGCGGTGGCTGTTCGGGCGGGCGCGGCGGCGGGTGGTGGGCGGCGGGTCAGTGGTCTCCGCGGATGATCCGGGACAGGTAGGACTCGCTGTCCGGGGGGTCGGCCGGGAGACTGTGGCGCAGCTTGTGGACGAACGAGCTCTCCATGATCGTCTGGAACATCTCCGGCTCGTACGGCTTGAGCAGCACCGACTGGAGGGCATGCGGGGGCGTCGCGTTGAGGCGCAGACCGGCGTCCCATTCGGCGCGGAAGCGGTCGTCGAGCCGGTGCAGCATCTCGAAGATGTGGTGATGCAGGAGGAAGTCGACGATCTCGCCGCGTTTCTCCCACCACAGGAACGACGCGGCCCGCCACAGGTGCATGACGTAACTGTCGGGGCGGCTCGCCAGGAACCAGTTGACCAGGTACGGGCCGGTGTAGTTGAACGCGAAAACGCTGCCCCTGGCCAGCGCCCGGTCGACGTGCGAGCGCAGCGGCTCGGTGACGAGGCAGGTGGCGTCCACCCAGATGCCGCCGAACTTCTCCAGGAGCAGCATCCGCAGCAGGTCGGAGAAGTGGTAGTGATCGCCCGCGAGCGAAGCCACCAGGTCCTCCGGCATGTCGACGTAGTTGCCGATGGTGGCCAGTGACAGTTCGTGCACCCGGGAGTCCGGGTTGGTCGCCTTGAGTGCGGCCAGGCACGCCCGGACCACCGGCGGCGCGACCTCGAAGCCCTGCGCCCAGTAGACGAAGATCGGCTGGTCGAAGGTGCTGTGGACGGGCCGCGCCAGGCGCTGTCCGGCCTGGGTGCGGATCTGCGGGAGGTGCTCGGCGAGGAAGATGCCGACCTCCCGCCGGGCTCCGAACGACGTGACGTCGGAGTCCAGCAGGGCGGCGCCGTCGAACGGCAGTTTGGTGTCGTGGATCAGGGCCGCGGCGGACGCCCGGCGGCTGTCGTCGCGGCGTTTGAGCCGGTCGTAGGCCAGCGCCAGGGCGTACCCGCGTTCGTAGGCCTCCGGCTGTTTCGCCACGGCACCGCGCAGCAGTTGCTCGGCGGCTGCCCAGCGCTGTTCGGCAAGCTCGATCCGGCCCAGTTCCCAGGCGGCCTCACCGTCCGGGTCACCGGCCTTGACCACCTGGCGCAGCGCCTTGACGGCCGTCGGGACGTCGCCCGCGGCAAGAGCGGCCCGGCCGGCCGCCAGAGGGTCGTCATCCTCGGGGCGGACGGTCTCGGCGGGGGTGACGACTGTGGTGAGCGAGTAGTCGTACCAGATGGCGGTGCCCTCGCCGGAGTGCAGCCGGACCAGGGCGTCGCGGGCCCCGGCCGGAACCGTGAAGGTCAGGCTGATCCGATGGTGGCCGTATTCGTTGCGGGCCGGCATCGACCGGATCGCCGCACGGTCCGCCGGCTCGTCGACGACCCATTCCGGGATCACGCGCAGGATCGGCGCGTTCAGCGGCTCGGCCAGGTGGACCGAAACCTCCGCACGGTAGGTGACACCGGGCCGCAGCGGCCGGGCGGGCGGCGCGATCCCGGAGTCCGCGCCGGCGCCGGTCACGCTCAGGCCGCTCACTCCGGGCCGGCCGGGTACCTCGACCCGTTCCGCCGTGACGGTCGCGGGTACGTCGATGTTCTCGGGAGCGTCCCGGAAGCCGGGGTCGGCGGCCAGTTCGCCGTCGGCCGGCGGCACCGGGGCGGGCTCGTTCGGCGGCGGAGGGGTGCGGCGGATCGCGGCCCGGAATCGGGCAAGCCAGTCGTCGGGTGCGTTCGCCGTCATCGATGTCCCTTCGCAGCGTGCCGCCGCAGTTTAGTCGGACATCCGGCGCTCCCCGGCATCGAGCGGACGGACCGTTCCCTGCAACGGCGGGCCCAACGCTCCCTACAACGGCAGGACCACGGCGGACGGCCGGCCGCCCACGCAGGTCACGGTCATCCGGTAGCGCGTCAGGTCGCCGGCGAACACCACCACCGCAGTGAAAGCGGGACCTCGGTCGGCCCGTTCCACGGTGAAGCCGGGCCGCGGTTCCCAGGCGAGCAGTTCGGTTCCGGCGGGCACACACCGGGCGAGTACCGTCCCACCCGCCGATTCCAGCAGGGTGCCCTCCGCCGGAGCCGCTGATCCGGACGGAGAAGCGGATACGGTCACGCTCGGTCGAGGTCCACGGTCCGAGGCTGACGCCGATCCACCGGGGGCCAGCGGCGCGCCGGTCCCCGTATCCCCGGCGTCCGAGCTGATCGCGGGGATACGGTCGGGCCGGCTTGTCGACTCGGCAGGGCGGCCGACGGCGGGCTCGGCCACGCTTCGGGTCACTTTCGGTGACGCGGCGGGCGGGGCGGCGCCCAGGTCCCCGGCCGCGTCACCGTCTCCGGAGGTCAGGGCGAACGGCACGGCCGCGAGCAGGGTTGCCACGGCGGCCCCGGCAAGCAGCCGGGCCTTCCTCCACCGGGACGGTACGGCCACGCGCGCCGCGGCAGCGCCGGCCGCCCGGCCCGGTTCCGCCACGATCGGGGTCCACTCCGGCACGGAGCCGGTCGCCTGCCGGGTGTCCTCCTCGTATGCGGCGGATCCGGGTGTTTCCGGCCGTACCGGATCCGGTCCGGTGACCCCCGCGGCCTCGGCCGCGTCGCCCAGCAGGCCCGCCACCTCCGCCGCGACGGGCCGGGCGGCCGGGTCCTTGGCCAGGCACCGGGTGACCAGGTCGATGATCTCCTCGGGTACGCCGGGCAGGTCGGGCAGCGGATTCGGCTCCTGGTAGACGTGTGCCGAGAGCATCTGGGTGGTGGTCTCCACACTCCACGGCGCGGTCCCGGCGAGGAGCCGGTAGAGCAGCACGCCGAGCGCGTAGACGTCGGAGGCCGGTTCGATGGCGCCGCCGGTGAGCCGTTCCGGCGCGAGGTAGGCCGGGGTGCCGAGCAGTGCGTCCTCGGGTGAGGCGGGCCCGGCGACGGCGGCGATGCCGAAGTCGACGACCTTGGCGCCGCCCGGGGTGACCATGATGTTGGCAAGTTTGATGTCGCGGTGCACGAGCCCGTCGTCGTGCGCGACGGCCAGGGCGGTGGCCACCTCGCCACAGATCCGGAAAATCGTCCGCGGCGGGATCCGGCCTCGCGAGACACGTTGCTGCAGGGTCGGCCCATTGATCAATTCCATGACCACGTACGGGACGGGCCGCCCATTCTCCTCGGATTCCCCGAAATCGTAGATCTGTGCGATGTTCGGGTGCGAGAGGGTGGCCGCCGATCGCGCCTCGTGCAGGATCCGGGCCCGGAACCGGTCGTCTCCGGCAAAGCGCCCGGCCAGCACCTTGACCGCGACCGGACGATTCAGCACCTCGTCCAGGGCGCGCCAGACGACCGCCATGCCGCCCCGGCCGAGTTCGTTCTCCAACCGGTACCGGCCGCCGAGTTTCCGCTCCGCCTCCACGCGACGCAGTCTGCCGAAATGCTCGCCGATTCGCACATCCGAACATCACTCGAATTGATTCACGTTCACCTTCGGCGTCGATTCCCGGGCCGATCTTCGTCGTATGTGCGGGCGGGCTTAGGGTCGCCTCCATGACCGAGAACTGGCGGCACCTGCCCGCACCGGCCCGCCCGATCGCCGCCGCGGCCACCACCGCGATCGCGGCGGTCCGCGCCGGGGACACCGAGGCCCTCGACGACGCGGTCGCCGGCCTGGCCGCCCTCGACCCGGCGCAGACCGGTCTGGTCCTGGGCACCACGGTCCGGTTGCTGCTGGAGGACGGTCACCCGGACGGCCTGACCGCCGACGACGTGCGCAACGTCCTGGCAAGCGCGGTCCGATCGTGGCCGGACACCGACCCGCAGGTGCTGCTCTGGCTGCTGGCCGGGGCGCTCGGCGTGCTCGAGGAGGACGGCTCGCCGGCCCCGAAGCCGGACACGCTGGCCCGCAACACCGCCGTGCTGCTTGCCGACCTGCTGGCGGACCGCCCGGTCGCGCCCTGGTGGACGTCCGCGCTCGCCGAGATCGAGCGGGCTCAGCTCAACGACTAATAATTTTGCAGAAACTGCAAGTTTGGTTCTAACCTCTCCGGGTGCGCCCGGAGACCGAACCCATGCCCGGCCGGCGGGAGATCAAGCGCAGGCAGACCCGCCTGGCCCTGATCACCGCCGCGCTACGCCTCGCCGACGAGCGCGGCGTGGACCGGGTGACCGTCGACGAGATCAGCGCGGCCGCGGAGGTGTCCCCGCGGACGTTCTTCAACTACTTCGCCACCAAGGAGCACGCCCTCGTCGGCGACCCGCTCGAGGACTGCCCCGCGCCCGTCCTCAAGGATCTGCCGCTGCTGGAGGCCCTGCTCGACGCTCTGGCGCCGGCCTTCGAGCAGATCGAGCACGACCGCGACCTGTGGCTGCTGCGGATGCGGGTGATCGCCGCCAACCAGCAGCTCATCCCGCTGCTCATCGCGGCTGCCGCCTCAGCCGAGCAGCGGCTCGCACAGGCGATCGCTGAGCAGACCGGTCTCGCGCCGGACCATGTCCGCCCGCAGGTCATGGCCGCGGTGGTCAACGCCGCGGTCCGGGTCGCCGTCGTCCGCTGGGCCGAGTGTGGCGACTCCCGCCCGCTGACCGAACACGTTCGGGAAGCCTTCCACCATCTGAAAGAAGTCGATGACCGCCGTAGAACCTGAAATAGCCGGGACCAGCGGGCGGATGTCCCCCCGCGAAGTGGTGCAGGCTCTCTCCGGCCTGATGCTCGGCATGTTCGTGAGCATCCTGGCCTCCACCGTCGTCGCCAACGCGCTGCCCCGGATCATCGCCGACCTCGACGGCAGCCAGTCCGTCTACACCTGGATCGTCACGACCGAGCTGCTCGCCATGACGGCCACCGTCCCGCTCTGGGGCAAGATGGCCGATCTCTACAGCAAGAAGCTGCTGATCCAGCTCTCGCTCGGCCTGTTCGTCGTCGGCTCGCTGATCGCCGGCTTCACTCCGAACGTCGAGGTGCTGCTGGTCAGCCGGATCATCCAGGGCGTCGGAGCGGGCGGCATGACCGCGCTCGCGATGATCGTGATGGCCGCCATGATCCCGCCGCGGGAGCTGGGCCGTTACTCCGGCATGTTCGGCGCCGTCTTCGGTGTGGCCACCATCGCCGGCCCGCTGATCGGCGGGGTCCTGGTGGACACCCCGTGGCTCGGCTGGCGCTGGTGCTTCCTGATCGGCGTGCCGTTCAGCCTGATCGCGATCGCGCTGCTGCAGAGAACCCTGCACCTGCCGGTGGTTCGCAAGGAGGTCAGCATCGACTGGCTCGGCGCGCTCCTGATCACCACCGGCGTCAGCACCCTGCTGATCTGGTCCACTCTGGCCGGCGACAAGTTCGAGTGGGCCTCCTGGCAGACCGCCGCGCTGGTCACCGGTGGTGTGGTGGTCCTCGCGCTGGCGGTCTGGGCCGAGTCGAGGGCCACCGAGCCGATCATCCCGCTCGGCATCTTCCGGCACCGCACGGTCACCCTGGCGATCGTCGCCAGCGTGCTGGTCGGGGTGGCCATGTTCGGCGGGACGGTCTTCCTCTCCCAGTACTTCCAGATCTCGCTCGGCAAGTCACCGACCGTCGCCGGCCTGATGGGGTTGCCGATGGTCTTCGGCCTGCTGATCTCCTCCACCGTGGCCGGCGCGCTGATCACCAAGTTCGGCAAGTGGAAGGCGTACCTGGTCGCCGGCTCGATCGTGATGACCGTCGGCATGCTGCTGCTCAGCACGATCGATGCGCACACCGGCGTGCCAGTGATCTCGGCGTACATGGCGATTCTCGGCGTCGGTGTCGGCCTACTCATGCAGAACCTGGTGCTTGCCGCGCAGAACGACGTGCCCGCGGCCGAACTCGGCGCCACCACCTCGGCGCTGACGTTCTTCCGCAGCATGGGCGGCTCGATCGGGGTCAGCGCGCTCGGCGCGGTACTGACCCACCGGGTGACCACGCTGTTCACCGAGAAGTTCGGCGCCACCGCCTCGGGTGGCGGCGAGGTTCCCGACCTCGAGACGCTGCCACCGCAGGTGCTTGCCGTGATCAAGGAGATCTACGGTACGGCCACCGCCGACCTGTTCCTGGTCGGAGCGCCGATCGCGTTCCTGGCCGTGATCGCGGTCGTCTTCATAAAGGAGAAGCCGCTCTCCACCCTCTCCGGTGACGAGCGGCTCAAGCAGGAGAGTGCCCTGCACTGACCCGCGGGGGGGGCCGTCCGGTCGGAATCGGTCGGCCGGCCTTCCCCGTCGGGTGAAAGTCCTCAGGACGGGCGCAGGCCCACCGAGGTGCGCGGGCTCGGTGGCTCGGCACAGCCGAGAAGGCCGACCAGCCCGGACACCCAGAGCTGCCGGTAGACCGTGGCGCTGGGGTGGCTGACCACCAGCTTCACGCCGCTCGCGGCGGCCGTGTGGAAGCAGGCGACCAGTATGCCGATCCCGATGCTGTCGATCAGCATGACCCGCTGAAGGTTCAGACAGATCCGGCTCGGTGTCATGCCGGTGAGGACGTCATTGACCGCGTCCCGCATGACGTGAGCGTTGTCCAGATCGATCTCGCCGCTCGGGGCGATCTCGACGGTGCCGTCGGCCAGCTGGCGGGTCGTGATCGGCAGATACACAGCTGCCCTCTTCCTGGCGTCCAGCCCGTTCGAACCGACGCCGATTTGCCGCGAGACACGGTGGCGCCGACCGGAGAAAGAAAGGGTCGTGCGCTGAGCGGCGTTCGCTGGGGGACGCCGACCGGAACCCGCGTTCCTACAACAATCCGCTGGTCTGCAAGTTACGCCACGTAGGCGCGGAACGCCAGAGTAGTTCATATGGCCGGAATGTGCTGGAACGGTCAGCGCGTGGCGGGCACGTTGACTGCCGACGGGCTTTGACCGAATACTCACCGTATGCGTTGGAGCGCCGGGCGGAATGGTTGACGCCCGACCGCGTGCCACGTCGGCGCCGGAGATCGTCTACTTCGACAGCGTCGACGGTGATCAGGCCCACGAGGTGCTGAATCGTTTTTACCACCCGGTCTCGGCCGAGGGTGACCTCAAGCTGGACGTCGAGGTGATCCAGCTGGGACCGCTCACGGTCGGTCATCTCACGTTTGCACGCAGCGCAACGCTGAGTCTGCCCATCCGGGCCGCGTACCACGTGACCCTGCCCACGGCCGGCCGTGTTCTGGCCCGGCTGGACGGCCACGAGATCACCGCCACACCGGCCACCGCCCTCGTCTTCCGGCCCGGCGACCGGGTCCAGCTGCGGCACGAGCCCAACACCGCGGAGCTCGACGTACGGATCGAGAGCTGGGCGCTCGAGGCGGAGCTGGCCACGCTGCTCGGTCACCCGGTCGAGGGACCGATCGACCTCTCACCGGTCTTCGACCTCACCGAAGGACCGGCGCACAGCTGGGGCCGGCTGATCCGGCTGCTACGTGACGAGCTGGAACACGAGAGCAGCCTGATCTACCAGCCACTGATCGCCGAACAGTTGTGCGCCAGCGTCCTCAGCGGGCTGCTGCTCAGCGTTCCGCACCGCTTCCACGACGAGTTGGTGGCACCGGCCACCGGCGGCCCGCCCCGCCCCATCCGGCGGGTCCTGGAGGCGATCAGCGACGAGCCGGAACACGCGTTCACCGTGGGCGAGCTCGCGGCGATCGCCGGGATGAGCGTCCGCTCGCTGCAGTCCGGGTTCCGCCGGCACATCGGCAGCGCGCCGATGACACACCTGCAGCAGATCCGGCTCACCCGGGCGCACGAGACTCTGCGGACCGGCGACCCGGCGGAGATCACCGTTGCCGACGTGGCCCACCGATGGGGTTTCGCCCACCTCGGCCGGTTCGCGTCCGCCTATCGCAAACGCTTCGGAGAGTCACCGTCGGAGACCTTGCGGACGGCCACCTGAACGGGTGTCACTCCCCAGGGTCGCCGCAACGCCGCGGCTGCGGCACGCCGTCGGCCCGACGGCGGGAATCGGCAGTCCCGAAAAGGTGACCACGCGGTGGTACCCACTCACGCCACGGCGCCAGACGTGGTGGCACCGAGGCGAGTTCTCCGTCCCCGGCGGCACATCGCCGGCGGAGGTACGCGACGACACGCTCCGCGGCGGCACCGCCGTTCTCGGCCAGGCTCCGCAACACACGGGGGTCGGCCGGTTTCTCCTCACGCAGCAGGGCGGCCAGGCCGGCCAGCGCCTGCGCCGCCTCGGAGGCGGCACGCTCGGCTTCCCACATCCCGGTCACGCCGGCGCTCCCCCGCGCTCACCCGGCCGGTTCACACCCGCTGAACCCTCTTCGTCCCCACATCGGACCGGGACGTCCAGGTCCATCGGCCGGCGCCGGGCCGCGAAGCCCTCGCCACGCAGAAAAAAGTTCATTGCCATGCGGTCGGTCATGCAGCGCATCCCCTCACCCCGACACATACCCGGCAGCCTTCGCGGGCCCGCGACAGCCACCGCCGGGCGATTCGGCCCCGGTGTACGTGACAAGGCGAAAATGTATTCGGCCCGCTACTATGCGTCCATCCGTAACGCGCAGGTTCTGTCCAGTTAGCGCTCAGTTCGGCTGGAGCGGCTTCCCCGACGATCACCGCGCGTAGGCGACCGGGGCGACATGACCGGTCTCAGGACGGCAGCCGGACCGTCCGGCCCTCGGCGACAGCCCGTTTGGCGGCGGCCAGAATCGCCGTCACCTGAGCACCGAAACGTACGTCACAGGCCGGCCGGGCACCACCCGCGGCCGCCGCGAGCAACTGGTCGACGGCACGGCCGAGGGCGTCGGCCGGGGCCCATTCGCCGCGCGGTACGGTCCGCAGCCCCGCGTCCCCGGCGAGGACCGCCTCCTCACGGGCCGCCGCCGGCGGGGCGTCCACCGCGAGAGTGAGCCGACTGACCGCACCGCCCGCATGCTTGAGCAGCAGAAAGGTCAGATCCCGGTCGCCCGCGACACCGGTGACCTCGGTGACCGGGCCGAGCACCGGCAGCACCAGGGCCAGAGCGTGCGGTCCGACGTCCCAGAGGCCACCACGCTCGCGACGCCACGGAGACGCGCCGAACGGGTTGTCCGGTACGAAGATCGAGCCGAGGTGGTCGACGCGAGCCTCACTCCAGCCGCCGGTCGCCACCGCCTCGGTCAGGAAGTCGTCCAGCTCGGGTGTGAACCGGCGGGTGAAGAACACCACCGAGGCCACGTCGGCGGCTGCCGCGGCCAGCTCTTCGGCGTCCTCGGTACGCAAGGCGATCGGCTTGTCCAGCACGAGGTGCCGCCCGGCGCGGGCCGCCCGCAGCGCGATCGGCGCCTGCACGTCCGGCGGGAGGGCTATCGCGACCGCGTCCACGTCGGCGATCAGGGCGTCGACATCGGAGTATGCGGCCACCCCGTAGCGACCGGCGAGGTCGACGGCCTTCTGCGGGTCACGGCCCCAGACTCCGGTGAACTCCACGCCGGAATGTGCGGCCAGCGCCGGGGCGTGCGCCAGATGAGCCCAAGGTCCCGTACCGAAAAGTCCGAAGCGCACTGGATCGTCCCACCATCCCGGTTGCTGATCTCCAGGGCGGAAGTTACCAGGCCCCGAGGGTCTCAGTAACCTGGCCGGGTGAACGGTGTCCTGTCGTCGGCGACGATCGTCGCCGCCCTCGCCCTGGCGGTCTGGTACCTGTTGCGGACGGCCCTCGACCGGGCGCCCGACCGCATCGACCTGACCGCCGCCGGCGTCCTCGGTGTCCTGGTCGCCGTGCTCGTCGTGGTCGCCGTCGCCGGTCTCTTCGACGGCAGCCGCCCCGCCGACACCGCCACCTTCGCCGGCTATCTGATCACGACCGCCGGCCTGGTTCCGACCGCGCTGATCCTCGCCAAGATGGAACCCACCCGCTGGGGCAACCTGATCCTCGGCATCGGCTGTCTCGTCCTGCCCGTCCTCGTGCTGCGCCTGCAGCAGATCGCGTCGGTGACCGGTGCCTGACCAGACCACCACCCGCCCCGGAGACGCCGCCCTCGGCTCCGGCGCCGGCCGGGTCCTGCTGCTCGTCTACGGCGTGTTCGCCCTCTCCGCGAGTGCCCGCGCCCTCGTGCAGATCAGCACCCACTTTGCCGAAGCGCCACTGGCCTACCTGCTCTCCGCACTGGCCGGCCTGGTCTACATCGCCGCCACGATCGGCCTGGCCCGCGGCGGCCCGCGCGGCCGCATGATCGCCCTGGTCAGCTGCACCGTCGAACTGGTCGGCGTCCTGCTGATCGGCACCCTGAGCGTCATCGACGCGGGAGACTTCCCCGACGCCACAGTCTGGTCCAACTTCGGCAGCGGCTACGGATACGTCCCCTTGGTGCTGCCCTTCATAGGCCTCTGGTGGATCCACCGCCACCAACCAACCGCAAGCTAACCCACCCCCCAGCAAGGGGTAACCGCGCCCACCGCAAGGTTCAACCGCGTAGTTTTCCAGTGCACCCCTAGTCACAGAGCAACTCGCAAAACGCCGCCGGTGACGAGGCGTTTTGCCGCGGAGCGAAGCGAAGCCAGCAAGCACAGACCCCGAACCTCCCAAGCCGCCCTAACTGATCACATGAGGCACGAAGTTGCACATGTTGTTGGTGATCAGCCCTGCCGTCCCGAGGCCCTCCCGGATGCCCATCCCGGCCGGTTCGCCGTCGATCAGCCAGGCGCCGATAACCGGGTGGACCGTGCCCTCGAGCCCGTCGAACGACGGCAGCTCGCACAGTTCCTGCACGACGTACCGGCCGTCCGAGCCGTACTCCGACGGCACATCGGTGATCGGAACTCCGTCACGGACGAGGGTGACCGAGCCGCCCTCACGGCCCCAGACGGGCTTCTTCGCGTAGGACTTGAGGGTCGCGGCGGCGGACGATTCGGCGAAGTACGACGGGAGCAGGTACTTCCCGCGTTCGGGGTCGTCGCCGAAAAGCTTCCACAGGACCGGGAGCAGCGCCTTGTTGCCGAGCAGAGCCGCTTTGTACGGCGGCTCGATCCAGACGGTGCCGTGCTTCTGCGGGTCGGCCATGTTGCGGAAGAAGGCCTTGCCGCCCTCCTCGTGCCAGAACCACTCCCACGGGTAGAGCATGAAGATGACGTCGATCGGCTCGGCCTTGTGCTCCTGGCCGGGCGCGGGAACGAACAGCACCCGGTCACCGGCGACGTCCCAGCCGATCTGGCTCATCGCGATCAGCTCGACCGGGAAGCCGGCCTCCTCGGCGGTGGCCATCAGGTAGGCGACGTTCATCCGGTCCTCGCCGGAGGTCTCCGACGTCTCGTACGCGAAGAAGATC
The DNA here is from genome assembly GCF_040639655.1 of Actinoplanes sp. NPDC023801. Lineage (NCBI taxonomy): Bacteria > Bacillati > Actinomycetota > Actinomycetes > Micromonosporales > Micromonosporaceae > Actinoplanes > Actinoplanes sp. NPDC023801. Next base: position 707,910 of record NZ_JBFAAI010000001.1, on the reverse strand, counting down.
TTGGGTTTCTCCGGGAGCCAGGGCCGGGCCTCACGCAGCTTGCCGATGTTGCGCCGCCAGGCACCGGGCTCACCCGGTTCGCCGGGGGCGTCCTCCCAGCCGACCAGACGTTCGTGGATGGAGTTCCACTGCCGCCACGGATGCTCGGTGACGCCGGTCTGGTCCATCCAGTGCCATTGGATGACCGCCGCCTCGATCAGCGAGGTGGGCGTCTGCGCGTTGAACTCGAGCAGTCTCGGGACGGTTCCGGCGCCGTTGTACCAGAGGTCGAAGCGACCATAAACGGTCGGCGAGTAGTCCGGTGTCTGCATCGGCAGGCGACCGTCCGGGTCCTTGTCCTGGTGCGTCCATGTTTCCGCGTCGCCGTCGAACCAGGTCCGGATGATCTGCTCGTGGGCGTACTCGGGGATGCCGATGCGGGCCAGGAAGCACGACTCGGCGGTGCAGATCGAGGTGAAGTAACCCTCCCTGCGGCCTTCGACGGTCCGCCGGGGGCACTGCCGCACCATCCAGTCGCCGGCCTCGAGGCACATCGCGTACAGGGTCGTGGCGGCGGTCTCGAGTTCCTCGATCTCGGCGGTGGAGAAGTCGTAGTACGGCCCCTCCTGCCAGTACGAATACGTCGTCCCGTCGGGCAGGACATCGTCGTTGTACGTCAGCCCGAGGCTGTAGTTGGTGAGCCGCCACCCGTCGCGCACCGGCCCGTGCGGAACCCTCCGCAAATGTCAGCCCCCCGAGGAACGCGAACCGCTGCCGCCCTTGCCGACGACGCTCGTCTTGATCGTGCCGTTGCTGACCTTACCCGTGGAGGGCAGGCCGAACTTGGCACGTGAGGCAGCGTCGTTGTAGGCGAACTTGCTTCCACCGGCCGGCAGTCTCGACCCGATGGGGTAGCCGCTGCGGTAACCCGACGAGTGCCAGATGAAGAAGCCGCCGCCCCCGCCACCGCCACCGTCGTCGTCGCAGTAGTCCTCGTCGACGATCACTCCGTTGGCGTCGGCGCAGTAGAAGCCCTCGTCGACGTACTCATCGTTGTCGCACGCGGCCGTGCCGCCCGCGGCCAGCAGGAGGAAGGTGCTGGTCAGCGACACGGTCCGGGAACTCATGCGTCGGTTCATGATTTCTTTGTAACTCTTCTCAGCAAGTTGCCAGTAACCGTTACCTTGTCAGTCCCTCGGCCCGCCCGCCACGTACACGACCTGACCGGACACGAATCCGGCCCCTTCGCTGACCAGGAACGACACGGTGTTGGCGACGTCCTCGGGGCGCCCGGCTCGTGCGACGGGAATCTGACTCACCGCCGCCTTCTCGAAATCGTCGAAATCGACCCCGACGCGGGCCGCGGTGGCCCGCGTCATGTCGGTCACGATGAAGCCGGGCGCGACCGCGTTCGCGGTGATGCCGAACTTGCCGAGCTCGATGGCGAGCGTCTTGGTGAAGCCCTGCAGACCCGCCTTGGCGGCGGCGTAGTTGGCCTGGCCGCGGTTGCCGAGCGCGGACGTGCTGGACAGGCTGACGATCCGGCCGTACCCGGCGTCGACCATGTGTTTCTGCACAGCTTTGCTGAAGAGGAAGGCACCCCGCAGGTGGACGGCCATCACGGTGTCCCAGTCGTCCTCGGACATCTTGAAGAGCAGGTTGTCGCGCAGCACGCCGGCGTTGTTCACCAGGACGGTCGGCGCGCCGAGCTCGGCCACGGTCCGTTCGACGGCCGCCGTCACCTGGGCTTTGTCGGACACGTCGGCACCGACGGCGATCGCCCGGCCACCAGCCGCCTCGATCGCGGCCACGGTGTCGGCACCGGACTTCTCGTCCAGGTCCACCACCGCGACGGCCATGCCGTCGGCGGCGAGCTTGCGGGCGACCGCCGCACCGATGCCGCGAGCGGCTCCGGTGACGACAGCGACACGAGGTACGGACTGCGACATTGCGGCCTCCGATGGTGATCCACGCTGCTGGAAGCCGATGCTAATCCGGGTCAGGCGGTTCTGCGCATCCGGATCCACCGGTATCCGTATCCGCCGACCTTGATGCTGTCGAGTTTGCCCGGCTCCGGGTACTCCTGGTCGGCCAGCACGTCGTTCGGGAAGTCAGCCTCGGCGGCCAGGCTGCTCAGGTCCACCTCGGCGGCCTTCGTGCTGAGGTTGTGCACGAACAGCATGGTCCCGGTGTCGGCGTCGGCACGGTGCACCAGGATTCCGCGGGGTGCCGGCACGTCGACATGGGTGCAGCTGCCGCAGCCGATCTCGGGTGCCTCCCGGAGCGTACGGATCATGCGCTCGAACCAGGACAGCAGCGACAGCGGGTTGTGCCGCTGGAGGGTCACGTTGACCTTCTCGAACCCGAACTCGCCGCCCGAGATCACCGGCCGGACCAGGTCTTTCGGCTCGGCGGTGGAGAACCCGCCGTTCGGCTGCAGGGACCATTGCATGGGGGTACGGATGGCGTTGCGCCCGTCGAGGGTGAGGTCGTCACCCATCCCGATCTCCTCGCCGTAGCGCAGCACCGGGGTGCCCCGCAGGCTGAACTGCAGCGAGTAGGCCAGTTCGACACGCCGCCGGTCGTTGCCGAGCATCGGCGCCAGCCGCCGGCGGATGCCCCGGCCGTACGACTGCATGTGTTCTTCGGGTCCGAACTTCTCGAACACGTCCTTGCGCTGCTCGGCGGTGAGCCGGGACAGGTCGATCTCGTCGTGGTTGCGCAGGAAGGTCGCCCACTGCCCACCGTCCGGCAGCTTCGGCGAGTCGCGCAGCGCGTCGATGATCGGCTCGGTGTCCCGCCGGGCCAGGGCGAGCACCAGGCGGGCGTTGAGCATGAAGTCGAACAGCATGTGGATGCGGTTGCTGGAGCCCCCGTCGTCGCCGAAGAAGGTGACCAGCTTCTCGGGCTCCACATTGGCCTCGGCCAGCAGGACCGCGTCGCCGCGCCGCCATTGGACGTGTTGCCGCAGTTCGGAGAGGAACTCGAAGTCCATCGGCGAGCTGGGGTTGCCCGGCTCGGTCTCCTCGATGATGAACGGCACCGCGTCCATCCGGAACCCGGCGACCCCGAGCTGGAGCCAGAACGCGCAGATCTTCTTGACCTCTTCCCGGACCTGCGGGTTCTTGAAGTTGAGGTCCGGCTGGAAGTCGTAGAACCGGTGGTAGTACCAGAGCTTCGCCGTGCGGTCGTAGGTCCAGGTCTCCGCCTGTTCGCCGGGGAAGACCATGCCCTGGTGGCGGTCGGCCGGAGCGCTTTCGCTCCAGACATACCAGTCGCGGTACGGGGAGTCGGGCGACGACCTGGCCGACTTGAACCACGGGTGCTGGTCGGAGGTGTGGTTCACGACCAGGTCGATGATCACCTTGATGCCGCGGTTGGACGCCTGGTGCAACAACTCGGCGAAGTCGCCAAGCGTGCCGAAGCGCGGGTCCACGTTGTAGAAGTCGGACACGTCGTAGCCGTCGTCCTTGCCCGGCGACGGGTGGATCGGGTTCAGCCAGAGGCAGGTCACCCCGAGCCGCGCCAGGTAGTCGAGCCGGCCGATCAGACCGCGGATGTCCCCGCAGCCGTCACCGTCGGAATCGGCGAACGAGTCGATGTCGAGGCAGTAGACGACGGCCTGGGAATACCAGCGGTCACTCATGGGCCCTTACATGTCCGTGGCCCCGAGCGGCCAAACGTTCCCAGAGGCTGAGTGCCAGCACGCCAGCGCCGAACACCACGAGCGGCATCAGCAACAGCACCGCGACGGACAGGACACCGCCCGCCGTCGGGCCCAGCATGCGCCACTCGGTCGCCACCTGGTCCAGCGCGTTCAGGACGAACGTGACCATCAGCACCACGGCGGACAGCACCGCGATCCGGCCCCGCACCCGGCGACCGGCGGTCCATGCCGCGGCGACCAGGATCAGGCCCGGCAGTCCGTAGTGGACCGAATCCCAGAACAGGTCGAAGAACCGCGGGTCGAACCAGGGGCGCTCCTCGACGGCGGACCGGGCGAAGCCCTCGGTCGTCGCCGCGACCACCACACCGGCGGCGACGAGCGCCAGGCCCCGGCCACCCAGGACGGCCCGGACCGGCCGGTCGGAGACCACGAACAGTCCGGTGACGACGACCGCGAGCCCGAGCTGCCACAGCAGGAACAGGGCCCACACCGGCGTGACCGCCGACCACAGCAGGATCGCAGCGGCCTGCACCAGCACTCCGGCGGTCGCCAGAGCCACCGCCGTCCGCCGCAGGCCCAGCACCGCCGCGGCGACGACCAGCAGCCAGATCACCGCGCGCGCCGCCGGGTCGGCCAGCATCAGGCCGTCGACGCCGAGGGCACGCATCGGGTCGCCGTCGCCCCACAGCGCCAGCCCGCCCGCCAGACGGCTGACGGCGCCACCGGCCAGCACCAGGGCGGTGAACAGGGCGGTGACCGCGGCGGCGTCGCGCCAGCCCGTACCCCGGCGGGTGTGGAAAGCCCGGCCGAGACGGACCGTGAGGCCTGCGCGCACCAGATCGAACGCATCGGCCGGGGAGGGGAATCGCCGGCCCTCCTCGGCGCCCGACATCAGAACGCCGATCATCTCCTCCTCGTAGGCGGCCCGGTGGCCGGCCGGGTAGGCCCGCAGCAGGCGGCGGTAACGGATCTCCAGACCGGTCATGCGGTCGCTCCCCCGAGTGGTGTGCGGCGCAGCTGCAGGCGGCGCTCGGCGACGGTGGCCTGGCTGCGCAGGCGGGCGGTCTCGGTGGCCAGGCTCCGCTCACCGGCCGCCGTGAGCCGGTAGTACCGCCGCAGCCGGGACTGCACCACCTCCTCGCGGTCGACCTCGATCAGGCCCGCGGCGCGCAGCCGGTCGAGGGCGGCGTAAAGAGTGCCGGCCCGCAGGCGCACCCGCCCGCCGGTGATGGCGGCCACGTCCTCGATGACGGCGTAACCGTGGCGTGGCTCCTCGGCCAGGGCGGTGAGCACGAGAAACGTCGGCTCACGCATCGGCGTCTCAGTCATGACGGCACCATATACCGATGAGCGGTATATACGGGAGCGGTTCGTCAGCCGATTCTCGGGTACCTCTCAGCAACCGCCTGCACAGTGTGTGGGGAGCTTTCTGGACGACATTCGAAAGGCGGGCCCATGGCCGACGGCGATCTCGGCAATCTCGGCGGACTGACCGGATGGGTCGCCTCGGTGATCGACTCGCTCGGCGAGATCGGCGTCGGGCTGCTGGTCGCGCTGGAGAACCTGATCCCGCCGATCCCGAGTGAGATCGTCCTCTCGATGGCCGGTTATCTGGCCAGCCAGGGCCGGGTCAATCTGGTCCTTGTCTGGTTCACCGCGACGCTCGGCGCGCTCGGCGGCGCGGTCGCCCTCTACTGGCTGGGCCGGGGACTCGGCGAGGAAAGGCTCAAGCACTGGCTCGACCGCATCCCGCTGGTCGACCTCGACGATCTGAACACCGCCGACCGCTGGTTCGAGAAACACGAGCGGGCCGCGGTGCTCTTCGGTCGCTGCGCTCCGGTGATCCGCAGCCTGGTCTCCATCCCGGCGGGCGCCAACCACATGCCGATGGGCCAGTTCATGCTCTTCACCTCGATCGGCAGCGGCTTCTGGAACGCCCTGTTCATCGGCGGTGGATATGCGCTCGGCTCCCGCTGGAAAGACCTGGAGACGTACGCCCAGTGGTTCGACTACGCGATCTTGGCGTTCTTCGCGATCGCCATCGGGTCCTGGGCGGTGAAGAAGGTGCGCAAGCGGCGGCAGCGCGCCGCCGCCCGCGCACGCTAGCCGGTCACCTGCGGAACTGGATCCAGTTGACGTTCACGAAGTCGGCCGGCTGGCCACTGGTGAAGGTCAGATAGACGGTGTGGGATCCGGTCACGTTCGACACGTTGGCCGGGATCGAGGTCCAGTTCTGCCAGCCGCCCGTGCCGGCGAGGGCGAAACTTCCGATCGGGGCGTTGCTGCGGCTGTCCAGGCGCACCTCGACCAGGCCACTCACCCCGGCGCCCGCGCCGGAGGCCACCCGGGCCACGAAGTCCCTCACCCCGCCGGTGCCGAAGTTGACGTTGTTGAACTGCACCCAGTCACCGTTGGCGATGTGGCTGACGTTCTGGCCACCCTCCGAGGAGGTCTCGAGCTGCACCCCGGCGGAGCCGTTGTACGACTCGGCCTCGATCCGGGAGTACGCGTCACGACTGCCGGTGGGCGGGGTGCTGGTCGGGGGTGTGGTCGGCGGTGTGGTGCCGCCGCCGGACCGGTAGACGGCCACGTAGTCGATCAGCATCGGCACGCCGGGCTGGGTGGCCGCCGTCGGGCCGCCACCGAACGCAGCCGGGAACCCGCCGCCGATCGCCACGTTGAGGATCATGAAGAAACCGTGGTGCAGGGCGTTGCTCCAGGTGGTCGCGTCGACCACGTTCGAGGTGAGGGTGAAGTAGTTGTTGCCGTCCAGGTAAAAGCGCAGCTGCTCGGGCGAAACGCTGCGGTCGTACTCCATGGCGTACGTGCGGAAGCTGCCGAGACAGCCGCTGCAGGCCCGCTCACCGCTGCCCAGGCCGGTGGTCTCGTTGCACGGCCCACCGGGGTTGCTGCCGCAGTGCAGTGCCGAGAAGACGCTCGGCCGGCCGTTGATGTTCTCCAGGATGTCGATCTCGCCGATGCTCGGCCAGTTGGTGGCGCCGACCGGGCGGGCAGCGGCGCCGAGAGCCCAGAACGCCGGCCAGTACCCGGCTGCGGCCGCGCCGGTCACGTTCGGTTGCTGGATCCGGGCCTCCATCCGCATCTTCCCGCCGGCCGGGGCGGCGAAGTCGGTGCGCTGGGTCTCGACCCGGCCGGAGGTCCATCGGCCGGCGGAGTCGCGCAGCGGCTTGATGACCAGATTGCCGGCACCGTCCTGGTAGACGTTGGCGGTCGAGTCGGTCATCGTCTCGATCTCGCCGGTGCCCCAGTTGGCGGCGCCACCGGGATATCCGGTGCCGGTGGAGTAGAGCCAGTTGGACCGGTTGAGCCCGGTGCCCGCGGCGCCGGTGAAGTCGTCGCTGAAAACGAGGGACATGCCCGAGGGCGGCGGGGGGACCGCGGCGTCGGCGGTGGTCACGAAGGTCACCGACGCGCCGACGGCGAGCATCGCGGTGGCCACGGCCAGCAGTTTCCGGGGGATCGTCATGGGGGTCGCGCCTTTCTGGGGAGGAAGAGAGCGCTCTCAAAGATTGCACGCTTGTTTCCGAAACTTGTCAATATGGCTCAGCGGCGGACGCCGGCCCGCCGTCGTTTTCGGGAAGATCCGGCAGGGTAATCACGGCGCATGGATACGGCCATCTCTCCCGCACTCGCCGCCCGGGCGGAACGGGACGACCTGCTCACTCTCGGCGTCGAAGAGGAGTACCTGCTCGTCGACGCGGAGGAACCACGGGCCGCCGAGGCGGTCGAGGAGGTCTTCGCCGAACTCCCCGAGGAGTTACGGGACGGGGTGCAGCACGAGTACTACCGGACCCAGATCGAGGTGGCGAGCCCACCGCAACTCGAACTGGACCGGCTCGCCGACTCGCTGCGCCGGCTGCGCTCCGAGGTGGCGGCCGCGGCGGAACGGGCCGGCGTCCGGCTCGTCGCCGTCGGCACCGGACCCGCCGCCGGCCACAACGCCCGGATCGTGGACAACGAGCGTTACCACCGGATGCGGGAACGCTTCGGCGACCTCTCCCCCGGTCAGGGCATGTGCGGCACACACGTGCACGTCAGCATCCCCGACCCGGAGACCGGCGTCCTCATCCTGAACCACCTGCGCCCCTGGCTCCCGGTGCTGCAGGCGGCCACCGCCAACTCGCCGCTGTTCGCCGGGCGCGACACCGGCTACGCGAGCTGGCGGTCGATGATGTGGGAGCGCTGGCCCACCGTCGGCCCGACGCCGTACCTGCGGTCGCACGAGCACTACCTGACACTCGTCTCGGACCTCGAGGCGAGCGGCGCGATGCTCGACGAGGGAATGCTCTACTGGTACGCCCGCCTCTCCGCGAACTACCCCACCGTGGAGATCCGGATGGGCGACGTCATGCCGAGCACCGACGACGCGGTGCTGCTCGCCGCTCTGACCCGGGCCCTGGTCGCCACCCTGCTGCGTGAGGTACAGGATGGTGTCGATGCTCCGGACGTGGAACACCCGCTGCTGATGGCGGCACACTGGCGGGCCGCCCACGACGGGCTCGAGGGCCTGAACCTCGACATGGCCACCCGGGAGACGCGGCCGGCCTGGCGGCTCCTGCGGCAGTTGTTCGATTACGTACGTCCCGAACTGGAACGTCACGGCGACCTCGCCACCGCGACCCTCCTGATGGGACGGTTGCGCGACCACGGCACCGGGGCGGCCCGGCAGCGGGCGCTGCTCGCACAGGGGGCGTCGGTCGACGACGTGGTGGACTGGCTGGCTCGTACCACCCGGGGCATCGCTTGACGGACATCCTCTGACAGCGGCCCTATGTCCGGCAGAGTGCGATTAGTCGGTCTCATTCGGATATCACAGTCACAGATTGCCGCCTGTCGAATCACCCGTGGTGAACAGCACGTATGTCGCTGCGTGAGCGCGCGGTGACCGATTCGGTATCGCGCTCGATCTTGCGGCACGGTAGGCATGACGAATGCCGCCGCACGCCTCGCTCTCACCAGCGCCGACGTCCCGTGAGGACCGCCCGGTGGCCGGGCGGCACCGGGCCCCGGAAGAGTCGGCCGGCGACACGCCGGCACCGTCCCGGGCGCCCCGGGCCACCCGTCTGCGCGCCGCGATTGTCGACGCCACCGGCACGATCGTGCCGGCCCCCCGATCGGCCCGGCACCGGGCCGGGACGGACAACTCGTGGGGAGCCACCCGGCCCGCCACATCCCGCGACTCCCGGGCCCGCCGCTCCAAGAGGGACCGCGGCTCCCACCGCGCGCCGTCCCCGACGCCGATGGCGTCCGTGCTCGAGGTCGCGAAGAACCGGCCGCACGTGCTGCTCGGCACCCTGGTGGCCGCCGGCCTGCTGCTCACCGCCGTACCCATCCCACAGGACGGCGGCAGCACCACGGTGATGAACGCCGCCGCGGAGGCGGTCGGCGTGATCAGCAAGCCGGAGAAGAAGAAGCCCGCGCCGGAGAAGAAGCCGGCCACGGTCCCGGCCCGCCCGGCCGCCACGCAGACCGCCACGGCGGACCCCAGCCCGCCGCCGCCGAAACCGGCCGTCAAGCCGACCGAGAACGGAGCACCGCAGGTCGTGGTGCCGGCCGGCGACGGACCGTTCAACTCGCTGCGCACCACCGGCTCGCGCGTGGTGATGCTGAGCTTCGACGACGGGCCTGACCCGGTCGAGACCCCGAAGATCCTGGCGCTGCTCGAGAAGCATCAGGTGAAGGCGGTGTTCTGCCTCGTCGGCACACAGGCGCGACGGCACCCCGACCTGGTCCGGCAGATCGCCGAGGCCGGGCACGTGCTGTGCAACCACACGTGGAGCCACGATCTGAGGATCGGCACCAAGAAGTCGGACCAGATCCTCGATGATCTGGAACGGACGAACGCGGCGATCCGCGCGGCCGCTCCGGGCGTCGCGATCCCCTACTTCCGGGCGCCCGGCGGCAACTTCACCGACCGGCTCGTGAAGACCGCCTACGGTGACGGCATGACCTCGCTGTACTGGGAGGTCGACCCGCGCGACTGGGAGCACCCGGAGGGCGAGACCTCCGCGGAGCACGTCAAGCGGATCGTGACCCAGGTCAAGAAGGAGACCCGGCCCGGCTCGATCGTGCTGTCGCACGACTTCAACCAGCCGGACACCACAAGCGCGTACGAGCAGCTGCTCCCGTGGCTGGTGGCGAACTTCGAGGTCGGAGTGCCGGGAGCCGGGACCGCACCGGAGCCGTCACCGACGGAGACCACCCCGGCGCCGTCGAGCCCGCCGGTCGAGACGCCGTCCCCCGCACCCACCGAGGCCGCGACCACCTGACCGGGCGGGTACGCCGTCCGCCGGTCCAGCTAGCGGCGCCGCGACCGCGCGGCCGGCTGGCAGGCCGGGCACCAGTAGACGTTGCGCGCCACCATCGTGCCCATCGCGATCGGCGTCCCGCAGACCAGGCACGGCTGGCCGGAACGGCGGTAGACGTAGACCTCGCCGCCGTGCCGGTCGACCCGCGGCGCGCGGCGCATCGCCTCCGGGGTGTGCTCGGTGTGCACGGTGTCGATCCGGCCGCGCAGCACGCCCTCCTTCATCAGCGCCCGCAGATCGTCCCAGAGCGCGGCCCAGCGGGCGGCGTCGATCGCCGTGCCCGGTGACTGCGGCGAGAGACCGGCCCGGAACAGCGTCTCGTTGGCGTAGATCAAGCCGCAACCGGCCACGATCGACTGGTCCATCAGCAGGGCGAGCAGCGGTTTGGTGCTCGCCCGGACCCGGGCCCAGGCCGCCGCGGGATCGGCGTCGTCACGCAGCGGATCAGCGCCCAGCCGGGACCGCAGCAACTCCACCGCACCGGGGTCGAGGACCTCGCACGCGGTCGGGCCGCGCAGTTCCAGCCAGTGATCGGAACCGGTCAGCGCGAACCGGATCTGACCGACCGGGGCGGGGGCGGGCAGCGGGCCGTCGGCGAACTTGCCGTACAGCCCGAGGTGCACGTGCAGGATGCGCTCACCCTCGTAGTGGTGGAGCAGATGCTTGCCGTACGCCTCGGTGTCGAGGAGCACACGCCCGTCGATGAGTGCGGCTCCCGCGGCGAAACGGCCCTGCGGGCTGACTGCCGCGACCGGCTGCCCGGCGAACAGCTCACGGTGGCGGCTGGCGAGGCGGTGAATGGTATGTCCCTCCGGCACGCACCAAAGGTAGCCGGGCATTATGCCGTCAGCGGATTCGCCCTGAGGCGAATCGCTGGGATCCGCGGCGCGGCTGGGAGAAGGTGGTTCCCATGACCAATGAGACGACCATGCGTGGTGGCGGCGCGTCCTTCGACGACCAGGTCTTCGAAAGACTCCTCCGGGAACGGATCATCTTCCTCGGCAGCGAGGTCAACGACGAGGTGACCAACCGCATCTGTGCGCAGATGCTCCTGCTGGCCTCCGAGGACGCGGAGCGCGACATCGCCCTCTACATCAACTCTCCGGGCGGCTCGATCAGCGCCGGCATGGCCGTCTACGACACCATGCAGTACATCAAGAACGACGTGGCCACGATCGCGATGGGCATGGCCGCCTCGATGGGCCAGTTCCTGCTCTGCGCCGGCACCCCCGGCAAGCGGTATGCGCTTCCGCACGCCCGGGTGATGATGCACCAGCTCTCCGGCGGCATCGGCGGCACCGCAGCCGACATCGCCATCCAGGCCGAGAGCATGTTGCACATCAAGCACGTGATGAACGATCGCATCGCCTTCCACTCCGGGCACACCCCCGAGGAGATCGAGCGCGACTCCGACCGCGACCGCTGGTTCACCGCCCAGCAGGCGAAGGACTACGGCCTCGTCGACCATGTGATCGCCAAGGCGAGCGACGTGAACGCGGTGTCCTCGCTGGTCTGACTCACTTCTTCGCAAGGGCACGTCCTCGCGGGCGTGCCCTTCGTGTCGTTTCCGGGTCGCAGGGGTATGTAGCGGTGTCAAACCTGCCAAGGAGGTTCAGACGTGAGGCTCCCCACCTTCCCCCGACAGACGACGACCGACGGCGCGAACACCGAGCGGACGCCGGTGATGCCTCGCCGCGACGATGCGACCACCGCATCACTCCCGCCGGTCCGTTCGGACACCGTGACCCCGCCGCCGGCCAAGCCGGAGACGTTCCGCCCGGCTCCCCCGCCGGCACGTTCCGAGACCGAGCGCGCCAAGGCCGTCTCCGACCCGGTCGCGATTCCCCCGGCACCCGCTCCGCGAGCCCGGGCCAGCTTCGTGGCCACCCTCGGCCTGGTCCTCTCGGTCGCCGGTGCCCTGCTGGTGCTGTCCGGACCCCTGCTGGGGTACGGCATCGGCGTCGCCGCGGTCGCGCTCGTCCTCTCCCTCGCCGGCGTCTTCGCGACCCGCAAGCGGCACGTGGCCGGCAAGACCGGTGCGGTGATCGGGCTGGTGCTGTCGCTGACCGCCATCGTCATCGGCGTGCTGGCTCTGGCCGGCCAGCTGTGGTGGCTCGGCACCGACACGCAGACCGTCACGGAGTTCCGGACGTGGCTTGACACACAGTTTGAGACTCGGATCTGACGGGTACCTGACAGTCACCGCCGATGAAGAGTCGGCGCAAACAACCTCTCGGAACCGGGACGGCCTTGGCCGGCCCGCCCCGAATGACCCCGGCGGTTCGCCGAGGTTGCCAAGGCCCCGGCATGGGCAGCGGTTCGCCGCCCCGCCGGGGCCTTTGCAATGAATCGCCGCAGGATCCCGAGATCACGCAACGATCCGCCGCCGTACGCATGGTTGGTCCGGGGTGTTCGTCGGTCCAGGGCGCATACCGTTTTTCTTCATGAGCCTGAAGCGCCGCTACCTGATGTGCCGGCCCACCCACTTCGCCGTCACGTACCGGATCAATCCGTGGATGGACCCGACGGCGCCGTACGACAACGCCCTGGCGATCAGCCAGTGGGAGAACCTGCGGCAGACGTTCCTCGGCCTCGGTCACACCGTTGAACTGATCGATCCGCTGCCGGGCCTGCCCGACATGGTCTTCGCCGCGAACGGCGGCACCGTCGTGGACGGACGGGTGCTGGGTGTGCAGTTCCGTGACGCGGAGCGAGCCGACGAGGCCCCCGCCTACGCCGCCTGGTTCCGTGAGCGCGGCTTCGACGTGCTCGAGCCCAAGCACACCAACGAGGGCGAGGGCGACATCCTGCTCGCCGGTGACGTTCTGCTGGCCGGCACCGGCTTCCGGACCGCCCACGCGTCGCACGCCGAGACCCAGGAGTTCCTCCAGCGCCCGGTGATCACGCTGCAGCTGGTCGACCCGGCCTACTATCACCTGGACACCGCGCTGTGCGTGCTGGACGAGCGCAACATCGCGTACCTGCCGGAGGCGTTCTCCCCCGGTTCGCAGGCGGTGCTCCGGCAGCTCTTCCCGGACGCGATCATCGCGACGCCGGAGGACGCCGCCGTGCTCGGCCTGAACGCGGTCAGCGACGGCCGGACCGTCGTGCTGGCCGAGCAGGCCACCCACCTCGCCGGAGCACTGCGCGCCGCCGGTTACCAGACCGTCGGGGTCGACGTCTCCGAGCTGCGCAAGGCCGGCGGCGGTCCGAAGTGCTGCACGCTCGAGGTCCGGTCATGACCGAGCGCAGCCAGCACCAGGAGAGCATGACGAGGAGGTACAGCTCATGACGACCGTGGATCTTCGTACGCCCGCGGAGCTCGCCGACGCCGAGCGTTGGACGGCCCACAACTACCACCCGCTGCCGGTGGTGGTGGCGGAGGCCGAGGGCACCTGGGTCACCGACGTCGACGGCCGTCGTTACCTGGACTTCCTGGCCGGCTACTCCGCGCTCAACTTCGGCCACCGGCACCCCGGGCTGATCGCGGCCGCCCACGCCCAGCTCGACCGGGTCACCCTGACCAGCCGGGCGTTCGTGCACGACCAGTTCGCGGCGTTCTGCCACGGCCTTGCCGAGCTGTGCGGCAAGGACCTGGTACTGCCGATGAACACCGGCGCCGAAGCCGTGGAGACCGCGATCAAGGTGGCCCGCAAGTGGGGTTACCGGGTCAAGGGGGTCGCCGACGAGCGGGCCGAGATCATCGTGGCGGCCGACAACTTCCACGGGCGCACCACGACGATTGTCAGCTTCTCCACCGACCCGGACGCGCGCGCCGACTTCGGGCCGTACACCCCCGGGTTCGTGGTGGTGCCGTACGGCGATCTGGCCGCGCTCCGGGCCGCGATCAACCCGAACACGGTCGCCGTCCTGATGGAGCCGATCCAGGGCGAGGCCGGCGTGCTGGTGCCGCCGGCCGGGTTCCTGGCCGGTGTCCGCGAGCTGTGCACCGAGAACAACGTCCTGATGATCGCCGACGAGATCCAGTCGGGTCTGGGACGTACCGGGAAGACCTTCGCGATCGAGCACGAGGGCGTCGTGCCGGACATGTACGTGCTCGGCAAGGCCCTCGGCGGCGGTATCGTGCCGGTCTCCGCGGTCGCCGCCGACCGGGCGGTGCTCGGTGTGCTGCGGCCCGGCGAGCACGGCTCCACCTTCGGCGGGAATCCGCTGGCGTGCGCGGTCGGGACCGCGGTGGTCCGGCTGCTGGAGACCGGTGAGTTCCAGGAGCGGTCGGCGCGTCTCGGTGCCCGGCTGCACGAGGGCCTCACGGCCCTCATCGGCAAGGGCGTGGTGGCGGTACGCGGCCGCGGGCTCTGGGCCGGCGTCGACATCGATCCGCTGCTGATGACCGGACGGCAGGCCTGTGAGCGCCTGACCGAGCGGGGTGTGCTGGCCAAGGACACGCACGGGTCGACGATCCGGCTGGCTCCGCCGCTGGTCGTCACCGAGGAGGAGCTGGACCACGCGCTGGCCCAGCTCGCCGCGGTGGTGCGCGGCTGATCTCCCGGCCCTTTCCGGCTGTCGCTCACCGCTGTCTCAGCGCCTTCGAGACAGCGGTGAGCGACAGCCGGACGTCCTAGCGGCCGACCGGCCGGAACGCCATGGTCGGCGCCTCGCCCATCACCGACTCGGGCTGGACGTTGCCGCCACTGGCCCAGAGTTTCGACCGGCCGATGAGCACCGCGTGATAGAGCTCGACGATGTCGTCGTCGGCCAGGATCCGGCTCTCGTCACGGCGCAGGGTGATCCGCGCCTCGTCGTCCATCGAGCCGCCCGGCCGGACACCCGAACCGTTCATGCTGATGTCCGTCACCGTCACCTGGCCACCGCGCAGCGTGAACTGGACGTGCCCTCGGCTGATCCATTTCCGGGCGTCGTCGGTGAGCCACTGGCCGAGCATCACCCCCGAACCGCCCTCGGGGGCCCGGCCCACCACCATGGCCCGGTCCTCGGAGACCACGAACCGCTGCCGGATCACGCCGTCGATGCGGACCGAGAAGACCTCGGTCGCCGGGCGCGGCCCGACGTCCTTCAGCCGTTCCCCGTGCCGGGGGCATGTCGGCACGCCGGCGCGCAGGGCCGGCGGTGGCTGCGACACCGGGCTGGTGTAGGTGCGCATGTCCGCGAACGGGCTGTCCGAGTCACCGCCGTCGCCGTAGCTGTTGCAGCTCAGCGAGGGGCACCGCCACACCCTGGCCAGCAGCCGCTCGCCCAGCGGGGAACGCGGCACCGGCGGCGTCACCTCGCCGCGGCCCACCCGGGCCACCAGCGTCGGACCACCTTGCGCCGACACCAGCGCGAGCAGCCGGCCCGGCTCGGTCACCCACGGGCGGCTGGCCCGGAAGCGGTCCTCCCGGTCACGGGTGAGCACCGGCAGTCCGAGCATCTCGGCCACTTCCAGCACCCGGTCCTCGACCTGTGGCACCACCTCGACCTTGCCGTCGTCGGCCCAGCGGCGCACCACCATCCGTTCGTTCGAGGTGAGGTCGGTGTCCGAGAGCAACCCGCGCGGCGTGACCACGTACACCGGGACGTTCTCCTCGGAGACGTACCGGCCGAGCGCGTCTACCAGCAGACCGAGACGGACCAGGCTGGCCGGGCGGCCGCCGTCGAGATCCGCGTAACGGACGACCTCCTCCAGATCCACCACAGCCCGGGCGAGCGCCGGATCGGTGGTGAGCCGAGCCTCGATGGCGTCGAGGACCTTGCTGACCTCGAATCTCACGGGTCCTCCCCCTGTACGTACCGTGCGGACGCCTGAAGAACCATCATGCCTCGCCCATGATCGCCCCGGAAATCGGGCCGCGACCCGCCGGCTACGGCGTACGCCGCCCAGACATCGACGAGGAGGCAGATGTGAAGTCCAACGGCCGGCCGCCGCGACGGTGACGCCCTAGCGTGCGCGCGGCGTCCACAGCGGCCTCGGCGCGGGCTGATGCTCGTCGATCCACGCGTCGATCCGGGCCCACCACTCGTACAACCATTCGGTGCGCTCCTGCTCCCCGGTGGGCACGTCCTCCGGCGGTACGCTCCAGAACCGCATCACCAGACGCTTGTCCATCGGCAGCTCACGCCACACATCAGCGACGCTGAGCATCCGGTCCAGGCCGGTGTGTGCCACGAAGATCACACCGGCGTCCGGGGCCGCTTCGATCGCGGCGAGCAGACCGCCCGGCTTCGGCGGCAGCAGGTTGCGCAGGTTCTCCGCCTTGGCCGCCATGTCGTGCAGCCCGCGGTCCCGGAGCCGGGCGATGGCACTGACCTTGCGGCGCGGGGTGAAGTTCCCGCCTTCCGGGAAGATCACGAAGGCGTCGTTGTGGTCCAGGCCGGTGGCCAGGTCGCCGATCTGTTGCTCGAGGGTCGCCGTCCCGGTGCGTCCGGGCGAGATGAACCTGTTGGGCAGGCGGTTGAGCAGCACGTCGACCGCGGGGTCCCACTGCAGGGCCGCTTTCAGCACGATCCGCGGCTCCCGCGCGAACCAGTTGACCAGCCCGTGGATCAGGGTGAACGAGTCACCGGGGCCGGCGTGCCGGCTCACCACGATCTCCGGGCGGCCCGGCAGGGCGGTGTCCGGGTCGGTGCCGACGACGTCGATCTCCAGGTGCAGCGACCACCGCGCGAACCAGAACAGGATCTTCAAGAACCACCCGGTGAGTACGTAGTGCGCGCGCTGGAACCACGGCGAGCGGATCCGCGCGCCGAATCCGGAGGCGATCCAGAGCCCGGTCAGCGACACCAGCGCGACCGCGTCCCACACCAGGTAGACGATCACCAGGAAGACCAGCCGGGGCACGCGTAGCCGGCCGGGCACCAGCGGGGACACGGCCAGGGCCAGCAGCAGCCAGATCGGCAGGGTGGTGAGCAGTACGAACGCCAGCACCACCACGGTCGGTGCGATCACCAGTCGCCGGACCCACACCGGGGGCGGGGCCATCAGTTGCCACCCGGCAGCGGATTGACGTTCGCGCTCAGATAACGCCGGGACGCGGTGTAGGCGCGACTGATCCGGCGGCCCACCGCGGCCATGTCCCGGTACGCCCACGGGGAGTCGTCCCGGCCGTCGCCGCCGTCACCGGTCCCGCTCGGGAGCACATGCACCCGTACATCGTCGGGCAGGGACGCAAGCTCCCGGGCGAACCGGTGCCGCCGGGCGATCTCGAACGCCACCTGCGCCACCTCCCACGGCCGTTTCGGCACACTGAGCTGCCGTTCCACCCGCCCGACCTGGAGCACGAAGATCAGTTTCGCCCCGATCCGGACGGCCTCCCCGATCGGGATCGAGTTGACGATGCCACCGTCGACGAAGTGTTCGCCCCCGATCTCCATGGGCGGCAGCAGGCCGGGCACCGCTGACGAGGCGAGCACCGCGTCGACGAGCGGTCCACTGTCGAACCAGTGTTCGGCGGCCCGCTCGATGCTCGCCGCGCAGCAGTGGAACGGCACCTTGAGATCGGCGAAGGTGGCCGACTCGCCCAGCTCGGCCTCGAGCAGGCGGCGCAGCGGGCGGGGCGAGTGCAGGTGGGTCCGGGCCGCGAACCGCCGCATCTGGCGGCCGATCGAGTCGCCGTAGACGGCCGCCGCCTCCGGCGAGGTCCAGAGCCGGACCAGCCGCTCGGTGACCGGCTCACTCGGGTCGGCAGCGACCAGGGCGCCGTTGACCGCGCCGATCGACGTACCGACCACGAGATCCGGACGGAACCCGGCACGGAACAGGGCCCGCAGCATCCCGACCTCGACCGCGCCCAGGACGCCGCCGCCACCCAGCACGAACGCCACCGGACCGTCGACCATGCGCCCATCTTTGCACGATCTTGGAGAGGGATTCTCGTACGATCTTGCAGCCTTGCCTTGACGCCGGTGTCAGGGCATACCGTCGGATCCATGCTGATCGGAGAGCTTGCCGAGCGGGCCGGTACGAGCCCTCGCACGCTGCGCTACTACGAGGAGCACGGGCTGATCCACCCGCGCCGGGACGCCAACGGCTACCGGCAGTACGACGACGGTGAGCTCCGCCTGGTGCACGAGATCCGGTCGCTCCTCGCCGACGGGTTCGGCGTGGACGACATCAAACCGTTCGTCGCATGCCTGCGGGCCGGCAACAGCGCCGGCCACGTGTGCCCGGACTCGGCCGCGGTGCTGCGCCGCCGGCTGGCCGAAGTGGACGGCTACCTCGATCAGCTCACCGTGGTCCGGGATCGGCTGCGGTCCCAGTTGGAGGAGATCAAATGCCAGATGAATCCCTGACCGTCGTCACTGACGAGAGCTTCGCCGAGATCGTGCTGGCCGCGCGCACGCCGGTTCTCGTCGACTTCTGGGCGCGGTGGTGCCCGCCGTGCGGGCCGATGACCCGGATCCTGGGCGAGCTGGCCGGGGAGTTCGACGGCCGGCTGCTGGTGGCCACACTGGACGTCGACTCGAACCCGGTGACCACCATGACGTACCGGGTGATCTCCATGCCCTCGCTGCTCTTCTTCACCGGTGGCGTGGTGACCTCGACGATCGTCGGCGCCCGGCCGAAGTCGATCCTCCGGCAGGCGATGACGAACGCCCTCAGCCCATACGTCAACAGCTGAACCCGTACGCCACCGCTGGAGGTCAGTCGAGTTCCGGCATGGCGACCGGCGCCGGCCGCGGGTGGCAGGCCCCGCACTGCACCGCGTCCTCCACGACCAGCGCCTCGGCCCGGTCCCGCCGCACCGACCGGGTCACCTCCAGCAGGTACGGCCCGAACCGCGCGTGCTCGGCGCACACGCCCCGGCCGCAGAACCGGCACGTCGCGCGTGCCCCCTCGGCGCAGAACCAGCACAGCATGGGCGGCCACTCCTCACTCTCGTCGGCGGGGCCGCCCGCAGTCAGCTGACGGACGGATCCGCTGGTTCCTCGGTGTCGGTGGGCGTCGGGGCGGTCGTGGGCGCGGTCGTCGTCGGCTGGGTGGTCGGAGCCGTCGTGGGGTCGGTCGTCGCCGGAGCCGTCGTCGGTTTCGAGGTCGGGGCCGTCGTCGGTTTCGAGGTCGGAGCCGTCGGCCTGGTGGTGGGAGCCGTCGTCGGTCTGGTGGCCGGTCGGGTCGTACCGCCGGTCGTGGGCTCGGTGTCCGGATCGGCGGTCTCACTCTGCACCGTAGTCGGGGAGACCGAGGCTTCCGGTGACTCCGGAGCCGTCGACTCCTCGGACGGGAACAGTTCCTCACCCGGCGACTCGCTGGGCTCCGCCTCCGTCGGCGGTGCGACCGTCACGCCGTCCCCGCAGTTCAGGCCCGCGCCGTCGGCGGCGTTCTCGGCGCCGCCGACGGTGACGGTCCCGGCCGAGACGCTGACCCCGGCCTGATCGACCGAATACCACGCCCGTCCGTCGTTGCCGACCTCTCCCTGGCTGCGCAGCACGGTCAGCTCGAGCGGCGCGAACGCCCCGCTCGGGCTGCTCGTGTCGGCCAGCAGCCGCCCGTTCTCCAGGGTCAGCCGGCCGGACGGGGTGGAGGTACGGCCGTTCTCCACACCGACATCGTTGATCTCCAGCCGCGATCCACCGCACAGCACCACGGCCGCGCCGCCGGGAAAGGTCAGCAGGGCCACGCCCTTGCCCGGCACCTCGACGCCACCACCGGCGGACAGGTAACGGCGGTCGCCGGCCTGCAGGGACATCCGGCCGCCGCCGGAGTCCACGCTGACGCCGCCCCGCTGCACACTCAGCAGCACCCGCTCGGCGGGCATCTCGGCCCACGCCGGGCCGCTGCTCACGTTGATCAGCACACTGGCGAGGGCGAACACCAGGAGCACGCTGACGAAACCCCACATCCGGCGTTCGAAGTGCCGGTCCACGTCGTACTGCTCGTCGGCGTCCGGCGGGCCGGGCGGAATCGCGAGCGGCGGATGCGCCGACCCGGGACGGCCCACGGCCGGGGTGCTCGGGCGCAGCGCCGGCATCGGGCCGCCGGGGCCGTACGTACCGATCAGGGGCGGCAGGTCGGAGGCGTCCGGGATCACCCAGAGCCGGACCGGGGTCCGCGCCTGCGCCACCATGCCCGGACTGCCGTCACCCACCGGGCCGACCAGCGTGCCGCGCCGGAGTTCGACACCGTCCGGCATGGCGATCACCCCGGACTCGACCACCACCGCATGGGTGGGACCGGGCAGGATGACCGGCGCACCCGGGTCCAGATCGGCCGGATGCGCCGCGGCGATCAGCGCGAGTCGCTGGTCCTCCTCCAGCGCGGCCAGCGCCGGGGTGTCCGCGAACAGCGCCTCCGCCTCGGCGCGCTCCTGCGGCGGCGGGCCGGGCATCGGGCCGATCACGGTGGCGACCGTGGACGTGGGCAGGGCCAGCAGCGTGACTCCGGCGGTGTACCAGTCGAGCTGGGCGCTGCGCCCGGTCAGCGCGGTGGCCAGGCCGACGACACCGCCGGGGCCGGCGTGGTGCCGGATGGTGCCGCCCGGGTCGCCGGGGCGGCGGCCCTGCAGCGCGCCCTCGACCACCACGAAGACGGCACTCGGGGTGTCCCCGGCGAGCACCAGCTGACGGCCGGTGGACGGGCGGAACCAGCGGGCCCGCGTGGCCAGGGCCTGCAGCGACGGCTCGGGCAGGCCGCCGAGCTCGGAGGCGCGCAGGGCGGCCACCCGGCGGGGCAGGTCGGCTTCCCGGTCGCGTTCGGCGGCCTGCTGGCGGATCCGGCGGAACCCCCGCACGACCCGGCCGAGCAGGAAGTAGATCGGCGGTGCGACCACGCCCAGGATGATCACCAGCAACAGGAGCCGGGCGCCGATCCCCTCGTACCAGAGGCCGACCGCCAGGCCCCGGATCCGGTCGGTCCACAGCCGGTAACCGAGACCAGCCGCACTGACCAGCCACAGCACGCTGAGCACGCCGTAGAGCGCGACCAGCCGGCCCTCCCGGTCCAGCATCCGCCAGCGGGGGCCGCGGCGGCGCAGGCGTCCGGCCGTCCAGGCCAGCCCGCGTGCCCGTACGTCCGGGATCTCCAGCCAGTCCATCAGCAGGTACTTGCCGTCCAGCGGCAGCAGCGGGCTGAGGTTGAAGAAGGTGTGCAGATAGAAGAGGAAGGCCAGTTTGAAGGCGAGACCCGCGACGGCCGGTACGGCGAACCCGGCGACCTGCAGCAGGCCGGCCAGCCCCAGGGCGGTGGCGGGGCCGGCGGCGGTGACCGCGATCCGGGCCCGGCGCCCGGCCATCCACACGTCGGTCGTGTCGACGAATACGGACGGCAGGCCGAAATACAGCATCAGACCGGCGGCCGGGACTTCGCGCCCGACCCGTTTCGCGGCCAGCGCGTGCCCGAACTCGTGGACCGCCAGCACGAACACGTTCAGCAGTACGAGGGTGACCGCGCCGAGCAGGTACGAGTCGCCGACCAGGAAGAGGGACCGGCTGCCCTGCTGCCAGGCGACGGCGAACAGCAGCAGCCCGGCAGCGGCCAGCAGCGCGCCGATCCAGACGAGCGGCCGGGTGAACAGGAACCGCCCCGCCGACCGGTAGATCGCCGTGATCACGCCGTCGACCGGGAAGGACAGCACCACCCGGCCGCGCGCGGCGGCGACAAGTGATTCACCGACCCGCCGGGGCAGCGGCTCACGGTGCAGATCGCGCAGCGGGCGGAAGGCGTCCGTCGGGAGCTCTTCGAGCATCCGGTTGGCGGCCAGGTCGGCGACCACCCGGCGGACCTGGTCGGGGGCGAGGCGGCCGGCGATCCGGGCGAACTCGGCGACCAGCCGGGCCACCGTGCTGTCGCCGTCCATCATCAGGGCGAGCTGGTACTCCTCCGGGGTGAGTCGCAGGTACGAGCTACGGCCGCCGTCCTCGGGCGAGCGGAGCATCACGTACCGGCCGCCGCGCACCGCGGTACGGTGCCGGACCTCGATGCCGGGCCGCAGGACCGGGCGGGCGCTCGCCGGGTTGAGCCGGTCGGCGACGGTGTGCCAGAGCCCGGTGTCGGCCGGGCCCGACGGCACCCCGGGGGACCGTCCGGCCAGGGCTTCCCAGACGTTCGTCCGGGTCTCGACATACGTCAACTCAGGGGGCCTCTCACTCCGCCGTGGCGAACACCGCGCGACCGCACCGGCGGACGATGGCTTCGCCGACGGCGAATGGAGATTAGGCGGTTGCCTGCGTGAACGCGAGTCCTCCGCGGTGAATCCTTCCCCTTGACGCCGAAAGGTCCTGAATCCCGTGGGGACCCCGGAGAAGAAGCCCGGGCAGTGGAACGGCGGGTGACGTGCCCACCCCGGGTCACGTCACCCGCCGTAGCGGAGGGATTCGTCTTTACTGTGATTCCTGCAGGGTGACGGTCACCGTCTGCTCAGTGCCGTTACGGGTGAAGGTGAGGGTCATCTTCTGGCCGACGGTGCCCGCCTGAACGGCCGCCACCAGGTCGTCCGAATCCTCGATCGCCTTGCCGTCGACCTTGGTGACCACGTCGCCGCGCTGGAGCTGGGCCTTGGCGGCCGCGCTGTTCTCCACCACCGCGCTGACCGCGGCACCGCCGTTCTCCGCGGTGGTGACACTCACGCCGAGCGCCGGGTGGCTGACCTTCTTGCCCTGCATCAGGGCCTCGGCGACCTGCTTGGCCTTGTTGCTCGGGATCGCGAAGCCGAGACCGATGTTGCCGGTGTTCTGCCCGGAGGTGGCGATCGCCGAGTTGATGCCGATCACCTCACCGTTGGTGCTGACGAGTGCACCGCCGGAGTTACCGGGGTTGATCGGGGCGTCGGTCTGCAGCAGGCCGGTCATCGTGGTGGGCGCCTGCTGTTGCTGCGTGCCCCACGGGCTCTGCTGTTCCTGCTCGCCGCCGGCCCGGATGCTGCGGTCCTTGGCGCTGATGATGCCGGCGGTGACCGATCCCTCCAGGCCGAGCGGGCTGCCCAGGGCCAGCACCGTGTCGCCGACCTGGATCTGGGAGCTGTCACCGAAGGTGGCGGCCTTGAGGTCGGTGACCCCGTCGGCCTTGATCACGGCGAGATCGGTGCGCTCGTCGGTGCCGACCACCTTGGCCGCGGTCTTGGTGCCGTCGGCGAAGATCACCGTCACGTTCGCGTCCTGCGCCGATGAGACGACGTGGGCGTTGGTGACGATGTAGCCCTCGGCGGTGAGCACCACTCCGGAGCCCTCGCCGGAGCCGGTGGTGATCGAGACGACGCTGTCCTGGACCGCGGCGGCGATCTGGGCCAGTGACGAACGGTCCACCACCCGGGTGACCGACGAGTTGCCGGTCTGCACGGCGGCGGGCGACGACGAGGAGTCGGTCATGGCCACCGCGGTGGCGGCACCGATCCCGCCGGAGAACAGCGCGATCAGCACGGCCGCCGCGCCGGCCATGGCGACCTTGCGCCCACGGCCGGGAGGCTTCTGCTGCCCGCCGCCGGGCTGTGCCGTCCAGCCGGGCGGGACGTTGCCACCGCCTGCCGCCTGCGCCGCGGCGGCCGCGTGCCAGGCTTGATAGGCCGATTGCTGCTGGGAGTAGTCGTGGTAGTCGCCCTGCCCGTAGCCCTGCGGCGCCTGGTAGGCGTAGTGCGGATGGGCCTGCGGGGCACCGCTGCCCGGCTGTGCGGTGACGGGCTGGGCCGACACCGGCGCACCGGTGACCGGCTGCACGGGTGAACCGCTCATGGCCGGCGGCTGCGCGCCGGCCGCCTGCTGCTGCCAGGGCGACTGCTGCGCCCAGGTGCCCTGCTGCTGGGGTGCCGCGGACTGGGGGGCACCCGACTGCGGGGCAACCGGCGGCTGCGCAAGAGTCGGCTGCTCAGACTCCACCCGCACCGTGCTGGTGTTGTCAGCGGCGGCGTCCGCGGGCCGCGGGTCGGTCTCGTTCTCTTTCATGTCCCTAACTCTGCCCCGTCGTACTCGTACCGAACTGTGTTACTCCTGGACGTTTTCTGTGAACCCTTTATCCGGATTTATGGTAGGCAACGACACGCGGAAGGTGGCGCCTCGGCCCGGTTCCGAGATCACCTGCACGGAACCTTCGTGCGCACGCACGATGGCGGCCACGATCGCCAGCCCCAGACCGGTACTGGTGGCCTCCCGATCGGTCCGCCGGGTACGGGCCTCGTCCACCCGGTAGAAGCGTTCGAAGACCCGGTCGGTCTGCCCCGGGCTCAGCCCCGGACCGGTGTCGGACACCTCGACCACGGCCTGATCGCCCTCGCCGGCGTAGAGCCGCAGCGTCACCGCCGCGTCGGCGGGTGTGTGCACCAGAGCGTTCGTCATGAGGTTACCGATCACCTGGCGCAGCCGGGCGTCGTCGCCGTACGCCACGAGCAGTTCCGCCGAGTCGCGTATCTCGAGGCTGATGTCCCGCTCCGGCGCCGTCGCCTGAGCCGCCTCGACCGCGTCCAGGGCCAGCACCGGCAGCTCCACCGGAGCCAGGGTGAGCGGCCGTTCCCGGTCCAGCCGGGCCAGCAGCAGCAGGTCCTCGACGAGCAGACCCATCCGGGCCGCCTCGTCCTCGATCCGCCGGACCAGCTGGGCCACCTGTTCCGGATCGGAGACGGCACCCTGCCGGTACAGCTCGGCGAACCCCCGGATGGTCGTCAGCGGGGTACGCAGTTCGTGGGAGGCGTCCGCGACGAACTGCCGCATCTTTCCCTCCGACTCCAGCGCCCGGGCCTCCGACTCCAGCGCGCGCGACTCGGAGAGCTGGGCCGCGTCGGCCGCATGCCGGGCCGCGGTCTCGGAGTCGGCGCGAGCCTGGAAGGCCGCCTCGATCTGGGCGAGCATCGCGTTCAGCGCCTCGGAGAGCCGGCCCAGCTCGGTGGTCGGGTGGCCGCCGGACTCCTCCGGGTCGGGCACCCGGCGGGTGAGGTCACCGGCCGCGATCGCCGCCGCGGTGCGCTCGACCTGGAGCAGCGGGATGAGGCTCTGCCGCACCAGGGCCGCACCGACGGTCGCCAGGGTGATCAGCACGCCGACGCCGACCAGCACGTCCACCAGGACGAGCCGGGCGATCACGTCGTCCACCCCGGTCATCCGCTGGCCGACGTGCATGACCGTGCCGTCCGTCTTCAGGACGACCACCAGCATGCGCCACATGTACTTACCGTTCTGGCCCTTGACCGTGTACGGCTTGTCGGCGTACTTCTCGATGTCCTGTACACCGGTCAGCAGCTTCGGGATGTCGTCGGTGGCGACGCCGGTACCGACCCGGCCCTCGCCACCGCCACTGACCGCGGTGAAGGCGACCAGATAGTCGGGCGGCATGAAGTTGGCCTGGTAATGGAAGCTGGCCGGGTTCTTCTCGGCGTTCTCGACCATGTCCCGCAGCTGGGTGTCCATCCGCGAGACCATGTAGTCGCTGAGGAAATAGGTGCTCGCCGCGCTGATCAGGGTCAGGGCCGCGAAGACCAGGACGAGGACGGAGGCGACCAGCTTCGTCTGGAGCGAGATCCGGCGCAGCCCCGCGTTACGAGCGATCCGGTGCCGGACCCGCTCGGGGAGTGTCACGACCGGGCCTGGCTCGGGCAGTGTCACCACCGGGCCTAGACGGCTGGCTTGCGAAGAACGTAGCCCACGCCCCGCAGGGTGTGGATGAGCCGGGGCTGCACGTTGTCGACCTTGCGTCGCAGGTAGGAGATGTACGACTCGACGATGTTGTCGTCACCACGAAAGTCGTACTTCCACACGTGGTCGAGGATCTGCGCCTTGGAGAGCACCCGGTTGGCGTTGAGCATCAGGTAGCGCAGAAGCTTGAACTCGGTCGGGGACAGCTGCACCCGGGAACCCGCGCGGTAGACCTCGTGCGTCTCCTCGTCCAGCTCGAGATCGGCGAACACCAGCCGGGAGGGCTGCTCGTCACCGGCGTTGGTGCGGCGCAGCACCGCCCGGATTCGGGCGGTGAGCTCCTCCAGGCTGAACGGCTTGGTCACGTAGTCGTCGCCACCCAGGGTCAGCCCGCGGATCTTGTCGTCGGTGCCGTCGCGGGCGGTGAGGAACACCACGGGGGTCCGCTGGCCACCCTCGCGCATCAGGCGGATCACCTCGAAGCCGTCCAGGTCGGGCAGCATGACGTCGAGGACCACGAGATCCGGTGTGGAGTTGCGGGCCGAGCTCACGGCTGCGCTGCCGCTGGTTGCGGTGGTCACCTCGAACCCGGCGAAGCGGAGGCTGGCGGAGAGCAGCTCGAGGATGTTGGCGTCGTCCTCGACGACGAGCAGCTTCGCCTCACTCTGCTTGGGCTGGGTCTGGGTAGCCATGGGGCCATTCTTTCCCCGGCTGCTGCACCGCGCCTGCACACTCGCTGAAAATTATCTGTGAGCCACCCGATGGTCATGCGGCGAGGTGATAGCCCCCGCCCGCCAGGCTGGCCTGCGCGGCCCGCGCCAGGGCACGCCGGTCCGCGCCGGGGTCGGGCCGCAGCGCCGGAGCCGCGACCAGGGTCAGTGTGGTCCGGCGGATCCGGGCGATCCGCAGCACCGATCCGCCGAGTGTGTCCGCGCCCACGAACGCGGCCTCGGCCGAGTCGTAGCCGACCGAGATCGGCACCACCGGGGCACCCGCGTCGATCGCCGCCTGGAACACAGCGGCCCGGAAGCGCCCCTGCTCGGCACCGCAGTACGTCGTACCCTCCGGAAAGAGGGTGACCGAATGCCCGGACCGCAGCGCGTCGGCGACCTCGGCCACCGTCCCCGGCAGCGCCCGCGGACGCGTCCGGTCGATGAAGATCGTGCCGGCCCGCGCCGCGGTGGCGCCGATGCCGGGCCAGGCCCGGACGTCGTGCTTGGCCACCATCCGCACCGGCTGGGCCGCGGCCAGGGCGATCGCGTCCAGCCAGGAGACGTGGTTGGCGACCAGCAGACTGCCGGGGCGCGGCGCCGGTCCGCGCCACACCGTCCGGACCCCGAGAACCGCGAGGATCGCCCGGGCCAGCGTCCGCAGCGCGCTGCCACGTGCCAGCGCCGCGAGGGGAAGACCGATCGCGAGTACGGCGACCAGGCTCCACACCCGCACGAACGCGGTGACCGGATCGCTGCGGTGACCGCTGCCGTCCCGGCACCGGTCACCGCACGCCGAGGCCGGATGCCACAGCGTGCCGCCGATGGCCGCTGTCATCGCGTCGCACCCAAAAAGTGCCGGCGGTACCGGGGGTCCAGCCGGTCCATCGAGAACAGCACGTAGAAGTCGGCGCAGTCGAAGTCCGGGTCGTAGGCCGGCTCACCGCACACCCAGCTGCCGAGCCGCAGGTATCCGCGGAGCAGCGGCGGCGGAAGCACCTTCGGGTTCGCCTCGACGCCCTTGGCCGGAGTCCACGGCCGGCGCGGCCTGACCCGCAGCGCCGGCGGGGACAGATGCTTGGCGTTCACCCGGGCGCGCACCCCGGCGGCCATGGCTCCGCCGTCGTCGAGCGGCACCGACGCGCAGCCACCGAGCCAGCGCAGGTTGTTGAGATGCAGATAGCGGGCGATGCCGGCCCACATCAGGTTGACCACGGCACCGGAACGGTGGTCCGGGTGCACGCAGGAGCGGCCGATCTCGACCAGGTGGTCACGCAGCGGCCGGAGGGCGCTCAGGTCGAACTCGGAGTCGGCATAGCGGCGGCCGGCCAGTTCGGCGGCGCGCGGCGGCAGCATCCGGTAGGTGCCGACCACGTCACCGGTCGCGTCGTCGCGAACGATGAGGTGGTCGCAGTACGCGTCGAACTCGTCGGCGTCGACGCCTTCGGGGGCACCGTTGAGCCGAGCGCCGAGTTCTCCGGCGAAGACGTCGTGGCGCAGTCGCTGCGCGGCCTCGACCAGACCGGGTCCGTCGGCGAGGAGAAGCGAGTAGCCGCTGGTCCCGGTGGGTGCGGCGGCAGTCATGAGAACAGCCATGTGATCTGTGTAAGGCTGACAAACGCCGATGGCGTGTCGCTTCAGGTGGC
The DNA here is from genome assembly GCF_040639655.1 of Actinoplanes sp. NPDC023801. Lineage (NCBI taxonomy): Bacteria > Bacillati > Actinomycetota > Actinomycetes > Micromonosporales > Micromonosporaceae > Actinoplanes > Actinoplanes sp. NPDC023801. The sequence goes on along the minus strand of NZ_JBFAAI010000001.1, from coordinate 680,075 downwards.
GATGCGTGACCGGTTGATGAACGGCGTGTGCGAAGGTTCGGGCATGCGAATCCCGGCTCGTTTCAACGGCCCGCCCGGCACCGGCAACGGCGGCTGGTGCGCGGGCGTCTTCGCCACCGCGGCCGGCGCCCGGATCGGTGGCCCGCCCGTCCAGGTGACCCTGCGGGTGCCGCCGCCCCTGGAAACCTCCCTCGAGGTCCGTGACGGCGTGGTGTGGGCCGGCGCGGCCCTGATCGCCGAGGTCGTCGTCGTCGAGGAGGCGGGCGGGGACGTGCCGCCGGTCCCGCTCGCCGAGGCCGCCGTGGCCGCGAAGGGCTATCCGGGTCTCACCGGCCACCCGTTCCCGACCTGCTACGTGTGCGGGCCGGACCGGGCACCCGGCGACGGCCTGCGGATCTTCCCGGGCCCGCTGCCCGGCGACCGGACGGCGGCGCCGTGGACCGTCCCGGACGGGGTGTCGGCGGAGACCATGTGGGCGGCACTGGACTGTCCCGGCGGCTGGACCGCGATCGGGGACTCGGGCCGGGCCTTCGTGCTGGGCCGGATCGCCGCGACGGTCGGCGAACTCCCCGCCCCCGGGTCGGAGTGTGTGGTGGTCGGCGCGCTTTCCGGGGTGCACGGCCGGAAAGCGACGGTCGACTCCGCGGTGTACGGACCGGACGGCCGGAGACTGGCACGCGCTCGGGCCACCTGGCTGGCGCTGGTCCAGTAGCTTGATCACGTCGAGCAGACGGGGAGGAGCCGCTACGTGAGCCGGCCCAGCTACGCGGAGATCAGCGTCGAACACCTCACCAAGCAGTACGCCAAGGTGCGGGCGGTCGACGATCTCTCCTTCACGGTCAATGCCGGCCGTGTCACCGGTTTCCTCGGTCCCAACGGGGCCGGCAAGACCACCGCCCTGCGGATGATCCTCGGCCTGGTGACGCCGACCTCCGGTACCGCCACCATCGGCGGCGTGCGGTACACCGACATGCCCGATCCGATCCGGCAGGTCGGCGCGATCCTGGAGGCGTCCAGCGCGCACCGTGGCCGCAGTGCCCGCAACCACCTGCGGGTCATCTGCCGCGCGGCCGGTCTGCCCGACCAGCGCGCCGACGAGGTGCTCACCATGGTCGGGCTGAACACCGTGGGGACCCGCAAGTTCAAGGGCTACTCACTCGGCATGAAGCAGCGGCTCGGCATCGCTGCGGCCATGCTCGGCGACCCGCGCGTGCTGATCCTCGACGAGCCGACCAACGGGCTCGACCCGGAGGGCATCCGGTGGATGCGCGACCTGCTCAGGGCGCTCGCCGCCGAGGGCCGCACGGTCCTGGTCTCCAGCCACCTGCTGGGCGAGATGCAACAGCTGGCCGACGACGTGGTGATCATCGCGGCCGGTCGCCTGATCCGGCAGGGACCGGTCGCCGAGGTGCTCGGCGCGACCGCCGGGATGGCCCGGGTGCGGGTTCGCACGCCGCAGGCCGATCAGTTCGCCGCCACGCTGCGTGACGCGCAGCTCGAGGTCACTCCCGAGGCGGACGGCACCCTGCGGATCACCGGCGCCGACGCGGCCCGGGTGGGACACCTCGCCTTCTCCTCCGGCATCGAGCTGCACGAGCTGACCGGGGAGGGCGTCGACCTGGAACGGGCGTTCCTCGACCTCACGGCCGGAAAGGCGGGCGCCCGATGAACCTCATCCGTGCCGAGCTGCTGAAACTCTTCACCACCTCGCTGTGGTGGATCTTCGCGGTCGTGCTGCTGCCGCTCTGGGGCCTCGCGCTGGGCTACAACTGGCTGGCCGCGAACGTGACCCTGGGTGTCGAGGGTGGCGTCGACGGGGAGCTGGCCGGGTTCGGCAGCACGGAGACGGTGGTCTCCGGGCTCTACACCAGCGGGCAGTCGGCCGGCGTCCTGCTCGTGGTACTGCTCGGCGCGATCATGGTGACCGGCGAGTTCTTCCACCTGACCGCGACGTCGACGTTCCTGACGACCCCGCGGCGGGAACGGGTCATCGTGGCCAAGATGATCGTCGCGGTCGGCATCGCGGTGAGCGTCTGGCTGATCACCACCGCGCTCAACCTGGCCGCCGCCCCGCTCGCGCTCACCAACCTGAACCAGCCGTCGTACCTGGACGAGTCATTCGTCTGGCAAGCGATCGGGCTCAACGGGGTGGCCTTCGCCCTCTGGTCGCTGGTCGGGGTCGGGGCGGGCGTGCTGATCCGCAGCCAGATCGGCACCGTGATCACGCTGTCGGTGCTCTACGTCATCGGCACCCAGGTGCTCACGCTGGTCTTCTTCGCCCTCAGCCAGTACGTCTGGGAGCCGTTCATGCAGCTCCGCGTACTCGTACCGACGCTCGCCTCGGATCTGCTGATCACCGGGCCGCAGCTGGACGACGACCCGCCGCGGTGGGTCGGCGGCCTGATCCTGTTCGGTTACGCCGCGGTGACCGCGGTGATCGGCACCCTGATCACCAAACGGCGGGACATCGCCTGACGGGGTCGACCGCCTGACGGGCTCGTCAGCCGGGTCCGCCAGCCGTGCATGACCTCAGGTCGTGCACGGCTTGGTCCCGGCTGCTCCCGGGTCTGATTGGCCACAGAGCGGACGTCCGCACCGACAGCGCCTGCGCACGGCGTAGCCTGGACACCGAATCCTACCCGTCCCGCGTGACACATGCGGTCACGTGATGACAAAACGGTGAAAGAGGCGAACGCGGCAGTGTCGACGCAGCAGACTTCGCAGGACAATCCACTCGCGGATTTCGGTCCCAACGAGTGGATCGTCGATGAGATGTACCAGCGATACCTGGCCGACCCGACCAGTGTCGACCCTGCCTGGCACGATTTCTTCGCCGACTACAAACCGGCGACGTCACAGGGCTCGATCGCGACCCCGGACGAGGCGACGGCGGCCACCGCCACCGCGACCGCGGCCAAGGCGGGCACGGACGCCCCGGCCGCCGCGAAGGTGGCGCCCGTCAAGCCGGTGACCCCGGCCCCGGCCCCGGCGGCGAAGCCCGCCCCGGCCAAGCCCGCGGCAGCGCCCAAGCCCGCCGCGACCACCTCCGCCCCGGCCGGCGCCAAGACCACGACGCTGCGCGGCGTTGCCGCCAAGATCGTGCAGAACATGCAGACCTCGCTGGAGGTCCCCACCGCCACCTCGGTGCGCGCAGTCCCGGCCAAGCTGATGGTGGACAACCGCATCGTGATCAACAATCACCTGTCCCGCGGTCGCGGCGGCAAGGTGAGCTTCACCCACCTGATCGGGTGGGCGCTGGTCCGCGCGGTCGCGGCGCACCCGGAGATGAACAACTCCTACGCCGAGATCGACGGCAAGCCCGCGCTGGTCCAGCCGGAGCACATCAACCTGGGCATCGCGATCGACCTCGCCAAGAAGGACGGCTCCCGCACCCTGGTGGTCCCGTCCATCAAGAACTGCGAGACGCTCGACTTCCGCGGCTTCTGGCAGGCGTACGAGGACGTCGTCCGGCGCGCCCGCCGCAACGAGCTGACCATGGACGACTACTCCGGGACCACGATCTCGCTGACCAACCCCGGCGGCATCGGTACGGTCCACTCCATCCCGCGTCTGATGAACGGGCAGAGCGCGATCATCGGCGTCGGCGCCATGGAGTACCCCGCGCCCTACTCCGGGATGAGCGACGAGACGCTCGCCGAGCACGGCGTGAGCAAGGTCACTACGCTGACGAGCACCTACGACCACCGGGTCATCCAGGGTGCCCAGTCGGGCGAGTTCCTCAAGGTGATGCACGAGCTGCTGCTCGGCCAGCACGGCTTCTACGACGAGATCTTCACGTCGCTGCGGATCCCGTACGAGCCGGTCCGCTGGGTGCGCGACGTGGCCCGCACCTCCGAGGGCCAGATCGACAAGGCGGCCCGGGTCGTCGAGCTGATCCACGCCTACCGGGTGCGCGGTCACCTGATGGCCGACACCGACCCGCTCGAGTTCACCATCCGCAAGCACCCCGACCTGGACGTACTCCAGCACGGCCTGACCCTGTGGGACCTGGACCGCACCTTCCCGGTCGGCGGCTTCGCCGGCAAGGAGAAGATGAAGCTCCGGGACGTGCTCGGCGTCCTGCGGGACAGCTACTGCCGCCGGATCGGCATCGAGTACATGCACATCCAGGACCCCGAGGAGCGCCGCTGGGTCCAGGAGCGCATCGAGGTCAAGTACACGAAGCCGGACGCCGACGAGCAGAAGCACATCCTGCACCGGCTGAACGCGGGCGAGGCCTTCGAGACCTTCCTGCAGACCAAATACGTCGGCCAGAAGCGCTTCTCGCTGGAGGGTGGCGAGTCGCTGATCCCGCTGCTCGACGCGGTGCTCCAGTCCTCCGCCGAGGCGGGCCTGGACGAGATGGTGATCGGCATGGCCCACCGTGGCCGGCTGAACGTGCTCACCAACATCGTCGGCAAGCCGTACGAGAAGATCTTCAACGAGTTCGAGGGTCAGATGGACCCGAAGACCGCGCACGGCTCCGGCGACGTGAAGTACCACCTCGGCCAGACCGGGAAGTACACGACGCCGGACGGCGAGTTCTCGACGACCGTCAGCGTGGTGGCCAACCCGTCCCACCTGGAGGCCGTCGACCCGGTCCTGGAGGGCATCGTCCGGGCCAAGCAGGACCGTCTCGACCTGGGCCTGCACGGCTACACCGTGCTCCCGGTACTGGTGCACGGCGACGCCGCGTTCGCCGGCCAGGGCGTGGTCGCCGAGACGCTGAACCTGTCGCAGCTGCGTGGTTACCGCACCGGCGGCACGGTCCACGTGATCGTGAACAACCAGGTCGGCTTCACCACCGCCCCGGAGTACAGCCGGTCCTCGATGTACTCCACCGACGTGGCCCGGATGGTCGAGGCGCCGATCTTCCACGTGAACGGTGACGACCCCGAGGCCGTGGTCCGGGTCGCGAAGCTGGCCTTCGAGTACCGGCAGACGTTCAACAAGGACGTCGTGATCGACATGATCTGCTACCGCCGCCGCGGTCACAACGAGGGCGACGACCCGTCGATGACCAACCCGCGCATGTACCAGATCATCGACACCAAGCGCAGCGTGCGGAAGCTCTACACCGAGGAGCTCATCGGCCGCGGTGACATCACCGTGCAGGAGGCCGAGGAGCAGCTGCGCGACTACCAGGGCCGCCTCGAGGAGGTCTTCAAGGCCACCCGGGACGCGGGCGGCACGCCGCCGCGCTCGCACATCATCGCCGAGGAGCCCGAGCCCGAGGTGGAGTCGGCGATCGACCCGGCCGTGCTCCGGGCCGTCGGTCAGGCGCACATCGAGTTGCCCGAGGGCTTCACCCCGCACAAGCGGGTCCAGCAGCTGCTCGACCGGCGGGCCAAGATGTCCACCGACGGTGGCATCGACTGGGGCTTCGGTGAGCTGATCGCGTTCGGCTCGCTGCTCAACCAGGGCGTCACCGTCCGGCTGGCCGGCCAGGACTCGCGTCGTGGCACGTTCACCTCACGGCATGCGGCGATCGTCGACTCGAAGACCGGCAAGGACTTCCTGCCGCTCAGCTCGATGGCCACCGGCAGCGCCCGGTTCTTCGTGCACGACTCGCTGCTCAGCGAGTACGCCGCGATGGGCTTCGAGTACGGCTACTCGGTGGAGAACCGGGACGCGCTGGTCCTCTGGGAGGCCCAGTTCGGTGACTTCGTCAACGGCGCCCAGTCGATCGTGGACGAGTTCCTGTCCTCCGGCGAGGTGAAGTGGGGCCAGCAGTCGTCGCTGGTGCTGCTGCTCCCGCACGGCATGGAGGGCCAGGGCCCGGACCACTCGTCCGGCCGTCCCGAGCGGTTCCTCCAGCTCTGCGCGCAGGACAACATGCGGGTCGCGAACCCGACCACCCCGGCGAACTACTTCCACCTGCTGCGCCGCCAGGCCCTGTCGCCGAAGCGCAAGCCGCTGGTCGTCCTCTCGCCGAAGTCGCTGCTGCGCCACAAGCTGGCGGTCTCCGGGGTGAACGACTTCACCCAGGGCGTCTTCCAGCCGGTGCTCGGCGACGCCGGGGTCAACGGGCAGCCGCTCGAGGGCGCGTCGGTCAAGCGGGTGCTGTTCTGCTCCGGCAAGGTCTACTACGACCTGTTCCAGGCGCGGGCCGAACGTGGCATCACCGACACCGCGATCGTCCGGATGGAGCAGATCTACCCGCTCCCGGTCGAGGAGCTGAAGTCGGAGCTCGCCAAGTACCCGAACGCCGAGGACTTCGCCTGGGTGCAGGAGGAGCCGGCCAACCAGGGTGCCTGGTCGTTCGTGGCCCTCAACCTGCTGGAGCACCTGGAGGGTGTCCGGCTGCGCCGGATCTCCCGCCCGTCCGCCGCCGCTCCGGCGGTCGGCTCGGCCAAGCTGCACGAGGCCGAGCAGTCGGCCCTGGTCGAGGCCGCGTTGCCGCGTCCGTGACCGTCTGACTGACGCGAGAGGGGCCGCTCCGGGATCCGGAGCGGCCCCTCTTACCATCCAGACATGTACTTCACCGATCGCGGCATCGAGGAACTGGTCCAGCGGCGCGGCGAGGAGACCGTGACCCTGGAGTGGATCGGCGAGCAGCTGCGCACCTTCGTCGACATGAACCCCGAGTTCGAGACCCCGATCGAGCGGTTCGCCACCTGGCTGGCCCGCGACGACGAGGACGACGAATAACCCAGCCGGGCACTACCGCTGTCTCAGCGCGGCTGAGACAGCGGTATGTGACGGCCGGGGTTCGGGAGTCGGGACCTTCGGCCCGGCCCGGACGGCTGCGGGCCGGTAGGTTGAAGGCGTGGCACGCAGTGTGTACGTCGCGGGCTTGGCCCCGTCCGTCGGCAAGGGAACCATCGCGCTCGGCATCGTCGAGTTGCTCTCCCGTCAGGTCGCGAAAGTGGCCGTCTTCCGGCCGCTGATCGCCGGATCCGGGCAGGATCCGCTGCTCACCGTCCTGCGCGAGCGCTATCCCGGCCCGGTCGGGGTCGAGGACTCGTTCGGTGTGACGGTGGCCGAGGCGTCCGCCCTGGTGGCCGACGGCCGGCGCGAGGAGCTCATCGGACGCATCGTCGAGCGGTACCGCGAGGTCGAGAGGCGCAGCAGCGCGGTCGTGGTGATCGGCAGCGACTTCACCGACAAACCCGAGGAGGGCCGCGAGGAGCTGCCCCGGGAGCTGGCCTTCAACGCCCGGCTCGCGACCGAGTTCGGCAGTGTCGTGGTGCCGGTGGTCAGCGGCGAGGGGCGGTCCGCGGAGTCGCTGGCGGCGGCCGCGCGGAGCGCGTACCACTCGCTGGTGGACCTCGGGGCGACGGTCGCCGCCGTGATCGCGAACCGCGTGCCGCAAGGAGTCTCCCCCGGTGTGCCCGAAGGGCTGCCGGTGCCGTTCTGGGCCGTGCCGGAGGTCGCGGCGATCGCCGCGCCGACGGTGGGTGAGGTGGCCGCCGCGCTGGACGCCACGGTGCTGGCCGGCTCGGCGGGCGCGCTGGAACGGGACGTGCTCGACTACATCGTCGGCGCCGGACAGGTGCCGACCGTGCTCGGCGCCCTGACCGACGGGGCCCTGCTGATCACCGCGGGCGACCGGGCCGATCTGCTGGTGGCCGCGAGCGCGGCACACGCCGCCGGCAACGTCACCCTGGCCGGACTGGTGCTGACCCTCGGCGAACCCGCCGACGAGCGTGCCGTCCGGGTGATCGAACGACTCAACACCGGCCTCGCCATGCTGGTCACCAAGACCGACAGCTACCACACGATCGCCGCCGCCGACCGGATACAGGCGCAGCTGAGCACACCCCGCAAGGTCGAGGCGGCGCTCGGCGTCTTCGAGGAGAACGTCGACACCGCCGAGTTGTCCCGGCTGCTCGACGTGACCCGGTCCAGCCGGGTCACCCCGCTGATGTTCGAGAACGACCTGATCGACCGGGCCCGCGCCGACCGGCGTCACCTGGTGCTGCCCGAAGGCACCGAGGAGCGGATCCTGCGGGCCACCGAGACGCTGCTGCGCCGCGGGGTGGCCGACCTGACCCTGCTGGGCGACCCGTCGGAGATCAACCGGCGGGCCCGGGAGATCGGCGTGGAGATCGGCGGTGCGCACCTGGTGGACCCGGCCGCCAGCGAGTGGCGGGAGAAGTTCGCCATCAGGTACGCGGAGATCCGCAAGCACCGCGGCGTGACCCTGGACCTGGCGTTCGACGTGGTCCGCGACGTGAACTACTTCGGCACCCTGATGGTCGCCGGCGGGCTGGCCGACGGCATGGTCTCCGGCGCGACGCACACCACGGCCGCGACGATCCGGCCCGCCTTCGAGATCATCAAGACGGTGCCGGGGGTGTCGGTCGCGTCCAGTGTGTTCTTCATGCTGCTCGCCGACCGGGTGCTGGTCTACGGCGACTGTGCGGTCAACCCCGACCCGGACGCCGCCCAGCTCGCCGACATCGCGCTCTCCTCGGCACAGACCGCGGCCGCGTTCGGCATCGAGCCGCGGGTGGCGATGCTGTCGTACTCCACCGGTAGCTCAGGCTCGGGCGCCGACGTGGACAAGGTCGCCGCCGCCACCGCACTGGTGCGGCAACGCCGGCCGGACCTGCCGGTGGAGGGCCCGATCCAGTACGACGCGGCTGTCGACCCGGCGGTCGCCGCCGCCAAGCTGCCCGGCAGTACGGTCGCGGGCAAGGCCACCGTCTTCGTGTTCCCCGACCTCAACACCGGCAACAACACGTACAAGGCCGTCCAGCGGTCGGCGAACGCGGTCGCGGTCGGCCCGGTCATGCAGGCCCTGCGGGCGCCGGTCAACGACCTGTCGCGCGGCGCGACGGTCAAGGACATCGTGAACACGGTCGCCATCACGGCGATCCAGGCGGGAGCGAGATGACCCGGGTACTCGTGCTCAACAGTGGCTCGTCGTCGCTGCGGTACCGGCTCTTCGACGGCGCGGAGGTGCTGGCCAAGGGTTTGATCCAGCGGATCGGCGAACCCGGCGGCGACGCGGCCGACCACGCCGCGGCGCTGCGCCGGCTGATGGACGACCTCGACCTGTCCGGCCTGGTCGCCATCGGCCACCGGGTGGTGCACGGCGGCGACCGGTTCACCACGTCGACGGTGGTCGACGACGAGGTGCTGGCCACCATCGAGGAGCTGATCCCGCTCGCCCCGCTGCACAACCCGGCCGCGCTGACCGGGCTGCGGGTGGCCCGCGACCTCCTGCCGGAAGTACCGCAGGTAGCCGTCTTCGACACCGCGTTCCACTCGACCATCCCGCCCGAGGGCGCGCTCTGGGCCGTCGACCGGGACGTGGCCGCCAAATGGGGACTCCGGCGGTACGGGTTCCACGGGACGTCGCACGCCTACGTCTCCCGGGAGACCGCCCGGGTGCTCGGCAAGCCCGTCGTCGACACGAACGTGATCACTTTGCACCTCGGCAACGGGGCGAGCGCCACGGCGGTACGCGGCGGCCGCAGCGTCGCGACCTCGATGGGTATGACGCCGCTGCCCGGTCTGGTGATGGGTACCCGGTCGGGTGACATCGACCCGAGCCTGATCTTCCACCTGCACCGGGTGGCGGGGCTGCCGATCGACGAGATCGAGGAGCTGCTCACCCGGCGCTCCGGTCTGCTCGGGCTGGCCGGCGACAACGATCTGCGGTCGGTGCAGGAGCGGTACGCGGCCGGTGATCCGGACGCCACGCTCGCGTTCGACGTCTACTGCCGACGGATCCGCGAGTACACCGGGTCGTACCTGGCCGTCCTGGGCCGGGTGGACGCGATCACCTTCACCGGCGGGGTCGGGGAGAACTCGCGGCTGGTCCGCGCGAACACGCTCGCCGGGCTGGAACCGCTCGGTATCACGGTCGACCAGGAGCGCAACGAACGCAACGCCACGGTCATCTCACCCGACGGGTCGCCGATCGCGGTGTGCGTGGTGCCGACCGAGGAGGAGCTGGAGATCGCGTCGGAGGCCCGGAAAGCGATCGGATCAGAGGGCTAGCCACACGATCAGGGCGATCACCACGAGCGCGACCACCCCGCCGATGACGAACGGGAGCTTCGACGACGACTCCTTGTCGGGCGTGGTGCGGGTGAACGCCCGGAACGCCTCGGTATTGCCGCTGGGGTCGACCTGGTTATCGGACATGGGCACGACCCTAACCAAACGTTTCAAGGTTGGCGAAGCGCGGCACCTGATCGGCGGAACCCGGTGTGATGTCCGATACCCCTCTTTACCAGGTCTTTCTGATCTTCGGACGGCACAATGGCCCGGGTGTTGCGCCGTCGTTTCCTCACCCTGTTCGCTGCCGCCGGCCTGAGCGCCTGCACGGCCGCACCCGGTCCGGCCCCCTCGCCGTCCGGTGCCTCCCCCGGTTCTCCGGCCGTCTCCGCCTCCTCCGCGGCGGGCGCGTCGACCCGGGAGCTCGACTTCAACCGGGGCGGCGACCGGCCGCTGCCGACGAAGGTGTGGCTGCCGGCCGGCCCAGGCCCGCATCCGCTGATCTATTTCAGCCACGGCCTGACCTCACAGCCCGACGACTACGCCGATCTGCTGGCCGCCTGGGCGGGGGCCGGCTTCGTGGTGGCCGCCCCCAAATACCCGCACACCTGGTACGGGGCAACCGCCTTCAACGCTGATGACGTCGTCAACCAGCCCGCCGACGCCCAGTCCGTGATCACCGGACTGCTGACCGCCCTGGACGGCGTCGTCGATCCGCAGCGGGTCGCCGCCGCCGGGCACTCGGCCGGCGCGATCACCACGGTCGGCCTGCTCACCGGCAGCCGGGACGAACGGCTCAGAGCCGGGCTGCTGATCGCCGGCCGGCAGACGGCGCAGCCCGCACCGTTCACGGGAACTCCCGCGCCGCTGCTGTTCGTGCAGGGCAAGCAGGACGAGACGGTCACCTACGAGCAGGCGTACGGCGCGTACAACGAAGTGCCCTGGCCGAAGGCTTTCCTGGAGATCCCGGACGGCGGCCACCTGCCGCATCGTGACGAACCGGCCGTGGTGGCCGCCACCACCACGGACTTCTGGCTCTGGGCCCTGCGCGGCGACCAGGCAGCGAAGCAGCGGATGTCCCGGAGCGCCGGCCTGACCGGCACCCTCTAGGGCTGCCGGCCCGGCCTGCAGCCTCTAGGGCTCGATCACGATCTTGCCGAAGATCTCGCCACCGGCCAGGCGGGCGAACGCCTCGCCGGCCGCCGCCAGCCGGTACGTCGAGTCGATCAGCGGCCGCACCTTGCCCGACGCCACCAGCTCGAGCAGGGCAGCGAGCTCGTCCGGAGTGCCCATGCTGCTGCCCAGGATCTCCAGTTGCATCGCGAAGACCCGGCGCAGGTCCACCTCGGCGCGATGGCCGGCGGTCGCGCCGCAGACCACGATCCGGGCGCCGGGAGCCGAGCACTTCATCGAATGGTCGAAGGTGGCCGCGCCGACCGACTCGATCACCAGGTCGACGCGCTCGGGCAGCCGTGCGCCCGGTGCCACCGCGGTGGCACCCAGCCCGGCGATCCGTTCCCGCTTCCCGGGGTCGCGGCTCGTCGCGTACACCCTCTTGCCGAGCGCCGCGGCGATCGCGACCGCCGCCGTGGAGACGCCACCGCCGGCGCCCTGGACCAGCACCGAGCCGGCCTCCGAGACCCGGCCGCGGGTGACGAGCATGTGGTACGCGGTGAGCCAGGCCGTCGGCAGGCAGGCCGCCTCGGCGAACGACACCCCGGCCGGTTTGGGGATCAGGTTCTCCCGCGGTGCGGCCAGGCGCTCGGCGAGGGTGCCCGGGTGCCGCTCGGAGAAGAGCGAGAAGCCCCGTGGGTCGGCCTTGTCCTCGACCACCGGGTAGACGACGACCTCGTTGCCGTCGGGGTCCACCCCGGCGGCGTCGCAGCCGAGGATCATCGGCAGGCGGTCGGCCGGGAGCCCGACACCGCGCAGCGACCAGATGTCGTGGTGGTTGAGGGAGGCGGCCCGCACGTCTACGGGTACCCAGCCGTCCGGGACGGTGAGCGGCAGTTCACCGACGGTCAGACCGCTGAGCGGCTCCGACGGGTCGATGGCGGAAGCAAAGGCAGCACGCATCATCCGACCTTATCGACCGTTAATGCGTCACGGCAGTCACACGTTGCCTCGCCCGCGGGACCGGATCGCACCCGGACCGGCACGGGCGCCGGGGGTGTCACATTGCCCTCGACCGCGGGGACCGAGTTCGTCGTCGCGGACCACGCCGCCCGCACCGGCAAGGCACGAGCGGCGTGACCGCCGTCGATCGCTCAGACGGGCTGAGGCTCGGCCGCGGGCGCCGGAGCGGCCACGCGACCGGCGACCCCGTCCTCGATGGCCGCGGCGGCAACGGCGGCAGCGACCGCCGGAGCGACCCGCGGGTCCAGCGGTGACGGCACGATGGCCTCCGGCCGGAGGTCGTCGGAGACGATCGCCGCGATCGCGTCGGCCGCCGCCACCTTCATCCGGTCGGTGATCGTGCTCGCCCGCACGTCGAGCGCCCCGCGGAAGATGCCGGGGAACGCCAGGACGTTGTTGATCTGGTTGGGGAAGTCGCTGCGGCCGGTCGCGACGATCGCCGCGTACCGGTGCGCGACGGTCGGGTGGACCTCGGGTGTGGGGTTGGCCAGCGCGAAGATGATCGCGCCCGGAGCCATGCCGGCCAGCGCCTCCTCCGGGATGCTGCCGCCGGAGACACCGACGAGCACGTCGGCGCCGATCAGCGCCTCCGCGATCCCGCCGGTACGCCCGGAGACGTTGGTGGCGGCAGCGATCTCCGCCTTCATCCCGCTGAGATCGGTGCGCTCGCCGTGGATGATGCCGCGCGAGTCGACGACGATCATGTTGGCGCCCTCGACACCGGCCGCGATCAGGGTGTTCGTGATCGCGACGCCGGCCGCACCGGCTCCGCTGATCACCACGCGCAGGTCGCCGAAGGAACGGCCGAGCAGCTTCGCGGCGTTACGCAGGGCCGCGAGCGTGACGACGGCCGTGCCGTGCTGGTCGTCGTGGAAGACCGGGATGTCGAGCTCGGCGTCGAGGCGGCGCTCGATCTCGAAACAGCGCGGGGCGCTGATGTCCTCCAGGTTGATGCCGCCGAACGACGGTGCCATCGCCTTGACCGTGGCGATGATGCCCTCGACGTCCTGGGTGTCCAGGACGATCGGGATCGAGTCCACGCCACCGAACTGCTTGAAGAGGACCGACTTGCCCTCCATGACCGGCATGGCGGCCTTGGGGCCGATGTTGCCGAGGCCGAGGACGGCGGATCCGTCGGTGACCACGGCGACCGTGTTCGAGACCCAGGTGTAGTCGGAGTAGAGCCCCTCGTCCTCGGCGATCGCCTCGCAGACCCGGGCGACACCCGGGGTGTAGGCCAGCGAGAGGTCGTCACGACTGGCCAGCGGGACGGTCGCGCTCATCGTCATCTTGCCCCGGCGGTGCAGGTCGAAAACGGGATCGGCGGCGAGGGCGGGATCGAGCTCGAAACTGAAGAAAGACACGGTGAAACTCCACACTGCATCGACATTGATACGTGGCACCTGGCGGAATTCCGGTCGCGAGTATGCGCCGGAACCGCGGTGCGATGCGGGGATCACCCGGTACAACCACCTCCAGCGCGGGTGTGCGCTGGGGATCAGAGGACACTAACTTAACCGGAACGGTCTCGGGTAGTACCGAAATATCACACGCCCGAGAACATCGGCGACGCCGTGAGCACGGGAATCGTCCTCCACGAATTCGTTGTCGCCGAGCAGCCACCACCCCCCGTCGCGCTCCGCGACGGCCCGTTTGACGACGAGCAGACCGGGCCGGGACCGGAACTCGGCGACCACGATGTCACCAGGGCGTACGCGCGCGCCGCGCCGGACGATCAGGGCGTCCCCCGCGCGCAGTGCCGGGACCATGGAGGGTCCCCGTACGAGCACGGCGAACAGTGGTAATTGCCACCTCAAGGCATCAAGCCTCCGTCGCGTTACCCCATGGGCGTAAGGGGTAGTGTCAACCTCGGATCATCGCAAACTCTATGGAGGAGTCCTGATGCGACTTCCGCGTTTCCTCACCCCGCGCACTGTGGTCAGCGCCCACTGCGACCTGCCGTGCGGCGTCTACGACCCGGCCCAGGCCCGGATCGAGGCCGAGTCGATCAAGGCGATCGCCGAGAAGTACCAGGGGAACACCGACCCCGAGTTCCGCACCCGTGCGATCCTCATCAAGGAGCAGCGCGCCGAGCTGGTCAAGCACCACCTGTGGGTCCTGTGGACCGACTACTTCAAGGCCCCGCACTTCGAGAAGTACCCGAACCTGCACCAGCTCTTCAACGAGGCCACCAAGCTCGCCGGCGCCGCCGGTGCCAAGGGCTCGGTCGACCCGGCGATCGCCGAGCAGCTCCTCGGCAAGATCGAGGAGATCTCCAAGATCTTCTGGGAGACCAAGCAGGCCTGACCGTGACGGTCAACCGGTGGCCGGCCCGCTCCTTACGCGTGCCGGCCCACCGACGTCCGCGCCACCGGATCACCCGCACGGAAAGAACAGGCGGTCACCGGGTGATCCCGTAGCGTCCTTCAGCCGCTACAGTCTCTCCATCGGGAGGAGGGCTCGGATGACTCAGATGACGGACACGGAGCCGGACGTCGGAGACGACGTCGTACTGCTGACGGTTCCCGCCGACGGCGGCTATCTCGGCGTCCTCCGGACAGCCACCGCGGGCCTCGCCGCCCGCCTGCACTTCGCCCTCGACGAGATCGAGGACCTGCGCATCGCCGTCGATGAGGCCTGCGCCATGCTCCTGGCCATCGCCACCCGCAACGCCGAACTCGAATGCCGCTTCGCCGTCACCGACGACGCACTCACCGTCGAGGTGACCGTCGCCACGGTCCGCGGCGCCCAGCTCCCGTCGGAGTCGTCCTTCGCCTGGAAGGTGCTGACGGCCCTCACCACGAGCGCCGCCGCCGAGGCCAACGGCCGGCACGCCACGATTCGCCTGCTGACCCGGCGCACCGAGTTCTGACCCGGGCGCGGCGCGGGGCTTTTCCAACCTTGTGACCAGCGGCGTTCTACGCATCGTCACGTGACTCGCCCTCGCGGAACCACCGGGAATGGGTGGGGCGCCTGGGCTTTCCCCGGGCCTTGCGCCGGCGGCCTTCTGCGGGTTGGCCGTGGTTCGGCGGGTGGCCGGTTCGGGGGTCAGCGCAGGGTTTTTGCTATGTAGTCGAGGTGGGTTGCTGCTGCTCTGGTGGCGCCCTCGGCGTCCTGTGCTGTCAGGCAGTCGAGGATGGCCCGGTGGTCGCTGTCAA
Source organism: Actinoplanes sp. NPDC023801 (assembly GCF_040639655.1). Classification (NCBI taxonomy): domain Bacteria; kingdom Bacillati; phylum Actinomycetota; class Actinomycetes; order Micromonosporales; family Micromonosporaceae; genus Actinoplanes; species Actinoplanes sp. NPDC023801. Next base: position 664,827 of record NZ_JBFAAI010000001.1, on the reverse strand, counting down.
TCCGGGTCCAATAACCCTCGGGCAGCGCACCGATCACCTCCTCGCCATAGGTGACCTGGTAGATCGGGCGGCCCACCAGTTCGAAAAGTGGGTTGCCGGTGGCCTTGGCGACTCCCCGGTGGAACTCCGAGTGGGCGGCCAGCATCGTTTCGAAGTCGTCGATGTCGGGGTCGAAGAGTGCGCCCCGCAGTTCGGCGAGGTGACTGTCGGCCCGGCGGACGGCGGCCAGCCCGGCGGCCGGTACCTCCAGGGCGCGCCGCAGCTCCAGCAGATCGGCAAGTCCGATTGCCGCGGAATGCGTGAGCAGCGCAAATCCGGTGGAGAGGCCGTCCGCGAGCTGCTCGGCGTCCGGGTGGGCGACGAAGCTGCCGCCGGTGACACCACGGGTCGTCACGATGAGGTGCTGACTGGCGAGCAGGCGCAGCGCCTCACGTACGGTGCTGCGGCTGACGCCGATCTTCACGCACAGTTCGGGTTCGGGTGGGAGTCGCTCGCCGGGTTGCAGCCGGCCGGACGTGATCTCCGCGCGCAACTCGTCCGCGAGCTGCTGATACGCGGGCGGGCGTACCGTTGATCCGGTCACCCGTACAGGTTAGGCCCTGATCCGCTCGCGGAGCCCCGTTAATCGACACCCAACGCTCGGCTGCTTGGTGGAACCAGGATCAGCGCAGCGGTCAGCGCGCCCAGGATCAGCGCTGCGACCCCCATCCAGACCGTCCCGTACTGGAGCAGGAATCCCCCGGTGGCCAGCAGGAACAGCTGCACCACGACGGCCGGTCCGCGGGCCCGGACGGAACGCCGCCCGAGGGCGCGCGCGATCAGGAGGACCGAGACCGCGGCGAGAGCACACATCACGGTCAGCGAGGCGGCGACCGCGACGACGACGTCGTCGCGGGTCAGATCGAGGACGATGAGGTACGCGGTCAGCGCGCTCAGCCCGGCGCCCTGCAGGTAGAGCAGCCGGACCCCCCAGTCGAGGGTGGCGGCGCTGGTACTCACGGGATTCTCACCGGTCACTGGTGCACCATACCGACAGTCTTCGGGCTGCCCGGCGGGTACAGTGCCGCGCATGCGAGCGTTGCTGGTGGTCAACCCCCGGGCGACGACGACGAGCGAACGCAGCCGGGACGTGCTGGTCCGGGCGCTGCGCAGTGCCGTGGACTTGACGGTGCGCTACACGGAACGGCGCGGTCACGCCACGAAACTGGCCCGCGACGCGGCGGAGAGCGGCGTCGACCTGGTGGTCACCCTCGGTGGCGACGGCACCGTGAACGAGGCGGTGAACGGTCTGCTGACCGCGCCGGCCGCGCTCGCCGATCTTCCCGGCCCGATCGCCGGCCGGCTTCCGGCGCTGGCCGTGGTGCCGGGCGGTTCGACGAACGTCTTCGCCCGCGCACTCGGCATGCCCCGCGACTGGGCGGACGGTACGAGTGTGGTCCTCGACGGCCTACGCGACGGCCGGCACCGGGTGGTCGGGCTGGGCCGGGCCGACGACCGCTACTTCACGTTCACAGCGGGCCTCGGCTGGGACGCGGCGACGATCCGGCGGGTGGAGCAGGCGCGAATGCGCGGCCGCACGTCGACGCCGGCGCTCTACATGCGTTCCACGGTCAGCCAGTTCCTCAGAGGTTCGGACCGGAAGAATCCGCCGCTGACTCTGGAGTGGCCGGGTGAGACCCCGGACACGGAGCTCGGCACGGTGATCGTGCAGAACACCGCGCCCTGGACGTACGTTGGCGACCGCCCTGTCCATTTGAATCCGGACGCGTCGTTCGAACTCGGACTCGATGTGCTGGCGTTGCGGAGGCTGACGGTCCCGAGCAGCGCGCGGACCGTGACACAGCTCGCGTGGCGTGCGACCGATCCGCGAGGTAAACAGGTGTTACGTCGTCATGACGTCACCGAGTTCACCGTGGTTGCGTCCCGGCCCCAGGCATTCCAGCTGGACGGCGACTACCTAGGGGAACGACAGAAAGTGCACTTCGTGTCCGTCCCGTCTGCGCTACGTGTGATCTGCTGACTGCGGGGTACGTGTTCCGGACAGGTGCTCACGATCCGTTACAGAAACACGGGCAAAAGGTCTGCGAAGTGGCCGGGACCGTACTACATTGATGGGAGCGTTCGTCAACCGGCTCCGGCACGAGCGATGGAACCGGACATATGGGTGCGTGAGCCAGCTCACCCGCCGGGAGAAACTTCCAGCGCTACCCTTGACAACGCGTGAGTTCGTGAAAGCATTCACAAGCGATAAGAAGTAACCGGTTGCGGCTTGTGCGCGTTCCTAATCCAGAAGCGCCAAACAGCACCGAACAGAAAAGCTTGCTGACGCATCGGTGAGCGTACGGGTACAAGCCGTCGCCAACCACTGCGCTCGCATATAGGTAAACAGCACTGTTTTCATTACCCCATCCGAAACAAGGAGTTTGCCGCCATGGACTGGCGTCACGATGCGATCTGCCGCGACGAGGACCCCGAGCTGTTCTTCCCGATCGGGACGAGTGGGCCGGCGCTCCTGCAGGTCGAGCAGGCCAAGGCCGTGTGCCGGCGGTGCCCGGTGACCGAGGAATGCCTCTCGTGGGCACTCGAGTCTGGACAGGACGCCGGCGTATGGGGCGGGATGAGCGAAGACGAGCGACGCGCAGTCAAGCGTCGTGGTGGCCTTCGGGTCGGCGCTCCCACCGCTTGAATCAATCCTCCACACAGCATTCACGCCCCGGGCCGTACGGCACCGGGGCGTCTTGCTGTTTCGGGCTCCTCACAGCGCGTCGCACTCCATTGTGCGCCAATTCGATCACGGTACGTTTCCGCCGGTCGCTGAAATGATCTCGAAATGCCATCCATGACGCTTTGCGTCGCGACTCCTGCACACTCCGCAATGGACGATGGCCTTCCGGATCCCAATGACCGCCGAATATCGCATAGCGCAGAGCGATCGTCGCCGAGAGTAACGGCCCCGAGATATTGCCAGCCATCTCTCAGGATCCGCCCCGATCCCGGCTCCCCCACCGGCTCCCCCACCGGCTGCCACACACCGCTGCCTCCAACGTCACGAGACAGCGCTGAGAGCCAGCCCGGCCCCCGCAGCTGTGCCGCACTGATGTCTCAGCGCAGCTGAGACGGCGGTGAGAGCCAGCCGGGCCCAACGCGGCTGTGCAGCACCGCTGCCTCAGCGCAGCTGAGACGGCGGTGGGAGCCGGCCGGAGGGGTTCAGGCGGCGTTCGCCAGTGGACCGGCGAGGATCGGATCGACCCGGGCACCGATCAGGCGAACCAGTTCGAGGGCGTCACCCAGGGGCTCGGCGACCGCCACCGCACCGGCCGATCGCGCCGCGTCCACCGAAGCGTCATAGAGCAGACCGGGCGCCAGGAAGTAGGCGGCCATCCCGACTCGGCGGGCCCCGGCCGCGCGCAGCCCGCTGACAGCCTCATCGGCCCGCGGACCCGGGCCGGAGGCGTACGAGACCGCCGACGGCAGTCCCAGGCGCTCTCCGAGGGCCACGGCGGCATCCGCGACGGTCTGCCGGGCGGCGTCGTTCCGGGTGCCGGCAGCGGCCAGCACGACGGCGTCCAGGCCGGTCCGGGGCAGCCGCCGGGAGACCGCGCCGAGCAGCAGCGGGGAGGCCGGGCCGAGGACGTCGGTAGCGGTCACCCGGATCGACAGCGCGGCGGCCTCCCGGATCACCGCGGGCAGGTCCACCCGGCCGTGGTAGGCGGCGGTGAGCAGCAGCGGCACGAGAACCGCGCGCGGGCCGGGCAGTGCGGCGAGCACGTCGAGCGGGCGGGGCCCGGCGTGGTCGAGGTACGAAGCCCGCACCGTCCAGTCCGGCCGGGCCCGCTGGACGGCCCGCGCCAGCGACGACGTCGACGCGGCCGCCCGGGGATCACGGCTGCCGTGGGCCACCAGGACCACGGCCGGCCGTCGGGGGGTGGTCAGACGTGCAGACCGCATTCGGTCTTCTCGAACATCGCCCAGCGTCCGGCGCGCGGGTCCTCGCCGGCCTTGGTGCGCCGGGTGCACGGCCAGCAGCCGATCGACCCGTAGCCCTTCTTGAACAGCTCGTTGACCGGCACGTCCCACCGGCTGATGTAGGCGTTGACGTCGTCCTCGGTCCAGGCGGCGATCGGGTTGACCTTCACCTTGCCCTTCTTGGCGTCGAACGCGACCATCGGCGTGTTGGCGCGGGTCGGCGACTCGTCGCGGCGCAGGCCGGTCGCCCACGCGTCGTACTCGCCGAGGGCACGCTCGAGCGGCTCCACCTTGCGCAGGAAGCAGCATTCGTCGGGGCTGCGGGCGAACAGGCGGGGACCGTACTCGCCGTCCTGCTGGCCGACGGTCAGGCGCGGGCGGATCGAGCGGACGTTGACGTTCATCGTGCGTACGACCGTGTCCCGGACCTTGAGGGTCTCCGGGAAGTGCAGGCCGGTGTCGAGGAAGACCACGTCCACGCCGGGCGAGACCCGGGAGAAGAGGTGGGCCACGACGGCGTCGGCCATCGAGCTGGTGACGCAGAACCGCTCGCCGAAGGTGTCGGTCGCCCACTTGGCGATCTCCTCGGCGGGGGCACCTTCGAGAGCTTCGGCGGCCGCGAGGGCGAGCGCCTTCAGCTCGGCGGGTTTACGACGTTCGGGATCAGCGCCGGCGACGGGTCCGCCCAGACTGATGAGGCCTAGACCGGAGGCGTTGAGGAGACTCATTTGCTCACTCCCTTGGACAGAAGGCCGATGAACTTGACGGAGAAGACACGGGCGCAGGAGTGACACTCCCAGGCGCCGTGCGACGCCTCGTTGGGTCGCAAGTCCTCGTCGCCGCAGTAGGGGCAGTACATGGGCGGCTGGCGGTTCTCGCTCATTTGAGGAGTTCCTCCTCGGCCCGGAGCACCCAGTTGGAGAACGTCTCGCCCTCGTCCCGGCCGTCCAGGTAGTGCTGGGCGACGCGTTCCACGTACTCCGGAAGCTCCTCGGCCGTGGTCTTGAGACCGCGGACCTTGCGCCCGAAGCCGGCCGTCTCGCCCTTGGCCATGCCGAGGGCGCCACCGAGGTGGATCTGGAAGCCCTCGACCTGCTCACCGTGCGAGTTCAGGACGAGCTGGCCCTTGAGGCCGATGTCGGCGACCTGGGTCCGGGCACAGGCGTTCGGGCAGCCGTTGAGGTGGATCGACAGGTCGGCGTCGAAGCCCTTGAGCCGGTCCTCGAGCCGGGCCACCAGTTCCTCACCGCGCGCCTTGGTCTCGACGATGGCGAGCTTGCAGTACTCGATGCCGGTGCAGGCCATGGTGCCCCGCCGGAACGCCGACGGCCGCGCCTCCAGCCCGATCGCGCGCAGCCCGGTCACCAGGCTCTCCACCTGGTCATCGGCAACATCAAGGACAAGGAGCTTCTGGTACGCGGTGAGCCGCACCCGCTCCGAGCCGTGTGCCTCGACCAGGTCGGCGAGTTTGGTCAGCTGCTCACCCGACGAACGCCCGACGACCGGCGCCGCGCCCACGTAATTGCGGCCGTCGCGCTGCTTGTGCACGCCGATGTGGTCGATCGGGCGGTCCGGCAGGTCCGGCGACGGCCCGTCGATCAGGGCGCGCCCGAGGTACTCCTTCTCCAGGACCTCGCGGAACTTCTCCACCCCCCAGTCGGCGAGCAGGAACTTGAGCCGGGCCCGGTGCCGCAGGCGGCGGTAGCCGTAGTCGCGGAAGATGCCGACCACGCCCTCCCACACGTCCGGGATCTCGGCGAGCGGCACCCACACGCCGAGCCGCTCGGCCAGGCGCGGGTTGGTGGACAGTCCGCCGCCGACCCAGAGGTCGAAACCGGGGCCGTGGTCGGGGTGCTGCACGCCGACGAACGAGATGTCGTTGGCCTGATAGGGACCGTCGGCCAGCCAGGAGATCTGCGACTTGAACTTGCGCGGCAGGTTGGAGTAGGCGGGGTTGCCGACGTACCGCTTGACGATCTCGTCGATGGCGGGCGTCCCGTCGATCACCTCGTCGACCGAGATGCCGGCGACCGGGCTGCCCAGCACGACACGCGGGCAGTCACCGCACGCCTCGGTGGTCTGCAGGCCGACCGCCTCCAGCCGGCGCCAGATCTCCGGCATGTCCTCGACCCGGATCCAGTGCATCTGGATGTTCTGCCGGTCGGTGATGTCGGCGCTGCCGCGGGCGAACTCGGTCGCGATCCCGGCGATGGCGCGCAGCTGGGCGAGGTTCAGGGCGCCGCCGTCGATGCGGACCCGGAGCATGAAGTACTCGTCCTCGAGCTCCTCGGGCTCGAGGACCGCGGTGCGGCCGCCGTCGATCCCGGCGCGGCGCTGGGTGTAGAGACCCCACCAGCGGAACCGTCCGCGCAGGTCGGCCGGGTCGATCGAGGCGAAGCCACCGTGCGCGTAGATGTTCTCGATCCGCGCGCGGACGTTGAGCGGGTTGTCGTCCTTCTTGCTGCGTTCGTTGGGGTTCAGCGGCTCGCGGTGTCCGAGCGCCCACTGACCCTCGCCGCGCGCCTTACGGGGGCGGGCGGTCGGCCTTGCAGCGGGAGTGTTGCTGGGCGCCATCTCGGCGTTCCTCCGGGTTTCGTGGGCGCGCGATGCCGCTCACGGCCCTGAGGAGGCTCGTGACATCTGTGTCAGGAGTGGGGGCCCGGCGGTCTCGCGCCCAAACTGGAAATCGGGCGTCGTCAGGAAGCCGGACACATAGCGCTGCGGACGCGGCCGTAGTCGACGTGGCGGCGGGCCACGAAGCGGCGGTCAACTGCAGCGGTCATGTCGAAAGCCTCTCACGCGCAGGCATTCTCGGCCAGCACGGTCCAGATTTCGGGAGTGTGCCGAGTCGCACAACGCCAACATCTTGTAACAGTCTCCCCCTAAGCTGTAACGCCACGCCCGGTAGCCGTTCCGACACGGTGAGATACGGTGGCACGCCAGGGCCCCGGATTGCGACACTCGGTCCGGAGGCGCGCATGCCCGCTGAGACCGCCCATGACGACTCGCCGACCCGGCCGCTCGCCGGTCCGCGCCCGGCCCGGCAGCACCGCCCCGCCGGCCTGCTCCGGACCTGGGCACCGTCGATCATCCCGGCCGCGGTCACACTCGCCGCCGGCCGGTACGGCCTGGGCGTTCCGGCGGCCGGCCCCGGCGAGGGCATCTCCGGCCCGGCACCGGGACCGGTGCAGATCATCGAGGCGGGACGGGCCACCGACGCCGTGCACGTGCCGTACCAGCTGTTCCTGGATTTCTGGGCGGAGATCTCCGGCGACCAGATCATCAGCCTGCGGATCCCGTCGCTGATCGCGGTCACGCTCGGCGTGGGCGTCGCCGCGGAACTCGGCCGGCGCGTACTCAGTCCCGGTGCCGGGCTCTGCGGCGGGCTGCTGCTGGCCGCCCTGCCGATCGTCAGCCGGACCGCGCAGAGCGCCGAGCCGTGGGGCCTGGCGTTCCTCTTCGCCACCACCGCGACGCTGATGCTCTACCTGGTGCTCGACGAACCGGGCTGGGCGCGCTGGCTCGGGTACGGGACGTCGGTCGCACTTGCCGGACTGGCTCATCCGGCGGCGCTGCTCGTGCTGGCCGGGCACACCTTCACGGTCTGGTCCCGGTGGCGGCTCAGCCGGGAGCGGGCACTCTTCTGGTGGTTCCCGGTGACCGTGCTCGCTCTCGTACCGCCGGCGCCGTTGAGCTCCCTCGGGGTACGGCAGCACACCCCGCTTTTCGCCTGGCGCCCGGACACGCCCTGGGACCTGGTCCGCGAGACGCCGGAGGCGTTCTTCGGTGCGGCGACCGCCGGACTTGTGGTGACCGGACTCGCTCTGGTCGCGCGCTGGCCGGACCGGGCGTTGCTGCGGGAACTGGCCGTACTCGCCGCCGTACCACCGCTCGCGTTGCTCGGCGCTTCCTTCCTGACCGGGCCGCTGTGGGATCCGCGGCACGTGCTGTTCGCCCTGCCCGCCGTGACGCTCTGCGCCGCGGCCGCCCTGCGCGGCCTGCGACTGCGGGCCGTGATCGCGATCGTCCTGGTCGCCGCCCTCGGCCTGCCGCGCCAGGCCGTGCTCCGGACGCCGGACGGCCATCGGGTCAGCGCTTCCCGAGCGGCACCACCAGGACCGCCTCGGTGCCGCTGCCGGCCCGGTTGCGCAGTTCGATGCTGCCCCGCAGTTCACCGGTGGCCAGCGCCCGGACGATCTGCAGGCCCAGCCGGTTGCTGCCCTCGAACTTGAAGCCGTCCGGCAGGCCCCGCCCGTTGTCGGCCACGGTGACATGCAGCTGCTTGCGGAACCGGTGCGCCGAGACCACGACCTCGCCCTCGGCCGCGCCCGGCTGCGGCTCGGCGTCCTCGTCGGGGGCCGGGAAACCGTGCTCGACCGCGTTGATCAGCAACTCGTTCAGCACCATCACGAGCGAGGTGGCGATCTCGGCCGGCAGTACCCCGAAGGTGCCCTCGCGGCGGATCTTCACCGGGAAGCCGGTGGTGGCCACCTCGGTCGCGGCCGAGGCGACCCGGTCCACGATGCCGTCGAACTCGACGGCCTCGTCGCTCGACATCGACAGGGTCTCGTGCACGAGGGCGATCGACGCGACGCGGCGTACCGACTCCTCCAGCGCCATCCGGGCCTCCGGCGCGTCCACCCGGCGGGCCTGCAGGCGCAGCAGCGCCGCCACGGTCTGGAGGTTGTTCTTCACCCGGTGATGGATCTCCCGGATGGTGGCGTCCTTGGTCATCAGCGCCCGCTCCCGGCGGCGCACCTCGGTCACGTCCCGGACCAGCACCAGTGCGCCGATCGGCACCCCGGCCGGTAGCAGGGGCAGCGCCCGGGTCAGCACCGTGGCGCCGCGTGCCTCCACCTCCATCCGGGCCGGGAACTCGCCACGCAGCGAGGCCAGGATGCGTTCGGCGGCGTCGTTGCCCTCGAGCGGGTCACCGGAAAGCCGGCTGGACAGTTTCGCCAGCTCCTCGCCGACCAGGTGGGCGTTGAAACCGAGCCGGCGGTAGGCGGACTGTGCGTTCGGGCTGGCGTAGGTCACCTTGCCGGAGGCGTCGAGCCGGATCAGGCCGTCGCCGACCCGCGGTGCCGAGGTGATCTCGCCGGGCAGACGGGGCGGCGGGAATGTGCCGTCCGCCACCATCTGCGCCAGGTCGTCGGCGGTCGTCAGGTAGTTGAGCTCGAGCTGGCTGGGGGTGCGCGCGGTGCTCAGGTTGGTGTCGCGGCCGATCACCGCGATCACCTCGCTGAGCGCCTCCTCCAGGTCGGTGGCGTCCCGCAGCCGGACCGGGATGGCCTCGTGGCGGGCGGGCGTGTCGCCGTACCAGACCGGATCGCCCTCCCGCCAGATCCGCTCCTGCGTGATGGCGACGTCCAGGTGCGCCACCTCCGGCCCGCCGACGATCTTGCCCACCTGGTCGTCCTGGTACGCCGTGGGCGCGGTGGTCGGCCGCACCTGCGCGACGCAGAGGAACTCCCGCGGCCGCCGTGGCTCCCCCTTGATCGGCACCCAGAGCAGCAGGTCGGCGAAGGACAGGTCGGACAGCAACTGCCAGTCGCCGGCGATCCGGTGCAGGTGGTCGATGTCGGCGGGGCTGAGGCCGGTGTGTTCTTCGGCGAGATCACGCAGGGTGGACACGGCCTCAGCTTATTTCTAAAGCGTCGAGGTGACCTTCTTCAGTCCACGCGGCGCATCGGGATCTTCGCCACGCGCCAGCGAGAGCGCGAGCGCGAGCTGCTGCAGCGGCAGGATGTCGAGCAGCGGCGAGTACCGCTCGTCGACGGCCGGGACGGCGAGCCGGGCCGAGGCGCCGGGCACGTCCACGGCACCGATCGTCACCACGTCGGCACGGCGCTCACCGAGCCGGGTCACCACGTCGCGCATCGACCGGCCGCCGGGCCCCTCACCGGCCACGGCGAGGACCGGGACGTCCGGGTCGGCCATGGCGAGCGGGCCGTGCAACAGATCGGCTCCGGAGAACGCGAGCGCCGGAAGGTAGGAGGTCTCCATCAGCTTGAGGGCGGCCTCCCGGGCGGTCGGGTACGCATACCCGCGCCCGGTGGTGACCAGGCTCGACGCGAACCGGTACCGCTGGGCGAGCTCGGTCGCGGAGCGGTCGGCCAGCACCTCGGAGGCAAGCCGGGGCAGCTTCTCCAGCGCCGCGCGCTCCTCGCCGGGCAGTTGCCCGTCGCCGGCGCGGATGCCCTCGACCAGCATCAGGAGGGCGAGCAGCTCGGCCGTGTACGTCTTGGTGGCCGCGACGGCCCGCTCGTGACCGGCCGCCACGTCGATGGAGAGCTCGGCCGCGCGCGCCAGCGGGGATTCGGGGTTGTTGGTGACGGCCAGGGTCAGCGCGCCGGTCTCCCGAGCGACGCTGAGCACGCCGGTGAGGTCGGGTGAGCCGCCGCTCTGGCTGACTCCGATGACCAGGGTGCCGGTGAGATCGGGGCGGGCGCCGTAGAGCGTGATCGCGCTCGGGGAGGCACTGGCCACCGGCAGGCCGAGCCGGATCTCGGCCAGGTACGCGCCGTAGAGGGCGGCGTGGTCGGACGTGCCGCGGCCGACGAAGAGGACGCTGCGGGGAGCCCGGCGGGCCACCTCGGCGGCGACGGCGGCGATCTCACCGGACGGACCGGCCTCCAGCAGCCGCGCGAAACCGGCGGGTTGTTCCGCGATGTCCTCCGACATCCCCAGGCCTCGCTGTGTCACGTGATCCTCCCCTTCTCGCGCGATCCATGCGCATTCGGTGCGCAGTCTTGCAATAAGAAGCTTAGTTGGTCAAGGTTTCGTGCACAAACGAGCAAACGTGAGGACTGACAATCTCTCCCTCTTCCCCTAGGGTCTTCACTCGTGGAATCTCGCCCCTCGGCCCGCCGCGACCTCGCGCGCGCCCGCGCCGCACTGGACGCCGGCGAGACCGCGCCCGCGGCCGCGTTCCTCGCCGCCGCGCTGGCCCACGCACCCACCCTGCCCGACACACACGAGCTGCTCAGCCGCTTGGCGGCACAGGCCGGTGGCGGGCTGGAACTCTTCCCCGCCGAACCACACGCGCCGATCGGCCGGCTCGCTGCCCGCGCACACCTGCTGGCCGCCGCGGGCCGCCCCGAAGAGGGTCTTCCACTGCTCGCCGCCGCCAGCGGGCACGCCCCGGCGCTCGACTGGGCCGGTGTCCCCTGGGTCGCCGATCCCGCCCTCGGCGCCCGCATCGACCCCGGCCAGCTGGCCCGCACCGTGATGCGCCTCTGCACCGCCGTCGGCGACCCGGCCCCGGCGGACACCGTGAACCCGCTCCGCCCCTACCTGACCGTGCTGCGGCACGCCGTCACCGCGCACGGCGAGCACGCGATGCTGCTCGGTGCCGGCTCGGCACTGGCTCGCCGGCTCGGCGAGGTCCGCCTCGCGGTCGAGTGGGCCGGGCGCGGCGCTCGCTCACAGCCGTCCAAACTCGGCGAGATCTGGCTCGGGTACGCGTACCGCAGCGCCGGCCGGATGCCGGAGGCCCTCGCCGCCCTCCGCCGGGCCGTCGCGTACGACCCCGACGACCTCTCGGTCTACGCCGACGTCGCGGCCACCCTGGCCGACCTGGGCCGGCTCGACGAGGCGCTGCGCTGGACCGAGCTCGCCCTCGAACGCGATCCGGCCTTCGACTGCGTGGTGCACACCGCCCACCGGCTGCGGTACCGCGCCGACGGCGACGTCGCCCACCTGGTCGAGCTGGCCGACTTCATCCGCGACCATCCAGACGACGCGCACGAGCACACCGACCTGGAGGAGTGCTGCCGCAGCACGCCGTGGCTCGGTGGCCTGCCCGCCGGACAGCCCCTGCCCGCCGGCCGGGCCCCGGTCAACGCCGAGCCGTCCGCGGACGCGCTGCGCCGGCTGCAGCGGATCGCCGGCCAGACCTGGCCGCACCCGCCCGGCGCCTACGACCGGGCACTCGGCCTGGTCCTGGTCGAGCCGTGGGAGCTGCTGGCCCTTCTCGCCCACCCGGAGACGGTCGGCCTGGAGGTGTGGGCCTGCCTGGGGCTGCTGCACCACGGGACCGAGGAGCCGTGGGCCGAGTCGAGCCGCCGGCGTCTGCTGCTCGGCCTGCTCGACGGTGACGTCGACCGGGTGACCCAGGCCGCGCTGTTCGCTCTGATCGCCTACGCCTGGGTGGATCCGGAGGCCCGCGAGGACATCGCCGCGGTGGTGGCCGGGCGGCTCACCGAGACCGCCTCCGGCCCGTCCGCCCGCGCGGTCGCCGAACTGGCTCTCGCCGCACCCGCCCTGGACCGGCCCACCCGGGAACTGGCCGCGGCCACGCTCCGGGTGCCGGCCGTTCCGCGCCAGCGTGGCCGGGGACGCTCCCTGCTGCGCTGGCGGCGGGACTAACCGATCACCGCGATCAGATCGCCCTCATGGACGACGTCGCCCTCGTGGACCGCCACCTGGGAGACGGTGCCGCCGGACTCGGCGAGCACCGGGATCTCCATCTTCATCGACTCGAGGATCACCAGCGTGTCGCCATGGGTGACGGTGGCACCCGCCGTCGTCACAACTTTCCACACGTTGGCGACCATCTCGGCCCGTATCTCGTCCGCCATGGGTGTCATCACATCACGGCCAGGGTGCGGGTGAGTCCGGCTCGTCCCGACGCGCCGACTACGATCGGCAGCGAGTTCACGCACGACGGACAGGAGTGCCGGTATGGCGAAGAAGGCCCGTAGGAAGAGAGCCCGTAAGAAGAGCGCCGCCAACCACGGCAAGCGCCCCAACAGCTGAAACGCAAAAAAGGCCCGGCATACGCCGGGCCTTTTGGCGACTCAGGGGAGGAACTCCCGGGCTTCGGTCTGGACCTCGAGCTGGCCGAGCTTCGACCGGAGCCGGTCGCGCAGCTCCGCCGGGGCCCGCTCGTCACCGCAGCAGCGGCTGACCAGAGCCTTCACCTCGTGCTCGATGCCGAACTCGCGCAGGCATCCGGGGCAGTCGTCGAGGTGCTTCTGGATCAGCTGACGGCGATCCTCCGAGCACTCCAGGTCCAGGTAGAGGTAGACCTCGCTGAGGACGGCACTGCAGTCGTTCTCCTCGTGCTCCATGTCGTCACGCCCCCTGGGGCTCGGAGGTCGCGGTCCGGGTGATGCCACGGTCCACCGCATATTGCTCCAGCAGCTTGCGGAGGTTGCGGCGGCCGCGGTGCAGCCGGGACATGACCGTTCCGATGGGCGTGCCCATGATGTCGGCGATCTCCTTGTACGAGAAACCCTCGACATCGGCGAGGTAGACGGCGAGCCGGAAGTCCTCCGGCAGGGACTGCAGCGCTTCCTTGATGTCGCTGTCGGGCAGACGGTCCAGCGCCTCGGTCTCGGCCGATCGCAGACCCTGCGACGTGTGCGACTCACTCGACGCGAGCTGCCAGTCGGTGATCTCCTCGGTCGGCGCCTGCACCGGCTGCCGTTGCTTGCGCCGGTACGAGTTGATGTACGTGTTCGTCAGGATCCGGTAGAGCCAGGCCTTGAGGTTCGTCCCCTGCTCGAACTGGTGGAACGCGGAGAACGCTTTGAGGAACGTCTCCTGCACCAGGTCCTCGGCATCGGCCGGGTTGCGGGTCATCCGCAGGCCGGCTGCATAGAGCTGGTCGACGAACGGCAACGCCTCACGCTCGAAGCGCTGACGTCGCTCATCGGTCCGTTCCTTCTGGGCCACCCTCGACTCTCCCCTCGACCGCCCCGCCGAGGATACGGGTAGTGCCCCTGTAACGCTCTCGAAAACCGCCGGTGTGCTCACGCTCACCGACGGTCGCGCGGGCGGAGCCTCCACCGCGGGCCATTCGGGGGAACCCAGAAGGTCCCGCACCCGGTCCGCCTTCCGGCCGTCGCGCTCGACGCTTCCGACACCGGCACCCACTGGCTAACCCCTTCCGCTGACTGTGTCCAGTCGGGTAACGCCGGTCGCGGGGCCGTGCATTCCCCGGCCGGTGTCACCGTGCCCAGGAGTGGCGGCGAAGCCAGGCCAGAACGATCTCCGCGGTGCCGGGGAGATCCTTTCGCAGATCGTGCACCGCACCTGGACGAACGACGACCTCGACCGGTCCGCCACCTTCCGGAACGCCGAACGGATCGCGATCCCCGTTGACCACCAGCGTGGGCACGCCGGCCGGAAGCTCACCGGCCCGGCTCTTCTCCGGCCGGCCCGGCGGGTGCAGCGGGAAGGCAAGGGCGAGAACCCCCGCGGCGCCCAGCGTCGTCACGGTCCGGCAGGCGACCCGCGCTCCGCTCGACCGCCCTCCGACGATCAACGGCATCGGCGGTACGCGCAACGCGCCCACCACCGTCGTCCAGGCCTCGTCGAGGTGACCGGCCGGAGCGGGCGCGCGGCGGCCGGCGACCCGGTACGGCTGGGTGACCAGCGCGACCCGCACGCCGGCCGCCACCGCCGCGTCGTGCACCGCGACCAGGTCGGGCGCGTCGACACCGCCCCCGGCGCCGTGGCCGAGGACGAGCAGGGCGAGCGCCGGACCGGCCGGTTCGGTGACGGTCACGGCGGCGGGGCCGCGTGGGGTCTCGATGGTGATCTCGGAGCGGGTCACGCGCTCCGTTGTATCAGCGGCTGACGGGCGTCAGCGTCAGAAGACGGCGATCCTCGTCGTCCGGCGAGTCGTCGACCTCCTCGCCGTTGGCCTGGATGCGTTCCCGCCACGCGACGAGCATCGCTCGGCGTTCCCGTGGCGTGGTACCGCCCCAGACCCCGTGACAGTCGCCGACCTGCAAGGCCCAGGCCAGGCACGGCCCTTGCACGTCGCACGTGCCGCAGAGCGCGACGGCTCCACCGGACGGCTCGTTGGGTGCTGGAAAAAATGTCTCGGGATCCACGCTCCGGCAGGCGCCGCGTGTGCGCCAGGCCTCATCAGTGCTTCGTTGCGCGATCGCCTCGAGCAGTCGCGGGTCGCGTCGCGCGATAGCAACCTCGTGCGGACGCGGCATGCGTGCTCGTGTCATCAGCCCACCTCCCCCGTGGGACCGGAACTGCATGTGGCGGCCGGGCCGCACCTTACGGTCCAGCACCACTCCGGCGCTGGTTTGTACCGCAGGCAGCAAGATCAGAACAAGGGGTTGATCTATCTTCAAACAAAGTTTCCCATTCGGAATAGCCACATATTCCGACAAATACTCTTGTTGATCTTAGAGAGTTCAAAAAAGCGTAACGTTGATGTCCGGCTCGATCAGCTCGGGACCGTTGTTGCGTACGTTGCCCACCGCGGCCCCGACCGGACGCACCTCGATGGCCTCCAGAGCGCTCTCCGACAGCGGGCGCAACAACCGCTCCGGGTCCCCGCCGCCGGCCAGCCAGTCGGCCCACCGGTCGGCCGGCAGGATCAGCGGCATCCGGTCGTGCACCCGCTTCAGACCGCCGAGCGCCGCGGTCGTGATCACGCTGCAGGTGAGCACCGACTCCGGACCCCAGGCCGACCACAGACCGGCGAAGACCAGCGGCGCCCCGTCCACCGGCGTCATGTAGAACGCCTGCTTCCGCTTGCCGTCCCGGACCCACTCGAACCAGCCGTCAGCCGGGACCAGACAGCGCCGCTTCGCGAAGGACGACGCGAACGAGCGCAGCTCCGTGACCGTCTCGGCCCGCGCGTTGATCATGCGAGCGCCCGCCTTCAGGTCCTTGGCCCAGTGCGGCACGAGACCCCAGCGGGCGGTGTCCAGCACCCGGCCCTCGTGCTCCTTCGACATCCGCACCAGCGGCACCGGGTCGGTGGGAGCGACGTTCCAGCTGGCACGCAGCGGCTCGGCAACATCGACGGCCTCGAAAAGCTGGCTGAGGTCGGCGTTGCTCTTGGTCGTGGCGTATCGGCCGCACATGAGCCGAAGGCTACGCCGCCCGCCGCACGCCCGTCCGCCCCGAAACACTCCCAGCTGTGCAGCTGGGGGTCACCCGGACGGGCGGTGCGGTGGCGGACATGTCTCGCGGGCCGGGATCACGACCGGGGATTGTCGGAGGGCGACGGCACAATGGCGGGCGTGACTGCTCAACCTCGCCCCTGGACCGCCCCGTCCGCCACCGGCCCGGTCACGGCGACCGTCCGGCTGCCCGGCTCCAAGTCGATGACCGCCCGCGCCCTGATCCTGGCCGCCCTGGCCGACGGCCGGTCGGTGATCGAGGCGCCGCTGCGGGCCCGCGACACCGTGCTGATGTCCGCCGGCCTGCGCGCGCTCGGCGTCGGGGTGGACACCGGCGACGAGGACCGCTGGGTGGTCACGCCCGGCCCGTTCCGCGGTCCGGCCCGGGTCGACGTGGGGCTGGCCGGCACGATCATGCGGTTCCTGCCACCGGCGGCGGCGCTCGCCGACGGGGTGGTCGAGTTCGACGGCGACCCGCACGCCCGCAACCGGCCGATGGGCCCGATCGTGGAGGCGCTGCGCGCGCTGGGGGTGTCGCTCGACGCCTCGCCCACCGGCGGTCTGCCGCTCACCGTGCACGGCACCGGCGGGGTCGAGGGTGGCGAGGCGGTGATCGACGCGTCGGCGTCCAGCCAGTTCGTCTCCGGGTTGCTGCTGTCCGCCGCGCGCTTCGGCAAGGGCCTGACCCTGCGCCACGAGGGCCCTCCGGTGCCGTCCGCCCCGCATCTGCGGATGACCACGCACATGCTGCGGGCCGCGGGCGCCGAGGTGGACGAGAGCGTGCCGGACGTGTGGCGGGTCGAGCCGGGGACACTGCGCGGCCGGACGTGGACGATCGAGCCCGATCTGTCCGGCGCGGCGCCGTTCTTCGCGGCGGCGGCGGTCACCGGCGGGGCCGTCACCCTGGCGGGCTGGCCGGCCGACAGCTGGCAGCCGGTCGGTCAGGTCACCGAGATCTTCCGGAGCCTGGGTGCGGAGGTCACCTCCTCGGCCGAGGGCCTGACCGTGCGGGGCACCGGCACCTTGCGCGGGATCACCGCCGACCTGTCGGAGGTCAGTGAGCTGACCCCGGTGGTGTCGGCGCTGGCGGCTCTCGCGGAGGGACCGTCCGAGTTGCGCGGGGTGGAGCACATCCGGGGTCACGAGACGGACCGGATCGCCGCGCTCGCCGCCGAGCTGGGCAAGGTGGGTGCCGGGGTGACCGAGTTCCGTGACGGTCTGCGCATCGAGCCGCGGCCGTTGCACGGTGCGGTCTTCGAGACGTACGCGGATCATCGGATGGCCCATGCCGCCGCCGTCATCGGACTCGCCGTGCCGGGGGTGGACCTCGCCGACGTAAGTTGTACGTCGAAGACGTTGCCCGAGTTCCCCGAACTCTGGGCTGGACTCGTGCAAGGAGCGGAATCTGCCAGCGCGTAAACGGGAGTACGACGAGGACGACGTCCGGATCCGGCCGGGCCGGTCGTCCCGCCCGCGTACCCGCACCCGCCCGAAACACGACGACGCCGTCGATGCCCTGGTCATCACGGTGGACCGGGGTCGCTACGGCTGTGTCCGTGAGGACGGGACCGGCGATGACGTGATCACCGCGATGCGTGCCCGCGAGCTGGGCCGCAAATCGGTGGTGGTGGGCGACCGCGTGGCGCTGGTCGGCGACTCGTCCGGCTCGGCCGGCACGCTGGCCCGGATCGTCCGGATCGCCGAGCGGACGTCGGTGCTGCGCCGGACGGCGGACGACGACGACACCACGCCCGAGGGCCGGCTCGAGCGGGTGGTGGTGGCCAACGCCGACCAGCTGGTCATCGTGAGCGCGCTGTCCGACCCGCCGCCGCGGACCGGGTTCATCGACCGGTGCCTGGTGGCGGCGTACGACGCGGGCATCGAACCGCTGCTCTGCCTGACCAAGGCCGACCTGGCCGGCCCGGAACAGGTGCTCGGCTATTACGCCGAACTGGATCTGCCGCACGTGCTGGTCCGCCCCGGCAGCGACCTGGACGAGTTGCGCGGCCGGCTGGCGGGCCGCCTCTCGGTGATGGTCGGTCACTCCGGAGTGGGCAAGTCGACGCTGGTGAACCGCCTGGTCCCGGATGCGCTGCGGGCGGTCGGCGTGGTGAGCGCGATCGGCAAGGGCCGGCACACGTCGACCAGTGCGGTGGCGTTGCGGCTGCCGACGGTCGGCCGGTCCCGCAAGGACCCGGGCTGGATCATCGACACCCCGGGCATCCGGAGTTTCGGGCTGGCGCACGTGAGCGCGGAAAGCCTGCTGCACGGCTTCCCGGACCTGGTCGAGGGCACCTTGGAGGACCAGCCGAACTGCGGGCACACGGCCGCCGACGCGGACTGCCGGCTGGACGCGTGGGTGGCGGAGGGGAAGGCCGACGAGCGCCGTCTGGCCTCGTACCGACGGCTGCTCTCCTCCCGGGCCGGCGAGGGTGACGGCCGGGACACCCCCGCGGAGCAGGCCTGATCTTGAACATCGGGACGAAGTCCGACGGCGAAACGCGTGCGCCGGGTTGATGGACTAGCTTTCTGGCATGGCCGGATATGCCGACGATCTCGCGCTCGCCCACGTTCTCGCCGACTCGGCCGACGCCATCTCGATGGCGCGGTTCCGCGCACTGGACCTGAAGGTCGAGTCGAAGCCCGACCTGACGCCGGTGTCCGACGCGGACACCGCGGTGGAGCGGGCGATCCGCGCGACGCTGGCCCGGGCCCGGCCCCGCGACGGGGTGCTCGGTGAGGAGTTCGGACGGACCGCCGCGAACGCCGGACCGGGTAACCGGTACTGGGTGATCGACCCGATCGACGGCACCAAGAACTTTGTTCGCGGGGTGCCGATCTGGGCGACCCTGATCGCGCTGATGGAGGGGGACACCCCGGTGGCCGGGCTGGTCTCCGCGCCGGCACTGGGCCGGCGCTGGTGGGCCGGTCGTGGGCTGGGGGCGTTCGCCGGCCGGAACCAGCACTCGGCGACCCGGATCAGCGTGTCCTCGGTGCGGAAGCTGACCGACGCGAGTTTCTGCTACGCGAGCCTCAACGGCTGGGCCGACAACGGCCGGCTCCAGCAGATGACGGACATCCTGCTGGGGGTGTGGCGCAGCCGGGCGTACGGCGACTTCTACGGATACATGTTGCTCGCCGAGGGGGCGCTCGACGCGATGGCGGAGCCGGAGCTGTCGCTCTGGGACATGGCCGCGCTGATCCCGATCGTCACCGAGGCGGGCGGGAAGATCACCGATCTGGACGGACGGCCGGCCGCCGACAACAGCTCGGTCATCGGTACCAACGGCCTGCTGCACGAGAGCGTGCTGACCGCGCTGGCCCGCCGCGCCTGACGGGAAGCACCTCGCGGCATGACCACCCCGGTTCGGGGTAACCCGATGTACTCGCGCTCTCGAAATGCGCGCCGCCGTCAGGCTATGCACAATGGAGCGATCATGCCGAGCGAGGTTCGTCACCGCGTGGACCGCGGCCAGGCCTATCCTCTGGTCCGGCTGGCCGGGGTGCTCGACGACGCCACCGCTGCCCCGATCCGTTCGGCGCTTCTCGGCGTGCTGGCGGCCCAGCCGGAGGCCCTGGTGGTCGACATCGCCGGCCTGCGGGTGATCGAGGCGGCCGCGGTCACGGTGCTGCGTGAAGTGCTGGACGAGACCCGGGACTGGCCGGGCAGCCATCTGGCGCTCTGCGGCTCATCCGACACGATCGCGTGGCGGCCCAGCGGCTGGCCGGTCTGGCCGGATCAGGCAGGTGCCTTCGCCGCTCTGGGCGACCCCGGCCCGGAACAGCACCGCGTCAGTGTCGAGCTGGCCCCGGAAGCCGGCGCGGCCCGGCTCGCCCGGGAGCTGATCACCGAGGTGTGTGCCCGATGGGATCGACCGGACCTGGTCGGCGACGCGTGCATCACGGCCACCGAGATGGTCAACAACGTGGTGGTGCACGCCCGCACCCCGATGCGGGTGCTGCTCGCGCTGCACGGCGGCACCATGAGCGTCGCGGTACGCGACGGGTCAGCGGCGCTGCCCCACTTCGCCGGGCCGGTGGCGCCGACGGTGTACGGCAGCCGCGGTCTGCTTCTCATCGACACGATCGCGGCCCGCTGGGGCCATCTGCGGCTGGCCGACGGCAAGGTGGTGTGGGCCCGTCTCGGAGCCGCGTCGGCCGCATGATCGACCCGGATCATGGGTACCTTGCCGCTATGCGAGACAACGACTACCCGGCCGAGGTCACCGATCCGGAGGCGTCGGGACTGCCGGACACCGCTGACGACGATTCCTCCGCGTACGACGAGGTGAACAGCCCGCGGTGGGCGGACGGCCCCGATCCGGCCGCGCTCGCCGGGGTGGGCCCGGGCGGCTCGAACCGGTTCGGCGAGACCGCCGAGGAGCAGCTCCACGGTGAGTCGCTCGACCAGCGGCTGCGACAGGAGGAGCCGGATGTCGGCGCTGAACCGGCCGACCCGCCGCGCCGGGATCCGATCGACGAGACGCTGGACGACTCGGCGCAGCGCGAGTTCGACCGGGACGTGTGGAGTCCGAGCCCGACCTCGGATCCGCAGTCGCAGATCTCGCTCTACGACGACGGGCAGCTCGACGAGGACTCGCCCCGCCCGGTGGGCCGCCTGGTCGCGCCGGACGGCGGTTCGGGCTGGGACGACGAGCCGGACAGCGTCGCCTGGGATGCCGGTGCGGCCGGCGGCGGCGCCAGTGCCGAGGAGCTGGCCATGCACGAGACCCGCGCTCCGGACTACGACTGACCTCCGTACGGCCACATTTTCGTAAAGTGATTTAAAAATCTCTTGCCGGCAGCGCTCCCCATTCAGCACAGTGCCCACCTGATCTATTTGGTGAGGGACGGTTCATGAGAGGGAGCGCGCCGCGCGTACTGGCCGTGACCGCGGTCGTCGTGACCGCAACGCTGGCCGGTGGCCCCGGCGGGACGGCCGAGGCCGCAACGGTCACCCGTGTCGTGCTCAGCGACGACTTCACCGGCGGTCGCGGGGCCGGCCCGGACGGCGACGTCTGGACGACCGGCGGCAGCCGGGGCTTCGCCTGGCTGGACGGCGACGGGCGACTGGCGCTCGGCTCGACGTTGCGCACGGAGAAGACCTTCGGGCAGGCGTACGGCCGAGCCGAGGCCCGGATCAGGATGTGGCGGACGGACGGCGCCTGGAAGGCGCTGGGCGTGCTCGACGCGGCGGGCCGGGTGCCGGCCGGAACCGTGGAGACCCTCGGCCCGGACCGGGTCGGGGGCGACGACTTCCACACCTATGCCGTCGACTGGACCCCGACCACACTGACCTGGTCGCTCGACGGCCGCAAGGTGCTCCGGTTCACCCGTGCCGAGAAGGGTGCGCCACTCGCCTTCGTGCTCAACCTGGCCTCCGCCGGGCGGTACTCGAGCGGCATGGTCGTCGACTCGATGAAGGTTTCCGTCCAGGTGCCCGCCCCGGCGAAGTGGAAGGCCTTCACCGCGTACAAGGCCGGTCAGTTCGTCGGTCATGGCAACGCCGTCTACCGGGTGCGGGAGGCGCACACGTCGCTCCCGGACTGGCGTCCCGACCTGGTGCCGGCACTGTTCCAGAAGGTCTGATCAGGCCGGCAGCCGGTACGTGTCGCCGTAGACCTGCCAGCTGAACGGCGTGACCAGGTCCAGGTTGCCGGCCCGCAGCAGCGCCCGCTGTGCGGTGTCGACCCGGCTGGTGTCACTGTGCGCCGCCTCGGTGCGCATCTCGGCGGCCCGCGCGTCCAGGAACGCCGTCAGATAGGTGATCTCGTCGCCGCCCAGCACCGGGGTCCGCTGCCCGGCCACCACCCGTTCCCGGATCTCCCGCAGCCCGGCGACGCCGTGCATGACGGCCGCGTCGTAGTAGGCGAACTGGCCGAGGGCCCGTAGCCCGTCGGCCTCGGCGAGGCGTACCGCCGGGACGAAGTACATCCGGTCCCGTGCGGCCTCCTGGACCTTGCGGAACACCGGGTCCGCGGCTGCGGCCCGCCAGGCGCCCGGGAAGCCGGGATCGAGGCCCTCGTGCGAGTCCGTCCCGTCCACCGCGCGCAGCGCTGGCAGGTATCCGGCCAGGCCGTTGTCCGGTTTGCGGCGCGTGTAGTCGGTGACGACGGCGAGCATGTCGGAGGTGCCGGAGCAGAACCCGACGATGCCGGCGGTGTACCCGCGGCCGTCGTCCAGGTCCTCGATGTACCCGTACTGGTTGCGCCATTCCAGGGTGGAGTTCTCCGCGCTGGAGACCAGTTTGAGGGCGATCTCCTTCTTGGTGGCACCGGTCAGCCCGGCGGCGGCCGGCGGGACGTCGGCGGTGACGGCCGGCTCGAGTTCCGGGGCCGCGTGCCCGGGCCCGTACGCACGCACGTCCCAGAGCGAGTAACCCGCCGGGGTGCCCCGCCGGGTGGCCAGCACGCGCAGGTGCCGTCCCGTCCCGGAGAGGCCGCGGACGTCGTCGACCCCGCCGTCACCTGACGAGGTCCGGTACAGGTCCCGCCAGGACGCGCCGTCGTCGGACAGCTGCAGCCGGTACGCCTCGGCGTACGCCCTGGCCCAGTGCAGCCGCACCCGCCGGACCTCCTGGGCCGTACCGAGATCGATCCGGACCCACTGGGTGCCGGCTCCGGACGCCCCGCTGGACCACCGCGTGCCGGAGGCGGTGTCGGTGACACCGGCGGCCGCCCACGCGATGCTCTCGGTGGCCGACGCAAGCGCCGGACGCCCACGGGTGATCACCACGTCGGCGGAGGCGCGGGCCGCCACCGAGATGGCCAGGGGAACGCAGAGAACCGCCGCGATCCCCCCGCCCAGCAGCACAGATCGCATGCGTCAACGCTAGGCCGGTGGGCCTCAGCGACGCTTGCGGTTCCGCGAAATGACGATGAACGCGATCACGGCGATGGCGACGACGCCGAGGCAGCAGATGATGCCGACGACCCCGAATCCGCCGCGCCGGGACTTACGTGCTGCCTCTACCACCAGCTGGGCGGTGCCGTTGTCGGCTGCCCAGGCCTGAGCCGGAATCAGCACCGCGAGTGTCACACCGGCGAGTGCGGCGGCGAACCATCCCTGGAATTTTCGAATCATGTCACCCATGTGCCCCATGCTGACCGATGTACGCAATGGGTTAGGGATCGTGCACCGACGGGGAAAGGATGGGAATGGACGCGGATCTGGTGGCCCTGGCCGAGGCTCACGGGGTGGCGACCCGGTACGAGAACTGGCAGCGCCAGGAGACCGAGGTCGCCGACGAATCGGTGGTCGGGGTGCTGGGCATGCTCGGCGTCGACGCGAGCACCCCGGAGGCGGTCCGGGCCTCTCTGGCGGCCGCTCGCGAACGGGACTCCGGCGACCGGCTGCCGGCAACGATCGTGCTGCGTACCGGAACCGGCCGGGACCTGCCGGCGCCCGCCGAGGTCACCCTCGAGGACGGACGGGTCCGCCGGCTGGACCGGCTGCCGGACGATCTGCCGCTGGGCTGGCACCGGCTGCGCTGCCGTGATCAGGACGTCACCCTCGTCGTGGTGCCGTCCGAGCTGCCCGAACCGCCGGACACCTGGGGCTGGATGCTGCAGCTCTACACGCTGCACTCGGCTGGGTCGTGGGGCATGGGAGACCTGGGCGACCTGCGGGACTTCGTGACCGGGTCGGCCGGGGCCGGGCTGGTGGTGCTTAACCCGCTGCACGCGATCACCCCGGTGCGTCCGGTGCCGGCTTCGCCGTACTCGCCGTCGAGCCGGCGTTTCGCGAACCTGCTCTATCTGCGGGTGGCCGACACCGCCGAGTACCGGCGGGCCCCCGCTGAGCTGCGCGAGCGGGTCGACGCGCTGCGGCCGGCATCGACACCGGACGGCCTGATCGACTACGACGCGGTGTTCGCCGCCAAGCTGGCCGCCCTCGAACTGCTCTGGCCGCTCGCCGAGCCGGTGGATCTCGACCGGGATCCCGGGCTCACCGACTTCGCCCGCTTCTGCGCGTTGGCCGAGGAGCACGGCGCGGACTGGAGGCAGTGGCCGGACACGGTGGCCCGGCCGGACGCGCCGGCGGTGCGGGCGCTGAACGGCGACCGGGTGGCCTTCCACGTGTGGATCCAGGACCTGCTCGAGGAACAGTTCGATGCGGCCGGCGAGGCGGCCCGGGACATGCCGGTGGGGCTCGTGCACGACCTGGCGGTCGCGGTCGCCCCGGGCGGCGCCGACGGCTGGCTGTTGCAGGACGTACTGGCGATGGATGCTCGTACCGGCGCCCCGCCGGATGCCTTCAACCAACTGGGCCAGGAGTGGGGCGGAGTGGCGTGGCGGCCGGACCGCCTCGCCGAGACCGGGTACGCGGCCTACCGCGACATGCTGCGCCGCATCTTCCGGCATGCGCGCGGCCTGCGGGTCGACCACGTGGCCGGGCTCTGGCGGCTGTGGTGGGTGCCGTCCGGTCTGGGTCCGGCGAACGGCACGTACGTCCACTACGACCCGGAGGCGATGCTCGGCATCCTGGCACTGGAGGCGTACCGGGCGAACGCCGTGGTGATCGGTGAGGACCTGGGGACGGTCATGCCGGTGGTGACCGAGGGTCTGCAACGGACGAACATGCTGGGCTCGGCGGTGCTCTGGTTCACCCGCGACGACGAGGGCGGCTACCGGCCGTCGGCCGGCTATCCGCGTAACGCGCTCGCCAGCATCTCCACCCACGATCTGCCGACCGCGGCCGGGTTCCTGGCCGGTGAGCAGGTGGAGGTACGCGCCGAGCTGGGTCAGCTGGCCGGGCCGGTGGAACAGGAGCGGGCGTCCTGGCGCAAGGACCGGGACCTGCTGCTCGAACGGCTCCGGGCCGAGGGGATGCGCGAGGACGACGACGTGGTGGTGGCCATGCACGAGTTCCTGGCCCGTACCCCGTGCCGGCTGGTGACCGCCTCGCTGCACGACGTCCTGCTGGAACGCCGGCAGCCGAATCTGCCGGGCACGTTCGACGAGTATCCGAACTGGCGTATCCCGCTGGACCGGGATCTGGCCGAGGTGCTGGCGGACCCGCTGTTCCGCCGGGTCGCCGCGATCCTGGCGGCCCGGCTGCCGGGGCGGCATCCCGGTTCGGCGCCCCGGGGTCAGATCGCGAGCGGCTCCGGCGGCGGGTCGTCGTCCACGGCGTAGAGCATCGGGTGCAGCGGCAGGTAGGTGTGCGGCTCCCGGCAGCGAGCCGGTGGCAGCAGTGAGGAGCGATGGTCCGGGTGCTCGGCGCAGTGCCGTAGCGCCCGGATCACCGCGTCGTCGTGGTGCCGCCCGCCGCCGTACTCACCGCATCCCGAGCAGTCCCACCGCCAGAACGACGCGCCCTCGTCGGACGTGTGCCGGCGGATGAGCAACGGCGGCGCGGAGGCGGACCGATCCGGGCGCGCGGGCCGCCGCTGTGCGCCGATCATTTCGGCGAGCAGGTTGCTGGACATGGCAATCAGTGTGGAACGCCCCAGTTGGGACGGATAGGTGTTTCACGGAATATCGCCGCTTTCAGCCTCTCAACGGGCGGCCACGATGCCCAGACTCGAGGCGGTGACCCCGGGAAACACGGTCGCCAGGTCGCCCACACCGCAGCGGGCGCGCAGGATCTCCCCGATCACCGCCCGGTAGTCGGTCGTCACCGCCAGGTCGCCGTCGCGCAGCTGCGTCGCGGTCAGGCCGGGCCATCGGCCGTACACCTTGCCGCCCTTGACGCCGCCGCCGAGGACGAACATGGCATTGCCGTAACCGTGGTCGAGCCCGCCGGATCCGTTCTGCGTCACCCGGCGGCCGAACTCACTGATCGTGACCAGCGTGACCCGGCGCAGCCCGTCCGGCCCGAGATCGGCCGCGAACGCCGCGAGGGCGGTGGCCAGAGCCTTGAGCTGGTCGAACATCCGCCGGCCGGCGACCGCCGGACCGAGGTTCTCGTGCATGTCCCAGTCACCGGAGTCGACGGTGGCGCTCATCAGCCCGGTCCCCGACTTGATCAGCCGGGCCACGTCACGCAGCGCCGCGCCGAGGTCGGTGCCCGGATACACCACGCCGTTGGCCGGCGTGTACCCGGCGGCCCGCATCTGCGCGGTCCGCTGAAGGGCGCCACCCAGCTGACCGACGGTCTGCCGGAGAGCCGCGGGCGCGCCCTCGTAGAGCTTCGCCATCGTCGCGGCGATCGGCCGGCCGGTCTGCTCGCCGGTGAGCACCGTCTTGTCGATCGAGGTCACCCCCAGGTAGGGCGACGGGCCGGCGAGCACGCGGGCCGGCATGGCGGTGCCCATCGCCACCGCGCTCATCGGATCGGTGGAACCGGTGAGGCCGAGCATCCGGTTCAGCCAGCCGGTCCGGATCGAGGTGCCGGGCGCGGCCCGCTCCAGATCCTCCATCGCCGCGAAATGCGACCGGTTCGGCGCCGGCTGCCCCACCGCCTGGATCGCGGCGAGCTGCCCACCGGTCCAGTACGGCAGCAGCGGGGACAGCGCCGGATGCAGACCGAAGAAGGATCCACTCCCGATCAACTGCGATTTCGGTACGGCGATCGACGGCCGGGCCGTGTAGTAGGCGGCGTCGCCCGCCGGAACCACGGCGGACAGCCCGTCGAAGCCACCGCGGAGCGACAGCAGCACCAGCACGTCCCCGGCATAGGCCGGATCGGCCGCGAATGCGAGCCCCGTGTCGAGGGTCGCACCGGCCAGCCCGGCGAGGCCACCGGCCAGCAGCGTCCGCCGCTTCAGCACGGTTCGCTGATTGTCCTCGCAGCCACACATCTCGGTCATGATCACCTCAACGCGAAGGACGGGGAGTTCAGGAGCATCCCCATCAGGTACGGATACATCCAGCCGGCCGCCGGATCGGTGGACTTGAGTGCCGCTGCCGGGGTCTTGCCGTAGAACCCGGCAAGCGCGGCGGTCTGCTGCGCGGTCGGGGCGATCCCGGTCAGCCGGACCGCGGTCTTCTCGATCAGAGCTCCGTAGGTGGCGGGCAGCGCACCCACCATCCCGGTGAGCAGGTTCGCCGGCCGGACCAGCGTGTCCGGCCACCATCCGGCCGCGATCGAGAGGTGGAAGTTCCAGCGCACCAGCAGCCCCGACGGTGAGGCCCAGGCCGCCGCCACGTCCGGGTAGCCGTTCGGCGGTCCCCAGAACAGCGGGGCGTGCCCCGCGTCGCGGGCCATCCAGTAGAGGCTCTCCAGGAACTTGGTACCGCTGGCCGCCGGGCCGTAGCCGAGGGTCCGGACGGTCGCGGCCAGGTCCTCGAGCGGGGTCCGGGCCTTGGCGCCGATCGACGCCGCGAACTCGGCGGACGTGAACAGTGCCCGCAGCACCGGTGCGATCGCCGTCCGGTTGTCCAGGTAGACCTTGATCAGCTTGGTGATCAGGGTCTCGGGCGGGGTGTCGGCGACGAACCGCACGCACAGCTTGGTGACGATCCGGCGGGCGGTCGCCTGGTGCATGGCCAGGTAGTCGAGCAGCGCCAGGGCCGCCGCCTCACCGTCGGCGGCGGTCGCGTTGGCGTGCTGGAAGGCCAGCACCCGCACCGCACCGACGGCGTGCCGCGTCCCGTCGTACCGGTATCTGCCGGTCGCGTTGTCCACGGTGAGACCGGTGAGCAGCCGGGCGGCGTTCTTCACGTCCGCCTCGGTGTAGGTGAGCCCGACGGTGTGCAGCTCCAGCAGTTCACGCCCGTAGTTCTCGTTCGGCGCGTCCTTGCCGGAGAACCGGTTGTCCAGGTACGTCAGCATCGCCGGGTGCTGGGCCGACGCCTTGAGCAGGCCGGCGAACGTACCGAGAGCGTGCTGCCGGATCATGGTGTCGTAGTCGATTCGGCTGTCCCAGACATCGCCCTGCGGGCATGTCACGTTCAGGTGGTTGCTCCAGAAGTCGGTCATCACTTCGAGCAGCTGGCGTTCGCTCCAGATGGCCCGGGTGACCGCCGCGAAGCCGAGCTGCCACATCGGGTCCCAGCTGTACTGCTTGAGCGTCCCGGCGCTGACCCGGGCCCGGATCTCGGCGATCGAGAGGCGGGCCAGCGGCAGCCTGGCCAGCAGCTCGTCGGCCACCGGATCGGTGATCGCCGACGGGTTCAGCTGCCGGTCCAGCCAGGCCGGGGCGCCGAGCCGGCGGATCTCGGCGATCGAGGACGGGCTCGGACCGAAGGTGGCCCGGCGCAGCAGATGCAGCAGCGGGTCGGCGGGCAGAAGTGCGGCGGGGGCCGGCTCCGCGGCGGCGGCGGGCGTACCGGTGGTCAGCACGGCAGCGGCACCCACCGCGCCGGCCCCGGCCACGACGCTGCGCCGCGTCATCGTCTGCTCTGATGCACTCACGGGGATAAACGTCGGAAGTTTCCCCGGTCACTTGCGAGTTCCTGGTGCGGTACTCCCGAACCGCAACCCGAATAATGGCCGGATGGCACAGCGCAGAGCGTCCCGGCGGCGGGTGGAGACGGTCGCCTCAGGCGTGGCCGAACTGGTTCCGGACCCGGACCGGGACACCGCCTGGACGCTGCTGCTGGACTCCGCGCCGCAGTCACACGTCGACCTGGCCGATCCCACCCACCTGGAGTTCGAGTACGTCCGCCGGATGGCCGCCGCGATCGACCTGGCCGCCCCGGCGGGCCGTCCGCTGCGGGTGCTGCATCTCGGCGGCGGCGCGCTCACCCTGCCCCGGTACGTCGCGGTCACCCGGCCCGGCTCGGCGCAGCGCGTGGTCGAGATCGACGGCCCGCTGGTCGAGCTGGTCCGGGAGGCGCTGCCACTGCCGGGCAACAGCAACATCCGGGTACGCGTCGCCGACGCCCGTGCCGCGGTCGAGGGGATGCGCGACGCCGGCTACGACGTGGTGGTCCTGGACGTGTTCGCGGGCGCCCGTACCCCGGCCCACCTCGCGTCGGCCGAGTTCGCCCACCAGGTGGCGCGGGTGCTGGACCCGGCCGGCCGGCTGATCGCCAACGTGGCCGACGGGCCGCCGCTGCGTCACGCCCGCGCGCAGGTGGCCACGATCCGGGCCGCCCTGCCCGAGGCGTGTCTGGTGGCGGACGCCGCAGTGCTGCGCGGACGGCGCTTCGGCAATCTCGTGGTGGTCGCCGGGCGTACCCCGCCGCCGGTTGCTGAGCTGTCCCGGCGGGCCGCCGGAGACTGGTTCCCGGGCCGGGTCGAGACCGATCTGGATCGCTTCACCGCCGGAGCGGCTCCCGTTACGGACGCCACGGCGGTACCCTCTCCCCTACCGCCTGAAGGGCTCTTCGGTAACCGTAAGTAATCGTCGAGTCGGCCGTTGGTGTATCGCTGATCACCGTCCTGTGTCGATTCCGCGAGTTCCGGTGTGATTAACGCCCGGTGACTGGCGACACCGCCGGTACCCGGTTGTAATCGTTGCGGCCGCTGTTCACGAGATCGCGGCAGGCACGGGGAAGGCAACCATGTTCCACCAGCACTTCCTGTCCCCCGCGGGCACGGACCTCGGACCGCTCGACGGCGGTGAGCGCGTGCTGTGGCGCGGCCGCTGCGCCGTCGCCGAATACGCGTTCGACGAGGCGTCCTCGCTGCCGCGGTGGACCCTTCCGGAGGAGACCGACGTCATCGTCACGGACCGCCGGGTGCGGTATGTCCTTGACGCTTCCGAAACGCAGAGTAGTGGCGAGCTGTTCTGGCTCTGGCCACAGCATCTCCGCGTGCAGCCCGGCAACCGGGAAACCGGCCGTAACGGGACGGTCACTCAGATCCAGCTGGTCTGCAAAGGCCCGGAAGGCACTTTCCCAGCGCTGGTGTTCGCCGGCGGTGAGCTGTCCACCATCGGCGCCGCCGACCACCTCGCCAACACGATCCGGCAGGCGATCGCCCGGTTCCGGGTGGAGAACGCCGACCTGATCGGGGTCCCGGCGGTGCACGTACGCATGCTGTCGCGGCTGGTGATCGGACCGGAGTTCATCAACCACCTGGGCGGTCCGGGTCAGACCGTGACGCTGCTCGGCGAGGTGCCGGTGCCCGCCCCGGAGGGCAAGGAGGACTTCGAGGAGCCGACCTTCGAGGAGCCGGTGCCCGAGGAGCCCGTGTCCGGTCCCCGCGCCTACGGCGAGCGTCCCGGGCTGGAGGCTGACGCCCTCCGCGCCGAGGAGGCCCAGCGCGCCGAGCAGGCGACCCGCCAGGCCGAACCGGACCTGGCCTCACGCGCGTCGAGTCTGGCCGCACGGGTGGCGAACCTGGTGTCCCGGTCGCCCGAGGACGGGCAGACGAACCTCTCCGCCTACCTCAACCGGGAGTTCTGAGAGCGCCGATCAGGTCGCTCTTCGGGTCGCCGTCCGTTCAGTCGCTCTTCGGGTCGCCGTCCGTTCAGTCGCTCTTCAGGTCGCCGCCCGTTCAGGTCGCTCTTCAGGTCGCCGCCGGAACGAAGCAGCGGCCGGCGGCCACCCGTTCGTCGTGCACCCGGTGGGCGCGGGCCAGCAGCTCCGTCAGCTGGTCCTCCTGCCGGATCAGAGCCCGCTGCTTCTCCGGCAGCCGCTTGAGCTTCTCCTCCTCGGCGAGCAGCCGGTGGTAGATCTCGTCGCAGTACTGCGGGTCGGTCTCGACGTCGAGGAACTCGTTCGCCGACCGGCGAGCCGCGGCAGCCGCCGTCCGGGCCTGCCCCTTCGGGCTGAGCAGCGACGCCACCACGGTGATCAGCAGGACGCCGACGATGGCACCGAGCGAGACGGTGGTCGGGATCTCCACGACGTCGACCGGGTCACCGCCGTTGATGAACGGCACGTTGTTCTCGTGCAGGGCGTGCAGAACCAGTTTCACGCCGATCAGCCCGAGGATCGCCGCCAGCCCGTAGGACAGGAAGACCAGCCGGTCCAGCAGGCCGTCGATCAGGAAATACAGCTGCCGCAGGCCCAGCAGGGAGAAGGCGGTGGCGGTGAAGACCAGATAGACGTTCTGGGTCAGTCCGAAGATCGCCGGGATGGAGTCCAGCGCGAACAGGATGTCGGTGCCGCCGATCGCCACCATGACCAGCAGCATCGGCGTGAGCACCCGCTTGCCCTCCTGATAGGTGAACAGCTTGTCGCCGTCGTACGTGTCGGAGGTCCGCAGGAACCGCCGGGCCAGCCGGACCACGATGTTGTCCGGCGCCTCGCCCTCGTCGCGCTTCTCCTTCAACAGGTTGCCCGCGGTGAGCAGCAGGATCAGCCCGAAGATGTAGAAGATCCAGGCGAACGAGTTGATCAGCGCGGCGCCGACCAGGATGAACCCGGTCCGGGCCAGCAGCGACACCACGATGCCGAACAGCAGCACCTTCTGCTGGTCCGCGCGGGGCACCTTGAAGCTGCTCAGCAGCAGCAGGAAGACGAACAGGTTGTCGACCGAGAGCGCCTCCTCGGTGACGTAACCCGCGAAGTACTCGGCGCCCATCGTCGAGCCGCCGAAGATCCAGACACCGACTCCGAACAGGATCGCGATCGACACGTAGATCGACGTCCACAGCGCCGCCTCACGCAGCTTCGGCACATGGGCCTTGCGGACGTGGAAGAAGAAGTCGAACAGTAGGAGGCCGACGATTCCGAGGACGGTCAGGACCCACACCACACCCGACACCTGCTGCATCCGTACATCCTAGAGTGATCGGCGTCGGTCACTGCGGATCTTCTCGATGAACGGCGTCCGTCAACGCGGACCTCAGCTGCGACGCGGTGAGGAAGATCGCGCCGTCCAGGTTCGCACCCCGCAGATCCGCCCCGCGCAGGTCGGCACCGGTGAAGTCGGCTCGGCGCAGGTCCGCCCCGCGCAGGTCGGCACCGATCAGCAGCGCGCCGCGGAAGCTCGCGCCGCGCAGGTCGGCGCCACGCATCCGGCGCCCGATCAGCCGGCCTCCGCTGTGGTCCGGGCCCCGGTGGCCCGACCGGGCCATCTCACTCGCACGCCGCAAGATCGGGACAACCTTCATCCGGTACGGGCTGACGTCCAGTTTCCGGAGCTCGGCGGGACTCCGCCCGGCCACGGCATCGGTCTCGTCCAGCGCGGCCCGCAACTTCGGGTGCAGCCGCCGCGCCTCGTCCAGCTTCAGCGCCTCGGTCAGCAGCCACATCAGCTCGTGCAGCTGACGCACCACCGGAAGCAGCGCGAACATGTCCTCGGCGAGCTCGGGCGCCGACCGCCAGTCCCGCCCGCCGAAGGTCTCGCCGGTGATCCGCTGCCCCGCGCCGAAACAGTCGAACACCACACAACCCGGAAAACCGCGCTGCGGCAGTTCCTCGTGAATGGTGCAGCCGAAATCATCGCCCAGATTCCGGCACGGCCGCCCCGCCGGTTTGTCGATCGCGAAATCGGACGACTTGGCGAATGCTGGCGCAACACAGCACAACGCGGCACACCGAGAACAATCGGCGGCTAGTTCCTTCATTTCTTCTACATTCTCCCAGTCGACACTCGAGACTACTTTACCGACAGCCGTACAAACGCCTCCGACCTGCAACTTTGATCACCACCACATCGCGAAGAAGCCAAATTGCCGACACTTACGGGTAGGGTGCGCAGGCGGGACGAACGATGACCTCGCCGATTGAAATTCGATAACCTCGTCGCCCGATGCCGGAGCGGGCCACCTTTTGCTGCCCGCACTACGGAGGATTTCCAACAACATGAACAGACCATCGAAAATGCCTTTCGGTGTGGGTGGCGCTCTGGGCGTGCTCATCGCCGGCACCGGAGTATTCGGAACCGCGCCCGCCTGGGCAGCCGCACCGACCTTCGACGCGCCGCCGAGCCAGACCGGCTACGGAGCGGTGACCCTCACCGGCACCGCCACACCCAACGCCAGCGTCACGTTGCGTGAGGCCGCCTACAAGTGGGGCAAGGACGCCACCTCAGGCTCCGAACTGTCCCCGGCCACGCAGTACGAGGACGACATGCCGACCACGGTCACCGCCAACGGCAGCGGCCGCTGGACGATCACCCGAATCATGGACTCCGGCTTCGTCTGGGCCGTCGAGTCCGGTGGCGAATACTCGCGGGTCGTCAAGGCGGCCCTCAAGGTCGGTGCCACCTTCACCGTCACGTCGTCGGCGAACAACTCCGTCACGTTCAACGTGCACACCAGCCCCGACCAGCCGTACTTCCCGGTCCGGGTGGAACGGCAGAGCGGCGGCAGCTGGGTGGAGGTAGCCGCCGGCGTCACCGACGGCCCCGCCGGCGAAGGCGGCGCCACCCCGCCCAACGACGACGGCGACAGCAACGCCGAATTCCAGGGCACCGTCACCGGCCAGCCCGGCGGCCAGCAGACCTACCGCGCGGTGATCGCCGAGACCGGCAACGCGGCGTACGCCTCCGCCGAGAACCTGATCACCAGCAACACGTACACCCAGAACGTCAACGTGGGCGGAACCGGCGGAACCACACCGCCAACCACCAACCCCACCACGAACCCCACGACTCCGCCGACCACCAAGCCGCCGACCACGCCGCCGTCCACCACACCGGTTGCCGGCTCGGTCCAGTTCACCCGGATCCAGTACAACGCGGCCGGCGTCGACAAGAAGACCAACAGCAGCGTCAACGGCGAGTACGCCCGCCTCACGAACAAGACGAAGAAGACCATCAACCTCAAGGGCTGGACCGTCCGCGACGCCGCCGGCAACCTCTACCGGTTCACCACCAGCTACACCCTCGGTGCCGGCAAGAGCGTCGTCGTGCGCACCGGCAAGGGCACCAACAGCACCGCCACGCGCTACTGGGGAAAGACCAACCACGTCTGGAACAACAGCGGCGACACCGCCTACCTCCGAACCGCCGAAGGCAAATCGATCGACACCTGCCGGTGGACCACGGCCGGCAAGGGCTACACCGCCTGCTGACCCGCACCCTGCGAAAACGGCCCTCCGAAGCACTCGTCGGAGGGCCGTTTTGCAGCTACGGCAACCCGTAGGCTAGGGTTTAACTACCGACGCGGGGTGGAGCAGCTCGGTAGCTCGCTGGGCTCATAACCCAGAGGTCGCAGGTTCAAATCCTGTCCCCGCTACGAGTGCAGAGGGTCCTTGTCCGCGGATTGCGCGGACCGGGGCCCTCTTCGCGTTTCCTGGGGGGCCGAGCCCCCCGGACCCCCGCGTTACGGTGGTCTCGGTGGGCGGGCGCGGGATGTGCCGGTCCTCATGGTTGTAGGAAGTGGCACGACTTCCGCCGACCCGGCCGCCGATCGCCTGGGGCGGCAGCTCTGAAGAGGTGTGCCAACCGATGCGGGCAGCGCCTCCTCTCACGTGGTGACCTGTCACGTGGTGACCTGTCACGTGGTGACCTGTAGTGCGATGCAGGCCTCCGATCACCACGCCGCGGGCCGAATCCGTTCGGCGTGGTGATGTACGGCTTGCCGGTGGGCGTGGGTCACCACGCTGCCGGGCGTGGTACTCCGCGTGGTGATGGGTGGGTGTGGATCAGACCCCGAATCGCCGCGCGGGGAGTCGGTGACCCGCGAACCGGGGGCGTGGCCAAGTTCCGAACGGCGAAACTCGAGATGTGCAGAACGCTTCACAGTGCTGCCGGGCATGCTGGATCCACCCGCACCTACGCCGGAAGGGCCCGGTCGTACTTCAACACCCGTAACCGCCCACGCGCGCTGTCCGGAACGAAGATTCGCAGCCGACCCAGTCGCCGCGCCCGGGGCGAGAGTCTGTAGCCGGCCACCGTGTCCGGGGCGAGGACTGTAACCGGCTCTCGCCCGCCGAGCCTGTGACGATGAACCGAAAGCGGCCCGCCCACGGTGCCCAGGGCGAGGGACCATAGCGAGCCCGCCCCCCGTGCCCTGGGGCGAGGGACCGAAGCCGTCTTGTTCGCCGTGTCCGGGCGAGGGACCGTAGCCGGCCCGCTCACCGTGCCCCGGAGAAAGGACCGTGCCGGCCCGCTCACCGTGTCCGGGACGAAGGATCGTAGCCAGCCAGCTGACCGTGTCCGGGGTGAGGGACCGTAGCCGGTCCGCTCACCATGTCCGGGACGAAGGACCGTAGCTGCTCCGCACACCGTGTCCGGGACGAAGGACCCGTGGCCGGCCCGCTCACCGTGTCCGGGACGTAGACCGTAGGTGCTCCGCACACCGTGTCCGGGACGAAGGACCCGTGGCCGGCCCGCTCACCGTGTCCGGGTCGAAGGACTGCAAGCGGCCCGCCCACCGAGACCACCGTAACGCGGGGGTCCGGGGGGCTCGGCCCCCCGGGAAACGCGAAGAGGGCCCCGGTCCGCGCAATCCGCGGACAAGGACCCTCTGCACTCGTAGCGGGGACAGGATTTGAACCTGCGACCTCTGGGTTATGAGCCCAGCGAGCTACCGAGCTGCTCCACCCCGCGTCGGTAGTTAAACCCTAGCGCATCGCCTCCGGGGGCCGCAAAACGACCCCCGGAGACGCTCGTCACCCGCTTGGCGTGGGTGCCGCGCTTGCCGATGCCGTGGCGGCCGGGGTGTTCGCCCCGGACTGCTGAGCGGCCTGGAAACGGTTGATGGCGTCGTCAAGCGCCTTCAGCGCCTCGCCCTGCTTGACGAAGTCACCGGACTGCTGTGCGGCCTTCAGGTCAGCGATCGCCTTGTCGACGGCGGCCGCGGCCTGGGACAGCTCGGTGGTGATCTGGCCGGGCGGCTGGTTGGCCGGCGGCGTGGTGGTGGCACCCGCACTCGGTGACGCACCCGGCTCGGGGTTGGTGCCGGGGCTCGGCGTGCCGGTGTTCGGTGGCGCGTTGCTCTTGCCGAGGGCTGCCAGGGCTTCGAGGCCCTTCTGCAGGTTGTCCTCGAGCACGACGTAACGGCCGTCGCCGTACGACATGAGGACCTTCTGCAGCAGTGGTGCGGCGTTGGCCTGGCTGCTTCGCACGTAGACCGGCTCGACGTACAGGATGTCGCCGCCCAGTGGCAGGGAGATGAGGTTGCCGTAGAGGACCGATGCCTGACCACCCCGGTTCAGCAGGGTGAGCTGCTGGGAGATGTTGGAGGCGTTGACCATCTGTTGATGGACCTGGACCGGGCCGGGCACCACCTTGCCGTCGGGTAGCTCGAATATCTCGAGCCGTGGCTGCCCGCTCACGTACGAGCCGGAGACCAGTGCCGCCATGTTCTCCCGGTTGAGCGGGGTGACGCCGGCGGTGAGCTGGAACCGGGTCTCGTTCTGGTCGGGCAGTTTGACGTTGAGGTAGTACGGCGGCTGGAATCCGCTCTGCGGCGAGTCCGGCGCGTTCGGCACCTGCCAGAAGTCCTCGCCGGAGAAGAACGTCCGCGCGTCGGTGACGTGGAACTTGGTGAGCAGGTTGCGCTGCACCTTGAACATGTCGGCCGGGTAGCGGAAGTGGTCGGTGAGCGACTGCGGGATCTGGTCCTTCGGGACGATCAGGTCGCCGCCGAAGGACTTGTTCCACGCCTTGAGGACCGGGTCCTTGTCGTCGAACTCGTAGAGCGTCACGGTGCCGTCGTAGGCGTCGACGGTCGCCTTGACCGAGTTGCGCATGTAGTTGACGTCGTCACGGGCCAGGGCGAACGACCCGGTGCCGGTGAGTTCGTCCTTGGTCTCGGTCGCCAAGTTGATCTTCTGGGCGTACGGGTACGTCTTCGCGGTCGTGTAACCGTCGATGATCCACTTGATGCGTCCGTCGACGACGGCCGGGTACGGGTCGCCGTCGACCGTGAGGAACGGGGCGACCTTGGCGACGCGCTCCCGGGGCTCACGGATGTACATGAGCTTCGAGTTCGCGTTGACCGCGTCGGAGAGCAGGAAGTTGCTCTCGGTGTTCTTGATCGCGAAGACCATCCGGCGGAAGAACGACCCGATGTCGACGCCGCCCTCACCGGAGTAGGTGTAGTAGACCTCGCCGCCCTGGGAGCTCTGCGGCCGGTCGAACTCGACGTTCTTGCCGGAGTCGACCTGCCCGACGATCGCGTACTCGGTGGACTTCTCGCCGTAGTAGATCCGAGGCTGTTCGGCTTCGAGCGCCGCGGTCGGGGTGATGCAGTCGCCGGTGTTCTGGCCGCCCTCGTTGCCGATCAGGCCGGAGGCGAAGTACGGCAGGCCGGTGCCGCAGAACTCGTTGGCCGGCGCCGCCACCAGGCCGTAGCCGTGGGTGTAGACGGTGTGCCGGTTGAGCCAGTTGCGCTGCAGCGCGGTCAGCTTGCTGTCGTCGATCTCGCGGGCACCGACCACGTAGTCCTGGGTCTTGCCGTCGACCGTGTAACGGTCCACGTCCAGTTTGTCGCCGAAGTCGTAGAAGCCTCGGGACTGCTGGGACTGGGTGAACGCCTGCGAGACGATCTGCGGGTCGATCAGCCGCACGTTCTGCGCGCTGGTGTCGGAGGGCAGTGTCTCCGGTGGCCGGCCGCTACCTGCCGGCAGTTGCGTGACCTCGGTGTTCTCCAGCCCGAATGCCGTACGGGTGGCCTCGATGGATCGCTCTATGTACTTCTGTTCCTTGTCCAGCAGGCTCGGCTTGACCTGGAAGTTCTGCACGGCCAGCGGATAGATGCCGCCGATCGCGACTGCCGAGATGGCCAGCAGCGCCAGGGAGACCCCGGGCCAGACCAGGTTCCGCATCACCGCGTTGGAGAACACGATGATCGCGATCGCCACCACCACGGAGATGTAGGCGAGGATCTCCTTGGCCGGAAGCAGGGCGTTGACGTCGGTGTAGCCGGCGCCGTAGAGGCCTGGGGACACGTGCTGCTCCAGCAGGAGCGCACGCCGGTCCAGCACGTACGCCACGGCCTTGAGCAGTACGAAGATCGCCACCAGGCTGGTGAGATGGGCTCGGGCGGCGGTGGTCATCCGGTCGCCGACGCCCTGCAGGCGCACACCGCCGAAGATGTAGTGCACCGCCAGTGAGCCGATCACCGACAGCACCACGGCGGTGAAGGCGAGGCCGAGCACGTAACGCCACAGCGGGTACTCGAAGACGTAGAAGGAGATATCCACGTTGAACTCGGGGTCCTTGACCCCGAAGTCCCCACCGTTGCGGAACAGCATCCAGTCGCCCCACCGGCTCTGCGCGGAGAGACCCGCGAAGAATCCGATGACGAGACCGGTCACGGCGATCCAGGTGCCCAGCCGGGGCGCCAGGATCATCCGATAGCGCTCGAGCGTGACTTGTTCATTGGAATGCGGGCGCAGCAGCGGCCGCAGGCGGTATGCCAGGTAGAGGTTGCCGGCGACGATCAGCGTCATCGCCGCGCCGACCACCAGGAAGAGGACGAGCCGGGTGACGAGCACTCCGGAGAAGACGCTGGTCTTCTTGACCTCGTCGAACCACAGGTAGTCGGTGTACGCGTCGATACCCCAACCCAGCAGCGTGAATAGAATGAAGACCCCGACCAGGACGCCGACGGTGACGCGACCGCGCCGGCTCATCCTCGGTAGAGGACTGTTACGCATGACCAACGTTGGCTCCACACTTCGTCTGGCCGGTGTTTCACCTTACGATGTCGCATCCAGCTTCAATACGCGGCAGAACTGTCCCGTCACTACCGGCTCTTGTGCATCACGATGCCGAGCATGGCTTCGGGATGCCGCCGGCGGTGAAGGTCTTGAGTGCGGTGAGCGCGTCGTCCACCGTGGCCACCTCTGCCATGGGCAGGCCGGGCCGGGCGTTGCGCAGCGCCTCCGCGCAGTTGTCCTTGGGTACCAGGAAGAGTTGTGCCCCGGCTTTCTGAGCACCGGCGAGCTTCTGCGGGATACCGCCGATCGGGCCGACGTCGCCGTTGTCGTCGATCGTGCCGGTACCCGCGATGATCTTGCCGCCGGTCAGGTCCTCGGGACGCATCTTGTCGATGATGCCGAGTGCGAACATCAGGCCCGCGCTCGGGCCACCGATCTTGTCGAGGTCGATCTCGATCTCGAACGGATGCGGCTGTTTGGTGTCGATCTCGATGCCGATCCTCGGGGTGCCGTCCTTCGGGTCGGCCTTCGAGGTGATCTGCGCGGTCCCGGTCTTGCCGGCCCGCTCGTACGCCACGGTCAGCGTCGTACCGGCCGGCTTGGCCCGGATGGTCTCGGTGATCTGGCCGGGGTCGGTGACAGGGGTCCCGTCCACGGCGGTGATGAAGTCGTCGATCCGGAGCACGCCCTCGGCGGCTCCGCCGGCCGTGACCTTACGCACGTAGACCCGCGCCGGGTAGCCGAGCTCCCGCAGTGCGACCGTCTCGGCGCTGGTCTGCGACGCCTTCCACTCCTGCGCGTTCTGCTCCTGGACCTGCTGCTCACTGCGGTCCGGCGGGTAGATCAACTCGCGCGGCACCACCGCGTCCGAGTCGCTCAGCCAGCCCCGGATCGCCCACACCAGTTCCACCTGTGACTGCACGTTGACCGTGGTCAGGCGCAACTGGCCGGCCGACTTCGAGGTCTCGCCCTTGGTGACCTGGATTACCTCGGTGCCGTTCTCGGTACCGAGGGTATCGACGGTGGGGCCGGGCTTGAGTACCACGTACGGCATCGGTGCGACCATGACACCGGCAGCCAGCAGGGCGGTTATCAGGGCCCCGAGGATGACGGTGACACCGCGACGTCTCATGCGCGTGAGCGTACCCACCTCGTCTGAGTTCTCTCTGAGCTGATACCTCCCTCGGTCCGCTACGGGCTTTTCACGCGTACCGTTGGGGTCGTGCCTGATATCCCGTTCGGCTTCTCCCTGCCGGGCGCTCAGCCGCCCGACCCCTCCGACCCGCAGCAGATGCAGCAGTTCATGGCGCAGCTGCAGCAGATGTTCGCCGCGCCCGGCAGTGGCCCGGTCAACTGGGACCTGGCCCGCCAGGTCGCCGCCAGCCAGCTCTCGGCGACCGGTGACCCAGCGGTGAACATGCTTGAGCGCCACCAGGTCGAGGAGGCGCTGCGCCTCGCCGACCTCTGGCTCGACCCGGTCACCGCCCTGCCCAGCGGCATCCAGAAAGCCGTCGCCTGGAACCGCAACGAGTGGATCTACAACACCCTCGATGTGTGGAAGAAGCTGTGCGAGCCGATCGCCGGCCGCATGGTGGGCGCGATGGGCGACCTGGTGCCCGAGGAGGCCCGTCTCCAGCTCGGTCCGATGCAGTCGATGGTCGCCACGCTCGGCGGTGCCCTCTTCGGCGGTCAGCTCGGGCAGGCCTTCGGCCAGCTCGCCGCCGAGGTGCTCTCGGCCGGCGACATCGGGCTTCCGCTCGGTCCCGCCGGTACGGCGGCGCTGGTTCCCTCGAACATCAAGGCGTACGGCTCCGGCCTCGAGCTCCCGGAGGACCAGGTCCGGCTGTACGTGGCGTTGCGCGAGGCCGCCCACCAGCGGCTTTTCGGGCACGTCCCGTGGCTTCGCGCCCACGTGCTGAGCGCCGTCGAGGCGTATGCGAACGGCATCACGGTCAACCGGGAGGCGATCGAGGAGGCGATGAGCCGCGTCGACCCGACCGACCCGGAGTCGATGCAGGCGATGGCGCTCGAGGGCATCTTCACGCCCGAGGACACCCCGCAGCAGAAGGCCGGCCTGGCCCGGCTGGAGACGGCGCTCGCCCTGATCGAGGGCTGGGTGGGCCAGGTGGTGGACGCCGCCGCCGGAGACCGGTTGCCGTCGGTGGTGCCGCTCGGTGAGGCGTTCCGCCGCCGCCGGGCCGCGGGTGGCCCGGCCGAGCAGACCTTTGCCGCCCTGGTCGGCCTGGAGCTGCGGCCACGCCGTCTGCGTGAGGCCGGCGCGTTGTGGACCGTCGTCACCGAGCACCGGGGCATCCCCGGCCGGGACGCGCTGTGGGACCACCCCGACCTGCTGCCGACCGACGAGGACTTCGCCGATCCGGAAGCCTTCGCCCGCAGCCGGACGGACTGGGACATCAGCGAGCTCGACAACCTGGGTGAGGGACCGAAAGAGGACTGACCTATCCCCCGAGGAGGGCTCGGGTGTTCTCCCAGCCCTCCAGGGCGGGGTCGAGCGTGGCCAGGTCCGCCGGGCCACGCAGGCGTCGCCACTGCGGTGTCGAGGTGACCTCGCCCGGTGACGGCGCCGTCTTTCGCAGCGACTGAGCCGACGCGGTGTCCAGGTCGTGGTCGATCAGCCACTCCGGCGCGGGCAGACCGGTGGCGACACCGAAAAGGCCCCCTGCGGGGCCTCCGGGCGACACGGCCACGGATTTGCCTTCGAGGGGCCGCAGAAGCTTTCCCAGAGTCATTCCGGGTACGTCCGGAGCGTCCCCGGCGATCACGGCTGCCTGCTCGAAACCGTCAGCCATGGCCGCGCTCAACACCGGACGGACGGTCGGCGCGGGTACCTCGTAGATCCGCGTCCCTGGCCAGGCGATCTCCTCGGCCAGGGGCCGGTCCTCGGGTGTCGCGGCGATCGCCGCCTCGGCCTGGGCCAGACGGGCGAGCAGGTCGACCACGTCCTCGGCCATCGCGGCACGCCAGGCCACCAGGTCGACGCCCGGAGGGCTCCACAGGACCGGGACCAGCATCACCACAACGATCCGCCGAGTCACGGGCTGAGCCTACTATTCGACCATCACCAGACTGCCGGCCGCCGAGACACCCTCCAGGTATCCGCGGGCACGTTCGGCCTTGGGGAAGCGGTTCACCAGGTCCCAGAAACGGGCGTTGTGGCTGGGCACGATCAGGTGGGCCAGTTCGTGCAGGAGCACGTAGTCGATGACCCAGTCGGGCATCTCCTGGATCCGGTGCGAGATGCGGATGGTCGCGTCGTCGGGGGTGCAGGAACCCCAGCGCCCGTTCTGGTTCGTCACCCAGCGTACGCTCGCCGGAACCACCCGGTCGGCATGATCGGCCAGGTAGCGGATCGTCAGCCGGTGGGCACGGGCCAGCAGCTCGGCGTCGGTGCACCGCAGTCGCTCCTCGCGGGCCGCTAAGCGGGCGAGCATGCGCTCGACCCACTCCGTCTCCTCCGCGCGGGAGAAGCGGTCCGGGATGAGCACCACGACTCGCTCGCCGTCGCGATACGCGGACACCGTCCGTCGCCGGCGCTGGCTGCGCCGCACTTCCACGACAGGCTTGCGCACGCGGGCCATTACCGGCTCGCGTGGCCCAGATTCGGGTTCACGTTGAGACGCTAATCCGCCGCACCCCTGTCACCGCAAGAGTACGGACAATGACGGTCGCGGA
Source organism: Actinoplanes sp. NPDC023801 (assembly GCF_040639655.1). Classification (NCBI taxonomy): domain Bacteria; kingdom Bacillati; phylum Actinomycetota; class Actinomycetes; order Micromonosporales; family Micromonosporaceae; genus Actinoplanes; species Actinoplanes sp. NPDC023801. The sequence goes on along the minus strand of NZ_JBFAAI010000001.1, from coordinate 622,946 downwards.
ATATGCGCACTTCGCCCGCATATACCCGAAAAAATTTTGCCCAGCGGCAACATCGGCGACATTCGTCAAACTAGACCATCGTCGACCCAGCCGACCAACCGGTCTTCATGTCCGTTTTATGCCTTTACGATGGGAATCGTCGGCGTGTCCCGGCAAAACTGGCAAAAAAGGGACGGAGTACCGGCACACTCACGTCGTCGGCGACAGCGCCGACGCTGCGCTGACATGGAACCGCCCTGACCTGGGTAAGTCAGCGGCCCGGACGGGTGGCCACATCCACGTGGCCGCGAAAGTGGTCCAGCGCCGCAGGAAGTGTTCGCGCCCGCCGCCGCGAACAAGGCACGGGGCCGGGCGGCCGACGATACGACGAGGAGGAACCGTGGCCGACAACACCTACAACGGCTACTGCGTGAAGTGCAAGGAGAAGCGCGACTTCCAGGGTGAGGTTGCCGTCTCCAAAACCGGCATGAACATGGCAAAGGGCAAGTGCCCGGTCTGCGGGACGACGATGAACCGGATCCTGGGCAAGGCCAAGGCATGACAAAGATCCGGGGAGGGCGACCCGTTGGGTCGGCCTCCCCGGCGGCCCAGGCCGTAACCGTGTTCACTCAGACACGTTAAGTCATCTGGAGCATCAGCAGCCCCTGTGGATAACTCCTCCAAAGCTGTGGACAACCCGTCCCACGGCGATGGGGACCTGTGGATAACGTCATCGTTCCGCAGCTTCGCAGTGACACCCTGTCACTCATGAACCGGACACCCCTCCCGCGGCCGACACTCATCCCCGGGCTGCCGCGCTTCTGGCGCGGCCCCGGCGAGCTGCAACTCGGGCTCGATCCCGCCCACGCCGTGGTTCTGGAACTGCCCGACCGCCGCGCCGCCGCAGTGCTCGATCTGCTCGACGGCCGGCATTCCGAACGCCTCGTCCTGAGCAGGGCCGCCGAACTCGGCGTGCCCGCCACCGAGGCACTCACCCTGCTGGACCTGCTCCATTCGGTGGGTCTGGTGCTGCCGTCACCGGCCCTGCTGCCCCCGGCCCTGTCCGCCGCCACCCGGCATCGGCTCACCCTTGAGGCGGGCGCACTGGCCCTCGGCGCGGCCGGCCCGCCCACCCGCACACGGACCGGCCCCTCGCCCGCGCGCGTCCTGCGGCAGCGCCGGGCAGCCCGGGTCGTGGTCAGCGGCCATGGCCGGCTCGGCGCCACCATCGCGGTCGCCCTGGCCGAGGCCGGCGTCGGTCACGTGCATCCCGAGCTGTCCGGGGTTGTCGGCTCCACCGAACTCACCGGGTCCCCGCTCCGGCCCGAGGATGTCGGTGCCCCGCGACGCGTCGCGGTCGAGGCGGCGATACTGCGGACCGCTCCGGGCACCGCGGTGCACCCGGTCCGGCGTACCCCCGCGTCGTTGATCGTGCAACTCGCCCACGACGAGCCGCCCGGCCTCCTCGCCGCCGGATACGCCGCGCGGCGCCAGCCACATCTCGCCGTCGCCGTCCGCGACGGTGTCGCGGTGGTCGGGCCGCTGGTGCCCGCCACCGGCGCCCCGTGCCTGAACTGCGTCAACCTGCACCGGCGCGAGCGTGACGAGGGCTGGACGGGCGCGTCCGCGACAACCCCCGGCGGTGCCGAGCTGTGCGCCGTCACCACGCTGCTCGCCGCCACCGCGTTCGCGACCGGCGAGGTCCTGGCCTTTCTGGACGGGTCCGCGCCGGAGACGCTGGGCACGGCTGTGGAGATCTCGGCACCCGGCCGGTTCCGCCGGCGGACATGGGCTCCGCACCCCGCGTGCGGCTGCCAGCGGCGTCGCCGGAGGCCAACCTTCACCGGACCTTCAGCGCATAACTACCAAACCACCTTGCGACGGACCGGATAGGCCCGGCTGTCGGTAACAATGATCTGGTGACGGACATACCGCGCCGCGCCGCATCCCGGACAGCCAAGCTCGCCGCACTCCCGCTCGGTTTCGCCGGACGCGCCGCTCTGGGCCTCGGCAAGCGGGCCGTCGGCATCGCCTCCGACGTCATCTCAGCCGACATCCAGCAGCGCACCGCCGAACAGCTCTTCAGTGTGCTGGGGCAGCTCAAGGGCGGGGCGATGAAATTCGGTCAGGCCCTCTCCGTGTTCGAGGCCGCCCTGCCCGACGAGATGGCCGGGCCGTACCGCCAGGCCCTGACCAAGCTCCAGGAAGCGGCGCCGCCGATGCCGGTGGCGAACGTGCACAAGGCCCTCGCCGAACAGCTCGGACCGGACTGGCGGGACAGGTTCGCCGAGTTCGACGACAGCCCGGCCGCCGCGGCGAGCATCGGCCAGGTGCACCGCGCTGTCTGGAAACTGCCGCCGGCACGCCGCAACGCGAAGCCGAAACTGCTGCCGGTGGCCGTCAAGGTGCAGTACCCCGGAGCCGGCGACGCCCTGGTCGCCGACCTCAAGCAGCTCTCCCGGCTGGCCGGCATGTTCAAGATCATCCAGCCCGGCATGGACGTGAAGCCGCTGATCGCCGAGCTCCGCGACCGCATCGTCGAGGAACTCGACTACGAGATGGAGGCGGAGACCCAGCGCACGTTCGCGGCCGCCTACCACGACGACCCGGAGATCTTCGTGCCCCGCGTGGTGGCATCGGCACCCCAGATCCTGGTCACCGAGTGGGTCGACGGCACCCCGCTGTCCGCCGTGATCGCCGACGGCACCCGCGAGGAGCGCGACGAAGCCGGCCGCCTGATGGCGATCCTGCACTTCTCCGCACCCGCCCGGGCCGGGCTGCTGCACGCCGACCCGCACCCCGGCAACTTCCGGATCCTGCCCGACGGCCGGCTCGGCGTCATCGACTTCGGCGCGGTCGCCCGCCTGCCCGAAGGCCACCCCGAACCGATCGGCCGGCTGGTGAGGCTGGCCCTCGACGGCGACGCCCGCGCGGTCGTCGACGGTCTGCGCGAGGAAGGCTTCGTCAAGGCCACCGACGACCTGGACGCCCAGGCCCTGCTCGACTTCCTCCTCCCGATGATCGAGCCGGTCGCGGTCGACCGGTTCCGCTTCACCCGCAGCTGGATCCGCAACGAGGCCGCCCGCCTGGCCAACCCACGCGGCCCGGCGTACGCCCTGAGCCGCAAGCTCAACCTGCCACCGTCCTATTTGCTCATCCACCGGGTGACGCTCGGCTCGATCGCCGTACTGTCCCAATTGGAGGCCGAGGCCGCCTATCGCGAGATCCTGGAGAAATGGCTCCCCGGCTTCGCCCCGGTCTCCTGATCGCAACCGGCCAGGCGGCCAAGAGCGAGCCATCGTGCGAACAAGTAGTCGGAAGACTGACTGAACGCCTCCGCGACTGATGGCGTACTCCACCACAAGAACAACTGATGTTGGTCAATGTGATGGAAGCGGGGGACATGGGAAGCGAAGGCGCAGAGCTCGCGGCTGACTGCGTGGACCTGTGGAAAGCCGGCGAGTACGAACTCAAACCTCTTGCCGCCCACTACCAGCATGTGATCGACCTGGTCCTGGACGCCGAGTCCGGGATGTGACGCACCTGTGGCGACATGAAAGCCTCGGCGGAAGCTTCGGACCTGTCCGTCTCGTCTGGGAACGTCTCGCCGAAGTGGCCTTGCAGGTGCTGAAGGAGACCGCGGAAAACCTCAACGCCACAGCCGACGTGCTGACCATGGCTTCGGAGGAGTACCGACTCAACGACGCCGTTGCAGCGAAGGAGTTCGAGAGACTCAAAGCCGCCGCCGTTGCCGGCCACACGGGCGCTGGGGAACATCGATGAGCTACCTCGAATTGGCTGAACACTCCGTCAAGTTTGAGGAACTCGCCATCCACGCATCCCTACGAGCTCAGGGATTCAACAAGAGCGGTGGCACCTGGCATCCACCGCTCGGTGCAGAGGATGCCGCCGACCTGATCGTCGCTTCTACCTACCGCCGCTATACCGGTGTAGCGCAGATGTTCACGCCGTTCTTCGGACTACCCGGCCCGAATGACCTGCAAGAGACCTACCTACGCCTGGAGAGCGCACAGGCCAAGCTGTCCACCGGCGGGGACGGCTATGTGGATCCGGCATCCCAACGACTTATCGGCGCGGATCCCGTGATGAATGGAATGTCCGCGGTCGAAGCGGCCATGCAGGATTGGCGTGGCGTCGCGGCGGAGCAGTTCAAGGGAAAGTTCCTCAAGCCTTGGCCGGCGGTCACGGCCAACCAGTTCACCCTGCTCGCAGTCCTGGCCGGAGCTATCAAGGCCGAGATCGCGCTGTGGACCGAAGCCCGCCGGAACGTCGATGAGATTGCCCACCTGGCGCTCACAGCTCTGCAATCGACCGGGGGCATCGGCGATCCGAAGATGGAGGTCTTCGCACTCACCGTCGCAGCTTCGGTGTTCAGTGTGGGCGCAGCCGCGATCGCCACCACAGCGGCCGCGACTTCTCTGACCCTGACCGTGGCCGGCGCCGCGGCTCAAGCGGCTGGAGCCGTACCGCGTGAAGATGCGCCTAAAGTAGCCATTGACGGAGGAACCGCACAAGGAATTGTCGATCAGACCCTCAACGCACTCAACGCTCTCGCCTTCGAGATCCATCAGAAGGAAACCGAGATCGCCTACGGATTGGCGATGGGCCTTGTCGTGGTGACCTCACACAAGGATTTGTTCACCGCCGTGCGTCCGTGGCTCGCCGACCAAACCTCTACCACGATCACCACCGACAGTGGACTTGGAGAGAATCTGTGATCGCGACGCGGCGCAGGACATGGTTGCTGGCCGGCTTGGTCCTTGTACTCCTGATCTCGGGTATCGTCCTGGCCTCCCGAAACTCGGGCGGCTCCTCGACCGGCGAGTCTTCGTGCCGGCTCGCCACACCGTCTGCGATGAATGCGGGCTCTGATGGATCAGGTATTGAGATCGTCGAGCGGGGACACAGCCGAGTAACCGGGGAGAGCCCGTGGATAAGCATGGGAGCAATCCTGCGGAATCCAACCGGACGGGCGGCATATCGCACCGAGGTGACCTTCGACGCGCTGGACGCCAACGGAAGCACCGTGATCTGGGCCAATCATCAACGCATCAGAACCCAGGTGATCCCGGTCATGGCGCCGGGAGCAAGCGTGGCCGTGGGGAACTCCCTCGCTCTGGAGGAGAGAGCCGGAGATCAGATCGTCTCGATGAAGGTCACCATGCGCACTGATCAGTGGCTCGCTGCAGGGACGGGCACGGACGGGCTCGGAGACGTGACCACCACGCTTGTCGCGGGTAGCGGGAAACGGCTGCCGGACGGCAACGGCTCGGTTGCTTACACCGTCGAATCGCGCGCATGTGCGGCAATGGTGTCTCGCGGAGTGTCCATGGTGTTCCGGTCCGGCTCGGGGCAGCTCATCGGCGGTACCCTGCACAACGGACCGGAGCCGTCTGCTTGCGAGCCGGCGAAGAGTGATGCGATCAGTACCAACACCGGCCAGCCCGGCGTACCAGCCGATGCCGATCTCAATCGCACCATGGTCACTGTCTACTGCGACTTCGATCGGCCTCAAAGGCATCCGGCATCAGCGGTTCCGTACAACTGAGGCCTGACGAAGCGAACGGCCCGTCCGCATCGGCGGACGGGCCGTTTCTCATCGTTGACTGTCGTTAGAGTCCGGCGCCGAGTTCACGCGAGGTCCGGGTGCGGGCCTCCATGGTGATGCGGCGGGCGGAGCGGTAAGCCTCAGGTGCACGGTCACGCTGAGGCCGAGGCATTCGAGCTCTCGACAGTGCCTCTTGGATGAGTCTCATCTTGGTGTCTCCGTTCGAAGTCATCTCGGTACTCGGCTTTCGGTTCTCGATCTCGGTCACGGGGAGGGTGTACATGTCATGCCGCCAGACGGACGGAGTTGCGGGACTCGAGACCGTTGGCAGCGAGGCGCTCTTCCACCTCGACAGCCAGCTCGGCGTCACGAGCGACGTCGACCTTCCGCGGACGGCCACGCGGCCGCTTGCGCGCCACGACGGCGCCACGCTCGAAGATCTCGCCACCCCAGACACCCCAGGGCTCCGCACGGTCGACCGCACCGGCCAGGCACTCGGCGCGCAGCGGGCAGTCCCCGCAGAGCGACTTGGCCAGCTCAAGCTGGGCCGGGGAGTCGGAGAACCACAGGTCCGGGTCGAACTTCCGACAGGGCAGGTTTGCCTCGATGTCGACGGTCAGGTCGATCGGGGCCAGCGCCAGACTCATAAAGCCCGGTCACCTCTCTCTTCTCTCGATCTTCTGGATCGCAGTTCGGGTGTTGCATCCGGCCGGTTTGGCCGGAAAAAGATTTGAGGCCGCGGATCCCGGTTAGGGGTTCCGCGGCCTCGAGGTGAGCCGGAGGTCTGTTTGTCAGACCGGCCTTCCTCGAGGCGGGACACCGCTGCCACCATCCGTGTAGCGCTTGCTGGAGATGGTGCTGTTGCTGCCCTTGAAGCCAGTGGTCCCGTTGATTCCTTCGACGCGCACCAGAGCGGCCTTGCCCAGCTCGGACTGGATTTGGACCTGGTGCACCCGCGGAGCCGGAACGAGCATTGCCAGGGTCGGCAGTGCCCGGACGAGCTCAACCTGGGTCCGCTCAGCGGCCGACCACGCCAACGGGGCGGCGTTGGTGGGCAGCAGAACGGGCAGAGCGCAGGCAGCGGTCAGCGGCATCGACGGAGTCGTCATTGTGATGTCGAGCTTCATGATTGCCACCTCCTCCGTTGAACTGCACTCGTGGTCGAACCCCAGGGAACCTACTGCTCGCCTAGGTGTGCACTGAGGCTATGCCGCCCTTGCACGGGAGGGCAAACGAATTAACGGACTAGTTTTCAAAGTTTTTCGTCGCAAGATCATCGGGGCTTGCTCCGGCCACCAGAGCGAAGACCGCCTCGCCGTACTGGCCCAGCTTCCGGGGGCCGATCCCGGCGATGGCGACCAGCTGCGCCGGATCCGCCGGGCGGCGTTCCGCGACGGCCACCAGCGTGGCATCGGTGAACACCACGTATGCGGGGACTTTGAGCTCCGCGGCAGTCCTCGCGCGCCAGATCTGCAGACGCTCGTGAAGGTCTTCGTCCAGGTCGGACGGGCAGGTCGGACAGCGGCCGAGTTTGCGGTCGGCACCGGCCAGCAGGGTGGCACCGCAGATCCGGCAGGACGACACCTGCGGGCGGCGGCGGTCGGGTTTCCGACCCGGCTCCGTGCCACGCGACTCCGAGGGGCGTACCGAACCGTCACGTGTCAGCTGCGGCAGGAAACGGCACGGACGCCGGGTCCGGCCGCCCGGTGCGCGGGACTGGCCGTACGACAGCCACAGCACTTGCCGGGCGCGCGTCACACCGACGTAGAGCAGCCGGCGCTCCTCCTCGAGCTGCTCGGCCGTCTTCGCGTACGTCGTGGGAAGTGTGCCGTCGGCGAGGCCGACCAGGAAGACGGCGTCCCATTCGAGACCCTTGGCCGAGTGCAGTGAGGCCAGGGTGACTCCGGCCACGGTCGGCGCGTGCTGCTGTTCGGCCCGGCGTGCCAGTTCGGCGTTGAAGGCGGCGAGCGAGATGTCCCGCTGAACCCCTCCGGCCTCGCCGATCGGCAGGATCTCGGGCGACGCGGCGTGCTCCTCGGCCAGGGCGACCAGGGCCGCAAGTGCCTCCCACTGTTCGCGCGCGGCGCCGCCGGGCGGGGGTTGCGCGCGATTCCAGCCGGTGGCGGCGAGCGCGTCCACCACCGCCTCGACCAGCGGTGTCTCACCGGGAGTGGCGCGGACCGCGGCCCGCAGCGCGACCATCGCCTGGCGTACCTCGGGACGTTCGAAGAACCGCTCGGCGCCGCGGACCACGTACGGCACACCGGCGTCGGCCAGTGCCTTCTCGTACGTCTCGGACTGCGCGTTGGTGCGGAAGAGCACCGCGATCTCGCTCGCCGGCGTGCCGGCCGCCAGCAGTTCCCGGCACCGCCGGGCGACCGCCGACGCCTCGCCCTGCTCGTCCGGGAAGATCTTGAGTTCCGGCTCGGGTCCGGGCGGCCGCTGGCCGACCAGCTCGAGACGCAGTTTCGCCTCGGTGCCGCGCGCCTGCCGGATCACCGCGTTGGCCAGTCCGACCACCTGCGGCGTGGAGCGGTAGTCACGGACCAGCCGGACCACCACCGCGTCACGCCGCTGCCGCGGGAAGTCGATCAGGTACGCCGAGGTGGCGCCGGTGAACGAGTAGATCGTCTGACTCGCGTCACCGACCACGGTCAGGTCGTCACGACCACCCAGCCAGGCGTCGAGCAGCCGCTGCTGGAGGGGGTTGACGTCCTGGTACTCGTCGACGACGAAGTGCCGGTACTGCGCCCGGATCTGCTCGGCGACGTCGGAGTGCTCCTCGATGCCCCAGACCGCGGCGCGCAGCATGTCCTCGAAGTCGATCACGCCCTGACGGCGCTTGAGCGACTCGTAGGCGGCGAAGACCTCGGCCACCCGGGCCGGCTCGTACGGCGGCTCGCGCAGCGCCTTCGCCGCGGCCACCACGTACTCCCCCGGCTCCACCAGGGACGACTTGGCCCACTCGATCTCGCCGGCCAGGTCACGGGCGGCGGTCCGGTCGGCGCGTACTCCCGCCCGGGCAGCCGCCAGCCCCACCATCCGCGCCTTGCTCTCCATCAGCTCGGGCATCTGCCGGCCCTCGAGCAGACGCGGCGCGAAGTAGCGCACCTGGCGCAACGCGGCCGCGTGGAACGTCCGGGCCTGCACCCCGGCGGCGCCGAGCGAGGAGAGCCGGGCGCGCATCTCCGCGGCGGCCCGCGCCGTGAAGGTGACCGCGAGCACGTGCCGCGGGCTGATCTCGCCCGAGATCGTCCGATACGCGATCCGATGGGTGATCGCCCTGGTCTTGCCGGTGCCGGCCCCGGCCAGGATGCACACCGGGCCAGCGGGCGCGGTCACCGCAGTCCGCTGTTCCGGGTCGAGCCCGGCCAGCACCCCTTCAGTCCGCACGGTAGGGAATCATGACACCCCGGCAGGGTGTTGTGCTTGTCAGCCGCACCGCCGTGTGACCTGTATCGAAGGAGTCCTGACCGATGCTGACCATGTATTCGACGTCCTGGTGTGGGTACTGCCACCGCCTCAAGTCGCAGCTGGACCGGGAGGGCATCGCCTACGAGGTCGTCGACATCGAGCAGGACGAGGCCTCGGCCGCGTTCGTGCGCAGCGTGAACGGCGGTAACCAGACCGTGCCCACGCTGAAGTTCGCGGACGGCTCCGCCCTGACGAACCCGTCGATCGTCCAGGTCAAGCAGCACCTCGCCGCCATCGCGGCGTGATGTGAAAAGGAGGGCCGGTCCTGGACCGGCCCTCCTTTCTTGAGAATTACGGGATCAGCGCCGGGATGCTGGAGTCGAGCAGGCCCCGCTCCTTGAGCGCGCCGTACAGCGGCGTGGTCTCCGGGTAGTGACCCCACTGGTGGTCGCCGTCGCCGTTGCCGAAGCCACCGAGCAGCTGCTTCTGCACGTCGTTGAAGCCCGCCCACTCCGGCCGGTTCGGCAGGTCGGCGTTCTCGTCACGCATGGCGATCCAGCGCGGGGTGTAGCCGAAGAACGCACCGACCCGGGTGATGTCGGAGTAGTTGTCCGACCGGGCGTGCCAGATGCGGCGGTCGAAGACGACCAGGTCGCCTGCGTTCGCGGTGATCTGGATCGCACCCTCCGGCTGCGGCCACGGAACGCCACGGCTCGGCGGGCCGGGCAGCCAGTTGGTCTTGTGGCTACCGGGCAGCACGGTGAAGTTGCCACGGCCGGTCTCGCTCACGTCGGAGAACCAGTACGCCAGCTTGACCGACAGCATCGGCCGCGGGTCGGTCTCGATCTCACGGTTCTGGCGGCCGCCGTCCTGGTGCCAGTGCCACCACTCCTTCTGCTGCTCGTGCAGCTTCGGGTGCACGTCGATGTGCGAGTGGTAGATGTGCAGGTTCCACCCGAGCAGTGACCAGATGTACTTGAAAGCCTTGGGGTGGTCGATCAGGAAAGCCAGCTCGGGCACGTGCGCGATCGGCGACAGCTGGTGCAGTGCACCGGTCGCGCTCAGCCCGCCCTCGGACTTCGCCTTCTCGTAATACCCCAGGATCGCGGCCCGGCCGGCCTCGATCTCGCTCTCATTCAGCACCGACGGCACGACGATGTAACCATCGCGGTCGAACGCCTCCCGCTCGTCCGCGGACATCGGCGTCCACGCCGGCGCCTCCACCTGAGTCATCAGGTTCCCCTCTCGTCTTTGAAGAGAAGACGCGACGACCCCTCGAATCGGTTGCTCAGGAATCAGAACTTTTTTCTTGATCTTCGAGCAACCACTTCTCGATCAGGTAGAACGCGATCGACGAGCTCATCGGAACCGACTGCGCACCCGCCCCGGCGGTCATCTTGGCGACCTCCTCGCGGGTGAACCAGTGCGCCTCGTCGATCTCCTCCGGATCCAGGACCAGCGGCTGCGCCGGATCGGCGACGCCGTGGAAACCGAGCATCAGAGAGCCGGGGTACGGCCAGGACTGGCTTCCCTCGTACCGGATCTCGGAAAGATCGACACCGACCTCCTCCAGCACCTCCCGGGCCACCGCGGCCTCGGCGGACTCGCCCGCCTCGACGAACCCGGCCAGGCAGGAGAACCGGCGGCCGCCGTCCGGTCGTGCCGGCCAGCCCGCGTTGTGGCCGAGCAGACAGCGCCCGTGCGGCCCGGCCACCCCGTCGTGCACCAGGATGATCATCGCGGGGTCGGTCCGCGGCCACATCATCACGCCGTCCGGGTCGGTCCGTGCCCAGCCGGCCTCCACCGTGACGGTCGGTTTCCCGGTCCGCGGCGAGAACTGGTGGCTGCGGTGCCAGTTGCCGAGGGCGACGGCCGTGGTCAGCAGGCCGGTGTCCAGGGCGTCGAGCAGATGCCCGACGGCACGAAGATCGCCGGTGCGGGTGCCCCCGACGGCGGTGAGCGGGGCGTCGACGGCCCAGTACGGCGTGCCGTCCGGGCCGACGCCGAGGAACCAGCGCTCGGCCTCCGGCGCCTCCGACGGCGGCACCAGGATCAGTGCGATGCCGCCGTCGGGACGATCGGTGACCAGTGCCCGGCCGCCCTGGGCCAGGTCCACGACGAGGACCTGGCCACGTTCCCAGGCGGCGGCGAGCCATACCTCGTCCCGGCGGTGTTCGGCCGCGCGGTCGAGGGTGGTACGGGCGAGCGGAGGAACGCTCGGCGGTTCGGAGCTGATCACGCTGCGCTGCGCTCCACGACGGTCAGGGCGGAGAGCTGCGACTCGATGCGCTCGGCGTCGCCGAGGACCACGGTCACCGCCCGGGACGGTGCGAGGTACTTCGCGGCCGCCGCGGCGACCTCCTCGCGGGTGGCCGCCGACAGCGCGGCCGAGTACTCCCGCAGGTGCTCGAGCCGCAGCCCGAAACCGGCGTACACGCTGGCCAGACCGGCGAGCCCGGCCTGCGTCGACATGCCGAGCCGGAGCGTTCCGAGGGCGTAGCGCCGGGCCTGCTCCAACTCCTCCTCGCCGGGCGGGAGGCTCGCGATGCGGCCCAATTCGTACACCGTCTCGAGCAGGGACGGGCCGGTCACCTCGGTGGCCACCTCGGCGGCGGCGACCAGGGCGGAGCCCGCGACGTAGTGCTCGATCGACGAGTACGACCCGTACGTGTAGCCCTTGTCCTCGCGGATGTTCTCCGTCCAGCGGGACGAGAAGTAGCCGCCGAACACGAGGTTGGCCAGGTTGAGAGCGGCGTAGTCGGGGTCGGTACGGGTCAGCGCGGGCAGCGCCATCCGCAGCGAGGACTGCACCGAACCGGGCCGGTCCACGAGCAGCAGCGGGCCGGGCGCCAGCGCCGGGGTACCGGGCAGACTGCCGCCCGGAGCGCTGCCGGTCCAGCCGCCGAGTACCTTCTCCGCGGTGTCGATGGCCTGGTCCGGGTCGATGTCGCCGACCAGTACCAGCACCGCGCCCGCGGGACGGACCCGGCCGGCGTGCAGCTCACGCAGCGGCTCCGGGGTCAGGTCCCGGATCTCCTCGGGGCCGGGCGTCTGCACGGCGTACGGATGGTCGCCGTACATCCGTTTGAGGAGCGCGACCCGGGCCAGGTGCGCCGGCTGGCTCAGGGCGACCTGGATGTGGTCGACCAGCCGGTCGCGTTCGGTGGACACCTCCTCGACCGGGTAGGTGGCGTCGGTCAGCACCGAGGCGAGCAGTTCCAGTGTCCGGTCGAGCCCGTCGGCGAGCGCGTTGCCGCTGATCAGCAGGCGGTCCGGGTCAAGTCCGGCGGCCAGGCTGCCGCCGACGGCCTGTAGCTCGGCGGCGATGTCGATGCTGTTCATACCGCTGGTGCCGGTGAACAGCGCCTGGGAGAGCAGGGTGGCCGGACCCAGCTGTGCGGCTGCGAACGGGATGCGCAGCCGCACCTCGACCAGCGGCACCGCCGCGCGGCGGATCGCGATCACGGTGAGGCCGTTGGGGAGGGTGCGCTCGCTCTCCCGCGGCAGGTTCAGCTCGGCGTCCGGCACCAGGTCGGGCAGGGGCTTGGTCACGAGGAGGCTCCCGGGATCACTTCGACGGATGCGCGGCGCTCCGGCCGCAGGGTGGCCGCGGCGGCGGCGATCTGCTCCGGCCGGACCTCGCTGATCAGCTTGGGCAGGTCGTTGAGCAGCCCGGGACGGCCGCGCTGAAGTTCGAGGACGGCCATCGGCTGGGCCCGGCCGAGCACGTCGTCGGTGCCGTGCAGCGCGCGGGTCGCCATCCGGGCCTGGGTCCGGTCCAGTTCACCGGGCTTGAGGCCGTCGGCGGCCAGCCGGTCGAGCTCCTCGTCGATGGTCCGGAGCACCTTGTCCGCGTCGCCGCCGGGCGGCAGGTGCGCCTGCAGCAGCAGCGCGGTCGGGTTGCGTACCAGATATTCGTCGCCCATGAAGCCGAGGTATCCGCCCATCGTCGTGGCGGTGCGGTCGCGCTGGACCAGCCGCTCGACCAGGCGGGACGCGTCGCCGTCGGTGAGCACCTCGGCGAGTACCACGTACGGCAGATAGTCCTCGAAGTTGCCGATCGGGTCGGGCACGCGCCATGCGGCGGCCACCGCCGGGAGCGGGGCGATCCGGTCGGTGTACGACTCGCGCCGCTCGCCCGCCAGGTCCGGCTCGTCGAAGTCGGGCAGCTGAGGTGCGGGCCGGGCCTGGACGTCACCGAAGTGCCGCTCGATCATCGCGGTCGCCTGGGCCACGTCGAAGTCGCCGGCCACCGACAGCACCGCGTTGCCGCAGGCGTAGTAGCGGTCGAAGAAGCCCCGCGCGTCCTCGACGGTGGCGCTCTCCAGATCCTCGAACGAGCCGTAGCCGTCGTGGGCGTTGGCGAACGTCCCGAACATCACCGGGGGCAGCTTGAGCCAGGGGAACCCGCCGTACGGCCGGTTCAGCACGTTGACCCGGATCTCCTCCTTGACCACGTCGACCTGGTTGCGCAGGTTCTCCTCGGTCAGCCGGGGGCCGCGCATGCGGTCGGCCTCGAGGAAGAGCGCCCGCTCCAGGCCGCCGGATGGGAGAACCTCGAAGTAGTCGGTGTAGTCCAGGTGGGTGGAGCCGTTGAAACTGCCGCCGGCGCCCTGTACGTGGCGGAAGTGCGCCAGTTTCTCCAGGTTCTCCGAACCCTGGAACATCAGGTGCTCGAAGAGGTGGGCGAAACCGGTACGGCCTTCCGGCTCACTGCGGATGCCGACGTCGTAGACGACTGCCACACCGACGACCGGCGCGCTGCGATCCGGGGAGAGGACCACGCGCAGACCATTGCCGAGGGTGAACCGCTCGACCGGGTATTTCGTCGCGGGGATCTTGATTTTGGGCGCCACGGTACGAATCTAGCGGACACACCTCCGTAGTCGAGTGGCGACGGCGAGTAAATACATCAATATCCGTTCACGATCTTCCGCCGCGAATCGGACGAGTGTCGCCGCCGTCACTCCAGCGGTGGACACCGGGCGCCGATCGCCCCGATGCCGCCCCATTTGCCGGATTCCCAGAAGACGGACCGGGCTTGACGCACTAAACCCACATGCTCCAGTATTCCCATCCAACAGATAGGTTAACCGAAGTATCCGCGGGAGGGCAGCGCGTCGTGTACGTCTCGGCTCGAACCGACTACGCCGTCCGCGCGATGCTGGCGGTCACCGCCGAGCACCCACACCTGGTGAAGGCCGCTGGACTGGCGGCCGCCCAGGACATCCCGCTCAGTTTTCTGCAGGGCATCCTGCTCGATCTGCGTCGCGCCGGGCTGCTGCACAGCCATCGCGGAGTGGACGGCGGGTACGCCCTGGCCCGCCCGGCCGAGGAGATCACCGTCGGCGACGTGGTCCGCGCCGTCGGAGGTGCCCTCACCACGATCCGGGGGCTGCCCACGTCCACGGCGACCTACCACGGTGCGGCGACGGCGCTGCAAGACGTGTGGGTCGCCGTCGAAGCGGCCATCGAGGGTGTCGTCGACCACAAGACCCTGGCCGAACTCTCCAGCATCTCAGTGAAACGAAATTAGGAGTGAGCATGAGCTCCCGCCCCATACGTGCGCTCGCCCTCGCCACGGCCGCCCTGGTCACCTCGACCGCTCTGGCCGCCTGCGGCTCCAAGGAACCCGAGAAGACCGCCGCCGAGGCGGCCGCCGGCAACGCCGCTGAGGCCACCACCGTCAAGCTGGGCTACTTCCCGAACATCACCCACGCCCCCGCCCTGGTCGGCGTGAACAAGAAGTTCTTCGACGAGAAGCTGGGCAGCACCAAGCTGGAGGCCACCACCTTCAACGCCGGCCCGGCCGCCATCGAGGCGCTGCTCTCCGGTGCGATCGACGCCACCTACATCGGCCCGAACCCGGCAATCAACGGCTGGTCCAAGTCCAAGGGCGAGGCGCTGAAGATCGTCGCGGGTAGCACCTCGGGCGGTGCCGGCCTGGTCGTCCGGGAGGGCATCAACACCCCCGCCGATCTCAAGGGCAAGAAGATCGCCACCCCGCAGCTGGGCAACACCCAGGACGTCGCGCTGCGCGCCTGGCTGAAGCAGAACGGCCTCAACGCCGACACCAGCGGCGGCGGCGACGTCTCCGTCCTGCCGCAGGACAACGCGACCGCGATCCAGGCCTTCGCGCAGGGCACCATCGACGGCGCCTGGGTGCCGGAGCCCAACTACAGCAAGCTGATCCTCGAGTCGAAGGCCAAGGTGCTGGTCGACGAGAAGACGCTGTGGCCGAACCAGGAGTTCGTGACCACCCACCTGATCGTCAGCCAGAAGTTCCTCAAGGAGTACCCCGGCACGGTCAAGAAGCTCCTCGAGGGCCACATCGCCTCCGTCGAGTACATCAAGGCCAACAACGACGAGGCCCAGAAGGCCGCGAACGGCCAGATCGAGACCCTCACCAGCAAGCCGCTGAAGGACGAGATCCTCAAGGCCGCGTTCGCGAACCTGAAGTTCACCTACGACCCGATCGCGCCGTCGCTCTTCACGAGCGCCAAGCACGCGGAGGACGTCGGCCTGCTCGACCCGGTGGACCTCAAGGGCATCTACGACCTGACGCTGCTGAACGAGCTTCTGAAGGCCAAGGGTCTGCCCGCGGTCAGCGACGCCGCGGCCTGATCCGAGGCGATCGAGGGAGGGCGAGTATGAGCACGGTTGTCCGGATCGACGACGTCACCAAGCAGTACGGTTCGGGGAGCAGCGCCCTGCTCGCCCTCGACCACGTCTCACTTGAGGTGGACAAGGGCGAGTTCGTCTGCCTGCTGGGCGCTTCCGGCTGCGGCAAGAGCACGCTGCTCTCGCTGGTGGCCGGCCTCGACAAGATCACCAGCGGCACCCTGGACATCGGCGGGCGGCACGTCGCGCTGATGTTCCAGGAGGCCGCCCTCTTCCCCTGGCTCTCGGTGGCCGGCAACGTCGAACTGCCGCTGAAGCTGCAGGGCGTCGGCCGCGCGGAGCGCCGGAGGCGGGCCCAGGAACTGCTCGAGATCGTCCGGCTCGACGGTTTCTCCCACAAACGGCCGCACGAGCTCTCCGGCGGCATGCGGCAGCGCGTCGCGCTGGCCCGGGCGCTCGCCCAGAACGCGGACGTCCTGCTGATGGACGAGCCGTTCGGTGCGCTCGACGCGATGACCCGCGACCTCCTGCACGACGAACTGGAACGGATCTGGCGCGAGCAGGAGCTGACCGTTCTCTTCGTGACCCACAACGTCCGCGAGGCGGTCCGTCTCGGCGACCGGGTGATCCTGCTGAGCAGCCGGCCCGGCCGGGTGATCGAGGACTTCAAGATCGGCCACCCGCGTCCGCGGCGCATCGACTCCCCCGAGGTCTCCGGCCAGGCCGCCGAGATCACCGACCGGCTCCGCGCGGAGGTCGCCCGCCATGCCAACTGAAACCGTCGCACAGCGGAAGCAGGCCGACGAGGTCAGCGGGCTCGACGCCCTCGAGCTCGGCCCCAGCAAGGAGAAGGGCAAGCTCGGCAGGCGGATCTGGGCGAGCACCTGGCCGAAGGTGCTGGCCATCACCATCGTCATCGCCGCCTGGCAGCTGGTCTACCTGTCCGAGTGGCGGCCGGCCTACGTCCTGCCGCCCCCGGCTGACGTGTTCACCGAGCTGGGCGAGCTGATCACCGAGCCGAAGTTCTGGGACGGCGTACGGCTGACGATGACCCGGGCCATCACCGGCTTCGCGCTGGCCGTGGCGATCGGCACCCTGATCGGCGCGGCGGTCTCCCAGTTCAAGCCGCTGCGCGCCGCGATCGGCTCGCTGATCACCGGCCTGCAGACCATGCCGTCGATCATGTGGTTCCCGCTCGCCATCCTGCTCTTCCAGCTCGGCGAGGAGGCCATCCTCTTCGTGGTCGTCATCGGCGCCGCGCCGTCGGTGGCGAACGGCCTGATCAGCGGTATCGACTACGTGCCGCGGACCTGGCTGCGGGTCGGCCAGGTGATGGGCATGACCGGCATCGCGAAGTACCGGCACCTCATCCTTCCGGCGTCGCTGCCCTCCTTCGTCTCCGGGCTCAAGCAGGGCTGGGCGTTCTCCTGGCGCAGCCTGATGGCCGGTGAGCTGCTGGTCATCGTGCCGGGCACGGTGTCGATCGGCGTACGGATGCAGACCGCCCGTGATCTGAACGACGCGGTCGCGGTGCTCGCGTACATCATCGTGGTTCTGGTCATCGGCATCCTGGTCGACCAGTTCTTCAACGCCGCCGACGGCGCCCTGCGCAAGCGCTGGGGCCTGACCGGCAGCTAGAGCGGCCGGATCGACTCCAGCACCTCGTCCACGACGTGGTCGTACTCGTCGTGGGTGCCGGGAATGGAGACGTAGAGCACCGCAGCCGTCGGCTTGCCGACGTCGACGACCGCCACCGCGGAGAGTTCCGAGGTGGCGGTCAGTCCCGTCTGCCGGAAAGCGAGCCGGAACTTGCTCACCCAGGCCGGTCGTCCGCCGAGCGTCGTCACCTCGTCCCGCAGCGGCTCCATGGTGTTCGGCTGCGGGTAGTACTCGGCGCGCACGTCCGCCGCGATCTGCCGGCCGACACATTGCAGGTCGAGCGTGAACGCGTCGTTGTCGGCCGCCGGGACCGCCGCGGACAGGATCGAGGCGTGGTACCGCCCGCCCTGGTACACCTCGGTCACGAAGTGCTGCCCGGCCCGGTAGGGGACCTTGAGGGTGCCCGCGTTCCACACGTCGGTCCAGGGCATCCACGGCGCGCCGTACTTCCGGTAGGAGATCCCGGCGGTCTCGTCGACCGTCCGCTCACCGGCGGCCGGGGCCGGTGCGCTCGGTGCCGGGCTCGCCTTGCCGCCGGGTGAGACGCTCGGTGCCGGGCAGGCCCGGGCCAGTGGGGGCCGGAGGTCGGCGAGTGGCTCGGCCCGATCGCCGAAGGGGTCGCCGTCACCCCCGATGATCACCACGAGCAGCACGGTGATCCCGGCCGCGAGTATCGCGCCGGCCACCCCACCGAAGATCATCAACTGCCGCCTGCGCCGCTGCGCACCATCGGGGCGGGGCGGCTCCGGCGGTGCGGGCGGCTCAGACCTCTGCGGCGGTACGCCGTGAGCGGTCACCATCCCCGACGACCACGTCCCGCCCGGCCGGTCCGGGAGGAACGTCTGCGGAAGGGGTTCGGACATGCACACCAGTGAACACCACGATCGCAGCGTCCGCCGTGGCCACCGCGCCGACGGCGGGCCGGCTCGAATCACACCGCCGCGCCGCGACGTTCCCGGCGTGTTCGGCTACCGTGCTGCCATGGAACTGGTGTATCCCCCGGTCGTCGCCCTTGCCAAGACGATGTTCCGCGCTCTCGACAACAAGATCACCGTCGAGGGCGCCGAGCACATCCCCACCACCGGCGGGGCGGTGCTGGCCAGTAACCACTCGAGCTATCTCGACTTCATCTACTGCGGGTTCGGCGCCCAGCCGGCCAAGCGGCTGGTCCGTTTCATGGCGAAGAAGCAGGTCTTCGATCACAAGATCAGTGGCCCGCTGATGCGCGGCATGCGGCACATCCCGGTCGACCGCAAGGCCGGTACCGCGGCCTTCAAGCACGCCATCGACTCCCTGCGCAACGGCGAGATCGTCGGCGTCTTCCCGGAAGCCACGATCAGCGAGTCCTTCACCATCAAGGCGCTGAAGTCGGGCGCGGCCCGGATGGCCCAGGAGGCCTCGGTCCCGCTGATCCCGATGGCCGTCTGGGGCCCGCACCGGCTCTGGACCAAGGGCCGCAAGAAGGAACTGACCAAACGCCATGTCCCGGTCATCATCAAGATCGGCGAGGCGATCCCGGTGCCCGCGGACGCGACACCCGAGGCGATCACAGCGACGCTGAAGGAGCGGCTGACCGTGCTGCTCGACGCGGTCCAGCAGGCCTACCCGGACCAGCCCGCCGGTCCCGACGACCGCTGGTGGCTGCCGGCGCATCTCGGCGGCACCGCGCCGCTGCCGCCCAGCTCGGCCAACACCGTCTGACCGAAACCGATCCTCAGACCCTCCGGCGCGTCGGTTCGAGGCACCCTCCGGCGCGCCGGTTCGAGGCGGCCTCCGGTGCATCGCTTCGGGGCGCCGGCGGGTGCGTCCTGCCCGGTAAAGCATCAGCGCCGCACCCGGAGGGGCACGGCGCTGACCGCGGATGTGCGAAGTCGAGGCGCGTGCGCACCCCGGGCCTCACACACCCGTCTCTACACGCTGTCGGTCGCGCGATGCGGCCGAAGTTCAGACGTGACTCAGAGGGCGCGGATGTTGGCGGCCTGCGGGCCCTTCTGGCCCTGGGTCACCTCGAACTCAACCCGCTGGTTCTCCTCCAGGGCGCGGTAGCCCGACATCTGGATCGCAGAGAAGTGGGCGAAGACGTCGGCGCCGCCGTCGTCCGGGGTGATGAACCCGAAGCCCTTGTCCGCGTTGAACCACTTCACAACACCGGTAACCATGCTCGTCTCCTCGACGATCGATCATTCCCGACCATTATGGACGGGAACGAGGTAATAAGACCCGCGTTCTGTGGGTCTCGTGCTGTCGTACTGATCGCCCCTACCGGAGAAACCCGGGTTACGACAAAGAGCGCCTGGGGCAGACTTCCCCACAGGCGCTCCTGAGTACTTGGGAACCAAACTGACAACGATGGGGAGCCTAGCATGGAGAAGGAGGCCGCGAGGTGCTCGACATAGAAGTGGCGCGGCAGCTCAAAGCCGCCGGACTGACCTGGAAACCGCAGCTGGGAGACCGTTTCACGGTCCCCGACCGGGACCTCGACGAGGAACTTTTCGTACTCAGCAACATGACGATCCAGGTCCACGACCGCCCCGACGGACGGATCATCGGCTTCAACGGCACCACCGAGTGGGCGCTCGACGACGTCGATCTGGACGAGGCGCTGTGGCTACCCCGCGAAGATCAGCTTCGCGAGCTGCTCGGCGGCACGTTCCGGTCGCTGCATGGGGACGAGGACGCCTTTGCGGTACGGACCGAACTGCTCGGCGCCGAGCGGGTGTTCACGGCGCCGACCGCTGACGACGCCTACGCCGCCGCTCTGCTCGACCTCCTGGCCGCCGCCCACTGACCCCCGACCCCCACCCTCCAGCCGGCCCCACAAAAAGCCGGCTGGCTCAGGTGGGTTCGGCGGGGATCTCCTCGATCAGGGCGGCCAGTTCGGCGGCGTCCATCAGATCGGCGGGGCGGACCGTGACCTGCTCGCGTACGTAGTGGAAGCCGGCCCGGACCTTGCGCACCGGCACACCGGCCAGCGAGGCCCAGGCGATCCGGTACGCCGAGAGCTGAACCGCCGCGGCCTCGGCCTCCGCACCGGACGGACGGCGGCCGGTCTTCCAGTCGATCACGTCGAACCGGCCGTCCGGATCGGCGAAGACCGCGTCCATCCGGCCGCGCACCACCACCCCGGCCACCGTCGTGGCGAACGGCACCTCCACCTCGACCGGCGTCCGTTCCGCCCACTCCCCGGTCAGGAACGCCTCCTGCAGGGCCGCCAGCTCCTCGTCCTCGGCCGCGCTGTCGTCCGCGGCACCCGGCAGGTCGTCGATGTCGATCAGCCGGACCGCACCGAACCGCTGCTCCAGCCACGCGTGGAAGGCAGTGCCCCGGCGGGCCTGCGGTGCCGGGCGGTGCGGCAGCGGACGGCGCAGCGACCGGGCCAGCGCCTGCGGATCCCGGCGCAGCACCACCAGCTGTGAGACGGACAGGTGGGACGGCACCGCGACCTCGATCGGACCGTCCCGGCGGGCCCGTTCGGCGCGCTCGGCCAGCAGCAGTCTCGCCTCGCGGCGCCAGCGGGCGATGTCCGGGTCCGCAGCTTCGGCGAGCCGGTCAGCCGCCTCCACAGCGGCCACCAGTCCAGCCCGATCCGGCACGTCCCCAGGGCCCGCCACGTCCGCCGGGTCGGGCATGTCCGCCGGGCCGGGCACGTCCACCGGGCCGGGCACGTCCGGGCGGCCCTCCGCCGGTTCCACATTGCCGTCGGCCGGCGGTGGGGTGGCGGTCGATCCGGCCGGGCCAGTACGCGCCGGAATGCTCTCGCCGGGGGCGGACTCCGGACCGGCCTGTCGTGGCAACGGTGGGCGGAGCGGCTCCGACCCGGCTGGGTCCGGCGTGGCAGGGGTGCCGGCGGCGGGGTGTACCGGTGCGGGAGAGGACGCCTCGGTCGTCCGTACAGCTGCGAGGGCCGACCATGCCGCACCGTCGGGGACCGCGCCCGGACCGGCCAGGCCCACCAGATCGGCCGCCAGGCCCGCCCGGGCCGCCACCTCGGGATCCGCGGCGGCCAGGTCGGCGAACGCCTCGGCCGCGGAGGCGTCCGGTTTCTCGATCATGCGCCGGATCAGGTCGGCGGCCGCCGCCATCGCCGGACGGCGAAGGCCCAGCGGGTCGGCCGGCCACTCGGCCGTCGGCACCACCTGATCGCTCGGATTGGTGTCGCCGGGCGCCGGCTCCGGCGTCCAGACGTCGACCACCCCGGCCCCGGCCGCGCACGTCTCGCGAATCTCGTCGAGGAAGACCGACGGGCCGCGCGGACGTTTCACGCCGTCACCCCACCAGTACCCGGAACAGAGCAGCAGGCGGCGCGGGCGGGTCACCGCCACGTACGCGAGGCGGCGTTCCTCCCGCTCGTCGTGCTCCCGCCAGGCACGGCCGAAAGCCGTCACCGCAGCCGCCACGTCCTTCTGCTCGTCCGCGTCCGACAGATCCAGGACCGGCAGCCCCGACGCGTCGCCACGCAGCGGGAACGGCAGCACCCCGATCCCGCCGAGATAGTGGTCGGAGGCGCGGGCCAGCCCCGGCCAGACACCCCGGCATAGGCCGGCCACCGAGACCACGTCCCATTCCAGGCCCTTCGCGGCGTGCGCGGTCAAGATCTGCACGGCGCCCTCGACCACGTCGATCTGGCCCGGCTCGAGACCGCGCTCCTCCTCCTCGGCGGCAGCCAGGAAGGCCAGGAACCCGGCGACGGTGCCGGACTCGTTCTCGCCGATGTAGCGGGTCGCGGCCTCCCCCAGCGCGTCCAGGTGGCCGCGTGCCAGGCCGGCGTCCCCGGCCGCCCAGCCCCGCACCGCCACCTCGACGTCCAGGCCGGTGGTGCGCTCGATGTCGGCGAGCAGATCCGGCAGCGGCTGGTCCAGGCGCCGGCGCAGCGCGGCCAGCTCACGGCCGTACTCCTGAAGTCGGCGGTAACCCTCGGCCGAATAGTTGCGCGGCGCGCCGAGGTCGGCCATCGCCTCGACCAGGGTCGCGTCGTCCAGGCGGTCGGTGTTCAGCTGCTCCGGGTCGGCGGCGTTCCGGCCCGACGCGGCCACCCGGGCAGCGGCGATCGTCCGCGACCGCCGGTGCAGGGCCACCAGATCGCGCGGGCCGATCCGCCAGCGGGCCCCGGTGAGCAGCCGCAACAGCGACGCACCGTCCGTCGGGTCGGCGAGCACCCGCAGCGTGCACACCACGTCCCGGACCTCGGGGGTGTCCAGCAGACCGCCCAGGCCGACCACTTCGACCGGCAGGCCACGCGACCGCAGCGCCTCCTCGATCGCCGGGATCTGGCTGCGCACCCGGACCAGAACGGCGCTGGTCGGACGGCGTTCCAGCGGGATCTCCCCGGCCGGCGCCCGCGGCAGCCCGGCCACCAGGCGCCAGGCGGTCAGCATCGAGTCGGCTATCCAGGCGGCCTCGTCGGCGTACGTCGGCAGCAGCGCGCACGTCACCGTCCGCCCGCCGACCGCCTCCGCCGTGCGGTCGGCCGCCTCCAGCCGTTGCACCTGGGCGCGCAGCGGAGCCGAGACGGTATTGGCGACCCGCAGGATCTCCGGACGGTTGCGCCAGCTCCGAGTCAGGGTACGTACCCAGGCCGGATGACCGGCCGAGTCCCGGAACTCCTCGGGGAACCGCTCCAGCGTGCCGGCCGACGCGCCGCGCCAGCCGTAGATCGACTGGCACGGGTCGCCCACCGCGGTCACCGGGTGGCCGCCGCCGAACAGGTTGTTCAGCATCGTCACCTGGGCGTGGCTGGTGTCCTGGTACTCGTCGAGCAGCACGATCCGGAACCGGCCGCGCTCGATCGCGCCGACCTCGGGATGATCCCGCGCTACCAACGCCGCCCGGGCCATCTGGTCGCCGAAGTCCATCGCCTCCAGATCGTGTTTGCGCTGTTCGTAGAGTCGGACCAAGGGAAGCAGGGTGAGCCGGTTCTGCTGGCGCCGCAGCACCTCCGAAACGTCCTTGTAGACCCGGCCGGGGTACTCCTGCAGGTCGGCGAAGAACCGGCCGGTCCAGGCCGCCAGGTCGTCCGGGCCGACCAGATGCTCGGCCAGCTCGCCGGACAGGGCCAGGACGTCGTCGGTAACCGTGCCGGGCGCCCGGTTCAGCCCGGTCATCTCGCCGGTGTAGGTACGGACCAGCGAGTCGACGATCTGCCAGCGCGCCGCCTCGGTCAGCAGTCGCGCGGACGGCTCGTAACCGGCACGCAGTCCGTGCTCGGTCACCACCCGGGCCGCGTACGCGTGATAGGTCGAGATCGTCGGTTCGCCGGCGAGCGCCTCGTCCCGGCCCAGCCGGCGGCCCAGCTGGCCCAGCCTGGTCCGAACCCGGTGCGACAGCTCCCCCGAGGCCTTGCGGGTGAAGGTCAGGCCGAGGATCTCGCCCGGATGGGCGTACCCGTTCGCGACCAGCCACACCACCCGCGACGCCATCGTCTCGGTCTTGCCCGACCCGGCACCCGCCACCACGAGCAGCGGCTCCACCGGCGCCGAGATGATCGCGTCCTGCTCGGCGGTCGGCTCGGGCAGGCGCAACATGCGGGCCAGTTCACGCGGCGTGAACCGGGGGCCCGACACGGCTCGGCGGCGTGGTCGCGGCCCCTCGGGGAACAGCGTGGGCTGGGTCATCGCTCCTGGTCCGGTCCGTTCGGCTCGACAACTTGCCGGCCCTTGCCGGAGATCGGGCAGCTGGTCCGGACCGGGCAGACCCGGCACCGGCTGTTCGCCACCGCGGAGAAGGTGGATGCGGCCATCGCGGCCGCGGTCCGGCGCACCATGGTGTCCGCCCAGTTCGGGTCGGTCGCCTCGCCCAGCGGAACCTGCATCTGCTCCCGCGCGTCCTTCCCCGGCCCCAGCTGCACCAGCGCGGCGCCGCCGCTGTCGGTGCCGAAGTCGGCGAACGCACCCGCGTCGATCGCCGCCTGATAGCCGCCGAGTTGTGCGTTCTCCGCCACCTCGGCGGAGACCGCGGTCGTCTTGCCGGTCTTCAGGTCGATCACCACGAGCCGGCCCGCCTCGTCCACCTCCAGCCGGTCCACCCGGCCGGTCAGCTGGATCGGGTTGCGTTCGTCCTCCAGCTGGACGGTGAACTCGTGCTCGATCGCCAGCAGCCGCCTCGGGTTCACCGCGAGCCAGCGCAACAGCTTGTCGACCATCGCCTGGGCCCGCTCCCGTTCCGGGCCGGCCAGCCACTGGGCGGCCAGCTCGATCGAGTCGAACCGGGCCGCCACGTACTCCACCAGCTTCTCCCGGTCCGCGTTCGCGTCCTCGGCAAGCATGGCGGCGGCGTGCACCAGGTTGCCGATGCCCTGCGCCGGGCCGGCCGGTGCGGCGCCGCCGTGCCGTTCCAGCAGCCAGCGCAGACTGCAGCGCAGCGCGCTCTCCATCGAGGACGGGGTGACCTTGACCGGGTCGCCCTCGTCGACGAGCGGGCGGTCGTCGGAGAGCGGGCGCAGCCCCCACCACTCGTCCGGATGGGCACCGGGGACACCCGCGGCCGCGAGGCGGGCGAGTTCGGCCGCCGCGGCGCGGCGCCGGCTGGGTGTCTCGGCACTTCCCACCACGACGGTACGCAACTCGGCCACCAGCGACGCCAGTGTCAGAGCTCGCGGTGGACGTCCCACCGGGAGTTCCGCCTCGTCCTCGATCGCACCGCTGTCGCCCAGCGTCATGGCCGCTCCCCGGCGAGGCACGGCGCCGTCGCCGTCACTGTCCGGGCCTGGCTCGGTGCCGCCGTCACCGTCCAGGCCTGGCTCGGTGCCGTCGGCTGGCCCGGGTTGCGGGTCGCTCGGACGCACTGGCCCGAGCGGGGTGTCGGATGGGCCCAGGCCCGGCGGGGTGTCGGATGGGCCGGGATCCGGCGGGGTGTCGGATGGGCCGCTGGGTCCGGGATCAGGGGGGCCGGTGTCCCAGGGGTCCGGCGGGCGTTCTCCGCCGGGGCCACGGCTCGGTGTGGCCAGCTCGGTGAGGAAGCGGCTGGGCTGCTCCTCACCCACCGAGCCGCCGACGCTCGCCGAGTTCACCGCGGTGACGACCAGCCGGCGCCGGGCCCGGGTGGCCGCCACGTAGAAGAGCCGTCGTTCCTCGTCGAGCAGAGCGGAGGTCTCGCCGAGGATCGCCTCCGGGCCGGACGCGGGACGACCGGCCAGCACGTCGACGAGACGTTCCGAGCCGAGCAGGCTGCCCCGCAGCCGCAGGTCCGGCCAGATGCCCTCCTGAACGCCGGCGAGGACCACGACCTCCCACTCCAGGCCCTTTGCGGCGTGCGCGGTGAGCAGCCGGACGGCCTCGCCGCGGTCGGCGCTCGGGGCGATCGAGTCGGCCGGCAGCTCCTGGCCCAGGACGTGATCGAGGAAGACCGAGACACCGGCACCGGGCAGCCGGTCGACGAAGCGCGCCGCCGCGTCGAAGAGGACCACCATGGCGTCCAGGTCACGGTCGGCGGCCTCGGACCGCCACTCCCGGGCGCGGGCCGAATCACGCTGGTCGGGCATCGGGACGTTGCCGGTACTCATCGCATACCAGCGGTCGTGCAGGCCACTCTCCCGCCAGACCGTCCAGAGCACCTGCTCGGCGGAGGCCCCCGGCTCGCCGGCCGCCTCCCGGGCCACGGTCAGCAGACGTGCCACGTTCTGTGCGGGGCGGGCCCAGCGCCGCTCGACCAGGTCGAGGCCGGCCGGGTCGCGGACCGCGTCGACGAGCAGCTCGCCCGACGGCCGGCGGTCACCGGCGCTGATCGCCAGCGCCCGCAGCCCCTGCCGCAGCCGCCGCTCGGCCAGCGGGTCGGCACCGCCCAGCGGGGAGTGCAGCAACGCGACCGCGGCCTCCTCGTTGAGCGCCGCCGGGTCGACCGCGCAGCGCAGCAGCAGCAGGAACGGCGCGACCGCCGGTTGCAGGTGCAGCGGCAGGTCCTCGGCATGGATGACGGTCGGCACCCCGGCCGCGGCCAGTGCCCGCTGCACCGACGGCTGCTGGAGCGTGGTCGATCGCATCAGCACCGCCATCCGCGACCACGGAACGCCGTGCAGCAGGTGTGCCTCGCGCAGCGCGTGCGCGATGTAGGCGGTCTCGGCGGCCGTAGACCGGAACGTCCGGACCACGGCCTCCGGAACCACCCCGAAGTCCGCCGGCGCGCCGGAAGCGGCGGGCGCATCGGACGCGGCAGAAGCACCCGGCGGACCACCCTGCCCCACCGGGCCGTCCAGCGAACCGCTGGAACCGGGGGACTCGGCGCGCAAACCAGGACCGCCGGACCCGGCGAATGCGGTCGGCCCAGCAGAAAGGGTTGGCCCAGCGGAAGCGGTCGATCCAGCGGAGACGCCGGGCCCGGCGGAAGCGGGCGACCCGGCGGAAGCGGTTCGGCCGCTCGGGGTTCCGGTGGCGGAGGGCGGAGGCTCGGAGGCGGCGCCGGCGGGCGGCGGTGGGTACATCGGGCGGTGGCCCATCGGGCCGCGCATCCGCCGGGCGACCCGGCTCGTGGCCGTGAGCAGCGGTGGAGCGGCCCGGTAGTTGGTGTGCAGGACCACGGTCTCGGCGGGGGCGCCGGAGACGGCCCGGAAACGGGACGGGAAGGCCTGGACCACGGCCGGCTCGGCGCCGCGGAAGCCGTAGATCGACGAGTCCGGGTCGGCGAACGCGACGAGCGGGGTGCCGCCGCCGGCAACCTGGGCGAGCAGGTCGACCTGGGCCGGGTCGGTCTCGGCCAGCTCGTCGACGTAGACGAAGGACAGCCGGCGGCGTTCGGCCTCCAGCAGGCCGGGCTCGTCGGCGAGCAGGCCGGTCGCGGCACGGACCAGCTCGGCCGGGTCGTAGGCGGCCGAACCGCGGGTGGTGACGTCGCGGAGGGCGAGAACGGCCACGTATTCCCGGAGGAAGCGGGCGGCGGCCGGCCAGTCGTCGCGGCCCAGGTCCTCACCGAGCCGGGCGAGTTCGACCGGGCCGATGCCGCGCTCGGCGGCGCGCTGCATCAGGTCGCGCAGCTGCTGGGCGAAGGCGCGGGTGGGCAGGGCCGGGCGCAGGCCCTCGGGCCAGCCGATCTCGTCGTGGGCGTCGGGGTCGGCGACGACCGCCAGCAGCTCACGGATGATCAGGTCTTGTTCGGGGCCGGTGAGCAGGCGCGGGGACGGTTCGCCCCGCTCGGCGGCGGCCCGGCGGAGCAGACCGAACGCGTAGGCGTGGAAGGTGCGCACCAGCGGCTCGTGCACGATGCGGCCGGGGTCGTCGGCTATCCGGGCCTCGATGCGGTCGCGCAGAGCCGCGGCGCCGCGGCGGCCGAACGTGAGCACGAGGATGCGTTCCGGGTCGGTGCCCTCGGCGATCCGGGCGGCGACCGACTCGACCAGCATCGACGTCTTGCCGGTGCCGGGGCCGCCGACGACGAGGAGCGGACCGGAGGTGTGCTCGATGACCCGGCGCTGGACCGGGTCGACCGGCAGCTCGGGGGTCACCGGACGGGGGCGGCGGACCAGGCGATAGGTGGGCCGGCGCACCGGGGCTGGGGAAACCGGCGTGCTCACGGCACCAATGGAAGCACGCCGGTATGACGTTATTTGCGGGCGCGTAGCCCGTACCGGAGAAATGGATGTGTGGCCCGTACCGGAGGAGGGGGTTAATGCTCTGCCGGACTGGCCGTGCCCGACGGAGCGCTTCGCGGGGAGGCGAGGGCCGCCTCGACGATGTCGACCGCCTCGTCCACCGTCCGTGCCACCAGCAGCATCTCCATGGCCGCGGGCCGGATGAACTTCTGGTCGGTCAGCCCGCCGAGCCATCCGACCAGGCCGTCGTAGAAGCCGTCCGGGTCGAGCAGCACGATCGGCTTGCGGTGCACGTCGAGGGTGGCCAAGGTCCAGACCTCGAAGAGCTCGTCGAGGGTGCCGAGGCCGCCGGGCAGGGTGATGAACGCGTCCGAGCGGTCGATCATCACGATCTTCCGGGAGGCCATGTCGTCGGTGACGACCAGTTCGCCGGAGGCCAGGTCGGCGACCTCCAGATCGACCAGGTACTGCGGGATGATGCCGAGGGTGTGCCCGCCGGCCGACCGGGCCCCGTCGGTGACGGCGCCCATCATGCCGACGCAGCCGCCGCCGGAGACCAGTGTGTGGCCGCGTTCGGCGAGGATCCGCCCGGTCTCGGCGGCGAGGTCGAGCCGGCGCTGATCGAGGGAGGTCGAGGAGGCGCAGAACACGCAGATGGCCGCCACGTCAGCGCTGCCCCTGGCCGGTGTCGGCGTCGTTGATGATCCGGACCGCTTCGGCGACGTCGTCGGTGACCTGGATGAGATCGAGATCCATGGTGCTGATCTTGCCGTCGTCGAGCATCCGCTGCTTCATCCAGTCGAGAAGTCCACCCCAATATTCGGTGCCCATCAGGATGACCGGGAATCGGGTGACCTTCTTCGTCTGGACCAGGGTGATCGCTTCGAACAGCTCGTCGAGGGTGCCGAAGCCGCCGGGCAGGACCACGAAGGCCTGGGCGTACTTCACGAACATGGTCTTGCGTACGAAGAAGTAGCGGAAGTCGATGCCGATGTCGACCCACTCGTTGAGCCCCTGCTCGAAGGGAAGCTCGATACCCAGCCCCACGGACATGCCGCCGGCCTCGCTGGCTCCCCGGTTGGCAGCCTCCATCACGCCGGGGCCACCACCGGTGATCACCGCGTAGCCGGCCTCGGCGAGGGCCGCGCCCAGGTTCTCGGCCAGTTCGCACTCGAAGCTGTCGGCGGCGCTGCGGGCCGAGCCGAAGACGCTCACCGCTCGCGGGAGGTCGGCGAGCGTGTCGAAGCCTTCGACGAACTCGGAGAGGATGCGCAGCGCCCGCCAGGCGTCCTTGGTCTTCCACTCCTCCCGGTTGTGGGAGTCGAGCAGCTTCTGATCGGCGGTGCTCGGGGGGATCGCGTCACGGCGCAGCGTGACGGCTCCACGATGACGCTCCGGCCCCGACTGTCGCCCGTTGGTGCTCTCCGTCATGCCACAAAGGTAGTGCGGACGGTCAGTACCCGGTGAATAACCGGCTGCGTTTCGGTAAGAGGATTGCGACCCGCAGACCTTTTTGCCAGATTGAAGCAACCGACAGTAGCTCTGACGCGTCTGTACAGTTACCGACCTGGCATCACCGGGCTCCCGGCGAAGGAGCAACCACCGTGACCAATCGACACGACCGCCTCAGGATGCAGCGCCGGATCCGTCTGGTGCTGGAGGAACGGCGAGCCGCTTTCGCGGCGCGCGACGCCGAGCCCGCCGTGGATCCGGAGGCGACGATGGAGATCCCGCCACCGCAGCGCGCGGTCGGCCGGGTGACCGTTCAGTACTAGGCCTTACTGGGACGACAGCCATCGGTACAGGGTGGCCGCGCCGTCGCGGATCTTGCCGATCTCGACGTGCTCGTCCGGGGCGTGCGCGAGGGACGGGTCGCCGGGGCCGTAGTTGAGCGCCGGGATGCCCAGTGCCGCGAACCGGGCCACGTCGGTCCAGCCGAGCTTGGCGGCCGGCTCGACACCGATGGCGGCGAGGAACTCCCGGGCCGGGGCGGCGTCGAGGCCGGGCAGTGCGCCCGGGGCCGAGTCGGTGATCTCGAGCTCGAAGCCGTCGAACACCTTCCGCAGGTACTCGGCGGCCTCCTTCTCCGAGCGGTCCGGAGCGAACCGCAGGTTGACCTCGACCTCGCACTCGTCGGGCACCACGTTGCCGGCGACACCCCCGGCGATCCGGACCGCGCTCAGTCCCTCGCGGTAGGTGCAGCCGTCGATGGTCACGGTCCGCGGGTGGTGGTCCTCGAGCCGGCGCAGCACCTGGCCGATGGCGTGGACGGCGTTGACCCCGCGCCAGGACCGGGCCGTGTGCGCCCGCCGGCCTCGGGTCCGCACGACCGCGTGCATGGTGCCCTGGCAGCCGGCCTCGACCGTGCCGAAGGTCGGCTCGAGCAGCACCGCCAGGTCGGCCCGCAGCCACTTCGGGTGCGACTCGGCGACCAGGTTGAGCCCGTTGTACTCGGACTCGATCTCCTCCGCTTCGTAGAACAGGTAGGTCACGTCGTAGCGCGGGTCGGGCAGGGTGACGGCCAGATGCAGGGCGAGCGCCACACCGCTCTTCATGTCGGCGGTGCCGCAGCCGTAGATGAGGTCGTCGACGACGGTGGACGGCAGGTTGCCGTTGACCGGGACGGTGTCGAGGTGCCCGGCGAGGATCACCCGCTGTTCGTGGCCGAGCCGGGTCCGGGCCATCACCGTGTTGCCCAGGCGGCGGACATTCAGATGGCCGGCCTTCAGGAGGACTTCCTCGACGCAGTCGGCGATCGCCTTCTCGTCGCGGGACACGGACTCGATGTCGACCAGGGCACGGGTGAGCACCACCGGGTCGAGCAGCACGTCCTGGGTAAGCGGGTTGGCCATGAGCGCACCATACCGGGGTCCTGTGACGCTCCAGAGGGCTCATTGACGGTCCGGTAAGGTGCGGTTCGTGGAAACCGCGATCTCGACTTCGCCCGCCTGGGGCATCGGCCTCGCCACCGTGACCGCCGAGGGACAGGTGCTGGACACCTGGTTCCCGGCCGGATACCTGGGCCTGGGCGAGGAGCCCGCCGACGCGCCGGCGCTCCCGGCCGGGCAGACCGGCCCCAAGCTGCTTCCCGGAGTGAGCACCGTCGAGGTGCGCGTGGTGGTCAAGTCGCTGGCCGACCCGATCGCCGACGCCTCCGACGCGTACCTGCGCCTGCACCTGCTCTCGCACCGGCTGGTCCGGCCGAACGAGCTGAACCTGGACGGCATCTTCGGCAAACTCGCCAACGTGGCGTGGACCTCGGCCGGCCCGTGCCCGCCGGAGCGGGTCGACGAGCTGCGTTTCCTGGAGCGGGCGGCCGGTCGTCAGCTGGCCGTCTACGGGGTGGACAAGTTCCCCCGCATGATCGATTACGTGGTGCCGTCCGGCGTGCGGATCGCCGACGCCGACCGGGTCCGCCTCGGCGCCCACCTGGCCTCCGGCACCACCGTCATGCACGAGGGCTTCGTCAACTTCAACGCCGGCACGCTCGGCACCTCGATGGTCGAGGGCCGGATCGTGCAGGGTGTGGTGGTCGGTGACGGCTCGGACATCGGCGGCGGCTCGTCGATCATGGGCACGCTGTCCGGTGGCGGCAAGGAGAAGGTCCGCATCGGCGAGCGCAGCCTGCTCGGCGCGAACGCGGGTGTCGGCATCTCGCTCGGGGACGACTGCGTGATCGAGGCGGGCACCTACATCACCGCCGCTTCCAAGATCACACTGCCGGACGGCCGTGTGGTGAAGGCCATCGAGCTCTCCGGTGTGAACAATCTCCTGTTCTGGCGGAACTCGGTCACCGGCGCCCTGGAGGCCCGGTCGCGCAAGGGCACCGGCATCGAGCTGAACAGCGCGCTGCACGCCAACGACTGATCTATCCGGTACGCAACGCTTGGGCGGCCGCCGTGCGAACGGCGGCCGTCAGCGCGTCCAGGGCCGGTGCGGAGAGCCGCCAGCACTGCCAGTACAGCGGCACGTCCAGGTGCCGGCCGGGACGGATCTCCACGAGCGTGCCCGCTTCGAGATCGGCGCGGGCCTCCTGTTCGTAGAGCATTCCCCAGCCCAGCCCCAGGCGGATGGCCCGGTTGAAGGCCGCGGCGGCCGGGATGTAGTGCACCGGCGGATCGTGGCGGGCGGTCAGGAAGCGGTGCTGGAGACGGTCCTTGCGGTTGTAGACGAGGACGGGCGCGGTGTTCAGGTCGGTGGCGTCGAAGCCGGGCGCGGCCACGGCGAGGTACCGCATGACACCCAGCTTCTCCACCCGGCAACCCTGCACCGGCACGTGCTCGGAGGTGACCGCCGCCATCGCGGTCCCCGACCGCAGCAGCTCGGTGGTGTGTTCCTGGTCGTCGGTGTGCAGTTCGAAGAGGACGCCGGGTACGTCCGTGAGGACCGGCAGGAACCAGCTGTCCAGCGAGTCGGCGTTGACGACCACGGAGATACGGGTGGTGTCGGCGCCCAGGAACTCCCTCTCCAGCAGCGCCACCTGCTGGGCGAACCGCATCAGTGCCTGGCCCGCGACGGTCGCCGTGCACGGTTTGGCCCGGCGGACCAGCACTTGGCCGACGGCCTGCTCGAGTGCCTTGATCCGCTGGCTGACCGCGGACGGTGTGACGTGCAGCGCACGCGCCGCCGCCTCGAAACTGCCCTGCTCGACGACGGCCTGGAAGGTTGCCAACTGCACCTGGTCCACGTTAAGCAAGGCTAATCCATCGTCAGAATGATTAGCTGGAGCGGCATCGGGTGAGAACGTAGCGTCGGGGCATGCTCTCCTCCGCCGTCGCCGGCTTCGTCGCCTCCGCTGTGCTGATCATCGCGATCGGCGCCCAGAACGCGTTCGTCCTGCGCCAAGGGCTGCGCCGGGAACACGTACTGCCGGTGGTCCTGACCTGCGCCCTTTCGGATCTCGCCCTGATCTCCGCGGGCATCGCCGGGCTCGGTGCCGTCCTCAACGCCCAGCCCGCACTGATCAGCGTGATCCGATGGGCGGGCGCGGCGTTCCTGCTCGGCTACGCGGTCCTGGCCGCCCGCCGCGCCCTGCGCCCCGAGGCCCTCGACCCGGCGGCCAAGGCGCCCGCCACCCTGCGGGCCACACTGCTCACCTGCCTGGCCCTGACCTACCTCAACCCGCACGTCTATCTGGACACCGTGCTGCTGCTCGGCTCGGTCGCGCAGCAGCACGCCAACCGCTGGGCGTTCGGTCTCGGTGCCGCAGCCGCGAGTCTGAGCTGGTTCGTGGCACTCGGTGTCGGCGCGCGCCGGCTGGCCCCGCTGCTGGCCCGGCCGTCCGCGTGGCGGGTGCTCGACGGGTCGATAGCGCTGGTCATGGCCGCCCTCGGAATCACCCTTGTCGTGCAGGCTTGACCCTCGAGAAGGTCGAGACACCAGGGTTGCTGGGCGTGGGGAGCGACATGCGAGGCATCGGCGAGGCGGCCCGGGCCAGCGGGTTGAGCATCAGCGCGCTGCGGTTCTACGACAGCGCGGGCGTGCTGGTCCCGGCTGCGGTGGACCCGTCGACCGGCTACCGCCGGTACACCGCCGAGCAGATCAGAGCGGCCCGGCTCATCGCCGGGCTGCGGCGGGTGGGGATGCCGGTCGCCGGCATCGCCGAAGCGGTTCAGGACCTGCTTCATCACCCGGCTTCGGTACGGGCGAAGCTCGACGCCCACCTGATCCGGCTCGAGTCGGGTCTCGCCGACGCCAAGCGTGAACTCCTCCGCCTGCACACCCTGCTCGACCTGGAGGAGAACCTGATGACCCGGATCACCCTGCCCGCCGCCGACCTGTCCGCCGCCCTCGGCGCCGTGCTGTTCGCCGCCGCGGACTCCACCGGCCCGATCCCGGCCGGTGTGCTGTTCGAGACCGGCGACGACGCGATCACCGTGGTCGCCACCGACCGCTACCGGCTCGCCGTCGCCACGGTCCCGGCCGGCGTCGAGGGCTCGGCCACGCGACTGTTCCTGCCGTACCCGCTCGCCGAGGAACTGCACGGCATCCGCACCGGCTCGATCACCGTCGACCTGTCCGCCGGGCTGGTGACCGCCCGCGCCGGGGACCGGACCGTCGAGGGCAAGCCGATCGACATGGACTTCCCCGACTACCGCCGCCTGCTGCCGCCCGCTTCGCCGAGCGTCACCGTCGACGTCGCCGAGCTGCGGGAGCTGCTCGCCACGGCGCCGGTGGTCGACCGGGAGCACGAGGGCCGCCCGTACCCGGTCACCGTCCTGGCTCTCGACCTCGACGGCGGCCTGCGGTTCGCCGGCGCCGACGAGTGGGCCGCCGACACCGGATCGCACGTAGCGGTGAACCGGGAGTTCCTGCTCCAGGCCCTGGACGCGGGCGCCGCCGGCCAGCTCGAACTGGAACTCGACGGCCCGGTCCGGCCGTTGATCTTGCGTCCGGTGGGCGCCGGTTCCCGTTTCTCGCTACTCATGCCGGTCCGCCATTGAGAGCTTGGTAACCGTTCAGCCACAGTCCGGCACCGGTCCTGGAAAGGCCGTGCGATCGAGTCGCTGGCGGAGACCCGGCCCGGCTAGTTTCGCAAGCGTGCGCAGCAACCGGCAGGACGAACTCGACGCCGCGGCTACCGGCGCCTCCATGACCGGGTGGGAATTCGCCTGGCTGGACGGCCTGGCCGTGGCGTCCGAGCCGTCCTGGTCGTACCTCGACCTGGCCCGCGCCCTGATACGCCGCTCCGCCAGCCTCCTCGACCTCGACACCGGCGGCGGCGAGCTGCTCGCCGAGCTCGCCCCACTGCCCCCGCACACCGTGGCGGTGGAGACGTGGGCCCGCAACACACCGGCCGCCCGTGAGCGGCTGGCCCCGTTCGGCGTCGCCGTGCAGACCGAGCTGCCGGCCGAGGAGAACGAGTTCGACCTGGTGCTGAGCCGGCACGGGCGGCTCCCAGGCGCCGACATCGCCCGGCTGCTCAAGCCCGGCGGCATCCTGCTCACCCAGCAGGTGGGCAGCGACGACATGGCCGAACTGAACACCGCCCTCGGTGCCCCGCCCCCGCATCCGCGCCGGTGGGACGCCGAGGTGGCGGTGACGGCGTTGCAGGTGGCCGGGCTGCGGGTCACCGACGTGCGCGAGGAACACCCGTTCCTGGTCTTCCACGACATCGCCGCGGTGGTCCGCAAGCTGCGATCGGTGCCCTGGCAGATCAGGGACTTCACCCCCCTGCGGTACGAAGGTGAGCTCGCCCGCCTGTCAGCGACCATCCGGGCCCGTGGCGGGTTCACGGTGCGTTCCCACCGGTTCCTCGTCCGGGCCGAGCGGCCGACAGAGGCATAAGCCGCAAGCTTCTTTCAGGCGACGGCCACTGCCAGGCGGACTAATCCATTCGGGTATCGGACCCGGAAATAGTTCCGAGGTCTGTTCCCGTTTCGCGTCGAAACGGTGCCGTTACTTCACGTTTCAAGCGTCCCTGAGCCCGCGATCCGGGCGATTCCGGCAATCCGAACACGGCTCGGGGTTGCCGCCGGCCGTCGCCGGTGCATGGTGGACGCATCGCTGGTCAGGCCCTGATCGTCGATCTCCGTGGCCGCCACGGCGGATCGACGACGGGAACGGTCTCACACCTGCGGGGTAGCCGGGACGGGCGCGGCCCGACGCCGATCAGCATCCAACAGCCAGCCGGTACGGACGATCGTCGACTCAGGACGAGTCGGTCATCTTTGTCCCAGCGCCGGGTGGCCACGTGGCCCCGGTGACATCCGATTAACGACGCGATCCCCGTTTCAGTCGCTCACCGGCTTTCCGGGGTTAACGCACGCTGACCACGTTCCAGGAGGAACATTCCCATGCGTAAGTTCACCAAGCGCTCCGCTGCCATCGCTACCGCCGCTGTCGTGGCCGTCGGTGGAGCCGGCGCGGCCTACGCAGCCTGGCTCCTGAGCGGCAGCGGCGCCGGCGCGGCCACCGCGAGCACCGCCCAGGGCCTCACGATCAAGGACCTCGATGGCGACGGCGTCGCCAACGACGTGGCCGTGTCGCCGGCCTTCTTCCCCGGCAGCACGAACGATGTCGCATTCACCGTGGAGAACCCGAACCCGTTCCCGGTCCGAATCACCGGGATCAACCTCACCGTGAACAACGGTGCCCTCGCCGCCGGGGTCACCGGCACCTGTACCGGAAGCAACGTTGCGGTCAACTCCGCGGCCGCGCTGCCGACAGGAGCAGCCCTGGTTGTGCCTCCGAAGTCCGGCGGGAACAACGGCACCAAGGCGATCACCTACACCGGCGCCCTCAGCATGATCGAGGACGCGGCGGACGCCTGCCAGGGCGCGACCTTCCCGATCACCGTGGCCCTGGCCGCCCAGAGCGGCACCGCTGCTCCCGCCGCTCCGTGATCCTGCGGAAGGGGCGCCGGCTTCGGCGCCCCTTCCCGTTCGTTTCGCCCTCGCGGACAGGAGCATGATCGTGTTGATGACATCGTCGCGACGTCGAACGCTGGTCGCAACGGCGGTCGCCGGAGCGTTGGTTGCCACCGGCGGAGCCGCTTGGGCGGTGTGGCGGCTGGGCGGTGGCGGAAGTTCGGCGACGACCGCGTCCCGGGCGCTCGACCTGCGACTGACCGCCATCCCGCGCCCGGACGCGCCGCTCTATCCGGGTGCGCGTACCGACCTGGCGGTCACGGTCGAGAACCCGAACCCGTTTCCGGTCACCCTCACGACGGTGCACGCGGGAAGCGAGCCGATCACTGTGGACGCCGCGCACCGGGCCGCGGGCTGCATCACCACCGGTGTCTCGCCGACCCGGGGCCTGAGCGCCGTCTCGTTGTCGGTGGGGCCACGATCCAGCGCGAGTTTCCTGCTGCTGGACGCGATCCAGATGACCAACGACTCGGACTCGGCGTGTCAGGGGGCAACGTTCACCGTTCCGCTCACCGCCAGTGGGAGAAGCGGTGCGAATTAATCTTCCGAAACTGATGACTGCCCGGCGGCTGGTGGCCGCGGGAACGGCCGTGGCCTGCGTCTGGGTCGCGGCCGGTTCCCGTACCGAAGCATCGGAAGTTGATCTGGCGCGGCTCGGCGCGTTCTCGTTCGAGGTGACCGGGAGCCCGATGGAGAAGTTCCACCCCGGTGCCGTCCGGCGCACACGGGTGACCATCGCGAATCCCTATCCGTTCGCGATCCGGGTGCGGCAGGTCGACGCCCGGGTCACCGGCAGCTCGAAGTGGCGATGCCGGCCGACGGCGGCCAACCTGACGATCGGGGGCTATCTGGGCAGCCTGCCGCTGACCGTACCGGCGTATGGGCGGAAGACGGCCGGAGAGTTCGAGGTGACCATGCCGCACACCGTCGCGGACGCGTGCCAGCGGGCGACGTTTCGGCTCGCCTTCTCGGCCGGGGCCGAGAGGGCCGCACGGTGAGACGGCGGACGGCGGCGCTGATCGTCGCGGCCGGAACGCTCGGAGCTGTCGCTGTGGGCAGCGGGATCACCGCATGGGCCGACTGGTCGGTGGAGATGACGAACGGGCGGGGCTCGCTGAGGGCCGCCGCCCTGCCCACCGTGGCCCAGCCCCGGGCAGAGGTGAACGCGAAGATGAAAGCCGCCGGCCCTCGGGTGGACTGGACGGCGGTGAAGCTCGCGTCCGGGCATTCCGTCGGTGGTTATCTGGTGGTCCGGCATACCGGGGACACCCGGGCGGAGGCCTGCCGGGTTCCGGCGTCGAAGCTGACCTGTGTGGATTCCGAGGCCACGCCGGGCAGTTCGGTGACCTACACGGTTCAGGCGCTCGCCGGCACCCGGTGGACCGGACCGGCGAGCCCGGCCAGTGAGCCGGTTCGCGTTCCCGGGAAGCCGTCCGGCGTCACGGAGAAGACCTCGGCATCCGGCACGGCCGCTTCGGCATCCGGTACGGCCGCTGAAGACGGGACCGGGAATGCCGGGGCGGGCTCGGAGCAGGGGGCGGATGCGGAGACCGGCAGCCGGAAGAGTACGGCGACGCCGTCGGTGACACCCGTACCGAGTCCCTGGTCGTCGGCTCCGGCGAGTGGGACCGGGTCGGAGCCGGCCGGAGGATCTCCGGCGCAGACGGTGACTTCAGGTGAGGAGAGTGGGGCCGGCACTTCCGGATGAGGGTGGTGGGACCCGGATGGATGTGCGACGGCGACCGGAGGTTGTCCGGGCTGGGTTGACCGGTTACCGGCAGGCGTGGACATCCGGGCGGCATGGCCGGACAGCTGATTTCGTCACCCCGCAGGGGTAAGCCGTATCGGCAGACCTGTCCGATTTATGCGCTGGAACGGCGGACGGAAAACCGATCACATCGGACATCTCTGTCGGCGAACGTTATATGAGCGCCGAACCCGGCATCTTTCCCACCGGCCTCCGAGGAGGAACGAGCCGCATGCCCGCACTGAGTGAGACCCGCGTGGCGGCCACCACCCAGGTCGCTTCGTGAATCGGCGCGACACGTTACCCGGTCTCACCGAGAGCGACGGCCGAGCGCCCTCGCATCTCGAGCTGGACGCTGTGGACCATGAGGAGCCGACCTGGGAGGTACGCCAACCCGGTCCGCGCCGCCGGTTCGACCGGCGGGCCCGGATGATCCTCAGTGTGGCCGCGGTGGCGGCGCTGCTCGCGAACGCGGGTGCGGCCTGGGCCTACTGGCGGTTCAACAGTCCGGCCCCCGAGGACGAGTGGGTGGCCGCGTCCCGGGTGGAGGTCAGCCTGACCGCGATCTCCGATCCGGTCCGGCCGCTGCGGCCGGGCTCCACCGGAAACCTGACCGTCACCGTCACCAACCAGCACGCGTCCACCGTGCAGGTCACCTCGATCGTGCCCGGACCGGGCCCGGTGGTCGCCGACGACGCGCATCGGGAGGCCGGCTGTGTCGCGCCTCGGGTGGAGTTCACCCGGCCGCAGTTCGCTGTCTCGTGGGAAGTGCCCCGCAACACGGTGGGGGCGTTCATCCTGAACGACGCCCTGACGATGCGGGGCGGCGGATCGGCCGCGTGTCAGGGGGCGACGTTCACCGTGCCGGTACGGGCCGAGGCCACTCAGCCGTGAGCGAACAGCGGCGTGGTCAGGCGTTGATGCGGTGGCGCGGGATCGGACGCTCGATCCGCGCCGGGTCGACGACGACGGCGTCGTGCAGGACGTGCCTGGCCCGGTCGGTGGCGGCCCGGGCCAGGCCTCCGTCGTGGCTGGCCGCCTCGATGCCGTCCGCGATCACCTTTGCGGTGGCCTCCCCGTACGTCCGGGCGTCGTGGATCTCCCGCTCGTGCATGAGGGAGGCCTCGTGTTCGCGGAGCCGGGCGATCCGGGCCTCGGCCCGCTCGTAGGCGTTGCCGCGGGACACCAGTTTCAGGGCGATGGCCGCGCAGTCCAGGGCCACCAGCAGCAGCGCGATGCCCAGATAGAACACGCCGACACCCCAGAAATCGGCACGGATCAAATGCCACATCGCGGCGGTACGAGCACCGAAGCCGGAGTCCCCGCGCACCACCTCGGCGTTGCCGTCGCGTTCGTCGCTGATCCGTTCGGCCAGCCGGGACTGTTCCCCGGCTCGCGCCGCGCGGGCCTCCCGCTGGTCGCGCTGCAGGGCGGCGGCCTGCCTCTCGAGCCGCCCGGCCTGGTCGTCGAGGGCTCGTGAGCGACGTACCAGCTGGTAGCAGTAGCCGCCAGGAGGACAGCCGGGGCTGCGGGTGACGCCACGGCCGACCGAGTCGTCGAGGGCCTGCCGGTACGTCAGGCGGGCGTCCTCACGCTTCTGGGCGGCCTGGTCGACGAGCCGGCGGACCGCGGAGTCGTCGGCGGCCGTCTCCCGGCGCAGTTCGGCGAGGCGGGCGGTGTATCCGGCGACCGCACCGCCCGTGTCGAGTTCGCTGAGCTGCTCGCTGTGGACCCGGGCCAGGTGGGCGTCGATCTCGCCGCGGTACCGGGCCAGCATCAGCGGCTCGGTGATGACGATCGCGAACAGCAGGGCCAGGCTGAGCCGGCCGAGGTACAGGCCGAGTGTGGGCGGGCGCAGCAGATGCCGCGGATCGGAGGACTCCAGCCGTTCGAAGCTGATCGTCACCCGGCCCACCACGGCCCGGTCGTAGGCGACCACGCCGACCGCCACGAGCGGCCCGACCAGCCACTGGTACCAGGGATGGGTGTAGCCGGAACTGGCGTCGATGAACGCGGCTCCGCCCACCGTCGCGTAGACGAAGTACAGCAGGATGAAGATGCCGATCGATCGATACAGAACGCGGTCCGAGTGCGTGGTCACACTCCGGGGATTCACGTTCGCCACCCGCAGCAGCAGGTGCCCGAGGCCCTTGCGCATGCTGCCGAGTCTTACCGACTCCCCGGCCGCCCGACGGCGTTTTCGGCGGATCGGGGGGAGGGAACCGCCGGGCTGTCCCGGCGGATCCGGCTCCCGGGCGTGCCTCGGCGGATCAGGCGTTCAGGACCGTCGGTTCGGTGATGGTGACGCGGAGCAGCACACGGGCCTCGACCGTCTGCTGGCGCGGGTCCAGGTCGAACGCCGCCCCGCCGTCCTCGGCCTCGGCGGCACCGCCGGCGACCCGCATCATCATCGGATGGTTCCCCTCGGCAGCCTCCGCGTCCGAGATCTCGATGATCCGGTCCAGCTCGGAACCGACCGCGGCGGCATACTCCCGGGCCCGGTCCAGAGCGTCGGTGACTGCCTCACGGCGCACGTCGGCTCCGGCCCGGCTGCCCGGACGGAGCCGCCACCAGGGGCCGGAGACCTCGATGGAGTCACCGGAGGCCAGTTGCGCCAGCAGCTCGCCGAGCGGGTCGAAGTCGGCGACCGTCACCGTGGTGGTGAGCGATCCCGAGTGCATCGCGCTGCGCTCGCCGCGGCGGCGGTACTCCTGGTAGACGTGCAGGCCGGCGGTCTCCCGGCGTTCGACGGCCGGGCCGTAACGGTCCAGGATCTCGCTCACCTCGGCGGCCCGCTGGGTGAGACGGGTGACCACGGACGGCTTGTCGCGGTCCTTGGCGGACACCGTCACCGAGAAGACGGCCTGCTCCGGTGGAACCTCACGGCGTGCCTCGCCGTGGACTGTCACGATCGTCTTGTCCACGGCGGGCACTCCTTCACGGGTCACATCTCAGAGATGGTCACAGGTCGCATCGCATCGAGGAGTACCGGTCGCATCAGATCGATGTTCACAGAGTGGCATCCCTCGTCGATATTCGCAGTCCGCAAACTCAGATCGCTGTGAGGCGGCCGGCCGCCGCCGACACCCGCTCGTCCGTCGCGGTCAGGGCGATCCGTACGTGTTTCGCGGCGGCCGGGCCGTAGAAGGCACCCGGTGCGGCGAGGATGCCGAGCCGGGCGAGCCGGTCGACGGTCGCCCAGCAGTCCTCGTCGCGGGTCGCCCACAGGTAGAGGCCCGCCTCCGACCAGCTGATCTCGAAACCGGCCTTGGCCAGCGCGGATCGCAGGATCTCGCGACGGGCCGCGTAGCGTTCACGCTGCTGGGTCACGTGCGCCTCGTCGGTCAGCGCGGCCACCATGGCGGCCTGCACCGGCGCTGGGACGATCATGCCGGCGTGCTTGCGCACCGCGAGCAGCTCACCGGTCAGGGCCGGGTCACCGGCGACGAACCCGGCACGGTAACCGGCCAGGTTGGAGCGCTTGGAGAGCGAGTGCACGGCCAGCACACCGGTGTAGTCGCCGCCGGTCACCTCGTCGGCGAGCACGGAGACCGGAGTCGTCTCCCAGCCGAGCGACACGTAGCACTCGTCGCTGACCACGGTGACGCCGCGCTCGCGGCCCCAGTCGACGACCTTGCGCAGGTGCTCGGCGGGGAGCACGCGGCCGGTCGGGTTGGACGGTGAGTTGATCCAGATCAGCTTGACCCGGCGGTCGGGGCCGATCGCGGTCAGCGAGTCCGACCGGACCACCTCGGCGCCGGCCAGGCGCGCGCCCACCTCGTACGTCGGGTAGCAGACGGACGGGATGACGACGACATCGCCGGGGCCGACGCCGAGCAGCGTGGGCAGCCAGGCCACCAGCTCCTTGGAACCGATCGTCGGCAGCACGCCGAGATCACCGCCGGCCCGGCACTCCCGGGCCAGCCAGCCGGCGATCGCGGCACGCAACTGCGGGGTGCCGGCGGTCAGCGGGTAGCCGGGCGAGTCGGAGGCGTCCGCGAGAGCCTGCCGGACGGACGCCGGGACCGGGTCGACCGGGGTGCCGACCGACAGGTCCACGATGCCGTCCGGATGGGCCGCGGCAAGCGCCTTGGCCGGCTCCAGCAGGTCCCAGGGGAAGTCCGGCAGCGCCGACGACAAGGCGCTCAGTGTGCGTCCCCGCGCGGCGGCTGGGACAGCACGAACGGGGTGTCCTTGTCGATCTTGCCGACCTTGGAGGCGCCACCGGGCGAACCGAGATCCTCGAAGAACTCGTAGTTCGCGTTGGTGTAGTCCTTCCACTGCTCCGGGACGTCGTCCTCGTAGAAGATCGCCTCCACCGGGCAGACCGGCTCACAGGCTCCGCAGTCGACGCACTCATCGGGGTGGATGTAGAGCATCCGGTTGCCCTCATAGATGCAGTCGACCGGGCATTCCTCGATGCATGCCTTGTCGAGAACATCGACGCAGGGCTCAGCGATGATGTAGGTCACGGGTCTTTCCCTTCAAAGCCACGCCGCGGGAACCGCCGACGACAAATTGCAGAGCCTAGTATTCCCGCCGAAGGAGGTAATGCGTGCTCCGACAGCAGGATGTGGGACACCGGGTGGTGGTACGGCGAATTGTAGGCGTAACCGGGGGCAGGACGCTCTTCACGGACGCGCTCGGCGAGCTTGTGGACCTCACGGAGACCGATCTCACACTAGCCACCGACAAGGGCACCCTGCGCGTGCCCCTGCGTGAGGTGCACCGGGCCAAGCGGGTGCCCCCGGCACGCCGGCCCAGCGCCGCCGCCGTGATCGCCCTGGAACTCGCCGCCGACGAGGCCTGGCCGGCCCCGGTCCGCGGCCGGTTGGGTGGCTGGCTCCTGCGCGCCGCGGAGAACTGGACCGGCCGGGCCAACTCGGCTCTCGCCGTCGGTGACCCGGACCGGCCGCTCGACGCGGCCATCGACGCGGTCGTCAAGTGGTACGGCGAACGCGGCCAGCACCCTCTGATCAACGCACCGATGCCGCTCGCCGCCCCGGTCAACGCGACCCTCGACGAACGCGGATGGACCAGCCGCCCGCTGACCCTGGTGCAGACCGCCGCGCTCGCGCCGATCCTGGCCGTCCCGGCCCGCACCGACCTGCCACCGGTCGACCTGGCCGACTCGGGTGGCGACGACTGGTACGCGATGGTCGCCGATCACAAGGGCGGCCTGCCGGCAGCGGCCCGGACCATCCTGAACGGAGTGCCGGACCGGGTGTTCGCCCACGTCCGTGACAGTGACGGCGAACTGCTCGCGGTGGCCCGC
The DNA here is from genome assembly GCF_040639655.1 of Actinoplanes sp. NPDC023801. Lineage (NCBI taxonomy): Bacteria > Bacillati > Actinomycetota > Actinomycetes > Micromonosporales > Micromonosporaceae > Actinoplanes > Actinoplanes sp. NPDC023801. The sequence continues at coordinate 579,797 of NZ_JBFAAI010000001.1, read as the reverse complement.
GGCGCGGTCAGCGGGCCGGACCGCTGGCTCGGCGTCTCACTGGTGCAGACCGCACCGGCCGCCCGCCGGCGCGGCCTCGGCCAGCACGTCGTGCGAGGCCTGGCGCAGTGGGCTGCGCAGCGCGGCGCGACACGCGCATACCTGCAGGTGGAGGAGCGGAACACGGCAGCCGTGGCGCTGTACGGCCGGCTCGGGTTCAGCACCCACCACACCTATCTGACCAGGCAGGCGCCGGTCGAGGGATAGCGGCTCGCCTCAGCGGCCGACGACCCGGCGGGGGCGGACCTTACGGGCCTCGGTGTACGCCTTCAGCGCCTTGGAGCGGTAGTCGCGGCCGAGGATCACGGCGATCCAGTAGCCGATCACCGTGCCCGCGATCGCGCATGCCGCGTAGAGCCAGATCTGCGCGAAGAAGTCACCCGCGCCGTTCGCGAACGGGCCGCGACCACTGACGAACGGTCCCACCAGGACGGTCAGGGCCATTCCCCCGAGCGCGCCCAACCCGATGTCGGGCAGCCAGACACTCGGCCTCTCCCGCTGCGAGCGGACGAACGTGAGCGCACCGAGGACCACCGCGATCACCGCGAACATGACGATCGAGGCCAGCCCCTGTGTACCGCTGCCGGCGTCGTCGCTGCTGAACCTGATCACCAGCCGGGCGACCACGTTGACCGCGAACAGGGCGACGGCCAGCACCGCGATCCGGAACCAGCGCTGCTCCCTCATCTTGTTCTCCTCCGAAGAGCACCGTGAATTTCTCCGGTCATCTTGGCGGATGGTGCGCGTTGATTCCTAGACGCTGCCTGTGAGTTCGCTGGTTTTCTTCAGCGGGCTCAGGATCAGCTGATACCCGTACACCGCGAAGGTCAGGCTGCCGACCAGGATCGTCACCAGGGCCACCCAGTTCTGCCCACCGAGCAGGTAGTCGCCCTCGGCCGTGCGGGTGCTCGCGGCGATCAGCATGATCAGCGTCCACAGCGCCCACGGTGGGCCGGCCGCCCAGCGCCGGCCGGTCGTGGTCACCGCGAACCAGACGATCCCCAGGTTCGCCACGACCGTCAGCGGGACGGCCAGCGGCAGCGGGGCACCACTCCCCTCGTACGGCGAGCGGCCGTCGAGCAGGGCACCGATCGCGCCGATCCGCAGCGCGCTCAGCTCCAGCTCGAGGAACGCGGTGACCAGCGTGGCGATGATCGAGATGCTGACTCCGGCCGCCCGGATGACGGTGTCCCAGCCGGCCCACGGCTCGGCGGCCGGCTCGCCGGTCGCGGGCCACGGCCCGGGAACCGGCACGGTCTCGGGCGCTGCCTCCGGCCCGGTCATCTCTCCGCCACGTCCAGGCCGCTGAACAGGTCGTCCTCCCAGTTGAACGGGCCCGAGCCGGTGCCGCGCTCACCCTTGACGAGGGTGTAGTACTCCACGCCCATGAACTCGCCGCCGAAGTCGCCGGCGATCCCGTACAGCCAGGAGTTGTCCGGGATCTGGGTGGCGTGGGCGCGCATCGCCACGGTCTTCTTCGCGTAGTGGTCGGTGCCGTCGATGCGGGCCGCGATCTCCTCGTCGGGCGTGCCGAACGGCAGATCGTCGACCTTCTCCACGTCGGCGAACGGGTTGCTCTCCGAGTCGCGGAACGCCTCCATGCCGTCGAGCAGCACACTCAGCGGCATGGCCGTCCAGTAGATCTTCGCCGGGCCGTGCTCGCCGGCCAGCTCGGCGGCCCGCATCGCGACCCGGTGCGCCTGGATGTGGTCGGGGTGGCCGTAGAAGCCGTTCTCGTCGTAGGTGATCATCACCTGCGGGCGGATCTCCCGCATGATCTCGACCAGGTGGGCGGCCGCGGCGTCCACGTCGGCGCCCCAGAAGGCGCGTGGGTGCTCGTTGGTCGGCAGGCCCATCATGCCGGAGTCGCGGTAGCGGCCGACCCCGCCGAGCATCCGGTGGTCGGTGACGCCCAGCGCGGCACAGGCCCGCTCCCACTCGACGAGGCGGTAACCGCCGAGCTGGTCGGAGTGCGCGGCGCCGAGCTGCTCCAGAGCCGGCACGTGGATCTCACCCTCCTCACCGAGGGTGCAGGTCACCAAGGTCACGTGGGCGCCGGAGGAGACGTAGTGCGCCATGGTGGCCCCGGTGCCGATCACCTCGTCGTCGGGGTGCGCGTGGACCAGCAGCAGGCGGCGGGCGGGCAACTCTTCAGTCACGGCGGATACTGTACGCGCGACCACCGACAGGTTCGGCTCACCAGCCCGCGGTTTGCCCGGCGCGAGTCGCCCCCGATCGGCGATGCTGGGGGCGTGGAGCATCCGTACGCCGTGACCGTCGGGGCCGATGGTGCCCGAGTCGTGTTCCTCCGCTCGTCCGGACTCTGGCAGCTGGACCTCCCCGCCGGGGTCGAACGCCGGGTCGCGGACGGGCCGGTCGACTCGTACGCGACCGACCGCGACGCCCGGATCGCCGCCGTGCTCCGCGACGGCCGGTTGTTTCGGGCCGACCTGGCCACCGGCACGATCACCGAGGTGCCGGCCGCCGGGCCCGCCTTCGATGCCCGGCCCGACCCGCTCGGCGGTGCCATCGCGTACGTGACCGATCCGGACGGCGCGGCGTCACTGCACGTCACCGGGGCGGAGGGCGACCGGCTGCTGGCCGGCGAACCGGGCAACGCGTGGCGCGAGCACGGCGGGACGATCTCGTGGGGGATGCCGGGGACTCACGCGGGCGAGTTCGGGCGTACCCGGGGATGGTGGTGGTCTCCGGACGGGTCGCAGATCCTGGCCGTGCGCAGCGCCCGGACGGTGAGCCTGCATCTGCTCGATCTGGATCACGGCTGGGTGGACGTCCACTGGGACCGGGAGACCTATCCGCACCTGGCCCAGGTCCGCTGGGCCGGCGGTGGCCCGCTGATCACCGTCCTGCGCCGGATGCAGCAGCACGGCCTCGTCCTCTCGATCGATCCGCGCACCGGTGAGACGCAGGTGCACGCCGAACTGGCCGACGCCCGCTGGGTGGAGCCGATCCCGGGCACGCCACGGCACCTGCCGGACGGCCGGGTGCTGGTCGGCGGCGAACTGGCGCACGACGGGTTCGACGCCCGCTGCCTCTTCGCCGACGGCAGCCTGCTGACGCCGCCCGGCCTCTACGTGCGCCGGGTGGCCGGGACACTGCCCCGCGAGGGCGGCCCGGCCGGGGCGCCGGACCTGATCGTCGAGGGCAGCATGGGCGACCCAGCGGTCCGCGAGGTGCTGCGCGTACGCACGTCGCTCGGTGGCGGCGGGCCGGAGGTCACCCGGGTCGCGGTGCTGACCGGCGACGACCGCGTCACCGTCGGCGGGGACGTGATGGTCGCCGGCAACCGGGTATGGCACGGCGACCGGGTGATCACGCTGCGGTCGGACCGGCCCGAGGCGTCCGGCGGACTTCGCACGGTGTTCGGACGGGTCACCGACCGGCAGCTGCCGTCGGCGGTCCTTTACCCCACCGGACATGTCGGCGGGACCCGGCTTCCGGTACTGCTCACCCTGGGCGACGGGCCGGGACACCAGCAGATCCTTGCGGACCCGGCGGCGTGGCGGGAACGACAGCGGTTCGCCGACTCCGGGTTCGTGGTGGTCAGCGTCGATTCCCGCGGTACGCCCGGGGTGGCGCCCAGCTTCGAGAAGGCGGTGTACCGGCGGCTCGCCGACGTGGTGCTGAGCGATCAGGCCGACGCCTTGCGGGCCCTGCACGGCAAGCATCCGGACCTGGACCTGGGCCGGGTCGCGGTGCTCGGCACCGGGCTGGGCGGATGGCTGGCCGCACTCGCCGTGCTGCGCCGGCCGGAGGAGTTCCACCGTGCGGTGGCCCGGCGGCCGGTCACCGACTGGGCGCAGGTCCCGGCACCGGTCGCGGAGCGCTATCTGGGTGACCGGGCCGACTCACCGGACGTCTACTCCCACCACTCGCTGCGTGAGGCCGGGTCGTCCCCGGACGTGCTGCTGGTCGGCGCGGAGCTGGACGGCTTCCCGTCGTGTCCGGCCGCGACCTTCCACGAGGAGCTAACCTTCCTGCAGGGGTGGTAGTCACCAGGGAGGTTGTCATGGAGCATGATCGCATGCGACTATGGTCGTCCGACAACCCGGGAGACGCCATGACGACTGCCCTCCACCTCGAAGACCGTCACTGGACCGAGTCGGAGTATCTGGCCATCGGCGAAACGCCCGAGCGAATCGAGCTTTTCGACGGGAGCCTGGAAGTGAGCCCACCCCCGACAATCGGGCACCAGCACATCGTCGGGGGCCTCCAAGCCCTGTTGCACGCCGTGGCACGCGAAGCCGGGTTGTACGCGTTTCCAGGAATCGGCGTCCGTCTCCGGACCGGCCACATTCGCATCCCCGACTTCGCCGTCACCACGGAGGTCAACTTTCAGGAATCGGTGTCCGACGCCACCGTGGTGAAGCTGATCTTCGAGGTCGTCTCGCCGTCGAACGCGTCGACCGACACGGTCCGGAAAATGCGCTTCTACGCGGAGGCAGGAATCCCGTGGTACCTGCTGATCGATCCCCGGACCGAGTCCTTCCACCTCTACCGGCTGGACGGTGACAGGTACTCGGAGCATGCCAAGGCCGCCCCGGGCGAGTTGCTGGAGCTGACCGAGCCCGTGGCCGTGACCATCGATCCGGCGGATCTGCTGCCGCCTCGCTGAAACTGTCGCACCCGGCGCATAGGGTCGGGTCATGACCCACTTCGATGAGGCGGGGGCGGCGGTGCAGGCCGCACTCGACGCGGGCGCCCGCTATGCCGACGCCAGGGTGATGATCAGACGATCCGAGACCATGTCGGCCCGTGACGGCGACGTCGAGGACCTCGGCTTCGACGAGAGTTCCGGGCTGGGAGTGCGGGCCCTGGTCGGCTCCAGCTGGGGCTTCTACGCCGTACCCGATCTTTCCGAACCCTCCGCCCGTGCGGCCGGGAGACGCGCCGCTCAGATCGCCGCCGCGAGCGCCGCGGTCCCGGGCCCGCCGGCCGACCTGATGCCGTCCCCGGCCGTGACCGCGAGCTGGGCCAGCGACTGCGTGATCGATCCGCTGAGCGTTCCGCTCTCCGACAAGGGCGACCTGCTGGTCCGGGCGACCGCCGCGGCGAAGGCCGCCGGCGCCGACGTGGCCGAGGCCAACTACGCGATCTGGGACACCCGCAAGTGGTTCGCCTCGAGCGAGGGCCACCGCATCGACCAGCACATCCGCGAGTGCGGCGCCGGTGTCACGGCGATCGCCATCGGCGACGGCGAGGTGCAGCGCCGGTCCTGGCCGTCGCACCGCGGTCAGTTCGGCACCCGCGGCTGGGAGCTGGTCGACGAGATCGACCTGGTCGGCAACGCCCCACGGATGGCCGAGGAGGCCCGGGCACTGCTGACCGCGCCGCTCTGCCCGTCCGGCGAGACGCACCTGGTGCTCGGCGGCGAGCAGCTGGCCCTGCAGATCCACGAGTCGGTCGGTCACGCCATCGAACTTGACCGGATCCTCGGCTGGGAGGCCGCGTTCGCCGGCACGAGCTGGCTCGACCTGAGCCGGCTGGGTTCGCTGCGCTACGGGTCCGAGCTGATGAACATCACGATCGACCCCACCTTCCCGGGCGCGCTGGGCAGCTTCGGCTTCGACGACGAGGGCACGCCGGCGGCGAAACGGCACGCGGTCCGCGACGGCCTGTGGGTGGGGGTGCTGGCCGGGCGCGACTCGGCGGCGGTCGCCGGCCTGGACTACGCGGGCAGCGTCCGGTCCGACGGCTGGTCCCGCCTGCCGATGGTGCGGATGACGAACGTCGGCCTGGAGCCGGGCCCGCACACCCTCGACGAGATCATCGCGGCCACCGACGACGGCGTGTTCATGGACGTCAACCGGTCCTGGTCGATCGACGACCGGCGGCTCAACTTCCAGTTCGGCTGCGAGATCGGCTACGAGATCAAGAACGGCAAGCTGGGGCGGATGCTGCGCAACCCGACCTACACCGGCATCGGGCCGCGGTTCTGGCAGTCGATGGACATGCTCTCCAGCGAGACGATCGCGTGGGGCACACCCAACTGCGGCAAGGGGCAGCCCGGCCAGATCGGGCACACCGGGCACCCGGCGGCGCCGGCCCGGTTCACGAACGTACGGGTGGGGGTGCGGGGATGAGCGGCGAGGGTGGACGGGCCGGAGCCGAGCTGGAGCTGGCGGCCCGGGTCATCGAGATCGTCCGGGAACTGGCCGGCCGGTCGGCGGAGGCCGAGGTGAACGTCCGGCACGACGCCGAGGCGCTGACCCGGTTCGCGAACTCGACGATCCATCAGAACGTGGCCTCGGCCGCGACCGGGGTCCGATTGCGGTTGCACGCCGAGGGCCGCACAGCCGGTGGTTCCACCACCGTGACCAGCCCCGACGGCCTGCGGGCGCTGGTCGAGCGGACACTCGCCGCGGTGCGGGTGTCTCCGGTCGACCGGTCCTGGGCCGGCCTGGCACCCCCGGCGCCCCTGCGGTTGTCGGCCGGCCATCCGGGTTCCGGTGAACGGTCCGGCCTGGCGTTCGGGTTCGACGAGGCGACCGCGCGGGCAGATCCGGCCGAGCGGGCCGAGCGGGTCGGCGACTTCGTGCGGGCGGCCGGCGGGCTGGAGACGGCCGGTTACTGCCGCACGGTCTATGTGTCGGCGGCCTTCGCCAACAGCGCGGGCCAGGCGGTCGAGGGCCGCACGGCCGAGGCCGCGATGGACGGCATCGCCCGCTGTGACGGGGCCGACGGGGTGGCCCGGCTGGCTGCCGCCCGGCTGGCCGATCTGGACGGCGCGGTGCTCGGCGCCCGGGCCGCGGCCAAGGCACGGGCCGCCCGCGGGCCGGTGGAGCTCCCGCCCGGCGACTACGAGGTGGTCCTCGAGCCGGACGCGGTCCGTGACGTGCTGGAGAACCTGGCGGTCTTCGGGTTCGACGGCAAGGCCCACCACCAGCAGCAGAGCTTCGCCGAGCTGGGCAAGGAGCAGTTCGACCCGTCGGTGACGATCGTGGACGAGCCGCTCGGCAGCCGCGAGGAGCCGGCCGCCGACCTGCCGTTCGACGACGAGGGCACGCCACGCCGCACGCTGGTGCTGGTCCGGGACGGGGTGACGACCGCGGTGACCCACGACCGCACGTCCGCCGCGCTGGCCGGCGCCGAGTCGACCGGGCACGCGTCGCCGGTGTCCCGCTCGTGGGGGCCGCGCGCCACGCACGTACGCCTGGAGGCCGCTCCCCTGCCGGGCTCCGGGCCGGGGACCGGAGGCACCGGATCGATCGCCGGTTCCGCTCGCCCGCTGGTCGCCGGGATGCGCCGCGGCCTGCTGATCACCGATCTCTGGTACACCCGGGTGCTCGATCCGAAAACGCTCGTGATCACCGGCCTGACCCGCAACGGGGTCTGGCTCGTGGAGGACGGCGAGATCGTCTCGGCGGTGAGCAACGTCCGGTTCACCCAGTCCTATCCGCGGGCGCTCGGCCCCGGCCGGGTGCTCGGGATCGGCGCCGAGACGGTGTTGCTGCCGGAGTCGTGGGGCCGGGCCCGCTACGCCGCTCCGGCCCTGCACCTGGCCGGGTGGAACGTCACGGGCAACGCCTCGGGATAGATCAAGTACTCCATTGGCGATGATCTCTGCGCGTCGGGATGATGTTTTTGTGACCCAGTCCGCAAAGAGTCAGACCTTCGGCGTAACGTGTGCCCCACATCACTGTCGTGACGCGACGGCGGAGTGGGGCATCACTGTGCCTTGACCACGTCGTATCGCGACCCTGCACACGGCACTGTCAGGGAGATGGAATGACGACGACGGCAACGACGCCGGGCGGCGGCAAGGCGCGCGCGGCGATCGCGGCGCGGACCTTGCGTACCGACCGGTGGTGGCTTGCGCCTCTGGTGACCTTTATCGGCCTGGGCGCGTGGGTCACCTACGCCACCGTCCGGGTGTTCATGCACTCGAATTTCTTCGTACCGGAGTACCACTATCTGACTCCGTTCTATTCGCCCTGCATCACCGATCGCTGCGGTGAGGCGGCGATGTTCGGCACTCCGCTGCCGAACTTCTTCCTCATCCCGGAGGCGGCGTTCACGCTGCCGTTCCTGCTGCTCTTCCGGTTGACGTGCTACTACTACCGGAAGGCGTACTACCGGGCGTTCTGGCTGTCGCCGCCGGCGTGCGCGGTCCCGGACGGGCACAAGACCTACTCCGGTGAGACCCGCTTCCCGCTGATCTTCCAGAACGCCCACCGGTACGCGTTCTACGCCGCCGTGATCATCTCAGTGATCAACACCTGGGACGCGGTCGTGGCGCAGAGCACCGGGCTCGGCCTCGGCAACGTGATCCTCTGGATCAACGTGATCATGCTGTGGGCGTACACCCTGTCCTGTCACTCCTGCAGGCACATCGCCGGTGGCCGGCTGAAGCACTTCTCCAAGCACCCGGTCCGTTACCGGTTCTGGACCTTCGTGTCCAAGCTCAACACCCGCCACATGCAGCTGGCCTGGATCACGCTCGGCACCCTGGCACTGACCGATTTCTACATCATGGGTCTCGCCGCCGACTGGTTCAACGACCTGCGCATCATCAACTGAGGAGGCGGCAATGAGCGAGTTCGCGAGCGAATCATCAGGCGGCGCCGAACCCTCGTCGCGCAGCCGGAGCGCAGCAGAGGCGGAGCGATGAGCACCACGATCGAACGACACCTGTACGACGTCGTCGTGATCGGGGCCGGTGGCGCCGGCCTGCGCGCGGCGATCGAGGCCCGGCTCGCCGGCAAACGCACCGCGATCATCTCGAAGTCGCTGTTCGGCAAGGCGCACACGGTGATGGCCGAGGGCGGCGCCGCGGCTGCCATGGGCAACGTGAACAGCAAAGACAACTGGATGGTGCACTTCCGGGACACCATGCGGGGCGGCAAGTTCCTGAACAACTTCCGGATGGCCGAACTGCACGCCAAAGAGGCGCCGGAACGGATCTGGGAGCTGGAGACGTACGGCGCGCTCTTCGACCGGACCAAGGACGGCAAGATCTCGCAGCGCAACTTCGGTGGCCACGAGTACCCGCGCCTCGCCCACGTCGGCGACCGGACCGGACTGGAACTGATCCGTACCCTGCAGCAGAAGATCGTGTCGCTGCAGCAGGAGGACTTCGCGGAGACCGGCAGCTACGACTCCCGGATCCGGGTCTTCCAGGAGACGACGATCACCGACCTGCTGCTCGACGGCGACCGGGTGGCCGGGGCTTTCGGTTACTACCGGGAGTCCGGCGAGTTCGTCCTCTTCGAGGCGCCGGCCGTGGTGCTGGCCACCGGCGGCGTCGGCCGCAGCTACAAGGTCACCTCGAACTCCTGGGAGTACACCGGCGACGGCCACGCGCTGGCCCTGCGCGCCGGAGCGACCCTGATCAACATGGAGTTCCTGCAGTTCCACCCGACCGGCATGGTCTGGCCGCCCAGCGTGAAGGGCATCCTGGTCACCGAGTCGGTCCGTGGTGACGGCGGGGTGCTGCGCAACTCCGAGGGCAAGCGGTTCATGTTCGACTACGTCCCCGATGTCTTCCGCAAGCAGTACGCGGAGACGGAGGAGGAGGCCGACCGCTGGTACACCGACGCCGACAACAACCGGCGCCCACCCGAGCTGCTGCCCCGCGACGAGGTGGCCCGGGCCATCAACAGCGAGGTCAAAGCGGGTCGTGGCAGCCCCGCCGGTGGGGTGTTCCTGGACATCGCGAGCCGGATGCCGGCCGAGCAGATCATCCGGCGGCTGCCGTCGATGCATCACCAGTTCAAGGAGCTGGCCGACGTCGACATCACCAAGGAGCCGATGGAGGTCGGCCCGACCTGCCACTACGTGATGGGCGGCGTCGAGGTCGACCCGGACAGCGCCGCGGCGTTCGGCACGGTGCAGGGCCTGTTCGCGGCCGGCGAGGTGTCCGGCGGCATGCACGGGTCCAACCGGCTCGGCGGCAACTCGCTCTCCGACCTGCTGGTCTTCGGCAAGCGGGCGGGTGAGCACGCGGCCGCCTACGTGGAGGCACTGGGCGTACGCCCGAAGCCGTCGAAGGTCGACGTGGCCAGTGCCGTCGAGGTGGCCCTCGCTCCGCTGGTCCGTGAAGGGGGCGAGAATCCGTACACGCTGCAGCAGGATCTTCAGGCAGTCATGGGTGACCTCGTCGGCATCATCCGGCGCGAGGGCGAGCTGAGTGACGCGCTCAAGCGCCTGCAGGAGCTGCGGGTACGTGTCGCGAACGTCAGCGCGGCCGGCGGGCGGCGGTACAACCCGGGCTGGCATCTCGCCATCGACCTGCGCAACATGCTCGTCGTCTCGGAGTGCACGGCCAAGGCGGCCCTCGAACGGGAGGAGTCGCGCGGCGGTCACACCCGCGAGGACTTCCCGAAGATGAGCCCCGAATGGCGGCGCATCAACCTGGTCTGCTCGCTCGAGGAGACCGGCGAGGTGCACCTGGAACGCAAGCCGGTGCCGCGCATGCGCGAGGAGCTGTTCAACCTGTTCGAGCGCAGCGAGCTGGCGAAATACCTGACCGATGAGGAACTGGCCGAGGTGGAGGCAGAGTGAAACGCCACTTCCGTGTCTGGCGCGGCGACGCGTCGGGCGGCGACCTGCGCGACTTCGACGTCGAGGTGAACGAGGGCGAGGTGGTCCTCGACATCATCCACCGGCTGCAGGCCACCGAGACCCCCGACCTGGCCTGCCGGTGGAACTGCAAGGCCGGCAAGTGCGGCTCGTGCTCGATGGAGATCAACGGCAAGCCGCGACTCGGCTGCATGACCCGGATGTCGACGTTCGAAGCGAACGAGACCATCACGATCACCCCGATCCGGACCTTCCCGGTGATCCGTGACCTGGTCACCGATGTGTCCTTCAACTACGAGAAGGCACGGGAGACACCCGCGTTCGCCCCGCCGCCCGGCGTCGCCCCCGGCGAGTACCGGATGCAGCAGGTCGACGTGGAACGCAGCCAGGAGTTCCGGAAGTGCATCGAGTGCTTCCTCTGCCAGAACACCTGCCACGTGATCCGCGACCACGACGAGAACAAGCCGGCCTTCTCCGGCCCGCGCTACTTCATCCGCGCCGCCGAGCTGGACATGCATCCGCTCGACTCACTCGAGGACCGGAAAGAGTACGCACAGGCCAGCCAGGGCCTCGGCCTCTGCAACATCACCAAGTGCTGCACCGAGGTCTGCCCGGAACACATCAAGATCACTGACAACGCGATCATCCCGATGAAGGAACGTGTGGTCGACCGGCGCTACGACCCCCTGGTCTGGCTCGGCCGCAAGATCTTCCGGCGCGATCAGCTCGAGAACATGGCCCCCAGCTCGACGGTCGGCGTCGCCGGCACCTCCGGCGGCGTCCCGAACTCGAGCGTCCGCCCACCGGAAACCGCCCCGACCGGCCCCGACGGCCGCATGGACGTCGCCGAACTCCTGGCACCCCAGCAGGGCGGCATGTCCCCCTTCGGCGAGGACGTCAGCTTCCCGCTGCCGCCCGAGCAGGTCACATACCAGCACCCCGACCCGGACCGGCCCGTCGGCCACTAGCCGTTCTGCCGCAAACGGAACGCTTCACCCTTCTTGTACGGGTGGAGCGTTCCGTCTTTCTCTGTAGCGAATGCCCTGCCGCCGTCCTACCGGCGGCGGCTCCTTCGGCTCGGCTCGCCTCTTCGATCCCGGCCCGCCTCCTCGCCTCCGACCCGCCTCCTCGCCTCCGGCCCACCTCTTCGCTCCCGGTTCGCCTCTTCGCCTTGGCCGCCGGCAGTCCCTCTTCGTCTCGGCCCGCCGGCACCGCGGCGCGTTTTCGCCGGACCAGGGAACGGCCTAGAGTCGCGAGGTGCCCTCGCTCGTGACGCCCGCGCTGCCCGCGGGTTCTCTCACCTCGATCAACCAGCCGGAGATCGCTGGGAAGGGCGTGTTGCTACGTCCCTGGCACACCGACGACCACGAGGCGGTGGTGGCGGCCTTCACCGATCCGGCTATCCAGCGGTGGCACACCCGTAGTGTCACCGCCGCCGAGGCCCGGGACTGGATCGAGCAGTGGCCCCGACGCTGGCAGGCGGAGACTGCGGCCTCCTGGGCGGTGGTCGACGACGGTGCGGTGGCCGGCCAGGTCGGTCTACGCCGGATAGACCTCGACGAGGGCCTGGCCTCCATCTCCTACTGGATCCTGCCGGACGCCCGTGGCCGGCGCCTGGCCCCGCGGTCCTTGACGGCGCTGACCACCTGGTCGTTCGAGACGCTGGGGCTGCATCGACTGGAACTCAGCCACTCCACCGCCAACCTTGCGTCGTGCCGGGTGGCACAGCGCTGTGGCTTTCTCCCCGAGGGCACCAAACGAAGCGAGGCACTCCACGCCGACGGCTGGCACGACATGCATGCACACGCCCGCCTGGCCACCGATCCCGCAGCCTGAGGGCTGCGGCAGCTTGCCGGGCTGCGGCAGCTTGCCGGGCTGCGGCAGCTTGCCGGCCGCGGCAAGTTGTGAGTCTCGGGCGGGGCGTCCCGCCCGAAACTCACGAGATCGGCGGGGTGCCGGGCGGCTGCTGGTCGCTGTCGCCGGTACGCGCATGCTGCTGGGCCAGCCAGAGGTCGAGACCGTCGAGAATACGGTCCAGCCCGAAGCCGAAGCTCTGATCCCAGACCTGCTCGGGTTCCATGTCCCGGACGCCGTCCTCCTCCCTCCACCGGGCGTACTCGGGGTACTGCTCAGCGGTCTTGTCCATGAACGGCTGGAGCGACTCCCTAAGCTCAGCGGCGGACTTCCCGGCCCGGCGGACGGCGGCCCCGACAGCGGTCTCGGTCGTGGTCGATCCGATCACGTGCGCGGTGATCAGCGAATGCACGTGTGACAGCGTGGGCCCGCTGAATCCGGCTGCGGAGAGCAGCGCCACGCTGCGGTTGCTCATCCGCAGCACGTTGGGCCCGATGGTCGGCCGTGTGCCGAGCTGGCCGATCACCCACGGGTGCCGCAGCAGCATGGCCCGCATCCCGTTGGCCATCACGGAGACCCCGACCCGCCAGGGCGTGTCTCCGACCTCGGGCACGTAGACCTCCCCCATCACCTCGTCGACGGCCAGCTCGAGCAGGTCGTCCTTGGTGGCGACGTGCCAGTAGAGCGAGGTGGCGCCAGAACCGAGCCGGGCGCCGAGACGACGCATGCTCAGCCCCGTAGCGCCCTCCGCGTCGAGAAGTTCGATTGCCGCGCGGACGATCTGCTCCCGGCTGAGGGTCGGCTGACCGGTGCGGGGCCGCGCGGGGCGGGTCCACACCGAATCGGTGAAGTCGGCCATGCAGCCATCCTAAAGGGGCTCGCACAGTGTTCGAGTCCACTGGTACGGTGTGCGAGCCCAATCGAACGCCGTACGAGAGAGGAAAATCGATGGCCGAACGTCATCCACGCCGCTGGCTGATTCTGGGTGTGCTCTGCCTCAGCCTGCTCGTGGTCGTGGTGGACAACATGGTGCTGAACATCGCGATCCCAGCACTCATCCGCGACCTGGGTGCGAGCACCGCCGACATTCAGTGGATCATCGACGCCTACATCCTGGTCTTCGCCGGACTGCTGCTCACTGCGGGCAGCCTCTCGGATCGACATGGCCGGCGCCTGGGTCTGGTCATCGGCCTTGCCGTCTTCGGCGGGGCATCAGCCTTGGCCACCATCTGCCAGACACCCGGCCAACTGATCACGGTCCGTGGACTGATGGGCCTCGGGGCGGCCTTCCTGATGCCAGGCACGCTCGCCATCCTGACTACGGTCTTCGACGAGGACGAGCGCAAGAAAGCGATCGCCATCTGGAGCTCGGTGCTGATGCTCGGCGCCCTGGGCGGCCCGACGCTGGGCGGCCTCCTGCTGGAACACTTCTGGTGGGGATCGGTCTTCCTGCTCAACATCCCGATCGCGGTGCTCGGCATCGTGGCCGCACTGGTCATCATCCCCGAGTCACGAGGCCCGGCCGGCCGTCCCGACACGGTCGGCGCGCTGCTCTCCATGATCGGCATGACCGCCCTCGTCTGGGGGGTGATCTCGGCACCCGAGCATGGCTGGGAGTCGTTCCGCACCATCGGCGGCTTCACCGTCGCGCTGATCGCGCTGATCGGATTCACCGTGTGGGAGCGACGTGTTCGCGAACCGATGCTGCCGATGTCGCTCTTCCGGGATCGCAACTTCCGGGGAGCCAGCCTCGCACTGCTGCTCCTGTCCTTCTCGGCCGGTGGCGTCATGCTGGCGATCACGCAATACCTCCAGTTCGTCCTCGGATATGAGCCGATGAAGGCGGGCGCCGCGTTCATTCCGATGATCGTGACGACGATGGCGTTCAACGGCATCGGCGTAGTGGTGGACAAACGGTTCGGGGCGCGCGTCGCGCTGTCCGCCGGTCTGCTGCTGGTCGCGGGCGGTTTCGCGGTGCTCGCGTCGCTCGACCCGGCCGACGGTTACCTGAAGCTCGCCGCGGCGCTGGTGATCATCGGCATGGGCAGCGGCGTGGCCTCGCCTGCCGCGGTGGGCACGCTGCTCGGTGCGTTGCCTCCGGAGCGGGCGGGGGTCGGGTCGGCAGTAAACGACACGGTGCAGCAGATCGGGACGGCGCTCAGCGTCGCGGTGCTCGGGAGTCTGCTGACCACTGCCTATCGAGCGTCGATGCCGACGGGCGTGACCGGGCCGGCGCGTGACTCGCTGGGTGACGCACTGGGGGTCGCGACCACCACCGGGAACGCCGGGCTGGCGGACGCGGCACGGGCCGCTTTCGTCGAGGCCATCGCGGTCACCTCTCTGGTCGGTGTGGTGGGCGGAATCGCGGCGGCGATCCTGGCCGCCGCGGTGCTACGCCCGAAGCCTGCCACGGTTCCCGGGGCAGCCGATCCGTCGTCCACAGAAGCCGAAACCGCGAAAAAGTTATCCACAGATTCGGTCTCTCAGCCCGCCGGGATCGAACGTCAGTACTAACATCGCGGCATGACCAGCACGTACCAACCTTCACTGCTCGACCTGATGGCCGGTCAGACCTCCGGGCAGGGCGAGGTTCCGGGTGAGGTGGCCGGGTCCTTGACCGGCCACCTCACCCGCCATCAGCTCACCGCGGGGGCCTGGGTCGACGTGCTTCCCGGCTGGCTGCGCGGCTCCGATGCGGTCTTCGAGACCCTGCTCGGCATCGACTGGCGGGCCGAGCGGCGACGAATGTATGACGACGTCGTCGATGTCCCCCGGCTGCTGCGCTGGTTCGGTCCGCGGGAGCCTCTGCCACATCCCGCACTGACCGCGGCCCGGACCGAGCTCAACCGGCACTACACCACCGAGCTGGGCGAGGAGTTCGTGACCGCCGGCATGTGCCTCTACCGCGACGGCCGTGACAGCGTGGCCTGGCACGGTGACACCATCGGCCGGTCGGCGACCGAGGACACGATGGTCGCGATCGTCTCGTTCGGGTCTCCGCGCAACCTGATGCTCCGACCACGCGCCGGCGGGCACGAGACCCTGCGATTCCCTCTGGGCCACGGCGATCTGATCGTGATGGGCGGCTCCTGTCAGCGCACCTGGGAGCATGCCGTGCCGAAGACCGCAAAGCCGGTCGGACCACGCATCAGTGTGCAGTTCCGCCCGCGTGGCGTGGCCTGATCAGAACCCTCCGGTAACAGGGGCATTGCAAGTGGTTGACGAGTCCGCCGAGAAAGTTACACTCCAAGTGTAAATAGTTGAGGCTCCATCTCCCACACAGGACATTCACCGGTCCGGTGAGGCGGCCATGTCAACAGAACCCCCGCTCAAGGAGCTTGCGCTCCACGACATCACCGTCCGCTTCGGCGGCCTGACCGCTCTCGAGAACGTTTCCCTGCGCGTGGCGCCGGGACGGATCGTCGGCGTCATCGGGCCGAACGGGGCGGGTAAAACCACCCTCTTCAACGTCATCTGTGGTTTCGTGCAGCCGACCTCCGGGTCGCTCACGCTGGACGGGCAACCATGGCGGCCCCGCCCGCACCACCTGAGTCGTCTCGGGATCTCCCGGACACTCCAGGGGGTCGGCCAGTTCGCCGGCATGACAGTGCTGGAGAACGTCACGGTCGGCGCCCGGCACCGGCACGCGGAGTCCGAGGCGCTGGCCGCTCTGGAGCGGTGCGGCGTCGCGCGCTACGCCGCCGCCTATCCGGGCGCGCTGCCGTACGCGATCCGCAAACGCATCGAGCTGGCCCGCGCCCTGGCAGCGAAGCCACGCATCCTGATGCTCGACGAACCGGCCGGTGGCCTGGACGCCGACGAGATCGCCTGGCTCGGCAACCTGATCAAGGCGACCGGCACCACCGTGCTCCTGGTCGAGCATCACATGGATCTGGTGATGTCGGTCTGCGACGAGATCCTGGTGCTCGACTTCGGCAAGCCGATCGCCCTCGGCTCACCGGCCGAGATCAGCGCCAACCCGAAGGTCACCGAGGCCTATCTCGGCGTGGCTGCCTGACGCCTTCGTTCCCGCATCACCGCACGTCGCCAGAGGCCGGACCGGCCTCTGACCTCACATATCCGAAAAGCCGTGATCTCCCGGCTTCCTTCGGCGTACCCGAGACACCAACCCAGAGCGGCCCCGAAGGAGGAGCGCCGATGATCACGCGTACCCCGGAACTGACGGAAGGCGACCGATGAGCGGCGCGTTGCTGCAGGTCGAAGGCCTCACCGCCGGGTACGGCGCGGCACCGGTCCTGCACGACGTGGACCTCACCGTCCAACCGGGAGAGATCGTGGCCGTGCTCGGGGCGAACGGCGCCGGCAAGACTACCCTCCTGCGCACCCTGTCCGGCCTGGTCCGGAGCAGTCGCGGCCGGGTCCTGCTGGACGGTACCGACCTCGCCGGCACCAAGGTGGAGCATCTCGTCCGGCGCGGCATCGCCCATGTGCCGGAGGGCCGGGGCGTCGTCACCGAGCTGACCGTCGACGAGAACCTGCGGCTTGGTGGCCTGTGGCGGCGCGACCGAGCCGACGCCAAGAAGGCACTCGACGAGGTCTACGAGTTGTTCCCGCCGCTGGCGCAGCGCCGGACCTTCGCGGGACATCAGCTCTCCGGCGGTGAACGGCAGATGCTGGCGCTCGGCCGGGCACTGATCGGGCGGCCGCGCCTGTTGCTGCTCGACGAGCCGTCACTCGGTCTCGCACCGAAGGTGACCCGGCACATCATGACCCTGTTGCGCGACCTGCGAGAACGTACCGGACTCGCGGTCCTGCTGGTCGAGCAGAACGTGCGCAGCGCCCTCTCCATCGCGGACGAGGGTGTGGTGCTGTCGCTGGGCCGGGTGGTGGTGCGCAACAAGGCCTCGGTGCTCCGCGACGACGCCGACCTCCGTCACGCCTACCTGGGGTTCTGATGAGCGAATTCATCTATCTGACCTTCGACGGGCTCAGCCGCGGTCTCGTCTATGCGGCGTTCGCGCTGGCCCTGGTACTGATCTGGCGAGCGGCCCGGATCGTCAACTTCGCACAGGGCGCGATGGCGGTGGCCGCGGTCTACGTCGCCTACTCGGTCACGAACGCGACCGGGTCGTACTGGCTCGGATTCGCCGTCGCACTGCTGGCCGGCCTGGCGCTGGGCGTCACCGTCGAGCGGGTGGTGATGCGGTTCGTGGACCACTCGTCGCCGCTCAACGGTGTGGTCGTGGCGCTCGGCCTGGTCCTGATCCTGCAGGGAACGCTCGGCATCATCTACGGCAACGAGTATCTGCCGGTCGAGACGCCGTTCAGCCGGGACGCCTTCGAGGTCGGCGGCGTCGCGCTGCTGTCGCGGTACGACCTCTTCGTCATCGCGGCGGTGGGCACGGTCGTCGTGATCCTGACGCTTCTCTTCACACGCACCGCCATCGGCCTGCGTATGCGGGCAGCGGCCTTCGCCCCGGACGTCTCGAGGCTGCTCGGCGTCTCGGTGGGCGGCATGTTGACGCTCGGCTGGGCGCTGGCGGCGGCGGTCGGCTCGCTCGCCGGGATGCTCGTCGTCCCCACCGAACTGGGGCTGCATCCGACGGCCATGGACGTGGTGTTCATCTCGGCGTTCGCTGCCGCCGTCGTGGGTGGACTCGACAGCCCGATCGGTGCGGTTGTCGGCGGGCTCGTCGTCGGGGTCCTGCTGTCGTACGTCAGCGGATACATCGACGTCACGGTCGCTCCGATGGCCGTTCTGGCCCTGCTCGTGGTCGTCCTGCTCGGCAAGCCGGGCGGACTCTTCTCCAGCTCGAAAGCGAGGGTGGCGTGACCGACGTGGAAACCAAGGCGAGCACGGCATCCGTCCCGGACGCGGGCCAGGCCGTACCGAAACGCCGCCGGCGTGTGCATCCGGTGATCGTGATCGCGGTCGGCGCCGTGCTGGTGGTCGCACTGACCTACGTGCTGCCGCCGTTCCGTAACTATCAGCTGGCCACCGTCGGCGCCTACTTCTGTGTGACGGCGGGACTGACCGTCCTGACCGGACTGAACGGGCAGTTGTCGCTCGGGCACGGCGCACTGATGGCGACCGGTGCGTACACGCTGGCGCTGTCCCAGAACAAGTGGGAGAACCTGCCGCTCAGCTTCGCCCTCGCGGTGCTGGTGACGACCGCCGTCGGTGCGGTGATCGGTCTGGCCGCGGCCCGGCTGCGCGGGCCGTACCTGGCTGGGCTGACGCTCGCCGTGGCGATCGTGGTCCCGTCGGTGACCAGCACGTTCGACGAGACGTTCAACAGCGATCAAGGCCTGTCGGTGATGCTGAACCCGCCGCCGGAGCAGTACCCGATCGAGCAGTGGCAGGCCTGGCTGTGCTGGGCCGCGGCGCTGGTCGTGGTGCTTCTGCTGGCGCTGCTGGTGCGCGGTCGTTTCGGACGGGACCTGCGGGCCGTCCGGGACGACGAGACCGCGGCCAAGCTGGCCGGGATCAACATCGCCCGTACCCAGGTGCTGGCGTTCGTGGTGAGCGCCGCATGCGCCGGTGTCGCCGGTGCTCTGTTCGCCTACCTCGCGCAGAGCGTGTCTCCCGGCGCGTTCCCGCTGACGCTCTCTCTCTTCCTGCTCATGGCGATCGTCATCGGCGGGCTGGGAAGCCTCTTCGGGGCGCTGTGGGGCGCGCTGCTCCTGGTGGTGCTACCCGCGCTGTCCCAGTCCGTCGGTGAGCATGCCGGGTCACAACGGCTGGAGGGCAACCTCGCGCTGATCGTCTTCGGTGTCGTGCTCGTCGTCGTCATGCTCGCCGCCCCGGGCGGCCTCGCATCGATCCCATCCCGAATTTCACGCCTGATCAGGAGGAACAGATGAAACGCATTGCGACGGCGGCCCTGTCCGTCGTGCTGCTGGCGACAGCCGGCTGCACGGACGGCGGCGGCGGCAGCGGCTCGGGCAGCAGCGCGAACGTGCCGGGGGTGACCGACACGGAGATCGTCGTCGGCACACACATGCCGCTGACCGGCCCGGCAGCGGGCGGTTACTCGAAGATCGCGCCGGCCACCAAGGCTTACTTCGACTACGTCAACGCGAACGGCGGCGTGCACGGCCGCAAGATCACCTACAAGGTCAAGGACGACGGGTACAACCCGGCGAACACCCAGACCGTGGTGCGTGAGCTGGTACTCCAGGACAAGGTCTTCGCGGTCCTCAACGGCCTCGGCACTCCGACGCACACCGGTGTGCTCGACTTCCTCAAGACAAACCGGGTGCCCGACCTGTTCGTGGCCAGCGGCAGCCGCAGCTGGAACCAGGCCGACAAGTATCCGGGCACGTTCGGCTTCAACCCGGACTACACGGTCGAGGGCAAGATCCTCGGCACCTACATCAAGGAGAACCTGGCCGGGAAGAAGACCTGCTTCCTCGGCCAGGACGACGACTTCGGCCGGGACAGCCTGGCCGGCGTCGAGAAGGTTGTCGGGGCGGTCGCGGCCAAGGAAAGCTACGTGACCAGCAACCCCAACGTCGGACCGCAGATGGGTGCACTCAAGGCGGCCGGCTGTGAGGTGGTCGTTCTCGCGACTGTGCCCGGTTTCACAGCGCTCAGCATCGGCACAGCGGCAAAGATTGCCTTCAAGCCTCAGTTCGTCGTCAGCAACGTGGGCGCCGACCCGACCACCGTCGGCAAGGCGCTCGGCGCCGGCGCCCCGCTGATGGAAGGCTTGGTGGCGACCAACTACCTGCCGCTGAACACCGACGAGGCGAACCCGTGGATCCAGCTGTTCAAGAAGATCAACGCGGAGCACAACGGCAACGCTGAGTTCGACAACAACATCGTGTACGGCATGTCCGTCGGATACCTGTTCGTCCAGGCGCTTCAGGCCGCCGGCAAGGACGTGACCCGCGACAAGCTGCTCGAGGCTGTGACGAAGAACGGCTTCCAAGGCCCCGGCCTGGTTCCGCTGCGCTTCTCGGCGACCGACCACTCGGGATACGGCGGAGCTCGGCTCACCAAGGTCGAAGGGGGCAAGGCGGTGTTCTTCGGTACGCCGTACACCACCGACGACGCGGACGGTCCGGTCGCCGCGTACCAGGGTCAGCCCGTGACACCTCCCGGAAACGGCGTGCCCACCGCGTAATATCTGCACTAAGACTGCAAAAATACGACTCAGGAGGTTGGGCGATGGCCGACCAGGTAGCAATCGTGACCGGAGCAAGCCGGGGAATCGGGTTCGCCATCGCGCAACGCTTCGTCGCCCAGGGGGCGAGAGTCGCCGTCACCGGCCGCGACGCCGACGCCCTCGAGGCCGCCGTTAAGGAACTCGGCGGCCCCGAGGTGGCGATCGGCGTGGCCGGCAAGGGTGACGACCCGGCACACCGGGCCGCCGTGGTCGACGCGGTGCGCGAAACGTTCGGACCGGTCACCACGCTGATCAACAACATCGGGATCAACCCGGCGTACGGGCCGCTCGCGACCCTCGACCTCAACGCCGCCCGCAAGATGACCGAGGTCAACCTGATCGGCACGCTCGGCTGGATCCAGGAGGCGCTGCGTGGCGGGCTCGCCGAGACCGGCGGCTCGGTCGTCAACATCTCGTCGGTCTCCGGTGTCCGCCCGGCACCGGGGATCGCGTTCTACGGCACCACCAAGGCGGCGCTCATCCACCTCACCCAAGAGCTCGCGGTCGAGCTGGCCCCGAAGATCCGGGTCAACGCGGTCGCGCCCGCAGTCGTGAAGACGCGGTTCGCCACCGCCCTCTACGAGGGGCGGGAGGCGGAGGTGGCCGCCACGTATCCGCTCAAGCGGCTAGGCAACACCGATGACGTGGCCGGCACCGTGGCCTTCCTCTGCTCGCCGGACGCGTCCTGGATCACCGGCCAGACCATCGTGATCGACGGCGGCGTCACCCTGACCGGAGCCGTGCAATGACCAACGGATCGGTGAAGCGGGTCGTCGTGACGGGTGCCGGCGGCGGGATCGGAGCGGCGCTGGCCCGCCGGTTCGCCGCCGACGGCGCCAAGGTCGTGGTCAACGACCTGAACGCGGAGGCGGCCCGCACGGTCGCAGGTGAGATCGGCGGTGTCGCGGTGCCCGGCGACGCGGCCCGCGAGGAGGACGTCCAGCGACTGGTCGACACGGCCTTCACCGAGCTCGGCGGCATCGACCTGTTCTGCTCCAACGCCGGGGTGCTCTCGGCAGGGGACGAGACGACACCGGACGAGCAGTGGCAGCGCGACTTCGGGGTCAACGTGATGTCGCACGTCTACGTCAGCCGGGCGCTGCTGCCACGCTGGCTGGACAGCGGCGAGCCGAAACGGCTGCTGATCACGGTGAGCGCGGCCGGGCTGCTGACCCTGCTGGGCAGCGCCACCTACTCGGTGACGAAGCACGCGGCTCTGGCGTACGCGGAGTGGCTGCGCGCGACGTACGCCCATCGGGGCTTGATCGTGCAGGCCCTCTGCCCGCAGGGTGTCCGCACCGACATGCTGACCCGCGGCAACGACCGCGGCAGTGGGGCGGCGTCGCTGCTCGCCGAGGGCGCGCTGGCACCCGAGTCGGTCGCCGACCTGGTGGCCGGGGCCCTGGACGGTGGCCGTTTCCTGATCCTTCCGCACCCCGAGGTCGAGGGGTACTACCGCTTGCGTGCGAGCGAGCCGGACCGTTGGCTGGGGGGCATGAACAAACTCCAGCGCGGATTCGAGTCGAAGTGAAGGGCCTCGACCTGGAGAAACTCCAGGCCTACCTGGACAGCCCGCCCCTGACCGCGACGATGTTCGCGGGTGGCAGATCCAACCTGACGTACGCGGTCACCGACGGCACGAACCGCTGGGTGCTGCGCCGCCCGCCGCTCGGGCACGTGCTGCCCACGGCGCATGACATGGCGCGCGAGCACAAGGTCCTCGACGCCCTCTCCAGGGCCGGGTTCCCCGTGCCGGAACCGGTGCTGCTGTGCACCGACACCGACGTCATCGGGGCACCTTTCTACCTGATGCAGCACGTCGACGGGAAGATCTACCGGGACGCCGACGGCCTTCGCCCGGAGCAGTTCCGTGACCTGACGTTCACTCTCGTCGACACCCTCGCGGACCTGCACTCGCTCGATCCGGCGGCGATCGGCCTGGGCGACTTCGGCAAGGCCGAGGGCTTCAACGCCCGGCAGGTGCGCCGCTGGAAGCAGCAGCTCGACGCCTCGCGCAGCCGTGAACTGTCCGGCATCGAAGAACTGCACGCACGCCTCGCCACCGACATCCCGGCCGGCGGCCCCGGCGCCGTGGTCCACGGCGATTTCCGCCTCGACAACGTGCTGATCAGCGACGAGCTGACGGTGAACGCCGTGCTGGACTGGGAGATGTCCACACTGGGCGACCCACTCAGCGACCTCGCTCTGATGCTCATCTACGCCGGCCGGCCGCTGCTGGAACGCGACGGACGGCCGATCTCCCCGGTCGAGATCCCCGGACACCCGTCACTGGACGAGATGGCCGCCCGATACGCCGAGCGCAGCAAGCGCGACGTCGGCGACCTGCACTGGTACGTCGGGTTCGCCGCTTTCAAGCTCGCCGTCATCCTCGAGGGCGTGCACTACCGATACACCAAGGGTCAGACGGTCGGCCCCGGTTTCGACACGGTGGGCGCCATGGTCCCCGCTCTCGTCGAACAGGGCCACCGAGCGCTGGAAGGACACTGATGGACTTCGAGTTCGACGCCAAGACCGAGGACTACCGCAAGAGGCTGCTCGCCTTCATGGACGAGTACGTCTACCCGGCGGAGGCGACATTCCGCGCCGCGCCGGAATCCTGGGAGCCGCCCGCCGCCCTCGAGCCGTTGAAGGCCGCCGCGAAGGAGGCCGGCCTGTGGAACCTGTTCCTCCCCGGTGACCACGGCGCGGGCCTGACGAACCTGCAGTACGCCCCGCTCGCCGAGATCACCGGTCGCAGCCCGGCGATCGCCCCGGCTGCGCTCAACTGCGCCGCTCCGGACACCGGCAACATGGAGGTCCTGGCAGACTTCGGCACCGACGAGCAGAAGGAGCGGTGGCTCAAGCCGCTGCTGGCCGGGGAGATCCGGTCCGCCTTCGCGATGACCGAACCACAGGTGGCATCCTCGGACGCCACGAACATCGGCACCCGGATCGAGCGCGACGGTGACGACTACGTCATCAACGGGCAGAAGTTCTACATCAGCGGCGCGATGAACCCGAACTGCAAGATCTTCATCGTGATGGGCAAGACCGACGTGAACGCCCCGCGCCACCTGCAGCAGAGCCAGATCCTGGTGCCGCGGGACACCCCGGGCCTGACGATCAAACGCGGTATGACGGTGCTCGGCTACACCGACGGCGACCACGGTGGTCACGCCGAGATGATCTTCGAGAACGTACGGGTGCCGGCCACCAACCTGATCGGCGAGGAGGGCGGCGGCTTCGCCATCTCCCAGGCGCGTCTCGGACCCGGCCGCATCCACCACTGCATGCGGCTGATCGGTATGGCCGAGCGTGCCCTCGAACTCATGTGCACGCGGGCGCTGGTCCGCACCCCGTTCGGCAAGCCTCTCGCCGAGCAGGGCGTCATCCAGGACTGGATCGCCGACTCGCGGGTCCGGATCGAACAGGCTCGCCTGCTCGTGCTCAAGGCCGCCTGGCTGATGGACACGGTCGGCAACAGGGGCGCACACACCGAGATCCAGGCGATCAAGATCGTGGTGCCGTCCGCGGTGGAGTGGATCGTCGACAAGGCGATCCAGACGCACGGCGCGGCCGGCCTCGGTCAGGACTTCCCGCTTGCCGGGCTGTTCGCCAGTGCCCGTATGCTGCGTCTCGCCGACGGGCCGGACGAGGTGCACAAACGTTCCCTGGCCCACCGTGAACTCAAGCGTTACCGGAGTAGTTCGTGACCAACCCACCAACGCGCGTCGACGGTCGCACCGCGCGGTCCGAGCGGACCCGCAACGCGATCATCGACGCGCATCTCCAGCTGATCGGCGAGGGGGACATGCGCCCCACCGCCGATCGGGTGGCCAAGCTGGCCGGGGTGTCACTGCGCGCCCTGTGGAGCCACTTCGCCGACATGGAGGCACTGATGGCCGCCAGCGGTCAGCGGGTCCTGGAGCAGCGCGACGCGTCGTACCAGCCGGTTCCCGCGGACCTGCCGCTGGCCGAGCGGATCGAGGCGTTCTGCCATCAGCGGGCCCGCCTGCTGGAGGAGATCGCCCCCGCGGCACGGGCCTCGGCGTTGAAGGAACCGTTCTCGTCGGGGTTGCAGCGTTACCGCAAACTGCACACCACGCGGGTCCGCGATGAGCTGACCTCCACCTTTCCGACCGAGATCGGCAATGACGAGGAGCTGCTCAACGCGCTGACCGCGGCCAGCCTGTGGCCGACGTGGGCGACCTGGCGGGACGCCATGGGCCTGCCGGTGGAGAGCGCCCGCGCGACGCTCGTCCGCATCGTGACGGCCTTGATCAACCCGACCGGTGCAGCGACACGGTAAAGCGGACGCGCTAGCTCCGGCTTCGTAGGAGCGCCAGGAGCGGGGCGAGGTCCCCGCGCCGCCCGGTTTCCGCAGGCGGCGGCCTCGGAGGTTCAGGTGCCAGCTGGGCTCGCAGGCGGCGGGTCCGAGGTTCAGGTGTCGCCCGGCTCGCAGGCGAGGGCGAGACCCAGGTGTGTCGCCCGGCTCGCGGGCGGCGGGGCGAGGCCCAGGTGGTGTCGCCCGGCTCGCAGGCGGCGGGGCGAGGCCCAGGTGGTGTCACCCGGCTCGCAGGCGGCGGCGAGGTCCAGCTGTCGTCCGGCGGTTGCGCCACGCCGCACGCCAGTCGCCCTCACGCCGCAGGCCAGCCGCCCGACGAACCGGGATCAGGCCGCCCGACGAACCGGGATCAGGCCGCCCGACGAACCGACATCAGGCCGGCCGGGGCGCGGCGTTCCGGAGACGGATGCCACTGAAGCCGATCGTGCTGGTGGTGACGTGGTCCCAGAAGGGCCACAGGCTGTCGAGCAACCGTAGCTGGATTCCGGCAGCGGCGTGGCACTCGATCAGGTCACCGACCGGTTCGGGTGGGCCGAGCGGCTCGACCGGCACGGTGGCCACGTGGGCGTGCGGCTCCGGCTCCCCGATCGGGCGGAACAGCCCGGCGGGGAGCCGATACGCGTACAGCCTCGTGGTGCGCATCGCCTTCCACCAGGCGTATTCGATGACGTGAACTCGGTCGCCGCAGCCAGCCCCGATGATCCGGTCGCGATCCTCGTCGGTGGTTCCCGGCCGGACCCAGGCGAGAGCGCGCGGGCACTGCCTGGGGAACCAGTAGTCCGGTGCACGCCGGTGGTCGACGGCCCAGACGTAGGCCTCCGGCTGCTGTGCGGTGGCCGCGACGTGCGGCATGAACCGCGTGATCGTCGAGTCTTCGGAGAAGTGCAGCACCTGCCCGGCTTCAGGACGCATCCGCCCTTCCTACCGCACCACCCGACCGCTGTGTGGTGAGCCGCGGCGCACCAGCGGGCGCAGATCACCACGCACGGAGCGCTGGCCTGACGCGTGGTGAACACGGCCCGCCAGCAGACACATCACCACGCACGCAGAGCCGGCCTGCAGCGTGGTGAAACACGGCCGGCGGGCGGGCGTACATCACCACGCACGGAGGAGAGGGGCGTTACCGCTGTCCTGGCGTAGCTGAGACAGCGGTAACGGCCGGCCGGGTGGTCGTCAGAGGAGGGCTACGGAGCGAGCGCCCTCGCCCCGGGTCATGCGCTCGAAAGCGGCCGGAACCTCCGCCAGGGTGATCCGGTCGGTGATCAGGTGACCGAGTTCGAGCTTGCCGTCGAGGACGTCCCGGGCCAGTGCCGGGATCTCCAGGTCGGTGTCGGCCTGGCCGTACACCGAGGCCCGCAGGGTGCGCGCCGACGAGAAGATGTCCAGCGCGCTGAGCTGCACCATGTCGTCGGCCGCGCCCATGCCGACCACGGTGACCTGGCCGCCGGAGCGGGTGGCCCGCCAGGCGGCGCGGATGGTCGACGCCCGGCCGACGCATTCGATCGCGTGGTCGGCGCCGAGCCGGTTCGTGCGGACCCGGATGTCCTTGGACAGGGTGTCCGCCGAGACCAGGAAGTCGGTAGCGCCGGCCGCCTCGGCCAGGCCTTTCTTCGCCTCGGTGACGTCCACGGCGATCACCTGGGCGGCGCCTGCGGCACGGGCCGCGGTGACGACCGACAGGCCGACCCCGCCGAGGCCGATGACGACGACCGTTTCACCGGGCGCCACGCGGGCCGTGTTGCGGACCGCGCCCGTTCCGGTGAGGACGGCGCATCCCAGCAGGGCGGCAAGGTCGAAATCAAGTTCCGCGGGTACGGGGATGACCGCGTTCTCCGGCACGACGACCTGCTCGGCGAACGCCCCCACGCCCAGGGTCACGTGTACCGGGTCGCCGTTCAGCGTGATGCCGTTGGACAGCGCCGCGACCCCGTGCGAGGTGCTGCACAGCCAGGGCTCGCCGTGTTCGCAGAACCAGCAGTTGCGGCAGGCCGGCTGCCAGTTCAGCACCACGTGGTCGCCGACTGCCGCGCGGGTGACGTGTTCGCCGACCTCGACGACTTCACCGGCCGCCTCGTGTCCGAGGATCAGCGGGTGCGGCGGCCGCAGCGTGCCGTTCACCATCGACAGGTCGGAGTGGCAGACACCGGCCGCCCGCACGCGTACCCGCACCTGGCCGGGTCCGATCTCGGGCAGCCGCAGCTCGACGAGTTCGGCGGGGGTTCCGGCCTCCTGGACGACCAGACCGGTCATGTAGTGATTCAACGCAGAACCCCCACGCCGACGGACATTGAGAAGTTCATCGCTGGATCGCCTTCACCTGCTGGAACTCGGCGAGCCCGTAGGCGCCGAGCTCACGACCGATACCGGACTGCTTGTAGCCGCCGAACGGGGCGAACGGGTTGAACGAGCCGCCGTTGACGTCCACGGCTCCGGTGCGCAGCCGGCGGGCCACGGCGAGCGCCCGGTCGCTGGAGCCCCACACCGCGCCGGCGAGGCCGTACTTCGAATTGTTGGCGATCGCGACGGCCTCGTCGTCGTCACCGAACGGGATGATCGACAGCACCGGGCCGAAGATCTCCTCCTGGGCCAGTTCGCTGTCCGGGTCGACGTCGGCGAACACGGTCGGCGCGACGAAGTGGCCCTGTCCGGGGACGGGTGCGTCGAGTCCACCGGCGACGAGCCGGGCCGTGGCGCGTTCGATGAAGCCGCGGACCCGCTCCTTCTGGGCGGCCGAGGCGAGCGGCCCGAGGCGGGTGGCCGGGTCGAACGGGTCACCGACGGTGTACCCGGCGGCGGTCTTGGCGGCCAGTTCGACGGCCTCGTCGTAGTGGCTGCGGTGGACCAGCATCCGGGTCCACGCCGTACACGTCTGCCCGGAGTTGAGGAAGGCGTTGCCGACGCCGACCTTGACCGCCTTGACCACGTCGGCGTCCTCGAGGACGACGTTGGCGGACTTGCCGCCGAGCTCGAGCGACACCTTGGCGATGCGGTCGGCGGCGGCCCGGCTGATGGCCCGGCCGGTGACGGTCGAACCGGTGAAGGAGACCAGGTCCACGTCGGGGTGGCCGGCGATGGCCGCGCCGACGACGGGTCCGGTACCGGTGACCATGTTGAACACACCCGCCGGCAGGTCGGCTTCGGCGAACGCGTCGGCCAGCAGGTATGCCGTGAGCGGGGTCAGTTCGCTGGGCTTGAGTACGACGGTGCACCCGGCTGCCAGGGCCGCGCCGACCTTGGCGACGACCTGGTGCAGCGGGTAGTTCCACGGGGTGATCGCGCCGACCACACCCGCCGGTTCGTGCACGACCAGCGAGTTGCCGATGATCTCGTCGGCCGGCGGCTGCGCGGCCAGTTCGGCGTACCCGGCGAGAACGGTGAGCGGAAGGCCCGCCTGGACCGCCTTGGCGATCTTCAGCGGGGTGCCCAGTTCCAGGCCGACGATCCGGGCGATCTCGTCCGCCCGTGCGGCGACGGCCCGGTGCAGGCGGCTCAGGGCCGCACCTCGTTCGGCCGGCGACGCGGATGCCCAGCCGTCGAAGGCCGCGCGGGCGGCGGAGACGGCGAGGTTCACGTCCTCGGCTGTGCCGGCCGGCACGTGCCCGAACACCTCTTCGGTGTACGGGTTCTCGACTTCGATGCGGTCACCGGAGCCGGCGGGCACGAACGCGCCCCCGATCCAGTGCTCATCGCGGAAGACCGACGTCATCGGCGTACCCCCTGGTCGTAACGGTCGGAGAGGCTGTCGATCAGCAGATCCAGCCCGAGTTCGAAGGCCCCCTCGTCCACCGCGTCGCGATGGGCGGCGAGTTCATGGGCGCGGTGCAGGTGCGGGAAGCGGTCGTACAGCTCCGGGTCGGCCTCGAAGCCGAGGGCGAACGAGCCGAGCGCGGAGCCGGTGATCAGGTATCGCATCAGCGCGCCGATGTGGGTGGCCCGGGCCCGGGACCAGCCCGCCTCGAGGAGCGCGCCGTAGACGGCCTCGGCCATGGCGAGTCCGGCCGGTCGGCGGCCGGGTCCGGTGGCCAGGACCGGGACGATGTTCGGGTGTGCGGCGAGCACGGCGTGGTAGGACTTCGCCCACAGCCGCAGCCCTTCACGCCAGTCGTTGCCCCGGAAGACCGCGATGTCGACCTGGGCGACGACGGCCTCGGCGACCGCGTCGACGATCTCCGCCTTGGTGGCGAAGTGGTTGTAGAGCGACGGTCCCTGGACACCCAGTTCGGTGGCGAGGCGCCGCATGGAGCAGGCGTCCAGCCCTTCGGCGTCGATCAGTGCGGCGGCGGCTTCGACGATGCGCTCCCGGGTGAGCAGCGCCTGCCGGGGCCGTGCCATGAGAACTCCCTGAGAAAACCGAAATCAACACTGGACGTGTAAAAACTTACGCCGCTAGTTTAAGCACAGCTGCGACGTACATCACTAAGGGAGATCAGCATGACGACGCTTTCCCTCGCCACCGTTCTGGCCGAGGCCGCCCGCCGGTACCCCGAGAAGGTGGCGATCGTCGACGAGGCCGGGGGCCGGATCTCCTACCGGGAACTCTGGGCGCAGACCCGGTCGTACGCCGCCGGATTGCGGGAATTGGGCATCGGCCCCGGCGACACGGTGGCCGTGATGATCCCGAACGTGGCGGACTTTCCCCGCGTCTACTTCGCCGCGCTCACGGTGGGCGCCCGGATCGTGCCGGTGTCCCTGCTGCTCAACGCCGAGGAGGTCGGCTACGTGCTGACCGACAGCGGAGCGAAGCTGCTGGTCACGCATTCGGCGTTCCTCCAGGTCGGCGCCGGGGCAGCCGCCGCGGCCCAGACCCCGCTGGCCAACGTCGGCCCGCTGCCGGAGGGCCTGCCGCAGTACCCGTCGCGCCTGGACCAGATCTCGGCGGGGCTCGAGCCGGTGCGGACGTACGTGACCCGGGAGGCCGAGGACGTCGCGGTGATCCTCTACACCAGCGGCACGACCGGCAAGCCGAAGGGCGCCCTGCTCACCCACCTGAACCTGGTGATGAACGCGGCCGTCAACGTCTTCGACGTGCACCCGCTGACCGGCGACGACGTGGTGATGGGCTGCCTGCCGCTGTTCCACACGTTCGGCCAGACCGTCGGGATGAACGCGACGTTCCGGCTCGGCGGGACGCTGGTGCTGCTGCC
Organism: Actinoplanes sp. NPDC023801; assembly: GCF_040639655.1. NCBI lineage: Bacteria > Bacillati > Actinomycetota > Actinomycetes > Micromonosporales > Micromonosporaceae > Actinoplanes > Actinoplanes sp. NPDC023801. The sequence goes on along the minus strand of NZ_JBFAAI010000001.1, from coordinate 549,741 downwards.
GCGGTTCACCGGCGAGGCGGCGATCGAGCTGATGCTCAAGGAGAACGTCACGATCTTCCACGGCGTGCCGACCATGTACATCGGACTTCTCGAGGCGGCGGCCAAGGCCGAGCGCCTGCCCCAGCTCAAGCTCTGCGTCTCCGGCGGTGCCTCGCTTCCGGTGGCGGTGCTCGAGAAGTTCGCCGCGGCTTTCGGTTCGACCATCTGGGAGGGGTACGGGCTGAGCGAGACCTCACCCACGGCGACCACCAACCAGCCCTCGTTCGGTGCGAAGCCCGGCACGGTCGGGCACCCGATCTGGGGCGTCGAGGTGGAGATCGCCCGCCCCGAGGTGCCGGAGCGCATCGAGTTCCTGCCCGACGGTGAGCTCGGTGAGATCGTGATCCGTGGCCACAACGTTTTCGCCGGCTACCTGAACCGCCCGGAGGCGACCGCGGAGGCTCTGGTCGACGGCTGGTTCCGGACCGGCGACCTGGGCGTGAAGGACGAGCAGGGTTTCATCAGCATCGTCGACCGGACCAAGGACCTGATCATCCGCGGTGGCTTCAACGTCTACCCGCGGGAGGTGGAGGAGGTCCTGGCCCGGCACCCGGGCATCCAGCAGGTCGCGGTGATCGGCGTGGCCGACGAGACGCTCGGCGAGGAGATCTGCGCGGTGGTGGTGCCGGAGGACAAGGATCTGACCTCCGATGATCTGATCGAGTGGTCGAAGGAGCGGCTGGGCAAGCACAAGTACCCGCGTCAGGTGCGGTTCACCGAGTCGCTGCCGCTCGGCCCGAGCATGAAGGTTCTCAAGCGGGAGCTGCGCAAGCAGTACTCCTAAGCCAGCAGTGGCGGTAGCTCCGCCACGATCGGGACGTCGGCGGGCAGCCACGGGACGCTGTCCAACTGGTCCACGGTCAGCCAGCGCATGGAGCGGTGCTCCAGCGCCTCCGGTACGTCTCCGCCGAGCAGCTCGACGGCGTAGACCCGGAGCACGGCCCGGCCGTGGGCCAGTGGCACGTCCGGGCCGACCCGGGCGCCGACCTCGACCCGTACGCCCAGCTCCTCGGCACACTCGCGGGCCAGCGCCTGCGCCTCGGTCTCACCCGGCTCGACCTTGCCGCCGGGGAACTCCCATCGCCCGGCCGCTTCCGGCGGTGAGCTGCGCTCGCAGGCCAGCACCCGGCCCGCGGTGATGATCACCGCCGCCACGATCACCCTGGGTGATGGCGTCGGTTTGACGTATTGTTCGGCCCGCATGGGTTCCAAGATCTCACGAAAGTCAGTCGTTCAGGTTGCCCGCTGGTGCCCCGATCGTCACGCAAACATGGATATGTGGGCGTGGACACCATGGCCCGGACGGACGAAACTGTGGGCACCGACCATGACGACACGGCGACAATTCGGCCACAAGCCGGCAACGACGCTAAGGGGGGTGCGGGAGTGCGGGCGAGAAGACGCCGGGACACCGGCTCGGATTATCTCAGTGACGCCCTCGCGTTGCTGAGCGGCTGGACCCGGGACGGTGTTCAGTTGCACCGCGACCTGGCATGTGACGACAGTCAGCACGCCGCTTTGACGGAACGTATCAAGGTGGCCGCGGACACTCTTCACATACGACCGACCATCCGGCGATATAACGGTCACACTCAGATCAGCCTGGGGCCGCAGGACGGCGGGACCATCACGGACGGTGAGGTCACCCTCGCGGCCCGGATCGAGGACTTCTACCGAACCGTGGTCGAGAGGCCCTGAGCCGGTGTGGCTACGCTGCGCCGCATGACTGACGTGGTGTACGACAACAAGGGTCAGCTCGAGCAGATCCAGAGCGGTCTGCTGGAGGGCGAGCAGATCATCGCGGTCTATGACGCGATCGGCGCCGGCACCGGGTTCATCGGCCTCACCAACCGCCGGATCATCATTCAGGACAAGTCCTACGTGGGGAAGCGGTTCGCGATCACCAGCATCCCCTATTCCAAGGTCAACAGCGTCAGCGTGGTGAGCAACAAGAGCTGGGCCGGCCAGTTCTTCTCCTCCGGCACCATCGCCATCACGGTCGGCACGGCCAGCTACGAGATTGAGTTCCGCGGGTCGGACAAGGCCCACCACGTGCACAACCTGATCCTCAGCCAGGCTTCCTGATCCTCGTCAGCGCCCGCCGACCGCCTGCGTGAGATCCCATACGTACCGGCGGCCGGCGGGTTTCTCGTCCCGCCACACCACCTCCCAGCGGCCACGCGGGTCGCGTTCCGGTTCCGTGATCCGGCCGTACCCCTGCCGTTCCTTGACGCTCGGCGGCTGATCGCTCTCCGGGAAGCTGAAGGTCACCTCGAACCGGGTGAACGCCGACGGTGTCCCGCTGGCGGTGGGCAGCCGGTCCTCCCAGATGAGCTGGTCCCAGCCCCGCCGGCGCAGCGGGCCCCACAGTCCGCACGGCCGGTATTCGACCTGCCACTCGGTCGGCGTGGTCAGCGCCGGATCGAAGATGAGCCAGATGCGCAGCAGACGGCTCTGCTCCAGCGGCAACGTGGTGATGGTGCCGCCGACCGGCCGCAGCGTCTTGAACGAGATCTCGTCGAGGCGGGTCAGCCGGTCGGTGTCGGTCGGCACGATCGGGCGCATGGTCCGGTGCGTGACCAGCGGCTCGGGTGTGGTGATCCGCTTCTCCACGATGCGGTCGCTGTCGTCGTCGGCGCCGATCGTGACGAGCACCTCGAGGGTCTCGGTGAAGAGCGGCTTCTCCCGGTCACTGATCCGCTGGATGGCGTCGAGGTAGTGCTGGTGGCCGGCCTGCTGAAGGGCGAGCAGCCCGGTGGCGTCCTGGAGGTCGGCCTTCAACTCACGGATCTTGACGACGAAGGCGAGCTGCCACAGGCGGACCACGAAGTAGAGCAGGCAGGCCAGGAAGATCGCGGTGAGCGCCCATTGGGCCACCCGGGTGGGCACCTCGGCGAGCTGCGCGATGCCCGACGCCAGGCCGATGAGCACGACCGAGACGTTCAGGGTGCCCCTGAACAGGGTGTGAGAGATCGACGGAGTCTCTGGCATCGTCCCAATGATGGCGAAACGATCCTTACCGACAAATCCTCACAAAGAGTGACTAGGCACGAGCAGGGACAACTGTTCGCCTGATGTCCCATGTCCGATCAGCCCAGCGACCATGCCACTCCGGGCCACCCGAGGCGATTACTGGCCAGTAACCATTGCTCCGGGTTTCCTGCCCGCCGCATGCTACCGGGAGTTCCACCAGAATCGATCCTCGTCCCCCCGGAGGCGATCACCGGTGCTGACCCACCTGCAGAGGCCGCTGAGCCGGAGGTACCGGGCCGAGTTCTTCGGCCACACCCTCGACCCGGCCGGTGTCACGGACGGCGGCGAGGGCGGTCAGCCCCGCCGGCGTCTCCTGATCGGCCACAACACCATCTTCGCGGTGGCGATGCTGCTCTCCGCGGTGCTGGTGGGTCTCGCCACGGTCGCCCTGCACTAGGTTCCGCAAGACGGGAACCCCGACCGGCGCCGCGGCGAAACCACGAGCGTCAGCTTCCGCCTTCGCCGCCCTTACCGGTCCGGTCGGACATGGTTCTCCTCAAACAAAACGTATGGACTCCGAAGTCACAACGGAGCCGATCGCCTGCGGGTTGCGGATTCCCTTCCAGCCTAGGCCAGCAGCCGGGTCGGCAAGGGCGTCTCGGCCACTGTGCCGTCGGCGGCACGCTTCAACTCGTACGCCGAAGCCCCCTCGCGATCGGTGACCGCCTCGGACAGTGACGTGCCCCGGTAGACCAGCCCCGCACCGTCGTCGGTGGCGTAGCCGTCGGGCAGGATTCCCCGGCCGACCAGCTCGTGCATCTTGGGCCGCCGCTGCTCCTCGCCGTCATAGTGGACGCCGTTGCTGTACGGCAGGAACCCCAGCCCATCGGTGAAGCCCCGCAGGTCCGGGCCGAAGCTGTCGGTGCTGCCGCCGACGTGCCAGCAGATCGAGCCGGCCGAGACACCACCGAGCACGACCCCCGCCTGCCAGGCCTCGTGGAGGATCTCGTCGAGGCCGTGCACCCGCCAGACCGCGCACAGGTTCGCGACGCTGCCGCCACCGACCCAGACGACGTCCTGGGCGAGCAGGTGCGCACGCATGTCCGCGATGTTCGGCATCGGGAACAGCTGCAGATGCGACGCGGTGAACTCGGTGCCCGCGAACGCCGAGTAGAACGCGCCGATCCGGTCCTGCGGATCGCCGGTGGCCTGGGCCAGGAAGCAGATCTTCGGTGCTATCGGGGCACCGGCCAGCTCGGCGGCCAGGTAGTGGATCGGGCCCGGACGCATGTCCAGCAGCCCGTGGCGGCCCGGCCGGAAGGAGGCACTGGTGGCGAGGATGGTCGGTTCGTCAGCGGTCACCGGAGCATCATCGCGCACGCGTCGGCGGTCTCCAGGACGAGATCGGCGATGAGATCGATCGCGGTGCTCAGGCGTACCGGATCGCCGTCGACCGCGGCGAAGACCGCGTCGGTCCGCGCCTTGAACCGCTCCGGAGCGCCGGGCAGCGCGCCGGCCGCGGCGATCGCGCCCTTCTCGTTGATGAGCCACCGCCCGGCCGCGCCGTGCAGCGCGTGGGCGCACACCCCGGCCACCCGGAACAGGCAGCCGGCCACGTAGGCGCTGTCGCCGCGGGACACCGCCTTGCGAGCCACCCCGATCAGGAAGTCGGCCTCCCACATCCCGGCCACCAGGGCTTGCGAGAGCGGCCGCGGGTAGACCTGGACGCGGCCGCGCAGGTCCTCCAGCTCCCCGGCCGGATCGGCGAGGACACGGCTCAGGGCCAGCTCGCCGGGGTAGAGGAAGTCGGGCACCCCGAGCGGATGTCCGGCCTGCACGTGGAACGCGTATCGGCCCTGCTCCGCCTCGGCCCAGCAGCGCTGGACCCGGTCCAGGTCCCGGTAGATCCAGTCCACCGGGTGACCGTCGATCCGCAGCCAGCCGCCGCCGTCCACCCAGGGACCCCAGTCACCGGTCGCGGTCACCCCGGCACCACGGCCGGCGACCTCCTCGGCCAGCTCACCGAGACGATCGGTGTCCAGCGGCGCCCGGTAGTACAGGCCCAGGTCGGTGTCGGAGTCCTCGGTGTGTGTCCCCCGGGCCCGGCTGCCACCGAGGACCACCCCGACCACGCCGGGCACGGTGAGCAACCGCTGGGCCAGATCGGCCAGGCCGGTGTCGGTCAGCGCCATGCCGCTACCGTGTCCCGCGGACCGCCCGTACGCAATCGCCGGTGACCGTCAACACACTGCGGCGGGTTCGAGACGTACCGCGTCCAGACCCTCCGGACCGAGCAACTCCAGGTCCTTCTCGGAGATCAGGATCTCGCCGGTCTCCCTCACCGGTACGGCCGCCGGCGGCGGGGCGGTCACCGGGTCGGCGGATCCGTCGGACGGGCAGACCGCGGTCCGGCCGAACGGCAGGCACAGGCCCAGTGCCTCGTCACATACCGGTTCCGGCACGTACTTGCGGGCGGAACCGAGCGCCACCACCCGGTTCTGCGGCTTCCGGGTGACCGCGCTGCTCAGCAGCCGGCGCGCGGTCGGCCGGCCGTCGGTCATGGTGACCAGGTAGCGCAGCGTCCGCACGCCGGGCGATCCGGCGACCCGCACCTGACGGGTACCTCGAGGCATCAAGGGGTCCCGCACCACCTGCGTGTCGAACGGGACAGCCCGGGTCTCCACGTCCGTCCGGGTGGTGACGACCGGCTCGGCCGCCGCCTTCCGTCGGGCGGGGGCCTGGGCGAGCGTACGGGCGGGACGCGGCCCGGTCCGGTCGGCGCGTTGGTCGGCCACCCGGGCCCGGCTCAGATGATCGGCCGTCGCGGCGGTCCGCGCCGGGGCCGGGATGGTGGAGGTCTTCGCCGGCGTCGTGGCGGTCGTCACCGGCCTCGTGGCGGTCGTCACCGGCGTCGTGGCGGTCGTCACCGGGATCTCGCCGGGGCGCGCGGGCAGAGGTTCCGCGGCGGCCGCCGCCCGGCTGACCACCTCCGGGCTCTCCTCGAGCATCGGAGCGCCGAGGTCGTCCTCGGCGGCAGGGGCCGTGCTCGTGACGTTCTCCGATCCCGGGCTGGTCATGGTGGATACCGCGCCGGCCACGCCACCGCCGACGACCACGAACATCGCACTCGCGCCCGCAGCCATCCGGACACCGAACGGCAGCCGGGCCCACCAAGACTTTCGTGGCATTTCGAGCAGTTGCTGCCAAGAGTCACTAGTTGTCTGGTTTTGCACCAAAGCATTGTGACTTTCTCCGGCTCGCAAGCAAGGCACCGACTGTCACTCGAAATGCTGACCCCCGCGCCCCGAGACCCGGGTCACGCGTTGCCCCGGCGAGGCGCAAAGTCGCACGGCCGGTCGGGATGCGCCTCCGCCGTACGATCGGAGCCATGCCCGCGCCTGTCCCACTCAGCCCGGACGAGGAGGCCCTGATGCGCGCACTCGGCCGATTCCTCCTGGTCATGCCGCGTGCCCTCGACGCCGACCTGATCCGCGAACAGCGCATGTCCGCAAGCGAGTACACCGTGTTGCGCCACCTCTCCGAGACTCCCGGCCAGCTCATGCGAATGAGCGAACTCGCCACGGCGTGCGACATGTCACTGAGCGGCATGACACGCCTCGCCGCCAAACTCGAGAGCGGCGGATACCTGCGCCGCATCCGCTGCGAGGAGGACGCGCGCGGCGCCAACGCGGTCCTCACCGAGAAGGGCCTGGCCCGGCTGCAGGAGGCGTGGCCCACCCATCTGGCCAGTGTCCGCCGGCACATCTTCGACCACCTCGACGGCCTCGACCTGCGCCGCCTGGCCGACGCGTTCGCCTCGATGGCCTCCGACACCTGATCGGCAGCGTTTCGTGCCGCCCGGACACCGCGTTCGGCTTGCGATGATTCAGCGGTGATCAACGCTGCTGCCGATGACATCCGGACCACCACGCCGGGCATCCCCGACCGGATCGCGGTCGTCGTCTCGGAAGTGCTCGCCCCGGCCGTTCTCGTGGCCGTGCTCCTGCTGACCGTGGGCTGGCACGCCGGCGAGACACCCGGGGTCTCCCGCTGGTGGGGGCTGCCCGGAGCCCTGTTCGCCGCGGTCATCCCGCTCGGCTACGTGCTGCACGGGGTCCGCAAGGGCCACCTCACCAATCACCACATCCCGGAACGCGCGGCCCGCCGTATCCCGCTGCTCTTCGGTACCGCCTCGCTGGTGGCCGGCCTGCTCCTGCTCCTCGCTCTCGGAGCCCCCCGCGAGGTGCTCGCGCTACTCACCACCGGCGGCGTCGGACTGGCGATATTCGCTCTGGTCACACACTGGTGGAAGATGTCCATCCACGCGGGTGTCGCCTCCGGCACGGTGGCCGCACTGACCGTGATCTACGGCGCGATCGCGCTGGCCGGTGTGCCACTGGTGCTGCTCGGCTGCTGGGCGCGCGTCCGGCTGACCGCGCACACCCCGGCCCAGGTGGTCGTCGGCGCCCTGGTCGGAGCCGTCATCGCCGGGACCGTCTTCCCCGCCCTCCGCTAGTCCGCCCCGGCCCGCGGGTCCGCCAGGCCGTAGGCGGCGAGGGCGGTGTCGAGCATGCGCTCCTGGGCGTCGGGCGGGAAGGCTTCCGGGTCGGCCGCCGCGTAGGCCGCCACACCCTCGGCCATGGCGATCAGCGCCAGGGCGACGGCGGCCACGCGTTCGGAGGTCCACTCCGGAGCGGCCGCCGCGGTAAGCCGCTCGACCCGCTCGCGCCAGGCCCGGTTGTTGCGGCGGTGCTCCTCGATCAGCTGCTCGTCGGCGACGGCCGCGGCCAGGAAACCCATCCAGACGATCGCCTCCTGACGGGTCTGCTCGTCGAGGGCCATGCCCTGGTGCAGGATCGCCCGGAGTACCGACCGGGGGGTCGCCGCCCGCTCCTCCAGAGCCTCGACCCGCGCCCGGGTCACCTCGTGCAGTAGTTGCCGGGCGTGCAGCAACAGCGCCTGCCGGTTCGGGAAGCGGTGCATGACCAGGCCGGTCGTGCACCCGGCGGCGGCCGCCACGGCGCGCACGGTGAGCCGTTCCAGCCCTTGCCCGGAGAGCACGTCCCACACCGCCCGGGACAGGGTTTCGCCCTGCGCGGACCGATCAGCCGTACGTGACACGCGTCGCACCCTCCCCTATCCGTAACAGCTGTTACCGTAACACCTGTTCCGAATGGAGGATGTCATGACCTGGACCATCGAGCCCCGCCCGTGGGACGAACCCGCCGGCGCCGCACTCCGCGCCGCCCAGCGAGCCGAACTCGACGCCCGCTACGGCACCGACGACCACGAGCCCGGCACTCCGCCCTCCGCAGCCGACATCGATCTGTTCCTGGTCGCCATCGACCCGGCCGGCACCGCCGTCGGCTGCGGCGCACTGCGGCGCCTCGACCCGACGACCGCCGAGATCAAGCGGATGTACGTGACACCGGCCGCCCGTGGCTCCGGCGTCGCCACCGCGATCCTGCGCGCCCTGGAGTCAGCCGCCCTCGACCGCGGCTGGACCACGATCAAGCTGGAGACCGGGCCCGCCCAGCGGGATGCGATGCGCTTCTACGAGCGCGAGGGCTACCACGAGATCCCCCTGTTCGGCGCGTACATCGGCGCCGACCTCTCGGTGTGCTACGAACGGGTCCTGGCCGTCCCGATTCGCTAACCTAGTCCTATGACAGCGCTGCCCGACTGGATGCGCCCGCCACGCGAGGAAGGCTGGTTCGCGGAAGACCTGGACCACCTTCCGGAAGCACCCCGCCACACCGAGCTCATCGATGGAGCATCGGGATCGAACCTCGCGGAGTGATCGAGGAACCTGCATCGGACGAGCCGCTGACCTGGGGTGTCGTCGCGAACGTGAGCCGGGAGACATTCCTCCGCCAGCAGACGGACACGAGGCGGCCGGGCACGCGTCATTTCGTACCCGGGGCGAAGGTCTGGGTCTTGCCGATTCGATGGGGAGACGGCGGTGACCAGCGCTATGTGGTCGGCACCCGCCGCGGGAGCGGGGGCCGGAGCCTGATCCGGCTCGTGATGAACACCGATCGCCTGGTCAACTACCGGGTCAAACCGGTCTGGAGTCCGGCGATCTACGCCGCCATGGGTCAGCCTCTGAACGACGGCACCGGCCTGTCGCTGTACAGCTCGAGGGAGGACGCTCAGCAGGCCGCCGACACCCGTAAATGGCTGCAGACCCGGCAAAACCACCTCGGTCTCGCCCTCGACGGTCAGACGAGCGCCATGCACAACGCCGACGAGATGTGCGAGTTCTGCGACGGGCGCGACGCCGCCCTGGCCGGCGCCGGAGAAGACGCCAACCCCTATCCCGTGCCCGGTACGGAACCCGAGCACAGCGTCGACTGGTGGAGCACCGATCACGGCATGTGGCGGTGCGGCTGGCTCACCGAGAAGCATCGGGGGATCCCGTTCCGGATCGACGACCTCGGCGTACGGCACATCGCCCTGCTCCGCCGGAAAATGAGCCGTGACGCGGCCTGGCTGGCCCGCGTCAGCCAGGGACGGACCGCGGCCGAACTGGAGTCGGACGGCATCCCACGAGCCCGGCTCCGGCTGGTCCGGGGCGACCACCCGCTACGCCCGCTGGACGGCGTCGTCCACGCGTGGCTGGACGCCGACGACCGGGTGGTGCGGACACAGTTCTGCTGACCGGCGGCGAACGTCACCGCGACCAGGCAGTGCGGACGCGGTTCTGCTGACCGCCGCCCGTCACCGCGAGCGGGCGGCGCGGCGCATGGCGATCCACAGCTCGCCCTGCTCGATCGCGTCGTCGAGGGCCACGTGGGTGTGCCGGGCCCGGCCGAACCAGGCGCGCGGCATGGTGCGTTTGACCGTGCCACGGAACTCGGTGCCGAGCACCGCCATCGCGAACGATTTCATGTCCAGCGCCGAGTGCGAGAACGGGCTGTGACCGGTGAACCGGATGAGGTACCAGTAGACGAACATGAAGTCGAACGCCGCCGGATAGCCCACGAACACCGGCTTGCCCGGCAGCGCCTCCAGCCAGGCGCGGTAGTCGGTCATCGTCTCGCCGGGCTCCCGAGGATCGGCCCGGCAGGCCTGCCAAGCCTCGGGGTTCCGCCCCCACCAGGCCATCGTGCCCGGGTCCGCGACGGCCTCGGGAAGGGTCTCGAGGTTCGCGGTGAAGGTGCCGGCCATCGTGCCGTCGGCGTCGAAGGCGGCGGATGCGAAACTCAGCATCGAGTTACGGCCCGGAATGGGGCCGTCCGCCTCGACGTCCGTACTCACATAGATCTCGGCCATGCGCCGGAATGTAGCCGACCAGCCGTCCGGTTCTCAGACAATTACCGCGGTGCCGGCTACAGCCCGATGACCCGAACCCGCTGCCCGCAGAGCTTCACCATGTCGTCGACATCGGAAGTCAGGACGGCCACCGGTCCGGGAAGCCGTAGCGCCACCTCAGCGACCATCGCATCGATCGCGTACTTGTGCCCGTGCAGCCTCGCCGCCTTCAGAAGGGCAGCACTGCGCCGGGCGCACTCCTTCGTCAAAGCCTCGACCCGGATCCGGGACAGCAGCCAGTTCATCCGCGCGGTATCGACACCAGGGTGCGAAACCTCGATGATCGTCGCGGCCGACATGGCCAGATCCGCGCCGTCACGCTCGGCCTGCTCCAGCAGTCGCATCACTTTGCGGTCCCGGTCGATCCACCCCGAAAAGCCTTGTGAATCGAGCACCAGCGAACCAAGGCTCACGCTGCCCGTTCCGTCTCTCCGGCCCCATGCAGGAGCGTCCGGGCCTCGGCCATCTCCTCGTCGGTGAACGCGCCGAATTCGTCTTGATAGCCGTCGAGTTCTTCCCGCAGAAGCCTGCGCCGCTCAGCCCGCTCGGCCAACTCGGTGAGGTAGCCGGAAATGTTGTCGGTGTGAGCCTTCATGCTCTCCAACAACTCCACCGGCAGGGTGATCGTCACCTTCTTCGTCCTGGCCATGCGCCAACCATACCGCGGTATTACCGCAATACGACCGCAGTGGAGTCAGACGTTGAAGCGGAACTCCTGAGACCAAAGCCGGGGCCTGCTGATCTTCCTTCAGCAGGCCCCGGAGCTGCGCTTACTACGTTTAGTTGCGTTGACTGATGTTGGTCTTCTGCGGATGTCCTGCGGACTGTCTGCGGACTGAGCCCCTCTACTCCGGCTCGACGCCGGCCGCACGGCAGATCTGCCGCACCCGCTCACGCGTGAGCCCGCTCGCCTTGACGATGTCGACCTGACGGACCCTGGCCGCAGCCGCCGCGATGATCTCCGGCGTCAGCAGGGCACGCGTTCGCTCCGCTGCAGCGCGTTCGCGCTCGTACTGCTCGCCCAGCTTGGAGAGCTTCGTCAGGTCGTAGTCAGCCATATCGGTGATGATGCCACAACCACTTGGCCAATAGGTATGCCCACCCCTTGACCATGAGCCAAGTGCTATGCCAACCTCTTGGCATAACTAGATCGGGCCCGGACGCAGCGACTGCAACGCTGGCCGAGCCCTTGATCGCCCCGGGAGGCGACCCATGAGAAGCATGCTCGAACTCATCCGGTTCGCGCTATCCATCCTGCGACCCCGCCCGAACAACACCGCCCACCGCGACGGCTACGCCGAGGGCTACCTCGACGCCCTGGACGCGGTGAAGAAGATCCGGGACGAGCGGCGCGGCGCTGTTCTCTTCCCAACGCCAGCACAGCGGTTCCTCGACGAGACCGCGGCCCGCTGGGAGCGGGAGCACCAGGAGTGGCGGGCGAAGGTCAGCGGCTGCCCAGCCTGGTGCACGCTCACCCACGACCCCATCGACGACGCCCGCGACGGCATGGCGCTCCACATGGGCGACGACCACACCGACGACACGGTCCGGAAGCTGCTCGACGCCCACACGCTGCAGGTGCGGGTGGCCCGGCTCGACGTCCTCACCGAGGACCTGGTCGGGGAGCGCATCGGCACGCCGAACCTGCACGTCCACGTTGACGTCGAGGTGACGACGTGGCAGCAGGCGGCCGAGCTAGCGCGCACGATCCTCGACGCGTTCGACTACGTCCCAGGCGGTGCCGAGTGAGCACCGCCCGCATCCGCCGCCCACAGGTGCGCCGGGGCACCGCCGGTCAGCGCGTCGTCCTGGTCGCCCCGCGCGCCGACCTCACCGGCCCCGGCATGGCCAAGCTCCTCGAGCAGGTCGCCGCGGCGAAGTGGACGATCACGAGCGTCATCGACCCGGAGGACTGGCGCAGCGCGCTGCGCATGGTCGCTGACGGTCTCGCCGATGTGCTGGCCACGACCCGCCCGGAGCACCTGCCCGCGGTCCAGCTGGTGCACGGCATCGGCGCCCTGGTCCCGCCGGCCGCCCCGGTCGTCGACGAGCAGCCCGTCACCACCCTCCCGGCCCAACCGAAGCCGGCCACTAGCCCGAGAACCCGTCGTGCCCAGATCCTGCGAGGTGTCGCATGAACGAGCGTCGAATCCGTGCCCAGTTCCTCCGCGTCGGCACACAGCTGCTCACCACGGACGGGTGGCAGACGATCACCGGAATGCTGATCTTCCAGGAGGACGACCAGAGCGCCGATCAGATCACGGTTCACACCCCGGAGCGCACCATCGACAACTCGGACGGGTGGCCGTTCCGCTTCGGCGACCTGGTGACGACCCGCGGCGAGGTGCCGGCCGAAACCGACTGCCCGCCGTGGTGCTGCGAGCACTACCGGGGCGGCGAGCGCCAGCAGCAGAAGAACTGCTCGTCGTTCCCCGACTCGGTGCTGGCCGTCGAGGCGTGCACCGGTACGCCGAGGGAGCTTGGCTTCTGGGCGGAGCGGCGCCTCGACCGGGAGACCGGGGAGACCGAACAGTTCGGGATCATCGAGATGCGATCGACGCTCGAGGACCTCGAGCTGACGCCAGAGCAGCTGCGCGAGCTGGCCCGCAAACTCGGCGACCTGGCCGACATGGTGGAGCAGACCCCGTTGTCGTGAGGTTCCGGCCGGGCGCGTGCGTACGGTACACACCGTGCGAACGGGTCTGGCCCGGTCCTGTACAGGGGCGGTGTGGAGTGCCGTACGACGTCCTCGTGTGCACGGTGCACACCGTGCGAAGTGGCAAGATCGAGAATCCCTCCCCTCCCCCACCGAGGGGCCGGAGGGGCCAGGGTCAACCGCTGGTCAGGGCCGGTGTCATGGGCCATGACACCACGGCGTGACACCGACTGATCCCGCATGCGGGTGCGGAATTCTGCACCGGCGTGCCGAATCGCCGGCCGACCTTGATAGCTCGCCGACCTGGTTTGTTACCGGTGACGGTAACAACGGCGGACGCCACTGACGGGTGACCCGCGCGTTGGACATGACGTACCGTCGATGTTGGTGGCCGGTGTCTTGCGGCCCGGCCGCCACCCCTGACCGCAAGCAGGGATGTGACGCCGTGAACCCCCTGACGTTCGGCGACAAGCTCCGCGCCCTCCGGGAGAGCCGCGGCATGACGCTGCGCCAGCTGGCCGATCGCAGCCACCACTCCAAGAGCAAGATCTCCAACTGGGAGCACAACCGGCTCCCGCTCCCCACGGTGGACGAGGCCAAGGCGCTCGACGCGATCCTCGACGGCGACGGCGCCCTGGTCGCCACCCTCCGGCCGCCCGGCCTCAACGGCACGGCCGACCGCATCGCCCACGTCGCCGCCGCGCCCCGGACCGTCGACACGACCACCGTGACCGCGCTCCACGGCACCCTCGCCCACATGCGTCGCCTCGAGGACACGCTCGGCGCCGAGCGCCTGCTCGTCATCACCGCCGAACCGCTCCGGCTCGTCGAGGGACTGGCGGACGAGGCTGTCGGCGACATCCGGCCCGCAGTCGTCGACTTGGCCGGCCAGTGGTCACAGTTCGCTGGCTGGCTCCGGGCCGCGGCAGGTCGGCCGCAGGAGGCGCGAGAGAAGTACGTTCAGGCGCTCGAGCACGCCGAAGAAGTCGCGGCCACGTCCTCGATTCCGATCGCCGTGGACTTGATCGCCACCGCCCTGTCGATGCGTGGCCACCTCGCCTGGACGGCACGCAAGCCCGGCCCGGTGGTCGGCCTGTCCGCGGCCGCGGCGGCGAGGGGACACAGCGCCGGGATCCGGGCGATGGCTGCCCAGCAGGAGGCCCGCGGGCATGCGCTGCTCGGCGACGGCGACGCCGCAGACCGGCTGCTCGACCGTGCTGAAGCGCTCATGGCCGCCGCACGGGAGCACCCCGACGAAGAACCGCCCTGGATCTACTTCTACTCACCCGGCTACCTGCAGATGCAACGAGGCCTGGCGAACCGCCTGCTTGGCCGCCGGGAGGCTGCGATCGAGGCCCTCACTGCTGGGCTGAAGGCGGCCGGCCAGGACGTGGCCGACGCCGAGTTCGTGGCCACGTACAAACTCGCGCTCGCCGAAACGCACCTCGACGCCGGCAACCCGGACGTAGCCCGGCACTACCTCGAAGAGGCGCGAGCGACGGCCACCGCCACCGGGTCGGCGAACCTCGCCGGCGAGGTCACCCGTATCGGGGCTCGACTGCAGGGCTGACCTGCGTCCACGTCCCCCCGGGTTGTCCATGGACGAGGCGTGGACAGGAATGGTCTCCACAGGCCGCTACCGCTCCGTGACGATCAGGTCAGCGGCGGCGAGCGCGCGGATCCGTTAGACGAACTTTCGCGCTCGCCGCCGCCCCAGATCGGCGGGGCCGCGCCCGTGAGCGCGGTCCCGCCCCGACCGGGGAGGCGGAACATGATGGCGGACGTCCTGCGGTACCTGACCGCGGAGACGGTGCGACGGCTGCTGTGGTGGCGCCGAGTCCAGGCGGTACGGGCATGGCAGGCGGCCGAGCGCGAGCAAGCCGCGCTGCACTCTGAGGCAGTCCGGCGAATCATCAACCAGGGCCGGGAGCGTGCGGCGTGAGCCCGCTGGTGGTCGGCCCGCGCAGCCTCTCAGCTGCCGGCGTCGTTGAGGTGTGGATCGACACCGGCTCGGGCCCCGGCTATACCGCACCCGTGCCCGTCAGCCAGCTGAGCCTGGCGCCGCTCGACAACGGCCAGGGCTCCGACGCCATCTACCGCCTCAACCCCGTGGATGTCCCGGCACCTGCCGGGCAGGAGAGGAGCACACCGTGATCGAGGTCAAGGGTATGCAAATCAGCACCGAGGAGCTCGCTGCCGCCGACTGGAAGAAGTCCAGCTTCAGCGGTCCGAACTGCGACAACTGTGTGGAGGTCGCGAGCGTCGGGCAGGCGTTCGCGGTCCGTGATTCGAAGAACCCGGCCGGCGGGACCCTGTTCTTCACCGGCGACGAGTTCGCGGCGTTCCTCGAGGGCGCGAAGCACGGCGAGTTCGACAAGATCTGACCCGCGGGGGTGACGGCGGTCGGGGGCGATGGGCGCCCTCGGCCGCCGTTCTCTATCCGCCCCACCCGCGCACCCGGTGACGCGATCTCCGCGCACCGGAAGGCGTCAACGGGGTGCGCCAGGGAAGACCCTCGACACGGCCCGTGTGCAGCGGTAACGCGGTCGTCAGGTGCGCCAACGGACGAGGTTGGGGAGACCCGAGTTGGCGCACTCCTCAGACAGATCTTCGCGCACCTATGGCGCCGACTCGCCCCCACCGCGAAGCATCTTCATCCGGTCCCTGGCGGTCGACCGGACCGGCGAGGACCGCGCCGGCGGCACCGCTTCCGAACCGATCCTCCAGCCGTTCCCGTGGAGCCCGGCCGGCGTCAGCCCGATCTGGTCGGCGAACCGGTGCAGCGAGTTCTTGTCCGCCGCGGTGGCGTCGCCGGACTCGCATAGCGCCGAGGTACGGACCCACATCGCGACGGTGTGCCAGCGCCAGCCCTCACGAGCCCACACCGTGGCCTGCGGAGTGCGCCAGGCCTGCGCCCACAGCTGCAGCTCGCGCTCATGGCGGGCGTCGGTGGCCTCCAGGTCCAAGACCTTGTGCCGCTCCCCGGCGGAGAACCAGACGTCGAACACCGACACCGGCGGCAGCGGGTACGGGGGGATCTCGCCGTCGTACCCGGCCGCGGGCAGAGCGGTGAAGGTGAGCCCGCGCTTGGCCGACCGTAAGGAAAGCGGGTCCGGCCCTGGACCAGATCGGCTACGTGCGCCCCCTCGAGACACCCGATCACCCCCTACTGAGCGTTACGAAAATTGCCGCCCCGGAAAGTCTGAACCCGTCGCACCCCCGAGAGCCCTCCCCGGCGGTCCTCCGCTGTGGGGCTACAGGGTTCACCCCCCACCCCCTAGGTGACTCAGAGTGAAGTCGAGCCCGGCCCCAGCCCCACGCGAGGGCCGGGCTCGACGGTGCGGCGCTGGCAGGTCTGTGCGCTGCAACGGAGAGTGCGCTCACTGCCATCGATCCCGGGTCCCGTGCCGTGCTGAGGACGGGGCCGGGTGACGTTGACGCCGCAGTCTTGGGGGCCGTCAGGCCAGGGTCACGGTTGCTTGGGGTTGGTGTTGGCGCGGGCCGCTTCGGCGACCTGGGCTCGCTCTTCCCAGCGCTGCTCGCTGTCGCTCTCGCCGAGCTTGCCGGCCTCCTGCTCGAGCATGGGTACGAGCGCTTCGAGGAAGTCTGGGAAGCGGAAGGTCATCTCGTAGGCGGGCGTGTTGTCGGCGCCGCTGGTGTTGCCGATGTTGGTGGCGTCGCGGTGTACGGCCATCACGCGGTAGCGGGCAGCACGCCAGTGGATGTAGGCCTGGCATACCGGATCGGCGAGTACGGCCTGCCGGAACCGTTCGGCGGCGTCCTGCTGTTCGGCCTGGGCCTGCTCCTTCTGCTTCTCCCAGCTGGCCATGAAGTCGCGGTCCCACTGGGCTTGGGCTTCGGTGACGCGCCGGCTAGCGGCGGCCTGGTCGGCTTCGACCTGGGCGCGCAGCTGGGCGGCCCGCGACTCGACGGCGGCGAGTTCTTCGTGGGTGGTTGTCATCGGGCGCCCCCTCAGGCTTCATCGTCGGACGGGAATGTGCGGCTGGTGGGTACCGGCTTGCCGGTTTCGGCGGCCTGTTTGCTGGCCAGGTAGATGCCGAGTGCCACGCGCTTGGCGGCGGGAAGCAAGTCGTACCTGGCGGGCTGGTCGGTCTTGAGCTGGGCGAGCCGTTCCATGGCCGGGTCGGGTCGGAATGCCTCGCGGCGGAGTCTGGCCTGCGTGTCGGCGGGGGTCTCGCTGGCGGTGTAGGCGTTCGCGAACGGGTCGGGCATCGGTTCTCCTTCGGTTCCTCGTCCTCGCTGGCGGCCACGCGTTCCCCGCGGGCTGGTCCGGGCGAGCTTCTGTGCGTGTCGTGCTGTCAACCCCGCTTGACGGCGGGTGTCAAGTTCCTGGCGTGCTGCCCGTCGGGCCTGGCGCTTCTGCTGGTGCTCGGTGACGGCCTGGGCGAGGCGGGCCTGCCAGTCGCTCGGCTCGCTCACCGCCGTTATCCGATGTGGTCGACGGCGGCGAGGTTGAGGGCGAATGCCTGCCAGATCTGCCCGGCGTCGAGCTGGCCGACCTCGGCCGTCCGGCTGATGGCGAAGTCGATGGCGAGCACCAGGGCGGCGACGGCCTGCTCCGCGGTGTCCGGGTCGGCGGCGAGCCGGCGGGTGCCCTCGTGGAGCGCCTCGTAGTTCTCGCCCAGGGAGTGGGTCACCAGTTCGCGCGTGGCTCGCCGGATCTCGGTGCGCTGCTCGGAATCCATGATCACGGGTTTTCTCCTGCTGATCGAGCGCTGTTTCTGACACTGGTCTCGGGGGTGTCAGAACTGAAAGCGGCGATGACCTGCTGTTCTGACACTTCTGACACTTCTGACACAGTTGTGATGGGGGCGGCGTACCGGCCGCGGCCGAGCTTGATCAGGCGTCCGGCTTCGACCTGGCGCCGGAGGTACTGGTGGCTGTCCTTGCCGAACTTCTCGGCGACCGCACCGGCGGTGATGCCGGCCGGGCCGGCGGCGTGGACAAACTCGACGACACCCATCGTGGTTTCGGAGACTCCAGCGCTCTCCTGCCGCTGGCGGGCACTCGCGGCGGCCGCGGCGAGGTTGGCGCCGTCGAGCTGCCAGCACACGCCGTCGACCAGGCGGAGCGCGTACTCCGCCTCGGGCACCTCGCGGCCGGTCACTGCGAGCAGGCCGTCGGTGGACTGGCGTTTCCGTGACAGCACGACGATGGTGTCCGCGGCGCCGGCCAGGCCGTTGGTGCCGCTGACCGAGTCGACGAAGTCCTCGCTGACGGCCTTGCGGTCGTGGTGCAGCACGACCAGGGCGAGCCCCGGCCGATCGTCGGCGATCCGCTTGAGCTCGCCGCCCACCCGATAGTCGCGCTGGTATGCGGACTCGCCCGGCCCGGCCTGCGGCATTACCTTGCCGAGCGTGTCGAGGACGACCATGGCGGTGTCCGGGTGTCGCCGGAGGAACGCCCGGATGGTGCTGTACAGCCGGACGGGCTCCACCCTGGTCAGGTAGGAGAACGTCGCCGGGATCGGCTCGTCGTCGAGCAGTCGGCGGGACCGGTCCTGCATGCGGCGGTCGCCGTCCTCGAGGGCGAGGTACAGCACGCGGCGCGGCTTCCCGGCCGGGATGCTGCCGAGGATCCGGCCGCCGGCGGCGACGTCGAGCAGGGTGCTGAGGATGAGCCACGACTTGCCGGCCTTGGGCGGCCCGACGAGCAACGTCAGGCCCTCCGGGAGCAGGCCGGGCACGGCGTACCGCAGTGCCGGGAAATCCTGCTGATCGAGCCATGACCCGTCCCGAACTCCCGCCAACAGCAGCTCATCCAGAACTGTGTCAGAAGTGTCAGAAGTGTCAGATTCCCTGCTCAGAGGCGGTTCCGGTTCTGACACATGCGGACGAGTGTCAGAAACAGCCCGGGGCGCCTGCATGGCCTTACTGGTCACGCGACCGCCCCCAGTCGGCGAACGGGCGCACCGGTCTCCCAGTCGACCGGCCCACCCCGGTAGATGCGGTACGGGCGGCCCGCCCGCTCGGCGGCCAGTCGGGCAGCCCGGTCGACGGCGGCCAGCTCGGCGGCGATGCGCTCCCGCCGGGTCGGCGGCGCGACGTGGTGCCGTGCCCAGCTCACGAGCAGCTCGCCCTCGGCGTACGTCGCCCGGAAGCGGATGCCGGACTCGAAGGCCAGGTTGATCAGGTAGGCGACCTGCTCGCGGGTGAACGTCTCCTGTTCGCCGAGGAGCGCCTCACCTGCCCGCAGGACCGTGCCTGCATCCCGCCTCACTGCGCACGCTCCAGGACGAGCAAGGCACTGCCGACGGCGGACCGCTCGGCGTACCCGAGGTCGAAACCCATCCGGGCGTAGTCGATCGCCGTGACCCGCTCGGATGGTCGCCGTGGGTCTCGGTCACGGGTTACGCTCGACCCGGTCTCGTCGGCCTGCTTGCCGCCCGTCCCGTTCGCCGCGGGGCGGGCGTTTTGGTTGTGCTGGCTCATCTCAGGCGGCCGCTCGCTCGGTCTCGTCGACGGTCAGCCAGCGCTCCACTGCGGACTGCGGGTAGAGCACACGTCGGCCGCGCTTTACGCCTTGCGGCCCCTTCCCGACCATGCGCCAGTACCGAACGGTGCTCGGCGCAGTGCGGGCAATCTCTGCCACCTCTTCGGTGGTGAGGTATTTCTCCACAGCCACACTCCTGGTTCTCTAGGAGCACCTATGGAGGTGCTCTAGGACGACCCGAATCTCAACACGTATGACTGCGTTGACGCAAGCCCTGAGAGCACATACGTTGGTGCTTGTGACGCACCTAGATGAGACGCCGACTCCTGAGCAGCACTTCGGCGCGGCAGTTCGCGAAGCCCGAGAAGTGCGCGGATGGACACAGGAGGAACTGCGCGCACACCTTGCAGAACGCGGTGTGCGACTTGAGAAGACGGCCATGATCAGGCTGGAGCAGGGCAGGCGGCCGATCCGCCTCAACGAGGTGGCGGCCCTGGCGAAGCTGCTCGGTCTAGACCTGCAGCACTACACCGGCACGGTGCCGCAGCTGACCGCCGAGGAGTACGAGCAAGCGAAGAGAAGCCTGGCGGAGGCGATCGAACACCAGGAGCGCACAAGGCACGAGGTTCAGCGAAGGCGTCACCAGCTGGAGGACGAGGTCCAGCAGGCGGAACGTGACCTGCGGTACTTGGCCGAGAAGCGCTGGAAGTTGGAGGCGTCGATCGGCGAGTACGAGGCCCGCAATGGCGAGTAAGAGCATCGCGAAGCGCCCGAACGGGAAGTGGCGGGCCCGGTACCGCGACGAGGCCGGCCGGGAGCACTCGCGGCACTTCGACCGGAAGAAGGACGGCGAGCGGTGGCTTGACGAGCAGACCGCCGCGATCGTCACCGGGCAGTACGTCGACCCGAAGGCCGGGGAGATCACCTTCGAGCGATTCTTCCAGGACTGGGCGGCCCGACAGGTCTGGGTGCCAGGTACTGAGCGTGCGATGCGCCTCGCGGCCGGCTGCGTGACGTTCGGCAGGGTGCCGCTGAAGTCGATCCGCCGGTCGCACGTCGAGAGCTGGGTCAAGGCGATGCAGACCGCTGACCGCGGCGAGGGTAAGCCGCGCGGCCTCGCGCCGGGCACGATCAAGACCCGGCTGCAGAACGTCCGCACGGTAATGCGGGCGGCGGTCCGCGACAAGCTGATCGTCAGGGATCCCACCGAGGACGTGACGCTTCCCCGCCAGCGACGGGCCGACGCGGCGATGACGATCCCGACATCGGCTCAGGTGCGCGCGCTGCTCGACCACGCGGCGGTGCCGTGGATGCGGTTGTTCATCTCGGTGGCGGCGTTCGCCGGCCTGCGCCTGGGCGAGGCGGCCGCGGTCCGGCGCCGGGATGTCGACTTCCTCCGGCGGGTACTCCAGGTGACGCAGCAGGTCCAGCGCGGCGACGGTGGGACCGTACTGATCACGCCGCCGAAGTACGGCTCAGAACGCCCGGTGTTCCTCGCAGACGGCCTGCTCGAGCTGCTGTCGGTGCACGTGAAGGAGATGCCGGAGAGCCCGCTCGGGTGGCTGTTCCTCGGTGAGGGCCAGGACCCGCCGCATCAGAACACGGTCGGCTACTGGTGGCGCAAGACGTGCCGGGCCGCCGGCATCGACGGCTTCACGCTGCACGACCTCCGGCACTTCTACGCCAGCGGGCTGATCGCCCAGGGCTGCGACGTGGTGACCGTGCAGAAAGCTCTCGGCCACGCGAAGCCGACGACCACCCTCAACACGTACGCGCACCTCTGGCCGACCGCCGAGGACCGCACCCGCAAGGCCGCGGACTCGCTGATGTCGGAGACGTTCGGCGAACCTGCTGCGGACTCCCTGCGGACCAGCGGTCCCCTGAAAGCGGTCTGACCAGTGCTGATGCTGCTGTACTACACGTTGAAGCGGAACTCGACGACGTCGCCGTCCTTCATGATGTAGTCCTTGCCCTCCATGCGGACCTTGCCGGCAGCCTTGGCCGCGGACATGGAACCGGCGGCGACCAGGTCGTCGTAGCTGACGATCTCGGCCTTGATGAAGCCACGCTGGAAGTCGGAGTGGATGACGCCGGCCGCCTCGGGGGCGGTCGCGCCGACCGGGACCGTCCAGGCGCGGGCCTCCTTCGGGCCGGCCGTCAGGTACGTCTGCAGGCCGAGCGTGTCGAAGCCGACGCGGATCAGCCGGTTCAGGCCGGGCTCGGACTGGCCGGTCGACTGGAGCAGCTCCAGGGCGTCGGCCTCGTCCAGCTCGATCAGTTCGGACTCGATCTTCGCGTCCATGAAGACGGCCTCGGCCGGGGCGACGAGGGCACGCAGCTCGTCGAGGAACGCCTCGTTACCCAGCTCGGTCTCGTCGACGTTGAACACGTACAGGAAAGGCTTCGTGGTGAGCAGGTGCAGCTCGCTCAGCAGGTCCAGTTCGATGCCGGCGGAGGCGGCGCCCTGGTAGAGGGTGACACCGTCGTTGAGCAGTTTGAACGCGGCCTCGGCGGCGGCCACCGCGGCGGCCTTCTCCTTCTTGAGTTTCGCCTCCTTCTGCATGCGGGGCAGCGCCTTCTCCACCGTCTGCAGGTCGGCGAGGATCAGCTCGGTGTTGATCGTCTCGATGTCGTCGGCCGGGGACACCTTGCCGTCGACGTGCAGCACGTTCGGGTCGGAGAAGGCCCGCACCACCTGGCAGATCGCGGACGCGTCGCGGATGTTGGCGAGGAACGCGTTGCCCCGGCCCTGGCCCTTGGACGCACCGCGGACCAGGCCGGCGATGTCGACGAAGCTCACCGGTGCCGGCAGGATCTTCTCACTGCCGAACATCTCGGCCAGCTTGTTCAGCCGCTCGTCGGGCAGCCCCACCACGCCGACGTTGGGCTCGATCGTCGCGAACGGGTAGTTCGCGGCGAGCACGTCGTTCTTGGTGAGGGCGTTGAAGAGGGTGCTCTTGCCGACGTTGGGCAGGCCGACGATTCCGATGGTGAGGCTCACGGAACGCCAGTCTACGCAGTGCCCGATCCGGGCCGGTTCAGCGGAAGAACTTCCGCAGCTCGGCCGCGACCAGCTCCGGCTTGCCACTGTCGTCGGCGGCGAGATGCCCCACCCCGGTCAAGGTCACCCGGCGCACTCTCGGCAGGACGGGCTCCAGGCCGTTCAGGACCCCTTTCAGGTACGCCGGGGAGCGGTCCCCACCCAGCAGCAGCGTGTCCGAGCCGACCGTCGCATAGGTGCCGAGCGGGCCGGCCGCGTCCTCGACGACCGCCGCGTCCAGGCGCATCGTCGGGATCAGGTCACCGATCCGCCTGCCCTCGCCGGCGCGGATCACGAGTCCCATCAGCGGGATCAGGGCCGCGCGTGGCACGTACCGCAGATCGCCTGTGCCTTGGGAGACCGTGACGAAGGCGGCGGCCCGCCGGCCCCGGGACAGCTCCTTCTCGTATCGCGGAAGCCAGGCGAGCGGATCGTGATCACCGTGTTTGAGCGGCGGTTCGTAGAGCGCGAGGCGCTCGATCGGCAGCTCCATCGCCGCCCGCAGCGCGATGACCGCGCCGGAGCTGAGGCCGAAGACGTTGCGCGCCCCGGTCTCGTCCAGCACCGCCGCCAGGTCGTCGATCTCGGCACGCAGGCCGTGGCCGTCCCGCGCCGGACCGCTGAGGCCGCGCCCGCGCCGGTCGGGAACGTAGACGGTGAACGTGGTCGCGAGCGACCGGGCGAGTTTCGTGAAGTTGGCCGAGGTCTGCATGCCGCCGTGCAGAAGCACGACCTTGGGGCCGCCGCCGAAGGCGCGCCACCGGATGTCCGTCCTTGCCGCTTGCGCCATCATGTCGTCAACCGTAGTTGACACAACGAGTCGTCGTCAACCCAGGTTGACATCAGGCTCGTCTCCCACGCGTCCCCGACTGACCGCTCCACTTCGGCCTGCTCTACGCCCTGGCCCCGCAAGCCCGCTCCGTCGCCGACTACCGACCCTGCCCGGCCGGCGCTGCCCTGACCCACGGTCATGTCCGAATCCCGCCAGCCTCCGGCGCTCCGCGGGAGCAGACTCGACCACATGGAGCTGGACTTCGAACACTGCTACCGGGCCGTCGACAGCCGCGACCCGCGGTTCGACGGGTGCTTCTACACGGCCGTCCGGACCACCGGCATCTACTGCCGCCCGTCCTGCCCGGCCGTCACACCGAAACGGGAGAACGTCACGTTCTACGTCAGCGCGGCCGCCGCCCAGCGCGGCGGATTCCGCGCCTGCCGGCGATGCCGCCCCGACGCCGCACCCGGCTCACCCGAATGGGACACCCGCGCCGACACCGTCGGACGGGCCATGCGCCTCATCGGCGACGGGATCGTCGACCGGGAAGGCGTACCCGGGCTCGCCGCCCGGCTCGGATACACCGAACGGCACCTCAACCGGATGCTCACCACCGAACTCGGTGCCGGGCCACTCGCCCTGGCCCGCGCACAACGCGCCCAGACCGCACGGATCCTCGTCGAGACGACCCGCCTCGGGCTCGCCGACATCGCGTTCGCCGCCGGATTCGGCAGCGTGCGGCAGTTCAACGAGACGATGCTCGAGGTGTACGCGCGGTCACCCAGCCAGATGCGCGAGAAACAGACCCGTACCGACCGCGGGGAGGCCGGCGTCGTCACACTGCGGCTCGCGTACCGGCCGCCGCTGCACGCCGGATCGCTGCTGGAGTTCTTCGCGGCGCGGACGTTGCCCGGCGTCGACGAGGTGGCCGGTGGGGCGTACCGGCGCGGATTGAACCTGCCGCACGGGAACGCGGACGTCGTGCTCACACCCGGGGAGCGCTGGGTGCATGCGACGCTGCAGCTCAGCGATGTCCGGGATCTCGCGCCGGCGGTGGCTCGGTGCCGGCGGCTGTTCGATCTGGACGCTGATCCGGTGGCGGTGGACGGGCTGCTGCAGGCGGATCCGGCGCTGGCCCCGGCCGTCGCGGCGGAGCCGGGAGTGCGGGTGCCCCGGGCTGTGGACGGGTTCGAGATGGCGGTCCGGGCGGTGGTGGGGCAGCAGGTGAGTGTGGCCGGGGCTCGGACGACGCTGGGGCGGATGCTCCGGGCTGCTACGGCGGCGGAGGGATCGGTGTCGCGTCCGGTTCTGGGGGAACCCACCCCCATCCCCCAAACCACCGCGACCGGAACGCTCACCGGATTCCCGGCAGCGAGCGCCATCGCCGCCCTGCCCGACTCCGCGTTCGGCATGCCGGCTGCCCGCCGAGCAACGATCCGCGCCCTGGCCGAGGCCGTGGCCGACGGCAAGCTCGACCTGGACCCGGGCGCCGACCGGTCCGAGGCCGTCGCCCGTCTCACCGAGCTGCCCGGCATCGGCCCGTGGACCGCCGGTTATGTCGCCATGCGCGCGATCGGCGACCCCGACGTGTTCCTGCCCACCGACCTGGCGGCCCGCCGCGGCGCTGAGGCCGTCGGCCTGCCCGGCACCGTGAAGGCCCTCACCGCCCACGCCGAACGCTGGCGCCCCTGGCGGTCGTACGCGCTGATCCGTCTGTGGCGCGCCGCCTGACCGAACATACCCGTGGGCCGGCTCGGGGCGACCGTTGTCCACATTGCCGGAAGCGCCTTCGGAGTTGTCCACAGCCGGGGCTTCCGGCACTCCGCCGCCCGTGAGAACAGGCCATGCTCGCAGACCTCGAACCAGGAGGAAACGATGTTGCTTCATTCGACTTTGGACAGCGCGGCCGGCCCGTTCACGGTGGTGGTCAGCAAGGCCGGCGCGGTGCGTGCGGCCGGCTTCACCACCGATGTGACGGAGCTGATGAAGCTGGTGCATCCGGCGCTGCTCGAGCCGGTGCAGCCGGGTGATCCCGGCGAGGTGGGCGCGGCCGTCCGCGCCTATCTGGAGGGCGATCTGACCGCGATCGACGCGGTGCGGGTCGAGCAGCACACGGCCGGTGAGTTCATGGCGCACGCGTGGCGGGTGATGCGCGACATCAAGCCGGGAGCCCCGGTGACCTACACGGGTTTTGCCGGGCTCTCCGGCCGGCCAGCGGCGATCCGTGCGGCTGCGGCCGCGTGTGCCCGCAATCCGGTGGCGCTGTTCACCCCATGTCATCGGGTGCTGCGGACCGACGGGTCGCTCGGCGGCTACCGGTGGGGTCTGCACGTCAAGGAATGGCTGCTGCGGCACGAGTCGGCCGATGGCTAATCGCGTGGCGGCCCGAGGGGGCCGGTCCTACGCTGACCGGCATGACTGATACGGGAACCGGGCGTCACGGTCTCCCCGAGCGGCCGTCTCTGGACGGGCTCGAGGGCAAGTGGGCGCCGCGCTGGCAGGAGGAGGGCACGTACGCGTTCGACCGTTCCAAGGAGCGGGCCGACGTGTATGCGATCGACACACCTCCGCCGACCGTATCGGGCTCGTTGCACGTCGGGCACGTCTTCTCGTACACGCACACCGACACGGTCGCGCGGTTCCAGCGGATGCGCGGCAAGGCGGTCTTCTACCCGATGGGGTTCGACGACAACGGGTTGCCGACCGAGCGCCGGGTTCAGCATCTGTTCGGCGTCCGGTGCGACCCGTCGCTGCCCTACGACCCGTCGTGGGAGCCGCCGGCCGAGGCGCCCAAGGAGCCGGTCTCGATCTCGCGGCGCAATTTCGTCGAGTTGTGCGGCCGGCTGACCGTCGAGGACGAGAAGGGTTTCGAGAAGTTGTGGCGGCGGCTGGGACTGTCCGTCGACTGGGGGCTGACGTACACCACGATCGGTGCGAGGGCGCGGGCGGTTTCGCAGCGCGCGTTCCTGACCAACCTGGCGGCCGGCCAGGCCTACACGGCAGAGGCGCCGACGCTGTGGGACATCGGTTTCCGGACCGCGGTCGCCCAGGCCGAGCTGGAGGATCGGGAGCGGCCCGGCGCGTACCATCGGCTGCGTTTCCACGGGCCGGACGGGCCGATCGAGATCGACACGACGCGGCCGGAGCTGCTGCCGGCGTGTGTCGCGCTGGTTCATCACCCCGGTGATCCCCGCTTCGCGGGTGTCACGTCGGTCCGCACTCCGTTCTTCGACGTCGAGGTCCCGGTCCGCGAGCATCGGCTCGCGGCAGCCGACAAGGGCACGGGGATCGCGATGGTCTGCACCTTCGGTGACCTGGCCGATGTCACCTGGTGGCGTGAGCTGGACCTTCCGGCCCGGGTCGTCCTGGGACGGGACGGCCGGTTCCTGCCGGACGCTCCGGCGGGTGTCCCGGTCGCGGCCTACCAGCGGTTCGCCGGCCTGACCGTCAATGCTGCCCGTGCCGAGATGGTCCGGCTCCTGCGGGAGTCCGGTGATCTGATCGGGGAGCCCAGGCCGATCACGCATCCGGTCAAGTTCTACGAACGCGGTGATCGCCCGCTGGAGATCGTCACGAGCCGGCAGTGGTTCATCCGCAACGGCGGCCGTGATCCGGAGTTGCGGCAGCGGCTGCTGGCCCGGGGGCGCGAGTTGCGGTGGGTTCCGGAGGCAATGCGGCATCGGTACGAGCATTGGGTCGGTGGCCTGACCGGTGACTGGCTGATCAGCCGGCAGCGGTTCTTCGGTGTCCCGATTCCGGTGTGGTACCCGCTGGACGCCGCCGGGGAGCCGGTCTACGACCAATTG
Source organism: Actinoplanes sp. NPDC023801 (assembly GCF_040639655.1). Taxonomy (NCBI): domain Bacteria; kingdom Bacillati; phylum Actinomycetota; class Actinomycetes; order Micromonosporales; family Micromonosporaceae; genus Actinoplanes; species Actinoplanes sp. NPDC023801. The sequence continues at coordinate 522,685 of NZ_JBFAAI010000001.1, read as the reverse complement.
CTGATCCCGGACGACCAGGCCCTGCCGGTCGATCCGTCGTCGGACTGTCCGCCCGGTTTCTCCGAGGACCAGCGGGACGTCCCGGGCGGGTTCACGGCGGACCCCGATGTCATGGACACCTGGGCGACGTCGTCGCTGAGCCCGCAGATCGTCACGGGCTGGAGCATCGACCCTGATCTGCACGCGCGTACCTATCCGATGGATCTCCGCCCGCAGGGGCAGGAGATCATCCGGACCTGGCTGTTCTCGTCGGTGCTGCGGGCCGGCCAGCTGGGTGACTCGTTGCCGTGGCGGCGGGCGGTCCTATCCGGGTGGATCCTCGACCCGGACCACCGGAAAATCTCGAAGTTGCTCGGCAATGAGGTCGAGACGCCGATCCAGCTGCTCGATCAGTACGGCTCGGACGCGGTCCGTTATTGGGCGGCGTGCGGCCGTCCGGGCGCGGATCTGGCTTTCGAGCCGGCCCAGTTGAAGGTCGGCCGGCGGCTGGCGACGAAGCTGTTGAACGCGTCGAGGTTCGCGCTGGGTCTGGGTGCGGCGGATGCCCTGCGGCAGCCGGTCACCGAGCCACTGGACCGGGCGATGCTGGGCCGGCTGGCCGAGGTGGTCGTCACGGCGACGACGGCGTTCGAGGACTACCAGCACACCGACGCCCTGCAGGCGGCGGAGACGTTCTTCTGGACGTTCTGCGACGACTACATCGAGCTGGTCAAGAACCGGGCGTACGCGCCGGGGCCGGCCGGTGATTCGGCGCGGGCGGCACTCGCTTCGGGGTTGTCGGTGTTGTTGCGGCTGTTCGCGCCGTTCCTGCCGTTCGTCACCGAGGAGATCTGGTCGTGGTGGCGGTACGGGTCGGTGCACCGGTCGACGTGGCCGACGAGGTATGAGCTGACCCGGGTGGCGCCGGAGAGTGATCCGTCGCTGCTGGATCTGGCCGGTGAGGCGCTGCGGCAGGTTCGGCGGGCCAAGTCGGACCGGAAGGTCTCGATGAAGACGGAGGTGCCGCTCGCGGAGGCGCTCGGCCCGGCGGCGCTGCTGGACCGGCTGGAGTCGATCGACGGTGATTTCCGGGCGGCGGCCCGGATCGGCAAACTTGACCTGCTCCGGGACCGCACCCCGGAACTGGTGATCGCCTGCGCGTTCTGAGGCGGGCGGCCACCATAGGAGGCATGTCGATCGCGCCCGAGGAGGTCCGGGCTCCGGCCCGGGACGCGGTGTTGTTCCGGTCGTCGCCGGCCCGGACCTTCGTCATGGTGTTCGCCGCGCTGATGGTCGCCTACCTGGTGGTCTCCCCCGTCGTGGGGTGGATCGCCGGGGACAGCGGTGACCCGTGGTGGGTGACGGTCCTGCAGGCCGTGCTGGTCGGCGGGGCGGTGGCGGCGGCGTACTCGTTGTCGGCGCGGGCGGCTCTCACGACCTGGGTGCGGGTGTCGTCCGGCGGGCTCGAGCTGGCCGCGCAGGAGTCCGATCCGATTCTGCTGGACTGGGCGGACATCGCAGCGGTGGTGATCCGCCGGGACGGTCTGCGAACGGTTCTGGACGTGGTGCCGGCGGATCTGGACAGTGTTCATCCGGTGCAGGAGGGGGACGCGGGCGGGCCGCCGCTGGCCGACACACCTCGCGGGCCGGCTTTCACCGCGGACCTGACCCAGATCTGGCCGAGCCCGCGGGCATTGCGCCGTGAGATCGACCGGCATCTGCACAGCACGGCCGGGCCGAAGCACACCTGAGCCGGACAGGCCTGATCCGAACAGGCTGCTAGAAGTCCAAGCCGCCGAAATCGCCGGCCCCGAAATCGCTGCCGAAGTCGCCGGGGTCCCCCGCGTCGCCCTCGGTGAAGCCGGTGTCGCCGAAATCGCCGAACTCGGGGGACAGCAGGGCGTCGAAGATGAGCATCCCGCCGAGTACACCGGCGCCCGCGCCGAGTGCCGTCTTCCAGACCGGTGTGGAATACCAGCCGGCCGGGACGGGACGGCCCTGCACCCGGCCGCCCGGGTAGTAGTACGGGGTGTCGCGGCCGGGCCGCGGCCCGGCCCGGTAGGCGTGGCCCTCGACGGTCACCTCACGGTCGCGGGTGATCTGGCCGGTGTCGTGGGCGGCGCTGAGCGGCGGAAGGTCGGGGCCGGGGTCGATCCCCATCGCGACGCGGGCCGCACGCACGTAGGTGAGGCCTTCCAGGGCCGACTCGCGTGCCAGTTCGTACTGCCGGACCGTGTTGGCGCTCTGCAGCTGGCCACCGGCCGCGTTGTAGCGTTCGCTCGCGTCGGCGAGTGCCTGCCGCGCCGCCGGGTCGTCGGAGCTGAGGTTCATCACCTGGCCGCCGAGTCGCTCGTACCACCGCTGGGCCTCGGCGCGGGCGTCGTCGAGCTGTGTCTGCCGACGGGTTTCGCCACCGCGTTGTAGTGCGGCGACTGCGAGAATTGCCAACGCGACGATCACCAAGATCAGCAACACGCTCATCATGTTTTCCACGCTACCCCCGCTTTCTGGCAACCTGCTCTCGTGACCTTCTCGACACTGGCCGTGGTATTCGTCTGTCTCGCTGCCGGAGGTGCGATCGGCTGGCTCGCCGCGCGGGCCCGCGCAGCCACCGACATTGCCCGCCTCGAAGCGACGGTGGCCGCGGCTCGGGACGGTGAGCAGCGGATGGAACAGTCGCTGCGGGCACTGTCCTATGAGGCGACCGCTCAGTCGCAGGAGGCGGTGGCGCGGGCGGTGGCGCCGTTGCACGACACCCTGCGCCGGTACGAGGACCGCGTCGCCCAGCTGGAGCACGACCGCATCGACGCCTACGCCGAGCTGCGGGAACAGGTACGGGCGATGGGTGCCGTCTCCGGTGAGCTGCGTACCGAGACGCGGCAGCTGGTGGCCGCGTTGCGGGCTCCGCAGGTGCGCGGCCGGTGGGGTGAGCACCAGCTGCGCCGGATCGTGGAGGCGGCCGGGCTGCTGGAGCACTGCGATTTCGCCGAGCAGGTGACCGCCTCGACCGACGAGCAGGGGGTACGCCCGGACCTGCTGGTGAAGCTGCACGGCGGGCGGACCGTGGTGGTCGACGCGAAGGCACCGCTGGAGGGGTATCTGTCCGCGATGGAGGCTCGCGACGAGCACACCCGCGACGGGCACCTGGACCAGCACGCCCGGCATCTGCGGGCGCACGTGGACGCGCTGTCCGGGAAGCGGTACTGGTCGGCGTTCGAGTCGACGCCCGATTTCGTGGTGCTGTTCGTTCCGGCCGACCCGTTCCTGGACGCGGCGCTGCAGCGGGACGCGGCGCTGATGGAGCACGCGTTCCGGCGCAACATCGTGCTGGCCACCCCGGCGACGCTGATCGCGATGCTGCGGACGGTCGCCTACTCGTGGCGGCAGGAGGCGCTGACCCGTAACGCCGCGGCCGTGCACGGTCTGGCCCGGGAGCTGTACGGCCGGCTGTCCACGCTCGGTGACCATGTGGACAAGCTGGGGACGTCGCTGACGGGGGCGGTCACCGCGTACAACCGGGCGGTGGGTTCGCTGGAGTCACGGGTGCTGGTGAGTGCCCGCAAGCTGGCCGAGATGGGCGTGTCCGACGAGGAGCTACTTCCGCCCGTCCAGGTGGAGATCGCTCCTCGTCAGCCGCAGGCGCCCGAGTTCAGCTAGCCGCCGCCGCGGCGGCCTTCATGTCCCTGCGCAGCTCCTGCGGCAGGGAGAAGGTGAGCCGCTCCTCGGCGGTGGTGTACTCGGTGACCTCGCCGAAGCCTCGCTCGGCGAGGTGGGCGAGCACCTCCATGACGAGTTCGTCGGGGACGCTGGCACCGGACGAGACACCGACCGTGGTGGCACCGGCCAGCCACTCGTCCTGGATCTCGGAGGCGTAGTCGACCAGGTGGCCGGCTCTGGCGCCGGCGCCGAGTGCCACCTCGACGAGGCGGACCGAGTTCGACGAGTTGGTGGAGCCGACGACGATGACGACGTCGCACTCCGGGGCGATCTCCTTGATCACGTGCTGGCGGTTGGAGGTCGCGTAGCAGATGTCGTCGCTGGGTGGGGACTGGAGCAGCGGCAGCCGGGTCTTGAGGCGGGCCACGGTCTCCATCGTCTCGTCGACCGACAGGGTGGTCTGGGACAGCCAGACGACCTTGGCCGGGTCGCGGACGACGACGTTGTCGACGTCGTCGGGACCGTCGACGAGCTGGATGTGGGCGGGCGCCTCACCGGCGGTGCCGATGACCTCCTCGTGGCCCTCGTGACCGATGAGCAGGATGTCGTAGTCCTCGGAGGCGAACCGCCGGGCCTCGTGGTGCACCTTGGTCACCAGCGGGCACGTGGCGTCGATGGCCTTGAGGTTGCGCTCGCGGGCCTGCTCGTGCACCTCGGGGGCGACGCCGTGGGCCGAGAAGACGACGGTCGCGCCCTCGGGGACCTCGAAGTTCTCCTCCACGAAGATCGCGCCGCGCGCTTCGAGCGTGCTGACCACGTGCTTGTTGTGCACGATCTGCTTGCGCACGTAGACGGGGGCGCCGTAGAGCTTCAGCGCCTCCTCGACGGTCTGCACGGCGCGGTCGACACCGGCGCAGTAACCACGCGGCTTGGCGAGCAACACACGCTTACGAGCTTCAGTCACCCGGCCATGGTACGTGGCCCCGGGCCGCACCCGCCTGCGACGAGACGAGTGGCACAGGACGTGCACACTGCGCGGTCATGAACGTCGGCCCGTAGCGCGGTGGCCGGCGATCTCGAGCAGGCGCGGCGACAGGCGGTCGCCGGCGGGTGGGGGGTACGACCTGCTGCGGCTCGTCGTGGAGGGGAGCCTCCGGGCGTACGCCGGGATGGTTCTGGCGGTGGTGATCGGTCTGGTGGCGCGCCGCATCCGGGTGAGGCCCGCCTGGGCCGTTCCGGTCCGGATCCGACGATTCGGGCGAGATACTTCTCCTCATGAGCGCGGAGCTGTGGCCATCGATCCCGGCCGTGCTCCGCGTGATGACGGGCTGGTTCCTGCTCGGTATCGGCCTGCTGAACCTGGCGGTCGGGGCCGACGGCGGCCTGACCGGCGCCTATCTGGTGTTCCATCTGATGCTCGTGGTCGGCGGTGGGTTGCTGCTGCTGCGGTACCGGCCGGTTCCCGGGCGTGCCGGTCACGTCGTCGCGGCCGTGCTGGTGCTGCTGGGGATGCTGTCGACGGCCGTTCCGGAGTCCTCCGGCTGCTGCATGGCCGGTGAGGCCGGGCGGCACGGCTACCCGTTCCCGTTCCTGGGCACCGGCGGCGGCCTGCGCCTGGAACCGCTGTACCTGGCCAGCGATCTGATCTTCTGGGCCTGTGCCGGGCTGCTCGCCGTGGTCGTCCTGGCGCTGATCGAACGCGGACTGCCGGAACGACGCACACCCATCGATCTGAGCCGGTACGCGGGTCACGCCGAGCCCGGCGCGATGTCCGCCACCCCGGATCGCACCGGCGAGAATGTCGGTGGGCTTACGTAATCTGGCCGGGTGAACGAGCCCGAGAGCGCGCCGCGCAGCTCCGCCGACGAGCCATGGCCGGTTCGTGTGGTCAGCCAGAAGATCACCGCCTGGATCAACCGGCTCGGCTGGGTCTGGGTCGACGGGCAGGTCGCCCAGATCAACCGCCGGCCCGGCTCGAACGTGGTCTTCCTGACCCTGCGTGACCCGTCGGCCGACCTCAGCCTGACCGTCACCACCAGCCACGACGTGCTCCACGCGGGCGCACCCGACCTGGCCGAGGGAGCCCGCGTCACCCTGCACGCGAAACCGGAGTTCTATCCCGGCCGCGGCACCCTGAGCCTGCGCGCCGACGAGGTGCGCCAGGTCGGGATCGGCGAGTTGCTGGCCCGGCTGGAGAAACTGAAGCGCCTGCTCGCCGCCGAGGGTCTGTTCGCCCGCGAACGCAAGCGGCGGCTGCCGTTCCTGCCCGGCCGGATCGGCCTGATCACCGGGCGGGCCAGCGCCGCCGAGCGGGACGTGCTGATGAATTCGCGGCGCCGCTGGCCGTCGGTCGACTTCCGGGTGGTCAACGTGCCGGTGCAGGGGCCGACCGCGGTGGCGCAGATCATCGACGCACTCAAGGTCCTCGACGGTGACGACACCATCGACGTGATCGTGATCGCCCGGGGCGGCGGCAGCGTCGAGGACCTGCTGCCGTTCTCCGACGAGGCGCTGTGCCGGGCCGTCTTCGCCGCGCGTACCCCGGTGGTCAGCGCCATCGGCCACGAGACCGACGCGCCGCTGCTCGACTACGTCGCCGACCTGCGCGCCTCGACGCCGACCGACGCGGCGAAGCGGATCGTTCCCGACCTGGCCGACGAGCAGCGGCTGATCGGGCAGGCCCGGGGCCGTCTCGACCGGGCGATCCTGACGATGATCGACCGGGAGCGGCACCGCATCGACGCGTGGCGGTCCCGGCCGGTGCTGGCCCGGCCGGAGGTGCTGATCGATCAGCGGGCCACCGAGGTGAACGGGCTGCGTGACCGGGCCGTCCGCAGTCTCGGCCACCGGCTGCGCCGGGCCGACGACGCACTCGAGCACACCGTTGCCCGGCTGCGCGCGCTGTCACCGGCCAAGACGCTGGAACGCGGCTATGCGATCGTGCAACGACCCGACGGTCATGTGGTCCGCGCCGCGGACGAGGTGGCCGCGGACGACCTTCTACGGATCCGGCTCGCCGAGGGCGAGCTGCGTGCGGCAGTGATGGAGAGCTGATGACCGACGAGAAACTGTCCTACGAGCAGGCCCGCACCGAGCTGGCCGGCGTGGTGGAGCGACTGGAGCAGGGCGGCGGCTCCCTGGAGGAGTCGCTGGCGCTGTGGGAGCGGGGTGAGCGCCTGGCCGACATCTGCCAGCGGTGGCTCGACGGCGCCCGCGAGCGCATCGAGGCGGCCAAGGCAGCCCGGACCGGCGAGTGAGGTCAGGACAGCGACGAGGCCAGCTTCTCCATGTTCCCGGCCGCGGCGCTGTCTCCGATGATCAGCATCGTCCGTTCCTGCTCGGTCACGATCAGCGCGGTCTCGCCCGGCCGCCCGGAGTACTGCATCCACGTACGCGCCCCGGCCCGGTATGTGCCGGTGCGCTTGCCCTGATCGCCGACCTCCGCCGGCACCAGGGTGGCCGCGTCGACGTCGCTCTGGACGAGCAGGATCGGCCGGTCGTCCGGGTCGACGTAACCGAGCCGCAGCGTCGCCCCGCCGTCCTCACGCCGGAAGTTGGCCGACGTGATGTGCCAGTCCTCGCCGAGTCCGGACGCCTGCGCGACCGGGAACTCACGGCTCGCCAGCTGGATCGACGAGGTCGGGTCCTTCGCGACCGGCCGGTCGCCCTCCAGCACCACCCGGTAGAAAGTCAGCACCAGGGCGATCGGGACCAGCAGCACCAGCAGCGAGATGATCATGTCGCGGGGGCGGCGGCCCTCCCGTGCGGACAGGCGCGGGACGGACGGTTCGGGGGCGGGTGAGGCAGCGGATTCCACGAACCCCATTGTTAACCACGTCGCTGAAACAAGACTTGGCACGTCCTCGGATGCCAGGATCGAGTAATCACCAGCCCCGCAACGTCGCGAGGAGGCCGCCGTGCCCGCCCGAGTCCCTCAGGACCTCGACCGCAACATAGCCCTCGACCTCGTCCGCGTCACCGAAGCGGCCGCCATGGCCGCCGGTCGATGGGTCGGCCGAGGCGACAAGAACGGCGGTGACGGCGCTGCCGTCGACGCCATGCGCAAGCTCATCAACTCGATCCAGATGCGCGGCGTCGTCGTCATCGGTGAGGGCGAGAAAGACGAAGCGCCGATGCTCTACAACGGCGAACGGGTCGGTGACGGCACCGGGCCGGAAGTGGATGTGGCGGTCGACCCGATCGACGGCACCACCCTCATGAGCAAGGGCATGCCCGGCTCCATCGCGGTGCTGGCGGTCGCCGAGCGCGGCGCCATGTTCGACCCGAGCGCCGTCTTCTACATGGACAAGATCGCCGTCGGACCGGACTGCGCGGACGTCGTCGACATCAACGCCGGGGTGAAGGAGAACCTGCGCCGCATCGCGAAGGCGAAGCGCTCCAGCGTCTCCGACGTCACGGTGTGCATCCTGGACCGTCCCCGGCACACGAAGCTGGTCGAGGAGGTCCGGCACGCGGGCGCCAACATCAAGTTCATTTCGGACGGTGACATCGCCGGCGCCATCTCCGCGGCCCGCTTCGAGTCCGAGGTCGACGTGCTCATGGGTGTCGGCGGCACTCCCGAGGGCATCACCGCGGCGTGCGCCCTCAAGTGTCTCGGCGGCATGATCCAGGCCAAGCTGTGGCCCCTCGACGACGCCGAACGGGAGAAGGCGATCGGCGCGGGTCACGATCTCGATCGGGTGCTCACCACCGACGACCTGGTCACCGGCGACAACTGCTTCTTCGTGGCGACCGGTGTCACCAGCGGCGACCTGCTCAAGGGTGTCCGCTACCGCTCCGGTGGCGCGCACACGCAGTCGATCGTGATGCGGTCCAAGAGCGGCACGATCCGGGTCATCGACTCGTACCACCGCCTGGAGAAGCTGGCGCTGTACTCGGCCGTCGACTTCGACGGGCACCTGCCGACGGTTCCGCTCGGCGACCCGGTCATGTGACGCGCCTGCCGCAGACGTGGTGAGTTTCGGGTGGGACGTCCCACCCGAAACTCGCAAGTTCGCGATGAGGCATCAACGCCGGCGGAAGATGACTGCCGCGATGACGCCGCCGACCAGGCCCAGAAGGTGTCCCTGCCAGGAGATCCGCTGGTCGGTGGGTAGCACGTTGAACAGCTGGTACCAGTAGAGCAGGCCGATGAACAGGGCGACCGCGAAGTTCCACCAGCTGCGTTCGACCAGGCCGCGGGCCAGCAGCAGGCCGAGGTATCCGAAGATGACGCCGCTGGCCCCGACCACCACGGTGCCGGAGTCACCGATGAACCAGACGCCCACACCGGCCACCAGCATGATCAGCACGGTCGACCAGATGAACCTGCGCACGCCGCCGGCCAGGACGAACGTCCCGAGCAGGATCAGTGGGACAGAGTTGCCGTAGAGGTGTTCCCAGCCGTCGTGCAGGAACGGGCTGAACAGGATCCCGTCGACGCCCTCGACCGAGTGCGGGATGATGCCGCCGGCCACGTCGAGCGTGCCGGGACCGAGCGCGACGTCGATCACCTCGATCAGGAACAGTGCCGGGACCACCGCGCACATGGTCACGAACGCGCGGCCCAGCGCCGCGTAGAAGCTGTCGGTGCCGAACCGTCCCGACTCGTCGGTGCTCGCGCCCGCCGCCCACCCGTATCCCATGTATCGATGGTCGCAGGCGCGGGCCGGGCCGGCCAGTCGGACGTCAGCTCATCCGGCGGACGGCTTCCTCGATCTCGGTACGGAACTTGGCGATCTGCGTATAGACACCGAAGTAGCCGTCGCGGGCGCAGCCCAGCCCCCAGCTGACGATGCCGACCTGCACCCAGCGGCCGAGCCGGTCGCGGCGCACCATCGGGCCGCCGGAGTCCCCCTGGCAGGTGTCGACGCCGTGCCGCCCGGCGCAGATGGATTCGTCGCGGACCAGTTCGACGCCGGCCCGGCGGTAGGCGGCCGCGCACTCGTCGTCCGGGATCGTCGGCACGTTCGCGTAGTGCAGGCGGCGTTCCTGCTGCGGTGACGCCTCCCGGGTCTGTCCCCAGCCCATCACGGTGAACGTGCCGGTGTCGACGTCGTCGGGGGTCACGGGCAGGGTGGGCAGTGGCAGGTCGCGTTCCAGCCGGACGACGGCCCAGTCGTCGCCGCGGGTCTCGGTCACGAAGTCGGGCGAGCGGTGGACCTCGACCGATCTGACCGAGATCGCGGTACGGGAGTCGAGATCCGTGGACCCGGCGGTCACGGTGATCCGGTCGTTGGGTCCGGTCGGTCCCACGCAGTGCCCGGCGGTGAGGACCACCCGCGGCGCGGTCAGGGCGCCGCCGCATCCCATGGAGAGCCGCACGGCCCAGGGGAACTTGCCATTGTCGGCGATCTTCCCGCCGACCACTTCGCGTACCGGTGTCCACCCGGTGTCGGCTCGTGCGGGTGTGTCAGTCGAGGCCAGCGCGACAACCAAGAGACATAGCGCGACTTTCCGGACCATATGGACATTTGATCACAGCAAAACGGGGCTGCGCGGATCGCCGCGCAGCCCCGTCGCCGAGTTCTGTCAGTACCAGCCCACGTTCTGCGAGTGGCCCCAGGCCTTGCACGGCGTACCGTAGCGGCCCTTGATGTAGCCGAGGCCCCACTCGATCTGGGTGGCCGGGTTCGTCTTCCAGTCCGAGCCGGCCGACGCCATCTTGTCGCCGGGCAGCGCCTGCGGGATCCCGTACGCGCCGGAACCGCTGTTGAGGGCCTTGTAGTTCCAGCCGCTCTCTTTCTTCCACAGCCTGTCCAGACACGGGAACTGGTCGAGGCCGAAGCCCTTGTCCAGCATCAGGGCACACCCGATCTTGCGGCTGCCGCTGTACTCGTTGCAGGACGCCGGAATCTCACCGGTGTAGGCGACCGGACCGGAGGTCTCCGCGGCCTTCTTGGCCTTCTCGGCCTCCTTGGCCTCGATGACCTTCTTCTCCAGCGTGCGCGCCTTGGACGCGGCGGCCTTGACCTCGGTGGCAGCCTTGGCGGCGGCGGCCTCCTCGGCCACCACGCGGTGCGCCCGCGCGGCGGCATGATCGGCCTGACGCTCCTTCAGCAGCCGCATCTCGTCCTCATTCGCCTGCACGACGAGCTGAGCATCGACACTCTGCCGCTGGACGTCCCGGTTCTGCCCGAGGTACACACCGCCGGTGAGTCCCAGCACGAGCAGACCGACAGAGGCCGCACGGACACCCATCCGGCTCCACAGCCGCTTCACGAAGAGTCCCTTCGTCGGGGGCAAGGAAGCGGCGCGTCATCGCCCATCGAGGGCGGACCGCGCCGCGGGTTGCACGCCGAACACCATGGCGCAACGTGAAGTGGATGTGAAACACCAGCGCGGCTATGTGACTCTAGTCACATCCCCTACCGGGTGAATCCGGCACGAATCAGCCACGCTGGTGTTCACTCGAATGTCTACAGCGGGATTTCCTCCAAGAGGTCCGTCACTACCTCAGCGATCGGCGAACGCTCCGACCTCGTGAGGGTTACGTGAGCGAAAATCGGATGGCCCTTCAGCGCCTCGATCACCGCGGTGACACCGTCGTGCCGGCCGACGCGCAGGTTGTCCCGCTGGGCGACGTCGTGGGTCAGCACGACCCGCGAGTTCTGCCCGATCCGGGACAGCACCGTCAACAGCACGTTGCGTTCCAGCGACTGCGCCTCGTCGACGATCACGAACGCGTCGTGCAGGCTCCGGCCGCGGATGTGGGTCAGCGGCAGCACCTCGAGCATCCCGCGGGCCAGGACCTCGTCCACCACGTTGCCGTGCACCACCGCACCCAGGGTGTCGAAGACCGCCTGCGCCCACGGCGACATCTTCTCCGACTCGCTGCCGGGCAGATAGCCGAGCTCCTGACCGCCGACCGCGTACAGCGGACGGAACACCACCACCTTCTTGTGGCGGTTGCGTTCCATCGTCGCCTCCAGGCCCGCGCACAGGGCCAGCGCCGACTTGCCGGTGCCGGCCCGGCCACCGAGCGACACGATGCCGATCTGCTCGTCCAGCAGGATGTCCAGCGCTACCCGCTGCTCCGCCGACCGGCCCCGCAGCCCGAACGCGTCCCGGTCACCGCGTACCAGCTTGATGCTCTTGTCCGGATTGACCCGGGCCAGCGCCGAAGCGCGCGGCGAGTGGATCACCAGGCCGGTGTGGCAGGGCAGGTTCTCCGCCTCCTCCAGCTCCAGCTCCGCGCCGGAGTAGAGGGCGCCCACCTGCTCCTCGGACAGCTGCAGGTCCGCCATGCCCGTCCAGGTCGGGTCACTGGCCTGGCCGTGCCGGTACTCGTCGGCCGTCAGACCCACCGAGGCGGCCTTCACCCGCAGCGGCATGTCCTTGCTGACCAGCGTGACCTCACGGCCCTCCGCGGCGAGCCCCAGCGCCACCGACAGGATGCGGGTGTCGTTCGAGTCGTTGCGGAAGCCCTGCGGCAGCACACTCTGGTCGGCGTGGTTCAGCTCGACCCGCAGCGTGCCGCCCTCGTCGTTGCAGAGCACCGGCTGATCCAGGCGGCCGAACTTGATCCGCAGCTCGTCGAGCATGCGCAGCGACTGCCGGGCGAACCAGCCGAGTTCGGGATGGTGACGTTTTCCCTCCAGCTCGGAGATGACCACGAGCGGCACGACCACCTCGTGGTCGGTGAACCGGCGGAAGGCCGCCGGGTCGGACAGCAGGACCGAAGTGTCCAGGACGAAGACCCTGCCGGCAGTGGCGGGTTCCGCGTCGGCGTGCCGGTCCCGGGTCTTACGGCGACCCGTCGTGGCACGGTTGCTGGAGACCTTGTCGGCCGGGTTCGCATCGACCCCGGCATCGGTACGGCGAGATGTCACAGGCCTGCTCCAGCGGGCGTGCAACCCGGTCCGCCCGCGGTCCGCCACCTACCGGTCGCCGGCCCTCTGCACGGGGTCGGATTGCGGTCCCCGTGGCGCAGTCGTCGCAGGTCCGGGCCGACCGGTTGGCCCGGGACGACCCCGCGCCATGACTCAAACGCTAGCGGTCAACTACGTCCCGCGGTAGAGCGCAATATCCATCTCGTCGGGGTGACGACCGCCGCACCCTCCATAGGTGGGCTTAAAAGGGGACCTTCCGCGGGTAATCTGACTCCCGTGGCAGAGAGCGCGCGTCCGACCCATCCGCTGACCACCGACGAGGCCTGGACGTTCACGGCCTCACGGGCCTCCGCGACCACCTTCTTCTTCGACTTCGACGGTGTCCTTTCGCCCGTCACCGACGACCCGGACGCCTCCCAGCCGGTGCCGTCCGTCCTGGGCGTCCTCGAGCGCCTGGCCGAGTCGGTCGCACGTGTGGCGATCGTCTCCGCCCGTCCGGTCAGTTTCCTGCGTTCCCGCTTCGACAGCCTCGGCCACGTCGACCTGCACGGCCTGTACGGCCTCGAGGTCTGGCACGACGGCCAGGTCGTCACCGAGCCGGCCGCCCTCGAGTTCGTGCCGGCCATGTCCGGCCTCGCCGACCAGGCCCGCGCCGAACTGCCCGCCGAGACCCTCGTCGAATACAAGCGGCTCTCCGTGGCCCTGCACTACCGCACCGCGCCGGAGCACGCGCCCGTCGTCGAACGCTGGGCCCACGAGCAGGCCGAACGCCTCGGCCTGCGCATCCAGCGCGGCCGCATGGTGGTCGAGCTGAAGCCGCCCGTCGACCAGGACAAGGGCATGGTCATCACCGAGGGCGTCCGCAACGCCGGCTGCGCCTGGTATTTCGGTGACGACATGTCCGACATCAAGGCGTTCGACGCGCTGCGCGCCCGCGAGGCAGTCGACCCGAACTTTTTCGGCATGGCCGTGGCGGTCGCCAACCCGGAGACCGGCGCGGAGGTCTCCAGCGCTGCCGACCTCACCCTCGAATCGCCGGACGCGGTGGCTGCCTTCCTCACCGAGGGCCTACGGCGTTTCTAAGACCTCTTTCGGTACGAGGCCCGTCGGCCCCAACCGCATCGGCCCCGTCCCGGGGCTACTTCGCGATCTCCGCGGCGGTCCCAGCGCCCCTTTCGGTGGTCCCGCACCCCGCGTGGTGACCTACGGTCCACCGGCGGGCGCAGATCACCACGCACTGCGGCGCCGCCCGCTCTTGGGGTGGCGGCGGGGTTGCGGGACCACCGCCTCAGCCCGAAAGGGGCGCTGGGGTCCGGGACCAGCCGCCGGCGTCGCGTGGTAGGCCCGGGACTGTCCGGGTTCGGCGGGACGGGGTCACCCGTACCGAATGGGGGTCTTGAGGAGCGGGACCTGCCTGGAGTCGCGGCGGGGTCAGGCGCCGTAGCGGCGCTGGCGGTTGGTGTAGGAGCGCAGCGCCCGGAGGAAGTCGATGCGGCGGAAGTCGGGCCAGTTGGCGTCGTGGAAGTAGAACTCCGAGTGCGCCGACTGCCAGAGCAGGAAGCCGGACAGCCGCTGTTCACCGCTGGTACGGATGACCAGGTCGGGGTCGGGCTGTCCACGGGTGTAGAGGTGTTCGGCGATGTGCTCGACGTCGAGGATCTCGGCGAGTTCCTCGATGGTGCCGCCGGTCGCGGCGTGTTCGTAGAGCAGGGAGCGGACCGCGTCGGTGATCTCGCGGCGGCCGCCGTAGCCGACGGCCATGTTGACCTCGACGCCTTCGCAGCGGTCGCGGGTCTTCTCCTGCGCGGCCTTCAGCGTCGCGGCGGTCGGCGCGGGCAGGATGTCGAGGGCGCCGACCATGCGCAGCCGCCAGGGGTTGCCCTCTTCGGCGAGCTCGGTGGCCAGATCCTCGATGATCTTCACGAGGGGGTCCAGCTCCGACGCCGGGCGGCGCAGGTTGTCGGTGGCCAGCAGATAGAGCGTGACGTGTTCGATGCCGGCCTGGTCGCACCAGGTCAGCAGCTCCTTGACGCGGGTCGCGCCGACGCGGTGGCCGTCGTTGGGGTCGACGAAGCCCATTTCCCGGGCCCACCGGCGGTTTCCGTCGCACATCACGCCGATGTGTTTGGGCACGGGTTTACCGGCCAGCTTCCCCGCCAGCCGCCGCTCGTAAAAGGTGTAGACCAGAGAACGCAGACTCATCACCCCAAAGCGTAACCACCACCGCCAGAGGCTCAAGCGGGGCGGCCTGCCGTGGGACCGTACGCGGCTGTGATGCGCCCGATCGTGCTACCGGACGCCTCAACCGACCGGCCGGTCCGGCCGGAGCGCGACCCGGGGCCGAACGGCCGACAACCGGCGGGCGCGACCCGAGGCCGACCGGCCGATAGCCGGCGGCGCGCGGCCTGACGTCGAACGGCCGATGACCGGCGGGCGTGGATAAGGGCCGGCCGGCTCCCGCCCGGGCGCCGTTGCCGCGGGCGGGAGCCGGCCGGTCGTCACGCGTCGGCGAGCCGCGCCTTCAGCGCGTCGAGCTCGGCCCAGAGGACGGCCGGGAGCTTGTCGCCGAACTTGTTGAACCACTCGGTGACCTGCGGGATCTCTGCCTTCCACTCCTCCGGGTCGACCCGCAGCGCCGCCGCCAGGTCGGCCGGGTCGATGTCGAGCCCGGTCACGTCGATCGCGTCGGGGGTGGGCACGTGTCCGATCGGCGTCTCGACGGCGTCGGCCTTGCCGTCGAGGCGTTCGACGACCCACTTGAGGACGCGGCTGTTCTCGCCGAAGCCGGGCCAGAGGAAACGGCCGTCGTCACCGCGGCGGAACCAGTTGACGTAGAACACCTTCGGCAGTTTGGCGGCGTCACCGGACGCGCCCTTGGCCATGTCGATCCAGTGCTGGAAGTAGTCGCCGGCGTGGTAGCCGATGAACGGCAGCATCGCCATCGGGTCGCGGCGGACCACGCCGACCTGTCCGACCGCCGCGGCGGTGGTCTCCGACGACAGGGTGGCGCCCAGGTAGACCCCGTGCACCCAGTCGCGGGCCTCGCTGACCAGCGGGATGGTGGTCTTACGGCGTCCGCCGAAGAGGATCGCGTCGATCGGCACGCCGCGCGGGTCGTGGTATTCGTCGGCCAGGATCGGGCACTGCTCGATCGGGGTGCAGAAGCGGCTGTTCGGGTGGCTCGACGGGGACTCGGACGAAGGAGTCCAGTCGTTGCCCTTCCAGTCGGTGAGGTGCGCGGGCGGCTCGCCCATGCCTTCCCACCAGATGTCACCGTCGTCGGTGAGTGCCACGTTGGTGAAGACCGAGTTGCCCTTGGCGAGGGTGCGCATCGCGTTCGGGTTGGTGTGGAAGTCGGTGCCGGGTGCGACGCCGAACAGTCCGAACTCGGGGTTGGTGGCCCACAGCCGGCCGTCCTCACCGAACCGCATCCAGGCGATGTCGTCCCCGATGGTCTCGACCTTCCACCCGTCGAGAGTCGGGTCCAGCATCGCGAGGTTGGTCTTGCCGCAGGCCGACGGGAAGGCGCCGGCGATGTAGCGGACCACACCCTGCGGCGAGGTCAACTTCATGATCAGCATGTGTTCGGCGAGCCAGCCCTCGTCGCGCGCGGCCACACTGGCGATCCGGAGCGCGAAGCACTTCTTGCCCAGCAGCGAGTTGCCCCCGTAACCCGAGCCGAACGACCAGATCTCCCGGGTCTCCGGGAAGTGCGAGATGTACTTGGTCTCGTTGCACGGCCAGGCGACGTCCTGCTCACCGGGCGCCAGCGGCGCGCCGATCGAGTGCAGTGCCGGCACGAAGTCCGCGTCGTCACCCATCACCTTGAGGACCTCGGCGCCCATCCGGGTCATGATCCGCATGCTGGCCACGACGTATGGGCTGTCGGTGAGCTCGACGCCGAACATCGGCTCGGAGGCGTCGAGCGGGCCCATGCAGAACGGGACGACGTACATCGTGCGGCCCGTCATGCATCCCTTGTACAGCCCCGTCATCAGCTGCTTCATCTCGGCCGGCGCCATCCAGTTGTTGGTGGGACCGGCGTCGGCCTCGTCGACCGAGCAGATGAAGGTGCGCTCCTCGACCCGCGCCACGTCGGACGGGTCGGTGCGCGCCCAGAACGAGTTCGGCTTCTTCTTGTCGTCGAGACGGACCAGCGCGCCGGACTCGACGAGTTCGTCGGTGAGACGGGTCCACTCGGCCTCGGAACCGTCACACCAGACGATGCGGTCGGGTGTGGTCAGGGCGGCGACCTCGTCGATCCACGCGAGAAGTCGCGGGTGCGAGGTAGGGGGCTGGGTCAAGGTGAAGCTCCTTCGGTCGGCACTGACCTATGACTGACCAACCGGGCAATCCGGTCTGTCATGGGGGAGTCACGTCAGCGTAAGCCCGACTGAGCATTGAGTTCATCGGCTACATCTGTGGACAACCGCACAATCTTTGGCTGCTATGCGCGCAGACGAGCGATTCTTCGCCGCAAAGCGCAACTGTGCGCAAGGCGCCCTCTTCCGGCCGAGCCACACCGTCGCGCTCGACAACTTTCACAAAACGGACTTACCGGCTTAGACTCTCGCGTAATCGGGCTTTCCTCGCAGTTCCGGCCACAGGAGGCGGAATGACGATCCCGGGCAACGACGCGGACTCGGACACCGGCCTGCTCGCCGCCGTCCGGGCCGGCGACACCGCCGCGTACGGGACGCTCTACGAGCGGCACCACACGGCAGCCCGCAAGTTCGCCTACGGACTCGTCCACGATCCCGCCGACGTCGACGACCTGGTGGCCGAGACGTTCGCCAAGGTGTTCGCGACGTTGCGAGCCGGTCGTGGGCCGCTGGTCGCGTTCCGCGCCTACCTGCACACCACGATGCGGCACCTCTGTTACCAGCGGGCGCGCTCGGACCGGCGGCTGGAGTTCACCGACGACCTGACCCGGTACGACGCCGGCGAACCGTTCACCGACCCGGCACTGGACCGGCTGGAACGCACCTTCGCCGCGGCCGCGTTCCGGCAACTCCCCGAACGCTGGCGCGACGTGCTGTGGCAGACCGAGGTGGAGGGCAGCACCCCGGCTGAGCTGGCCCCGCGGATGGGCCTGACCCCGAACGCGGTGGCGGTCCTGGCCCACCGCGCCCGCGAGGGGCTGCGCAGCCTCTATCTGCAGCAGCACGTTGCCGTGGCCGAGCATCCGGAGTGCCGGTGGGCCGGCGAGCGGCTCGGTGGAGAGGTACGCGGACGACTCGCCGCCCGGGACGCCCATCGCATGCGAACCCACCTCGGCTGGTGCTCGGACTGCCGGGAGCGGCTCGACGAGATCCGCGAAATCGACGGGTTCCGTAACGCTCCGTATCGTCAACGTCACCATGTTGAGACGTCCGGTTAAGACCCGGCAACGAGAACGGCGTAGCGTGACCTCCCCCGGTACCCTCGGATTCGTGCCCCCGAAACCCCCCGAGCCGACCACGCTGCGCACCCGGATCACGGGACTCGTCCACGAGTTGGGCAAATTCGGAATCGTCGGCGGGACTGCCTTCACCGTCGACCTGGTGCTCTTCAACGTTCTGCTGTCGGCCGGGCTCGAGTCACTGACCGCCAAGGCCGGTGCGACCATCGTGGCCACCTCGGTCGCCTTCGTGGGCAACCGGTTCTGGACGTGGCGCGACGGCGACCACACCAACATGGCCCGGCAGTACACGACCTTCTTCGTGCTGAACCTGATCGGACTGGGCATCGCCCTGGCGTGCCTCGCGATCAGCCATTACGGCCTGGGCCAGATCTGGCCGGCACTGAGGAGCCCGCTCGCCGACAACATCGCCGGCGTGGGGGTAGGCACGGTGCTCGGTACGATGTTCCGCTTCTGGTCCTACCGCCGATTCGTCTTCCGGGTCACCGACGCCCCGGCCACCGGAAGCGTGACGGCGCCGTCGTCAGTCTCACAGTGACTCGGCGTAATCGCCCCCCTTCGCGTAAGGTTGCCCAATGCCCTCAGCCAGCCTGCTGACGGAACGCCTCCGCCGCCTCGCTCCCGAAGCCATCGCCTTCGGGATCATCGGCGCCGGAAACACCCTCCTCTACCTGGCGATCTGCTGGGTGGCGATGGGGATCGGCCCGGTCAAGGCCAGCGTTCTCGCGACCGTCATCACGACCACTCTGGCTTATGTGGCGAACCGTTACTGGACCTACCGGCACCACACGCGGACCGCGCTGCGCCGGGAGTACACCCTGTTCTTCGGGTTCAACCTGATCGGCATGGTCATCCAGTCCGGCATGACAGCGCTCGGCAAGTACGGGATCGGTCTCTCCGAGCACGACGACAAGCTGCAGCTGCTCGGCATGACGACGATCGGCATCGTGATCGGCACGATCTTCCGCTTCTGGGCGTACCGGACGTTCGTCTTCTTGAAGCCGCCGGTCGACGGCCACGAGGGCGCCATCACCGACATGGACGCGACTGCCGGTTTCGCCGAGCTCAGCGCGATCGACGAGCCGGGCAGCGTGGCTCACCTCGAACTGCGACCGGAACTCGACCCACGCTGAGGGGTCTCCTCCGGGTCGTCGTCCTCGTCGGGCGGCGCCAGCTCGATCAGCTCGTACAGGGTGTTCTGCACCAGCTGCGCGGCGGGCACCCCGGCCAGCACGGCGCGCTGGTCCCCGACCGAGTCGACGGTCAGTGTCCCGCTACCAAGTAGACGGTCCAGCAGGGACTGCGTCATCGAGTGATCGTTCACCCGGTTCAGCGGCAGATCACGCCGCCGGCGGTCGGCGACACCCCACTGCATGAGCAGCCGCTCGCCGGTCAGTACGTACTCCGTGCAGCGCCACTGCAGCAGCGGGTACGCCCCGTAACGGCCGCCGTAGTACACCATGATGGCGGCGACCAGGCCTAGTCCGATCCGGCCGCCCTCGGTCGGGGGCAGCATCACCCAGCCCATGATCAGGCCGGCCACGGCCAGCAGCAGCACCACGGTCGGGGCCACCGCCGCCTTCCAGTGCGGACGCAGGTGGAGGACGATCTCCTCCTCGTCCGCGAGCACATCCTCCGGGAACGCCACGCCGTCAGCGTACGTGCAGGACATCCCCCGCCGAGACACGAAAATCGGCACCCTCATCCGTACGGATCACCAGCTGACCGTCGGAATCCACGGTGACCGCCTCGCCGGTCTGCTCGGCGCCGCCAGGCAGCAGCACCCGCACCCGGCGGCCTATCGTCGCGCAGTGCCGCTGGTAGGCGGCGAGCAGCCCGCACATCTCGGCGTCGCCACCGGCCTCGCGCCATCCTTCGTACCACCGCGCCATGCTGCGCAGCAGGGCTCGCAGCAGCGGGCTGCGATCGGTGTTGGCGGCACCCGCCACCAGCAGGGACGTGGCCGGCAGACCGGTCGTCCCGGGTAGTTCCTCGGCGCGGGTGCTGACGTTCACCCCGACCCCGATCACCACGGCGTCCCCGGCGACCTCGGCCAGGATGCCGGCGCACTTGCGATCGCCGATCAGCAGGTCGTTGGGCCATTTCAGGGTGGCCTCCACCTCGCCGATCCGCGCCACCGCCTCGACCAGCGCCACCCCCGCGAGCAGCGGCAGCCAGCCGAACGCGGACGCCGGCACGCCGGGCCGCAGGAGAACGCTGACGGTGAGACCGGCCCGCGGCGGCGACGTCCACTGCCGGTCCCGCCGCCCGCGGCCGGCGATCTGGCTCTCGGCAACCACTACGAGCCCTTCCGGCACGCCGGCCGCGGCGGCGGCCGCCGCGTCGGCGTTGGTCGAGCCGGTCTCCTCCCGCACGTCGAACTTCGACCACAGTCCGCCGGGTACGACCAGGGCGCGAGTCAGTGCCCGCGCGGACAACGGCGGCCGGTCGAGTTCGGTATAGCCCATCCGGGAAGCTTAGTGCGGGCCGGCGCTGTGCTTCCCCGCGTACGGCTGCGCCGGCCGTGGCCGGGGACTCGGACGGTTCTCCAGGCCCTCCTGCGCGTCCCGGTCGGTCCACGAGCGGGGCAGCCGGACCCGGCGTTCGCGCGGCGGCCACTCCGGGACCGGCCCGAGCGGTTCGACCGGCACCGCGGGCAGGTCAAAGCCGGTCGCGGGCTGGTAGTCGGGCACCGGCGGCAGCGGGTCCAGCTCGGGCGGGGCGTAACGGTCGGGCACCGGCGTCCAGTAGTCGCCGGCCGGCGAGTCGTCGACGTCGGTGTACCGCGGCCAGTCCCAGTCGGGCAGCGGCCGTTCGGAGTCCGGGCCGGTGAACCGGCCGGCGTACCCACCGGGGCTCTCGATGTCGCGGCGGGCCCAGGCCGGGCCGTCCGGTTCGGGGTCGCGCCTGCGCCGCCGCGGCGGCCACGAGCCGTCCTCGAGGTAACCGTCCTCGTAACCGAGGCGCTCCTCCCCGTCGTACACCGGGCCGGGCTCCGGGTCGCGCTCGTCTTCCTCGCCCGGGTCGTAGTCGTCGTAGCCGTACCGTCGCATCTCGTCCTCGTCCTCGTCGGCGAGCCCGATCGACGCCAGCCCGCTCGCACTCGCCTCGCTCTCGGCGGGCCGGCCGTTGAAGGCGGCGGCCAGACTTCGCCGCCTGGCCCTGGGCTCGTCACCCTCGGCCGCTGCGGCGTCCATCGTGGCGCGAGGTCCGGGTGCGGACCTCGCGACGGCTTCCGACCGCCGGCGGCGAGGGGATGAGCCGGCCCGGTTCGCCCGACGAGCTCCGGCGCCGAAGATCACGGCGCGGAAGCTGATCAGTGTGGCGAGGCCGCCTGCGATGAAGGCGAGCCCGGCCGCGGTCATCCAGTTCGTCACGCCGGGAGTAACGAATGGGGCATTGGGTATGAAACGCACGCGTCTCGACGCCCTCCGTGTGCGACGGCTCCCCGGCTACGATGCTGATCGTTGCCTTAACGAGCGCTCAGAGCGTGGAGACCTTCGTGACCATAGAGCCCGACATCCACACCACCGCCGGTAAGCTCGCCGAACTCGCCCGGCGCAGCGAGGAGGCCGTGCACGCCGGCTCCGCGCGAGCCATCGAGAAGCAGCACGCCCGCGGCAAGAAGACCGCCCGCGAACGCATCGAGCTGCTGCTCGACAAGGACTCCTTCGTCGAGCTCGACGAACTGGCCCGGCACCGGTCCACGGCCTTCGGCCTGGAGAAGAACCGGCCGTACGGCGACGGTGTCGTCACCGGCCACGGCACCATCGACGGCCGGCAGGTGTGCGTCTTCTCCCAGGACTTCACGGTCTTCGGCGGCTCCCTCGGCGAGGTCTTCGGCGAGAAGATCGTCAAGGTGCTCGACCTGGCCATGAAGATCGGCTGCCCGATCATCGGGATCAACGACTCCGGCGGCGCCCGCATCCAGGAGGGCGTGGTCGCGCTCGGCCTCTACGCCGACATCTTCTTCCGCAACGTCCGGGCCAGCGGCGTCATCCCGCAGATCTCGCTGATCATGGGCCCGTGCGCGGGCGGCGCCGTCTACTCCCCCGCGATCACCGACTTCACCGTCATGGTCGACCAGACCTCACACATGTTCATCACCGGTCCGGATGTCATCAAGACGGTCACCGGTGAAGAGGTCGGCATGGAGGAACTCGGCGGGGCCCGCACCCACAACACCCGCAGCGGCAACGCGCACTACCTGGCCAGCGACGAGGAGGACGCGATCGAGTACGTCCGCGCGCTGCTCTCCTACCTGCCCAGCAACAACCTGGACGAGCCGGTCGTCTTCGATGCGCCGCCGGCCTCCTCGGACGCTGATCTCGAGCTCGACACCCTCATCCCGGACTCGCCGAACCAGCCGTACGACATCAAGAAGGTCGTCGAAACCGTCGTCGACGAGTTCCTCGAGGTTCAGCCGCTCTACGCGCAGAACATCGTGGTCGGGTTCGGGCGGGTCGAGGGCCGGCCGGTCGGCGTCGTCGCCAACCAGCCGATGAGCCTCGCCGGGACGCTCGACATCGCGGCGTCGGAAAAGGCGGCCCGATTCGTCCGTACGTGTGACGCGTTCAACATCCCCGTGCTGACCTTCGTCGACGTCCCCGGATTCCTGCCCGGCACCGGACAGGAATGGGACGGCATCATCCGGCGCGGGGCGAAACTCATCTACGCGTACGCGGAGGCCACCGTTCCGAAGGTCACCGTCATCACCCGTAAGGCGTACGGCGGGGCGTACGACGTGATGGGTTCCAAGCACATCGGGGCGGACGTCAACTTCGCGTGGCCGACCGCGCAGATCGCCGTGATGGGCGCCCAGGGTGCGGTCAACATCCTCTACCGGGGCGAGCTGGCCTCCGCCGAGGACCCGGCGCTACGGCGCACCGAACTCATTCAGGAGTACGAGGACACGCTCGCCAACCCGTACATCGCGGCCGAGCGGGGTTACGTCGACGCGGTCATCCAGCCGTCGCAGACCCGTACCCAGGTGATCCGTGCCCTGCGGATGCTCCGCACCAAGCGGGAGACCCTGCCGCCCAAGAAGCACGGCAACATCCCGCTGTAACACTGGCCCCGCTTCGCTCCGCGGCCAAACGAGTTACGTGGTGGTGAGTGTGGGGAGCCACTGGCCGGCGAGCAGGAAGGCGCCGGCCAGCAGGGCGACCACGTTCACCACGAGGAAGACGCCCACCCACAGCAGGGCGGGCAGATGCGTCAGCCGGGACAACTGGTCGGCGTCCGAATCACGCATCCGGCCGCGGCTGCGCAGACTCTGCAGCTCGAAGACGGGGCGAACACCCCCGAAGAGAAGGAACCACACCCCGGCGTACGCGAAGGCCGCCTGGGTCTCCGGTGCCGCGTACCAGGACACGGCGAACACGATCGCGCCCGTGACCAGCAGCGACACCACACCGAACAGGTTCCTGATGTTGATCAGCATGAGCAGCAGGAGCACCACCGCCAGCCAGAGCAGCAGCGTGATCCGGTTGCCGCCGAGTAGCCACGCGCCGAGCACACCGACCAGCGAGGGGGCGATGTAGCCGCCGAGCAGGGTCAGGATCATGCCGATCCCGGTCGGGCGGCCCGCCGACAGCGTCAGGCCGGACGTGTCGAACTCGAGCCGGATGCCCCGCAACTTGCGCCCGGTCAGCAGGGCGAACAGGGCGTGCCCGCCCTCATGGGCGATCGTGACGGCGTTGCGGGCCACCCGCCACACCGGGCGGATCGCCACCGCGAGGAACCCGGCCACCACGGTGAGCAGCACCAGCATCCCGGGTGGGTCCGGCTGGGCACCGAGCAGTTGGTCCCAGAGATCTGTCACACCGTCGATCGACAACACGCCGGGGACTGTAGCCGATCCGGCTATGCGCGTCGCCTCACCACTGCCTTCGCGGGCTGAGGCTCGCGGCTGCCGAGGGAGCGTGCCGCGTACACCCCGCCGGTGATGATCACCGCGAGGGCGGTCAGAACAAGCAGTGCCGTCAGAAGACCGGTCGACGCCATGATGATCGCGACGTCAGCCGCCGCCACCAGCATCCACAGGCCGATCGTGGGCTTACTGCCGTGTCGTCGGCAGTTCATGTTGCACCTCCATCCGTGACGATGGATAACTACCCAGTCATCTGGATCTCACGCATGACGGCATCACCACGAACTGCCGGACCCTTCGACTACTTCACCGCGAAGCCCTGATAGATCTTCTGCAGATCGCTCTTGGCGGCGTCCCAGTCGTCAGCCTCGGTGTACCAGGTCAGCACGAACGTCGTGCCTTCCGTGCTGACGACCCGCCGCACCACACGCTGCTGGGTGTTGCCATTGGTGTTGCGGTAGTACTCCACCTCGGCCGACGAGCCGTGGAAGTCGATCCGGCGCGGACCCACCCGGTTGTACCCGATGGTCCCGTCGCTGTTGAGGTACTTGACCGGGTCGTTCTTGCCCTCCACGATGTCGACGCGGACCTGGCGTCCCTTGCCCCACCCCAGCGTGACGTCGCCCCCGTCGGTGCTCCTGGCCTGATCCGGAACCGGGAAGCTGTAGCCGGAGCCCCGATGCAGACGCCAGCCCGCCGGAACCTCACCGGCAGGCGGAGAGCTCGACGCGGGCGCCGAACTGGGGGTGGCGGGCGCGCTCGTCTGCCCCTGCACGGAGGCCTTCGTCCCAGCGCCGTCCGGTTTGCCGTTGTTCCGCACCGGAGCCGAAGCGCCGGTCACGGCCTTCTTCACCTCGGGGGAAGCCGTGTTGTCGTCACCGAATGCCTGCACCACGATGATGCCGACGAGCAGCAGGAACGTCAGTACGATGCCGAGCGCGACAGCCGCCTGCCGACGGGTCAGCGTGGTGCCGAGAAGCGTGATCCCGCCGCTGCGGCGCGCCACCGGGCGCATCTGCATCGGCGTCCACGCGGGACGATTCGGCCGGGGGAACCCCGGGTCCGCCTCGAGGTCGCCGACGACCTGCGTAGCGGGCGTGGCCGTGATGATCCGGCGGCGCGGCGGCATGCTGACCACCGAGGTCCGGTCGTCGTCGGCCGGCGGCTTGAGCAGTGACGTCTTCTCCTCGGAGGACGGCTTGAGCAGCGATGTCTTCTCTTCCGAGGACGGCTTGAGCAGTGACGTCTTATCCTCGGCGGGCGGCTTGAGCAGCGACGTCTTCTCCTCGGCAGACTGCTGCGGGCGTGCGGGCGGCAGCAGCGAGGTCTTCTCCTCGGCCGGGCCCGGAACGACCACCACCGAGGTCCTGTCCTCCGCGGGCGACGCCTCGGCGGCCTCCGGCTCCGCAGCCGGATCAGCCGCGGCATCAGCCTCGGGCTCAGGTTCGTCGGCGGACTCGGTCTCCTCGGCCACGGTGTCCTCAGACGCGGTCTCTTCGGCCACGGTGTCTTCAGCCACGGTGTCCTCAGACCCGGTCTCTTCAGCAACGGTGTCTTCAGAGGCGGTGGCCTCGGGTGCGGTGGCCTCGGACGCGTCGGCACCCGGCGCGCCGGACCCGCTGGACTCCGCGCCCGGTACGGCCCCACCGGCCGCCTGTTCCGGCTCGGATGCCTTCTCCCGGCCGGCCGGTTCTGCCTGC
Source organism: Actinoplanes sp. NPDC023801 (assembly GCF_040639655.1). Classification (NCBI taxonomy): domain Bacteria; kingdom Bacillati; phylum Actinomycetota; class Actinomycetes; order Micromonosporales; family Micromonosporaceae; genus Actinoplanes; species Actinoplanes sp. NPDC023801. The sequence continues at coordinate 497,245 of NZ_JBFAAI010000001.1, read as the reverse complement.
TCCTCCAGGTCGGACGGTGTCTCCGCCCCGGGCTTACTGGGCTCGGCGGACGCCGCGTCACGGGGTGTCACCACCGGGTAGCTGGAAGTCGCCTGCGCCAGCGAACGCTCGTGCTCGGGTGCCGCCTGCTTGCGGCGGTGGGCGGCCACGTCGGCGGCGGTGAAACCGGTACGCAAGGCGTTGGTGGGCGCCGAACTGCTGGCCACCGTCGGCGGCTTCGCACCGGCACCCGACGCGAACTTCGCGTCCGCCTCGGCCGGCGCATTCCCGGTCGGCGGCTTCGCTACCGGACCGGCCGACGGGCTCCCTCCCGAAACAGCCGGCGGGTTCGCTCCCGGACCCGTCGGCGGGTTCGTCCCCGGACCGGTCGACGGCCTCGCTCCCGGGCCGGTCAACGGGTTCGCCCCCGGACCGGCTGACGGGTTCACACCCGGACCGGTCGGCGGGTTCACACCGGCCCCCATCGGCGGCCTCGTCGCGGCTCCGATCGGCGGAGTCGTTCCCGACGCCGGTGAGCGTGGCGGGACCTGAGCCTGGCCGGGACGGTGTGACTGCGAGGCACCGATAGCGGATGCTCTGCCCGTACCGGAGGAAGGTTTTTGATCGTCTCGGACCGGCGGCGTGTCGAGGCGCGTCGGATCGAGAGGCCTGGCACCGCGGCGCGGCGTTTCCGGCGGATGGTCACCGACCGGCGCCTTGCCCGACGCGAAATGCGGCGGACGCCCATCGGCTGCGGGAGGCGGGGCCACCGGAGGGCGAGGATTGGGTACGACCGGAGCCGAACCCGTCGCGGTCCCCCAACCCGAACCCGGCAGCACCGGCGGACCGCCCGGGCCGGTGGGCAGCGACGGACGCTCCCGTCCCACACCCGGCCGCCGCATCGACGGGCTCATCGGGAAGGTGATCTTGCCGCGGCGACCGGCGGCCCGCGACAGCAGCCGCTCCGCCTCCTCCGCGTTGATCCGGTGCGCCGGATCCTTGCGCAACAGACCGTTGAGCACCGGCTTGAGCGGGCCCGCGTTCCGCGCGACCGGCACGTTCTCCGTCGCCAGCGCGGCCAGCGTGGCGATCGCCGACGGGCGCGCGAACGGCGACTGGCCCTCGACCGCCGCGTACAGCGTCGCACCGAGAGACCACAGGTCAGCAGCCGGACCAGCGGTGCCGTCACGGGCACGCTCCGGAGCGATGTAGGCCGGCGAACCAAGCACCAGACCGGTCCGCGTCACGTTCGGGTCGCCCGGCACCGTGGCCAGGCCGAAGTCGGTGAGCACCACGCGGCCGTCCGCGCCGAGCAGGACGTTGCCCGGCTTGACGTCACGGTGCACGACGCCGTTGCGGTGCGCGGCCCGCAGCGCGTTCAGCACGCCGAGTCCGATCTCCGCCGACCGCAGCGCGTTGAACGGCCCGTCCGCGGCCAGGGCATCCTGGAGAGACCGCGACGGAACATACTCCATCACGATCCACGGGTCGGCGTCCGTGCTGAGCACGTCGAAGACGCGCACCACGTTGATGTTGTTGAGCCGGGCGATGGCGCGCGCCTCGCGGAGAGAGCGCTCGCGCATCTCCTGCCGCTCGGCCGGGGTCAGCCCCGGAGGCGGCACGAGCTCCTTGATCGCCACTTCTCGGTGCAGGACGACATCGGTCGCGCGCCAGACACGTCCCATCCCGCCCTGACCGAGCGGCGCAACGAGCCGGTACCGATCAGCGACAACGAGTGGGGGAGAAGAAGACATCACGCAGAAAATACCTGGTTCTGTCGAGCGGCCGCGAATTGATCAGCCGAGTGTGGGACACGTGTCACCGGATCTCCGGCCACCCGTCGTACGCTCGGTTGATGAATGAGGAACCGCTGGTCAGCGTCGTACGGGGAAGACTAGACGATCATGAGGTCGCGGCGCTCGTCGCCATCCTGGCATCTCGATCCACTTCGGTCAATTACCCCACGCCGCCGCAACCTGCCTCAGATTGGATCCGATCCTCCCGGCCCGGCGCCGGCCCCCGCAACTGGCAGACCTCCGGCCTCCCCCACTGAACGTCATCCACAGGGGGCGGTAGCGGGCGCGCGAATTCGCTAACCTCTCAGAGGTTCATTCGCCGGTCGTCGATGGGAGGCTCGCCGATGCCTGTAGACAACGAACCTGTGCCGAGAAGCACGGTCTACAACTACGACCTCAGCGACATCGAAGGCATCGAAGCGGACATCGCGGCGATGGAGGAGTTCGCGGCCGGTCTCAAGGCAGACCTCGAACAGAACTACGTCCCGCATGCCAACCAGGTCGCCGAGAACATGCTCGCCGAACTCCCCACCGGCGGCGACTTCTACGAGCTGAGCCTCTTCCTGTACTCCCACCGTCAGGTCCAGGACGCCACCTTCCGCAACGTGCACGGTTACGTCGCGGGCACCAACGAGTTCGCCACCTCAGCGGAACAGATCAGCGCCAAGTATCGCGGCGCCGACGCCTTCGCCAAGGCCAAGCTCTCCGACGTCCAAGCCGCGTTCGAAGGGAACGGTGGCGCCTGATGCCTGCCTACGACGGCGGCGGAGCCGGCGACAGCAAGGACCGCTTCTACTTCATGGACGTCTCCATGCTGTGGACGATGCTGCGCGACCACGACAGCGGACAGCATCAGAAGGCGCTCAAGGGATGGCGACAGTCGTACGAGCTGGTTCTGATGCACCGGACCCAGGTCGAGACGTACAAGGAAAAGCTGATCACCGCTTGGCCGCCGGAGCGCAGCAAGGCATCCCGGGCATACGTCGAGCGCCTTGACCAACTGATCGAGAGCCTCACCGAGACGTACGAGGCCGCGATCTCGAACTACAGCGCATACTCCACAGCCCTCGCAGCGGTCGACGACGCCAAACGGCGGCTGGAGACCATCGCGAAGGAACACGCGGCCAACACCGACGCGCTTACGAAGTACGCGGAGGAGATGCGGGAACGGCCGCGCGCCTACGGGAAGGCGATGGCACCGCCTCCTCCGCCGTCCCCGGTCGCGGATGGACGCCAGGAGCAACTGCGTCTGCAGGCTGCGGACTTGATGACGGGCCTCAGCGCCGAACTCGCCACGGCCCAGATGTCCCTCACCGCGCCCAAGCCGTATGTCCCCATCAACAGAATGGATGACTCTAGCGACCCTCTCGGGTTAGGTGGCAGTGGAGGTCTCCCTCCAGTTATGCCCGCTGCCTCTGGGCGGAGTGTGAGCTCCGCTAGATCATCGAAACCCAGCCTTCCCAATCCGGATTCACGAAGGATTACCACCACACCTAACGGTGGAAATACCGATCAGCGGCCACCTTCCCGGAAGCCCGCAGAGGGCCCCATCCTCGGCGGGACAAAACCGCCCCTGAATCCTCCGCCTACCACTCCGACCACACCTACCACTGTCTCGCCCACCCCTGGCTTAGGCGACGCACCTAACTTCACTCCGACGCAAAGTTCGCCCACGGGTACGCTCCCGCGCAACTTTTCGCCGAACGGCAGCCCCGTCGGCGGCACTCCCTTCAGCGCCCCTCCCTCCACACCCGGTGCACGGGGAAGCTCTCCTCTACACGGAGGAGTAATCGGAGCAACTCCGCCTATGGGCGGCTCGCCGTCAGGCCGAGCAGGACAGTTGAACGCCGGAGCTCGAGGCACGCAGCGTGTTAATTCACTTGGCGGGATGATCGGGCAGGGTGCGGTAACTCCTCCTGGACGCCGGCCCGGCCAGCGAGGCGATGAGGACACACAATCACCCCGCTGGGATCCCGATAACCCGTGGGAAACGGAAAGCGGGACAGACCCGGTCTTGCTTCCGCATCCAGAACAAAGGATTGACCCTGGCCCTACCCTCGGCGGCCGATAGGTGAGGGCCAAAATAAGTATTACGCTCTTCAGTAGTGCCGCCACCATGATTCTCCTTGCGCCTTGTGCTCCAGCACATGCAGACCAAGTCAGAGACATGCAATGGTTCTCCGGTTATCTCAAAGTTGGAAACGCCCACCGGATGACTAAGGGCGGTGGCGTAACGGTTGCTCTAGTCGATAGCGGCGTCACTCCTCATATTGATCTTGCCAAAAACTTGAACCCGGGAAAAGACACGGTTCCCGGCGGCGACGGATCCGGTCAGGTCGACGACAGACTTGGCCATGGCACGAAGATGGCTGGATTAATCGCAGGGCATGGACACAGCGGGAATAGCGGTGTACTTGGAATAGCACCGGCTGCTCGCCTCATGCCAATAAAGTCTGTTGGCACCGGAGACGACGGCACCGGGGTCACTTCTGGGATCGAGTGGGCGGCCACAAACGGAGCAAAGGTAATCAACGTATCCGTTGCCGCCCCACGCGGAAGAGCTTTGAATGAGGCAATATCGACAGCGAATCGCATGGATGCTGTAGTTGTGGCTGCAGTCGGCAACGAATCTGACGCCCTACAGATAGCCTATCCAGCGGCGATTCCAGAGGTCCTAGCGGTAGGCGCTACGGATCGAGATGGCAGACACGCCGAGTTCTCGATCACCGGGCCTGAGGTTGACATTTGCGCGCCGGGCGTAAATATAGTAATGACTTTTCAACGAAACAAATACGAAAAAGGTGACGGAACTTCACAGGCTACGGCGATAGTTTCGGGGGCGGCTGCGCTTGTGCGGGCCAAGTTCCCCAACCTTTCAGCTCCTGAGGTAATTCATCGACTTACGGCCACAGCCAGGGACAACGGGCCGCCCGGGCGGGACGACCAGTGCGGATATGGCGTACTTGACATCGTCAAAGCCCTGACGGCCGATGTTCCTCCGCTCAGCCCGTCTGCCGGCACCGGTTCGGGCTCCTCTTCTCCCACTGGTGGCGCTTCGTCGGCGGCGGGGCCTTCGGTCCCGGCGGGGACAGGGACTTCGGCGGGTGCTTCGCCCAAGCCGGAATCCGCCGGTTCGGTGGTGCCTGTGGTTGCCGGAGTCGGGGCTGCGGTCATCGCCCTAGGAACGGTTCTCGCTTTGCTGGTACGCCGACGGCGGCGAGCCGAGCCGCCGGCGCCGTCCGCCTAGCCAGCACCACACCCACGTCGGGCAACATCACGCTCACGTCCGTGGGCTTCCGCTTCCGGCTGCAACAGAACTGGACGGGTCGGTTCGCCGTGAATTGCGGCGGGAACTGCCGAGACTGTGATTTCCCGTCAAGGACCGGGCTGCTCAGCGACGGTTGCAAGGCGTGGCAGCTGATTCGACGCGGGTCGAAGGCATGCCCACCGACATTGCCCAGGTGGGCGTCACCGTCACGCCGTTCCTAACCACAAGACGACGGCACCACGGTCAATCACGGGCGAATCTCACTCACCCGGCGGCTGGTCTTACCCCGGCGGGCTCGGCGGCGCCGGACAGGCTCACTCCGCGCAGTTGGAGCAACATGGCCAGAGCGACACCGACCACGAGAGAGATGTCCGCGACGTTGCCGACGAAGAAGCCGAAGTAGTCGATGAAGTCGACGACATGGCCGCGCGCCGGCCCGGGCTGACGGAAAAGGCGGTCGAGCAGATGTGTGGCAGCTCCGCCGAGGATCAGGCCCAACGCCACCATCCAGGCACGCGACCTGGCTCGGACAGCGATGATGCCGATGCTGACCACCGCGGCGGCGGTGATGATGGTGAGAACCCAGGTGAACCGTTCGGCGAAGGAGAACGCGGCACCGGCGTTGTACGTGAGGCGCAGCTGGATCAGTTCACCGACAACGGTGACAGGGGCCCGCCCGGCGAGCGCCGACACCGCCCAGAGCTTGGTCAACTGGTCGATGACGACCACGGCACCGGCCAGCACGACCACCAGCCACAACCGAGCACGGGTATAACGCGTCTCGCTATCCTCCACCGGCGCAGTCTAGAGGCCGCGGTAAATGAGTTCACCCGATCATGAAGCAGAAACGGGCACTGAACGCGACCCGCGACAGAACCTGCTGAGCGGCCGACCACCGGCAGCCGCGTTAAGGGCAGGCCAGCGGTCGGTTATGGGCGCGAACAGGCGGTTCGACGGAGATCGCGGTTGAAACACGCCGCTTGCTCACGGTTTTACATCCGTGGGGCTTGTAGGCTCGTTTGTCGTGCAGACCGACATCTCGTATCGCCTGATCCTCGCCTCCGCCAGCCCTGCGCGGCGGGCGCTGCTCACGGGGGCTGGTATCGACGCCGAGGTCATTGTCAGCGGTGTGGACGAGAGTGTCGTCGAGGCCGAGGACGCGTATACGACCAGCCTTGCTCTGGCTCGGATGAAGGCGCGGACCGTGGCGGCTGATCTGCCGGCCGATCCGGGGGCGCTGGTGCTGGGATGTGATTCGGTGCTGGCGTTCGAGGGTGAGGTGTTCGGCAAGCCGGCGGACGCTGACGAGGCGGTGAAGCGCTGGACTGCGATGCGGGGCAAGTCGGGTGTGCTGCACACCGGGCATCACCTGACAGGGCTGGTCAGCGGGCTGCAGGCGGAGGCGGTGGGCACCACTACGGTGCATTTCGCCGATGTGACGGACGCCGAGATCGAGGCCTATGTCGCGTCGGGTGAGCCGTTGCAGGTGGCGGGGGCGTTCACGCTGGACGGGCGGGGTGGCGCGTTCGTGGAGCGCATCGAAGGGGATCCGGGGAACGTCATCGGCCTGTCGCTCCCGCTGTTGCGGCGCCTGCTCGCCGACATGAACATTCCGATCACCTCCCTCTGGCGGCACTGACCCGCAACGCTCAGCCGCGCAGGGACCCGGCCAGACCGGCCCGCAGCACCCCGCGACGCAGGCACCCGGCCACACCGGCCCGCGGCCGGAGATCGGCACGCTACGGCGCCGGCGGGAGTGACGACGCGGAGTGGCCGCCGGCCGGCCGACACCCGCGAACCGGGATTAACTTGCCGTCCACCGGGCCGATTGCGGAGAACGATCCGGAACAGTGCGGATTCACCGGTTCGGAACCACCTGAGGAACCGTTAGGCTCATAGCCGTGCGGAAGATATTGATCGCCAACCGTGGCGAGATCGCCCTCCGGGTCATCCGGGCCTGCAAGGACGCCGGCCTCACGAGCGTCGCCGTCTATGCCGACAGTGACCGGGACGCGCCGCATGCGCGCCTGGCCGACGAGGCTTACGCGCTTGACGGTGAGACCGCCGCCGAGACCTATCTCCGCATCGACAAGCTGCTCGGCGTCGCTGAGCGGAGCGGTGCCGACGGGGTTCATCCCGGCTACGGCTTCCTGTCGGAGAACGCCGAGTTCGCGCAGGCCGTACTCGATGCGGGTCTGACCTGGATCGGTCCTTCGCCGCAGGCGATCCGGGACCTCGGTGACAAGGTGACGGCGCGGCACATCGCGCAGCGTGCGGGTGCGCCGCTGGTGCCGGGGACCGCTGATCCGGCGGCGGATGCGGCGGAGATCGTGGCGTTCGCTGAGGAGCACGGCCTGCCCGTGGCGATCAAGGCGGCGTTCGGTGGTGGCGGCCGGGGGCTGAAGGTGGCGCGGACGCTCGAGGAGATTCCGGCGCTGTTCGAGAGTGCGACGCGGGAGGCGGTGGCCGCGTTCGGGCGTGGCGAGTGTTTCGTGGAGCGCTATCTGGATCGGCCCCGGCATGTGGAGGCGCAGGTTCTGGCGGACACGCACGGCAACGTGGTGGTCGTCGGCACGCGGGACTGTTCGCTGCAGCGCCGCCACCAGAAGCTGGTGGAGGAGGCTCCGGCGCCGTTCCTGAGCGACGAGCAGCGTAAGAAGATCCACGAGAGCGCGAAGGCGATCTGCCGGGAGGCCGGCTATCACGGTGCCGGCACGGTGGAGTATCTGGTGGGCCAGGACGGGACCATCTCGTTCCTGGAGGTGAACACCCGTCTGCAGGTGGAGCACCCGGTCAGCGAGGAGACCACCGGCATCGATCTGGTGCGCGAGCAGTTCCGGATCGCGGAGGGCAGGAAACTGGAGCTCACCGGGGATCCGGAGCCGCGCGGCCATGCCATCGAGTTCCGGATCAACGGGGAGGACGCGGGACGTAACTTCCTGCCGGCGCCGGGCACGGTGACCGCGTTGACCTGGCCGTCGGGGCCGGGGGTGCGGGTGGATTCGGGTGTCGAGAGCGGCGGTGTGATCGGCGGGAACTTCGACTCCATGCTCGCCAAGATCATTGTGACGGGCGCCACCCGGGCGGAGGCTCTGGAGCGGTCGCGGCGGGTGCTCGACGAGACCGTCATCGAGGGCATCGCCACGGTGCTGCCCTTCCACCGCGCGGTGATCCGGGACGAGGCGTTCACCAGCGAGCCGTTCACGGTGCACACCCGGTGGATCGAGACGGAGTGGGCCAACGAGGTGCCGCCGTTCGCGGCGCCTGCGGCGCCTGACGGCGAGAAGGAAGAACGCGAGACCGTCGTGGTCGAGGTCGGCGGGCGGCGCATCGAGGTCCGGCTTCCGAAAAACCTTTCCGGCGGTACGGCTCCGAGTGCCGTCCCGAGGCGGAGTCCGGCACGCGCCGGAGGCAAGGCGCAGACCAGGGTGGCCACGGGCGGTCTGACCGCCCCCATGCAGGGCACGATCGTCAAGGTCGCGGTGCAGAACGGTGACGAGGTCGCCGAGGGTGACACGATCGTGGTGATCGAGGCGATGAAGATGGAGCAGCCGATTCAGGCGCACAAGGCCGGCACGGTGGCGGGCCTGTCCGTCGAGCCGGGTGCCACCGTCACGGCCGGCACCGTCCTCTGCGAGATCAACTGATCGTGTGACGGCACGTCGCCCGGGGCCTGCCCCGGGCGTTCCGCAACCCGCGAGGGGCGGGCCGTCGATACGGGACCTACCGACGGCCCGCGGCCGCGCGCCGGTCGCCCGGCACTGGCCGGTCCAACCGTACGCCCGGCAGCGGCAACCGGCGAAAAGCGGAGCGCCTCGTAGCGCCCGGCCGTAGCGTGTCCCGCGTCACCGCGGAACCGCCACCGCGGGCTCATGCTGGACACAGCGCGTTCTCAGCCTGTCTGGCGCAGAATGCCGGGAGTCCTGAAGCGCGAGGTGGCCCCACCGATGACCGAATTGCTGACCATGCTGGCGACACCGGCATGGGCCTACTTCGCCCTTTTCGCGTTCCTCGCCGTCGACGCGCTGGTGCCGGTGGTGCCGACCCAGGCGATCATGATCACGTCCGGGGCGCTGACGGTGTACGGCGCTCTTGACCTGGGTCTGGTGATCGCGGTCGGCTCGATCGGCATGTTCGCGGGGGACAGCATCGCCTTCGTGCTGGGCCGTTCGACCGGCGACCGGCTGGGTTCGTTTGCGGCCCGGTTCGCGCCGCACGGCGAGGAGCACGAGTCGCGCGCCAGGCGTGCGGCCGAGCGTTTCACCCGTGGGCTGCGACGGCCGGGGCCGCTGGTGATGCTGCTCTGCCGGTTCGTCCCGGGTGGCCGGATGGCGTCCGGTTACAACGCCGGCCGCACCGGTTACCCGATCCGCAGTTTCGTCGGGTACGACGGCGCGGCCGCGCTGGGCTGGGCTGCCTACGGCGGACTGGTCGGGCACCTCGGGGGTACCGCGATCACCCAGTCCGCCTGGCAGGTCTTCGCCCTTGCCGCCGTCGCCGCCGTGATCTTCGGCACAGCCGGCTGGATCCTCGCGTTCTTCGGCGGCGGCGACTCCGTTACTGGATCTCGCGCTGCATCAGCTGACGCGCCGCCTCCGCGATCGACCCGGAGAGTGACGGGTAGATCGTGATGGTGTGGGCCAGCTGATCGACGGTCAGGTTGTTCTCGATCGCCATGGTGATCGGCAGGATCAGCTCGCTGGCCTTCGGTGCCACCACCACACCACCGACGATCTGACCGGTAGCCGGCCGGCAGAAGAGCTTCACGAACCCGTCCTGCAGCCCGGACATCTTGGCCCGCGCGTTACCGGTGAGCGGCAGCATGACCTGGCGAGCCGGGAACCGGCCGGAGTCGACCTCGTTCTGCGACACGCCGACGGTGGCCAGTTCCGGGTCGGTGAAGACGTTCGCCGAGACGGTCCGCAGCCGAAGCGGGGCGACGGCCTCGCCCATGGCGTGCCAGATCGCGATCCGGCCCTGCATGGCCGCGACGCTGGCGAGCGGCAGGACGCCGGTGCAGTCGCCGGCGGCGTAGATTCCCGGCACGTTGGTACGCGACACGCGGTCCACGGTCACGTAGCCGCCGTCGGAGATGTCCACGCCGTACTCCCGCAGGCCCAGCTCGGACGTGTTGGGAATGGCCCCGACCGCCATGAGGCAGTGCGACCCCTCGACGGTCCGCCCGTCGGAGAGGGTGACCAGCACCCCGTCGCCGGTGTTGACGACCGAGTCACCGCGTGACTGGCTGTGGATCGTCATGCCCCGCTCGCGGAAGACCCGCTCGATCGCCATGGCGGCGTCGGCGTCCTCGTGCGGCATGACCCGTTCCCGGCTGGAGATGAGCGTCACCTTCACGCCCATCGCCAGGTAGGCGCTGGCGAATTCGGCGCCGGTCACACCGGAGCCGATCACCACCAGGTGGCTGGGCAGCTCCTCCAGGTCCCACACCTGCCGCCAGTCGAGGATCCGCTCGCCGTCCGGCCGGGCCGTGGGCAGCACCCGCGGGGTGGCCCCGGTGGCCAGCAGGACGGTGCTGGCCTCGATCGGGTAGGTGTCCCCGCCGTGCGGGGTGATCAGCACCTGGTGGGTGTGGCCGAGGCGGTCCTCACCGAGCCTGGCCCGGCCGTGGACCACGTTCACCCCGGCCTTGATCAGTTTGGTCTGGATGTCACCGGACTGGGCGAGGGCGAGTTTCTTGACCCGTTCGTTTACCGCTTTCGCGTCGACGCTGACCCCGGCCAGGCCTGAGGTCCGGATGCCGAACCGCTCCTCGTGGCGGTATCCGGTCATCACCTCGGAACTCGCGATGAAGGTCTTGGACGGTACGCAGTCGGTGAGCACGCACGCGCCGCCCGGACCCTCCGCCTCGACGAGTGTGACGTCCGCCCCGAGCTGGGCAGCGACCAGAGCTGCTTCGTACCCGCCCGGTCCCCCACCGATGATCACGATCCGACTCACGACAAACCGACCTCCAAAAACCATTAGACGTGCCGACACGCACTCCTCATATTCTCACCACCGCTCACTACGACTATCGTCGTCGCCGTGCGTCACTACGCCGCGTATGGCTCGAACATGGATCCGGCCCGCATGCTGGCCTACTGCCCCCACTCGCCGATGGTTGGCGTGGGGTGGGTGGAAGGCTGGCGCCTCACCTTCGCCGGTGAGGGAGAAATCGGCTGGGAGGGGGCGGTTACGACAATCGTGGAGTCACCGGGTGACCGGGTCTTCGTCTCGCTCTACGACGTCCACCCATGGGACGCCGCACAGCTCGACGAGGTCGAGGGCGTGACTGCGGGGGCGTACCAGAAGGTAACGGTCCGTGTATCGACGCTCGACGGTGACGTACCCGCATGGGTGTACGTCTTCACCGGCTACGAGGGTGGCCTGCCGACCGCCTGGTACCTGTCGGAGATCGCGAACGCGGCCGAGAAAGCCGGTGCACCGGACGACTACGTCGCCGATCTGCGGAGCCGGCCCACCGGAACGGCTTCTCCCGAGATCTAGGCGGCTGAGCAGGCGAGACGTTCTCGCCTACCGCTCAATCGACGGTTGTACTACTGTTCGCACTTCCGTCACCCTTCCGCCATCTCGCAGAAGTCGATCCCATACATATGCTCAAGAACGGCCTCCGGGTCGAGGCGGCTGTGATGCCGAAGCGACTGGACTCCCTGACGAGCCTGCGGTTCTTCGCGGCCTTCGCAGTGTTCGCGCACCACTTCACCGGCCTCGGCGGCAAGACCGGGTTCGGACGGTCACCGGCACTGTTCCCCTTCTCGGGGATCGGCGGGCACGGTGTCACGTTCTTCTTCGTGCTGTCCGGGTTTCTGATGATGTGGGTGTTCAAGCCCCGTGAGCACCCGATGGTGTTCTACTGGCGCCGGATCGGCCGGATCTGGCCGGTGCACCTGGTGGTGCTGCCGCTGGCGATCTACGCGTTCTACATCGCGGCGAAGCAGGAGATCGACTGGCCCAGCGTGATCGCGTCGGTGTTCCTGGTGCAGGCCTGGTTCCCGGGCGTCGAACCGACCCTGCCGGGCAACCCGGTGACCTGGACGCTGAGCGTCGAGCTGCTCTTCTACGCACTGTTCCCGCTGGCCGCCCGGATCGCGGTCCGGATGCGGACCCGCTGGCTGGCCGTGACCACCGGCATCGCCCTCTTCGGGATGTACGCGGTGAACTGGATCGCCGACGCGAACCTCGAACCGGCGATGGCCCGCTGGGTGATGCGTCACCCGCTCGTGTACCTGCCGGAGTTCCTGCTCGGCATGACCGTGGCGATGGCCCTGAAGCGCGGCTGGCGCCTGCCGCTACGCCCGATCGTCCCGATCGCCGGCCTGGGCCTCTGGACGTACCTGTACTTCCAGGAGCGGTGGGACTTCTCCGACTTCGTCGAGCACCAGATGGAGTTCGCGATGCGGCCGGTCGTCGGGATCCTCTCGGCGCTGATCATGCTGTCGTTCGTGCAGCGGGAGATCAACGGGCATCGCGGCGTGCTGAACAACAAGCTGCTGATCATGCTGGGCCTGTGGTCGTACAGCTTCTACCTGGTCCATCACTCGATCAGCCGGCTGGCGACCTACGAGTTCGGCCGGATGCCGGACAACAACGCGGTGATCTTCACCCTGATCGGCATGGCAGTGGTGATCAACGCGCTCTGCTGGGCGCTCTTCCACTTCGTGGAGGAACCAGCCGAGAGGTGGTGGCGCAAGCACACCCCGAAGCGGTGGCTGAACCGCAGCGGAGAGACCGGTGGCAGTGCGCTGCCACCGGCCCCGCGTCCCGCCCCCGAGACGCAGACGCAGCCCGCGTCGGTGTGACCCGGCGGCCGGCGCCGGAGGGCGACAGCTCAGGCGCCGGCCGCTTCCACCGTGGTGCGGTAGATGTTGGCCCGGTAGAGAGCCTCCATCCCGACCTTCAAGTAGAGGCTGGCGGCGTCGGTCGGGTTGGCCAGGTCGACGCCGAGCCCCGCCTTCGGACGGCCCTTGGCGGCGTAGGTGGCGAAGGCACGGCGCAGCAACGCCTCACCGACACCCCTCTTGCGGTACGCCCGGAGCACGCCCAGACGCTTCACCCATCCCTCGTCGGTCTCCTCGCCGCCGTCGGTGGACTCGAGTGCGCCGACGATCTGCCCGTCCGCCTCGGCGACGAACCACTCGTCGAACGGGGTGGGTGCCTTGGCGACCTGCTCGCGCCAGCCGTCGAACGGGATGACCTCGTGATCGGAGTCGGCGAAGGCCTCCTCGATCACCGCATGGAAGCCCCGCAGTTCGGCCTCGTCGTCCTGACGGACCGGACGGACCGTGATCCCGGCCGGCGGCTCGGGCGCGACCGGGGAGACGCCGTCGAGGGACATGTTCATGCGGGCGAACTGCTTGAGGAAGACGAAGCCGGCGCCGGTCAGCGCCTCGATCAGCTCGGTCTCGCCGGGGATCGCCCCGGAACGGACCTCGTAGGTCTGGTGGCCGAGTTCGGCGGCCCGCTCCACCATGCGGGCCATGATCAGCTCGAGCAGCGGTTTCAGGGCGGGCAGGCCGCTGCCGGGCCAGAAGTACACGTTGACGAAGTCCCGCGTGCCGCCGGTCGAGTTGCCCGGATAGGCCCAGCCGACGATCTTGCCGGAGTCGTCGATGGCGAGCCAGCAGTCACGCGACATGTCGGTGTTGGGGTTCGTGAGCTCCTCACGAACCTCGTCGCTGGTGAAGTCGGGCTCCCCCACCGCGGCGATGTCACTGGCGTGCACCAGCTCGAGGATCGCGGGCACGTCGTCAAGGGTGGGCCGGCGCGTCGTCCAGCCGAGGGGAAGTTCCGTCATGCGGGCATCGCAACATGCCCGGGGCATGCTGCCAACCGATTTCAGCGAGTCAGGCGGTGTCCCAGCGACTCCAGCAGGCCGGTGAACTCGACGCGTTCGGCTTGGTCGAGGGCCGCGTACGCCTGTCCGGCCAGGGAGTCGGCCACCGCGTCGGCCCAGATCAACCGCCGGACCAGCGGACCGGCCGGCGGGTAGGGCGCCTGCCAGCCGAGCGCGACGGCACCGGTCTCGCCCTCCGGGCCCGCGATGATCGCCTCCAGCGGGGTGAGCCCGCCGGCCCGGACCGCCAGGACGTGCACGCCGAGCCGGTGCTCGTGCAGCAGGTGCAGCAGCACCGCGGCCCGGGCGCCGGGAGTGACGTCCGGCGCCGGCATGGCCCGCCAGGCCGCGAACAGTGGCAGGCCCGCGGTGTCCACCCGGTCGACCACCCGGCCGGCCAGGTCGAGCAGCCGGCCCAGCCGGGGGAACCCGCCGAGCTGGTCGGCACCCCACTTGCACAGCTCGCCCAGGTGCCATTTGGCGACCTCACTCGGGGCGGACGCCTTCACCGCCGCCTCCCAGCCGTCGGTGACCGCCTCCGGCGCGATGAAGGCCAGCACCGCCGCCACCGTCTCGGACCGCACCTCGCCGAGCGCCCCGGCCCGGGCCGAGACGTGGTAAGCCCAGCCGGAGAGACCCAGCAGGCGGGCGCCCTGCAGCGTGCGCGGCGACTCCGAGAAGGCCCGGAGAATAGAGGCGAGTCCCGTGCGAGCGTTGGCGGCGGCCTGTTCGGGGGTCACCGCCCGATTCTGCTCCCCCGAACCGTCTAAAGAAAATCTCCGGACAGTCCGAAGAGAACGCTCCCTGCGCGACCGGGTCAGGTCAGCGGGTCAGGTCAGGTCGTCGAGAGCCGCCTGCACGTCGCCCACCCGGCGGCGGGCCGCTGCGGCCTCCCGCTCGGCGGCACGGCGGGCCGCCTTGCGCCGCGCCACGTCGGCCACCGCCTCGGTGCGCCGCCGTTCCAGCTCGGCCAGTTCGGCGTCGAGGTCCTCGACCAGGTGGCCGGCGTCCCGCTCGGCCTCCTCGGCCCGTTCCAGCCGGCCGTCGGCGCGGCGCTCGTCGGCCCTGGCGGCGCTGAGTTCGCGGTCCAGCTCCCGCCGTCGCCGTTCGAGCTCACGGCGCCGCTGTTCGGCCGCGGCCTGCTCCCGGGCCGCGGCCGGGTCCGGACGGTCGGACTCTCGGGCCGCGGCCGGATCCGGACGGCCGGGCGAATCGTCCGGGTCCGCCGGGCCGGCCGGCTCATCGGTGCGGTAGTCGTCGGTGACCAGGCGCAACCGAGGTTTCGGCACCTCACCGAACCCGGCGTAGCTGACCGCCCGGATCAGCCGCCCGGATCGCACCTGCGCGGCGATCTCCGGATCGGCAAGCGCCGCCGTGAACGTCGCCTCGACGTCGCCGAGCGGCAGTTTCCCGGCTTGCGTCCCGGACTCGACGGCCAGCCGGCGGGCGGCAGCGACGAGCGACGAGACGAACTGCCGCCGCTGCGTCGACAGTTGCCGCAGCTGGTCGCCCTGGAGTTCGCGCTGGGCGGCCCGCAGAGCCGTCGAGAGCTCCATCAGCTCGTCGAGCAGCTCGGGGCGGCGCAGCGCCACCAGGTTCACCACCCAGGCCGCTACGGTGGGTTTCTTCAGCGCGGCGAGCCGTTTGGCCGCCTCCCGGTCGCCGGCCCGGCGGGCATCGTCGATCGCGGCGGCCCGGGTCGCGACGAATCCGTCCGGCGCTGCCTCGTACAGCCGCCGTACCACGACGTCGATGGCGAGCACGTCAGTCCAGCACGCTGCCCGGCGCGACCTGCTGGAACCTGGTCTCGGAGAAGCTTTCCAGGTGCTTGCCGTAAACGTCCGCCCCGCGCTCGTTGACCAGACCGTCGTGCAGCGCGAAGGCCCGCCCCGGCCGGACGCCGCGGACGAACTCGAGCGACTCGGCGATCGTCGCCCACGGCGCGTTCAGCGGTACGAACAGCGTCTCCACCTCGACGTCCGGCGCCACGAACGAGTCACCCGGGTGGTACAGGTTGGTCGCGCCGTCATCGATCAGGAATCCCAGGTTCGCGAAGACCGGCACGTACGGATGGATGATCGCGTGTTGCCCGCCGAAGGCCCGTACCCGGTGACCGGCCGCCTCGAACTCCTGCCCGGCCTTGACCGCGGTGGTCGCCCCGGCCACGTCGCCGAGCAGCGCCAGCACCGCCTCGTGCGCGAAGATCCGCAGGTCCGGCCGCCGGGCGACGGCCGCCGTCACGGCCGCGACGTCCAGGTGGTCGAAGTGCTCGTGGGTGATGAGCACCGCATCCGCGCCGTCCAATGCGGACGCTTCGGAGAATTCACCAGGATCTACGACGAGTACTCCGGCCCCTTCGACGCGCAGGCATGAATGGGTGAACTTCGTGACGCGCACGGGACCCCTCCGCTACTGATCTGTGACCACTCATCTCGCAGTCTGCCGGAACCGGGACGTGCATGCCGCACGTCCCACCGGTCAGTGAAGACGTGAGATCGGAGCTGCCATGAGAAAACCTGGAATGATCGCGGCGCTGCTGGCGGGCCTCCTGCTCGCCGGCTGCGGCGCTGACTCGTCCGACCAGGCCAACAGCGCGGAGGCACCGGCCCGGGCCCCACAGGGGGCGGCCGCCGGCGGCGAAGCCTTTGACCAGAAGGCCGGCGCGGGGGCGGAGGCCGCACCGGCAGAGGCCAAGGACACCGCGGCGGAGGCGCCGAACCTGCAGATCGATCAGCGGTCGATCATCTACACCGGGTCGATCACGATCCGGGTGGAGGACGTCAACGCGTCCGCCGCCAAGGTCACCGGCATCGCGACCGGCTCCGGCGGCTTCGTCGGTGGTGACGAACGACACAGCGGATCCGGTTCGGACACCGCCACGATCAAGCTGCGTATTCCGGCCGACAAGTTCACCTCGGTGGTGGACCAGCTGGCCGGCCTCGGCGACGAGGAGAACCGCGGCATCAACACCGAGGACGTCACCGAGCAGGTCGTCGATCTGGACGCCCGGATCGAGGTGCAGAAGGCCCGGCTGGAGAGCGGCAAGCGGCTGCTCGCCCAGGCGAAGTCGCTGGAGGACCTGGTGATGCTGGAGCGCGAGGTGGCCTCGCGGGAGTCCGATCTGGCCTCGCTCGAGGGCAAGAAGCGGCGGCTGTCCGACCTCACGGCACTGTCCACGATCACGGTGGTGCTGCTCGACCCGTCCGCCACCCCGGTGGACGACGACGACCCGGCGGGCTTCCTGGCCGGGCTCTCCAACGGCTGGAACGCGCTGGTCGCGTCGCTCGGTGTGCTGCTCACCGTGCTGGGGGCGCTGCTGCCCTGGATCATCGCGCTCGGCGTCCCGGCGTGGGCGATCATCCACTTCCTGCGCCGTCACCGCCGCCGCAACACCCCGGTGGTGGTCCCGGCGGCTGCCGAGGCTCCCACTTCCACCAACTGATCTCGTACGGAACAAGACGTCACCAACCGCAACCGGCCCGTCTCGTGGCATGGGACGCGAGGTTCGCCCGGCACAAGGCCGCAACGCGGCCGCCGGGCGTATGCGGTCGCAACCGGCTGGCCCCCACCGCTGTCTCACAGCCCCTGAGACAGCGACAACGCACAGCCATAAAACCCGGCTGGCACCTACCGCTGTCTCAGCGTGCTGAGACAGCGGTGAGGGCCAGCCGGGGGAAGACGGTCAGAACGCGCCTGTGGACAGGGCCGCCAGGGCGGTGTGGGTCATCACCCGCACACCGTGGCCGATGCAGCGCTCGTCCACGTCGAAGTCGCCCTGGTGCAGGTCGTGGCGGACGTCGGCGCCCGGCCGGCCGGTGCCGAGCCGGATCATCGCGCCGGGCACGTGCTCCAGGTAGTAGGAGAAGTCCTCGCCACCCATGCTGAGCTCGGCCTCGACCACCCGGTCGGCACCGAGGGCGGCCCCGGCGGCGCCGGCGATGATCGCGGACGCCATCCGGTCGTTGATCACCGGCGGGACGCCGCGGATGTAGTTGACGTCGACCTCCGCGCCGGTCGGCGCGACCACCTCGCGGATCAGCCGGGTGATCAGATCGGGAGCGTCTCGCCAGGCCTCCCGGCTGAGCACGCGGACGGTGCCCCGGACCTCGCCGGCCCCGGGGATGGCGTTGAACGCCTGCCCGGCGTGCACCGACCCCCACACCAGGGAGAGCCCGGCACGCGGGTCCATCCGCCGGCTGAGCAGGGCCGGCACGTCGACGATGACACGACCGAGCGCGTGCACCAGGTCGGCGGTCAGGTGCGGCCGCGCGGTGTGCCCGCCCGGTCCGGTGAGCTTGACCTCGACGGCGTCGGCGGCCGCCGTGAACGGTCCGGACCGCACGCCGACCAGGCCGACCGGCAGCTGCGGGTAGCAGTGCAGCGCATAGATCGCGTCGACGTCCTTGAGCCCGCCGGCGGCGATCACCTCGGGTGCGCCGGACGGCATCGCCTCCTCGGCCGGCTGGAAGATCAGCCGGACCCGGCCGGGCAATAGCCCCTGCTCGTTGAGCTGGGCCAGGGCCATGCCGAGACCGAGCACGATGGTGGTGTGCACGTCGTGGCCGCAAGCGTGCGCCTGACCGTCGACGGTGCTGCGGTACGGCACGTCCTTGAGATCCTGCAACGGCAGCGAGTCGATGTCGGCACGGAACGCGATGGTGCGCTCACCCTCACCGACGTCGCAGATCACACCGTTACCGCGCGGCATCATCCGAGGGTGGAGACCGGCGACGGACAGTTCCCGGGCGATCAGGGCCGCGGTCTCGAACTCGGAGTGTGACGGCTCGGGGTGCGCGTGAATGTGCCGGCGAATGGCTACGAGCTCTGCGCCCCTGGCAGCGAGCCAGCGGTCGAGCCGGCCGGGAAGGGGATCGGTGCCGGGCAGTTGCCCGGGCCACGCCGTATCGACGCCCTCGGGCGCCTCCAGAGCTGCAGTCACGTCGGCTTCCGTATCACTCTCGAATTTCGTCGGTTTACGCAACGCGCGACAGCCTAGTCCCGTTTGTCGTGACGCTGTGTAACGGTCGCGTAAAGAGGTGCTCACGCCCCGGCCGAGGTCGGGCGGGCACACGGGAGGTCGTCCCGGCCCGCCAACCCCTCAACGGGTAGTGGATCGCGGAGGTGACGCGACACACTACGAGTACGTCGAGCAGCTCAGAACCGTTCCACGGGGCGGTGCACGCCCCATACCCCGCGGAGGGTGTGACACACCTCCCCCACCGTGGCACGGAGGCGCAAGGCCTCTTTCATCAACGGTAGGACGTTCACACTTCCGGCGGCGGCCTTCGCGAGATCTTTCAATGCGTCCTGAACAGCGGCGCCGTCCCGGTCGGCCCGGAGCTTCACCAGGCGGGCCACCTGCGCGGCCTCGATCGCCGGGTCGACGCGCAGCGGCTCGTACCTCTCCTCGGACTCGGCGGTGAACCGGTTCACGCCCACGACCACGCGCTCCCCGGCGTCGATCTCGGTGGCGATCCGGTACGCGGACGCCTCGATCTCGCCCTTCTGGAAGCCCTGTTCGATCGCGTCGACGGCGGAGCCGTACTCGAAGACCCGATCGATCAGCGCGGTCGCCTCCCGCTCGACGGCGTCGGTCAGCGCCTCCACCGCGTACGACCCGGCGAACGGGTCCACGGTGCCGGTCAGGCCGCTCTCGTAGGCGAGCACCTGCTGGGTCCGCAGCGCGAGCCGGGCCGACTTCTCGGTGGGCAGCGCGAGCGCCTCGTCGTACGAGTTGGTGTGCAGCGACTGGGTGCCACCGGCGATCGCGCCGAGCGCCTGGATCGCCACCCGGATCAGGTTGACCTCGGGCTGCTGCGCGGTGAGCTGCACGCCGGCGGTCTGGGTGTGGAACCGCAGCATCAGCGACTTCGGGTCCTTCGCGCCGAACTCGTCGCGCATGATCCGCGCCCACATCCGCCGCGCGGCCCGGAACTTGGCGATTTCCTCGAGCAGGGTGGTGCGGGCCACGAAGAAGAACGACAGCCGGGGCGCGAAGTCGTCGACGGCCAGGCCGGCGGCGATCGCGGCGCGAACGTACTCGATGCCGTTGGCCAGGGTGAACGCTATCTCCTGCGCGGGCGAGGCGCCGGCCTCGGCCATGTGGTACCCGGAGATCGAGATGGTGTTCCACTTCGGGATCTCGGTCCTGCAGTAGGCGAAGGTGTCGGCCACCAGCCGCAGCGACGGCTTCGGCGGGAAGATGTAGGTCCCGCGGGCGATGTACTCCTTCAGGATGTCGTTCTGGATCGTGCCCGAAAGTTTCGATCCGGGAACGCCCTGCTCCTCGGCCACCAGCTGGTACAGCAGCAGCAGCACCGACCCGGGTGCGTTGATCGTCATCGACGTGGACACCTGGTCCAGCGGGATGCCGTCGAACAGCTGCCGCATGTCGTCGATCGAGTCGATCGCCACGCCGACCTTGCCGACCTCGCCGTGCGCGATCGCGTCGTCCGAGTCGTAGCCCATCTGGGTGGGCAGATCGAAGGCCACCGACAGGCCCATCGTCCCGGCCGCGAGCAACTGGTGGTAGCGGGCGTTCGACTCGGCGGCGGTGCCGAAACCGGCGTACTGCCGCATGGTCCACGGCCGTTTGGTGTACATCGTCGGATAGACGCCACGGGTGTACGGATATTCACCCGGCTCTTCGGCTCCGACGCCCGGGGGCACGTCAGCAGGGCCGTACACCGGCTTGATGGGGAACCCCGACTCTGCGTTCACAGGGCTGATCCTAAGACTCGTTAAGGCGTCCGACCGTGAGGAATTTGCCACCCTGCGTTCCCGGCCGACCCACCCTCGGCCACTCGGCCATCACAGAGCGTCGAAGTGTCGTTAACAGTGACGTAGCGACTTTCATTCGGGGGGTGGCGGCAGGCAAGATAGCGGGGTTGGTCGACAGCCCCTATACCCCCCGGGCGGCATCCTCAGTGACTCAATCTCCGACCTGGAGCGGTGGTAACGCGGCTCCCCCCAGCGGACGCGCCGCCCCGGGCACGCTCATCGGCGGGCGGTACACCCTGCGCGCCGCGGTGGGTCACGGCGGCATGGGAACGGTGTGGCGCGCGGCGGACACGCTGCTGCGCCGCGACGTGGCGATCAAGGAGGTCATCCTTCCGCCGGGTCTGGCACCGAGCGACCGGGACGCGATGTATGAGCGGACCATGCGCGAGGCCCGGGCCGCGGCCGCCCTGCAGCACCCGGCCGTGGTGCAGGTCTACGACGTCGTGCACGAGAACGGCCGGCCGTGGATCGTGATGGAGCTGCTGGACGCGCGCAGCCTCGCCGACATGGTGATCGAGGACGGCCCGGTCTCCCCGCGGGTGGTGGCGAAGATCGGTATCGCGCTGCTGGGCGCCCTCGAGGTGGCCCACGCGCACGGTGTCCTGCACCGCGACGTGAAACCGGCAAACGTGCTGATCTGCGGTGACGGGCGCTGCGTCCTGACCGACTTCGGCGTCGCCCGGATGCCCACCGACGTGCAGCTGACCACGCCCGGCATGGTGCTGGGCTCGCCGCACTTCATCTCGCCGGAGCGGGCCATGGGCCACGACTTCGGCCCGCCGAGCGACCTGTTCTCGCTGGGCGTCACGTTGTACACCGCGATCGAGGGCCGCCCGCCGTTCGACAAGGGCGACCCGATCGAGACGATGCACTCGGTCGTCGAGGACCCGCCCGCCCCGGTGGTCCGGGCCGGTTCGCTGGCCCCGGTGCTGATGGGTCTGCTGGAGAAGAACCCGGCGCAGCGGATGGACGTGCAGACCGCCCGCACCATCCTGCGGCAGCAGCTGGCCGGCCCGCTGGCGAGCAAGAACCCGCCGCACATGATGACCGACCCCTACTCGGTGGTGCCGTCGCCGCGCCCGACCAGCCCGGCTCCCGCCGCCACCCAGCCGATCCCGCCGCAGCCGACCGGTCAGATCGGCGGCCGCGCGATGCTGGCGCCCGGTGAGTCGCTCACCGACCACCTGGCGAAACTGGAGCAGCAGAACACGGGCGGCGGCCGCCGTCGGGCCCCCGAACCGCCCGTCCCGCAGCAGAGCCCGGGCGCGATCATGCCCACCGGGGCGATGCCGGCCCACAAGCTGCCCGACGGTGGCCGGGCCGGCGGCGACACGACGAGCGTCATCCCCCCGCGGGACGCGTGGGCCCAGCAGGCCGGTGGCGCCCGTCCGGGCACCGTGGTGATGAGCCCGGCCGCCAAGCGGCGCGCCACGATCGACAAGGTCGTCGGCACCGCCAAGGAGACCACCGGCCGAGCCGTCACCACGTTCAAGTCGTGGCCGCGCAACAAGCAGCTGATCTCCGGTGGCGCGGCCGCCGCGGTGGTGCTGGTGCTGGTCCTGGTCTTCGCCATGAGCGGCACGGACGAGACCGGGACGCCGCCGGTGACCGCGGCCCCGCAGCAGAGCACGGCCGCCGCCGCCGACTTCCCGACGCAGGACTACGAGGGCAACGACGCGATCAGCGTGAAGGTGCCGGCCGGCTGGACCCGCGCCGCCGGCGGCGTCTACGTGGAGTACATCGACCCTCAGGACAAGACCACCAAGGTGCGCATCCTGGTCGAGTCGGGCAAGGTCACGCCGAACAAGTTCGTCACCCAGACCGCGCCGGCCGGACTGAAGAAGGGCAAGACCTGCCCCGATCCGTTCCAGCCGGTCGGCACCAAGGACGTGACGATCTCCGGCAACCCGGGTGCCGAGTTCGAGTACACCTGCGGCGAGGGCGACCAGATGCGTCACGGCATCTGGCGGATGACCCTGGTCAACAACAAGATGTACTCGTTCTACCTCACCACGACGGACGCGAAGTTCGCCGACTACCGGAAGTACTACGACCACATGGCGGAGACGTTCCAGCTCAGCCTGTGACGGAGCTGTGCTATCAATCCCTGATGGCACCACAAGTTGATGTTGATCTGATCGCCCGGGCCGAGGCCTGGCTCGCCGACGATCCCGATCCGGCGAGCCGGGCCGAGTTGCGCGCGGTCCTCGACGGCTTACCGGAGACCGCGGCCGAGCTGAGCGATCGGTTCTCCGGGCCCCTCACCTTCGGCACCGCGGGCCTGCGAGGCCGGCTGCGCGCCGGGCCGAACGGCATGAACCTCGCGGTGGTGACCCGCGCCGCGGCCGGTCTGACCGGCTGGCTCGACGCTCAGGGCGGCGAGGGGCCGCTGGTGATCGGATACGACGCCCGTCACGGCTCCCGGGAGTTCGCCGAACGGACCGCCGAAGTCGCCACCGGGACCGGCCGGGAGGCGCTGCTCCTGCCGGGGCCGCTGCCGACGCCGGTGCTGGCCTACGCGGTGCGGGCGCTCGGAGCGGTCGCCGGAGTCATGGTCACCGCGAGTCACAACCCTCCGCAGGACAACGGCTACAAGGTCTATCTGGGCGCCGGCCTGGGCGGTCCGGCGGGCACCGGGGCACAGATCGTGCCACCGGCCGACGCCGGTATCGAGGCGGCCATCCGGGCGGTGCGCAGGGTCGATGCGGTGCGGCTCGGCGGGCCGGGCACGGTCCTCGGCGACGAGATCCTCCAGGGGTACGTCCGGAGCGCCGCCGCCGTCCTCTCCGAGAACGGCCCGCGTGACCTGGCCATCGCGTACACCCCCCTGCACGGTGTTGGTGGTTCCACCGTGGCCGCCGCGTTCGCCGCCGCCGGCTTCCCGCCGCTCGAGGTGGTCGCGGAGCAGGCCGAACCCGACCCGGCGTTTCCGACCGTGGCGTTCCCCAACCCGGAGGAGCCCGGCGCGATGGACCTGCTGCTGGCGCTCGCCGCGGGAACCGGCGCGGATCTGGCGATCGCCAACGACCCGGACGCCGACCGCTGTGCCGTCGCGATCCCGGCCGGCGACGGCTGGCGCCCGCTGCGCGGTGACGAGCTGGGTGTCCTGCTCGCCGATCACCTGATCCGCCGTGGTGTCCCCGGCCTGTACGCCACCACGATCGTCTCGTCGTCGCTGCTGGGTCGCCTGGCGGCGGCCCGCGGGGTGCCCTACGCGGAGACGCTGACCGGCTTCAAGTGGATCGTGCGCGCCGCCGAGGACCTGGCGTTCGGTTACGAGGAGGCGCTCGGCTACTGCGTGGCCCCGGCGATGGTCCGCGACAAGGACGGGGTGACCGCCGCGCTGACGGTCGCCGAGCTGGCCGCCGGGCTGAAGGCGGAGGGCCGCACCCTCGCAGACCGTCTGGACGAACTGGCCGCCGAGTTCGGCCTGCACGCCACCGATCAGCTGTCGGTCCGCGTCGACGATCTGGCCGAGATCGGGCGGGCGATGTCCAGGGCCCGCCGCAACCCGCCGGCCACGCTGCTCGGCGCACCGGTGACCGAGGTGGCAGACCTGTTGCCGGAGAACGACGTGCTGACCTTCCGGACCGCCACGACCCGGGTCGTCATCCGGCCCTCGGGCACCGAGCCGAAGCTCAAGGCGTACCTCGAAGTGGTCGTCGAGGGCGACCCGGCGACCGCCAGGGCACGTGCCGCAACCGAGTTGCGGGCGCTGCGCGCCGAGATCGCGGCAACGCTCGGCGTGTAGTGGACCGTCCCGGGGCTTCGGCGTGAAGCCCCGGGAGGACAGATCAGATCGGCTTGGGAGTCCCGAGCGCGGCCTGGATCGCCTTGCCCAGGGTGGCCACCACCAGCGCGACGCTGGGCCGCACGATGGAGTCCTCCAGGGTGACGTCACCGACGAAGCCGGCGTTGCTGGCGATCTCGGCGAGCCGCTCGTGCGCCCGGTCGATCTCGTCGGCCGGGAGCTTCAGGGCCGGCTCCATCCGGGCCGCGACGAGCAGCGTGGCCAGGGCGGCCGTCCGCTCGTCGGGCAGGGTGTTGCCGATCAGGGCGGCGGCCAGCCGGGCGCGGATCTCGGCCTCGTACGCCGGGTCCGTGGTCGGGTAGCGGTGCACGTGGATGACGCCGAGCTGGGTCTCGTCCACGTCCTGCACGACGCCCCGCGCGCACAGGTCCTCCAGAACCCGGATGCGCAGCCGGTGCCGGAGGCGCTGCAGCCACTGGGCGGGCGTGTGCGGCTCCTCGGTCGCCACCTTCTTCAGCACCGCGTCGGCGACCGGGTCCCCGAGCGGGGTGGCGTCGACGACCGTCAGGTGGCCGTCGGCCGCGTAGGCGACCCGGTTGGCCAGTGCGAGGTCGATCAGCACCGCGGCGGCCATGCCCAGGTCGAGCCCGATGCGGGAGCCCGTGGCCTTTCCGGTCTGGTCGTCATACGCGAGGAGCAGAAGTTCCTCGGCGAGCGGGATGGGGGTCATGTATGGCAACGATAGTGGCCCGGGTCATCCGGTCCGATCCCCAGGTCGGTCAGATCCGGGACGGTCCTACGATCCGGGCGCACTCAGCCGTTGCCGCCGGTTGAGAAACTAACGGGCGAGATCCGGCAGGATCCTTTCCCGGTGGGCGAACCAGGCGAGCGAATCGCGGATGCCGTCCGCCACCGAGTGCTCGGCCCGCCAGCCCAGCAGGTCGGCTGCCCGGCTGCTGCGGGTGTAGGCGCCGGCCGAGTCGCCGGGGCGGCGCGGGGCCCGCTCGATCTCCACCGGGCGGTCGGCGACCTCGTTGAACGCCTCGACGAACTCCAGCACCGTGGTGCCCGTGCCGGTGCCCAGGTTGATCGCCAGCGAGCCCTGCTCGAACGGCAGCGCGTCGAACTCCTCGAGCGCCCGCAGGTGGGCGCCGGCCAGGTCCCAGACGTGCACGTAGTCGCGGATCCCGGAGCCGTCCCGGGTCGGGTAGTCGATGCCGGTCACCGGGAACGGCCGGCCCTCCCGGTAGACCTCGATCAGCTTGCCCAGCGCGTGGCTGGGCGACCGCAGCTGCAGGCCGGTCCGCATCTTCGGGTCGGAACCGATCGGGTTGAAGTAGCGCAGCGACAGCACCCGCAGCGGGGTGGCCGCGGTGATGTCGGAGAGCATCTGCTCGACGATCAGCTTGGTCCGCGCGTACGGGCTGAGGGCGGTGAGGTTCGAACCCTCATCGACGGTGAAGTCCTCGCCGGGCTGGTAGATCGAGGCCGACGAGCTGAACAGCAGCCGGGTGACACCCTTGGCGATCAGGCGGTCCACGAATTCCAGGGTCTTGGCGACGTTCTCCCGGTAGTAGTGGATCGGGCGCTCCACCGACTCGGGCACGACGATCAGCGCGGCGCAGTGCACGACCGCGCTGATGTCCGGGTGGTCCTCGAAGATCCGGTCGAGGACCGCACTGTCGGCGATATCACCCTCATAGAACGACCGGCCCTCGCAGAACTCGCGGCGGCCGGTGACGAGATTGTCGAGGATGACCGGCTCGTGGCCGGCATCGAGGAGACAGGACGCGATCGTGCTGCCGATGAACCCCGCGCCACCCGCGATCAGAACCTTCACGAACGTCCTCCCTGGTCACGAAAATCCGTGACAGGCTAGCCGACTCCGATGACCGTCCCGGGCAACCCCGGTGACCTACGCCGGTCGTACCACATCGCGGAGGCCGATCGGCCGGACATTCACCGACGCCTTGATCGTCGGCCGGACGTGAGGCACCGGGCTGTAACCTATGATGCTGACCGCCCTCAGGCACACCCCCCTGCCAGCATCGGCTGTGCCGGTGATGCGAGTGGCCGACAGCTTTGCAGAAAGGACCACGTCAACCGTGACCTCGTCCCAGCCCAGGCCTCCTGACGTCACAGTCGTGGTCATTGTTTACAACGACGCCGGGCGGGTCGCCACCGCTGTTCAGTCGGTTCTTGATCAGTCGTTGCGCAGTCACGAGATCATCGTGGTGGACGACCACAGCACCGACGGCACCCCGGCCGTGGTCGAACGGCTGGCCGCGGAACACCCGGACGTCGTCAAGTTCATCCGCCTCCCGGCCAACTCAGGTCACTGCGGTGCTCCCCGCAACGCCGGCGTGGCGGTCGCGCGCGGCCGGTTCATCATGTTCCTGGACAGCGACGACGTGCTGGACCCGCACGCCTGCCGCAACATGGTCGCGATGGCCGAGCAGAGCGAGGCCGACATGGTCATCGGCCGCTGTGTGCGGCGCGACGTGGCCACCGGCAAGGAGACCTCGTGGATGCCCTGGCTGGTTCAGAGCAAGGTGGTCTACGAGAGCCTGCGCGACCAGCCCGAGCTGCTCTACGACGTGCTGTCGACGAACAAGCTCTACCGGCACGACTTCCTGACCCGGGAGAACCTGGTCTTCCTGGAGGACCGGCTCTACGAGGACAACCTCTTCTCGGCGCACGCCTACCTCGCGGCCAAGAAGATCGCGGTGATCCCCCAGCGGATCTACACGTGGAACATCGAGCGCAAGGCGGCGAACCAATCGATCACGCGCCGGGCCGCCGACATCCGCAACATCACCGACCGGATCATCGTCACCCGCAAGATTGACGATCTGCTGGAGGCGCACGACGCCGGTGACCTGCGGCTGCAGAAGGACATCCGGTTCATCGAGAACGACCTGCGCGTCCACCTCTCCCGGCTGAGCATCCTGCCGGAGGAGAACCAGCGCGCCCTGGTCGACGCCGCCCGCCCGTACCTGCAGACCCTCCAGGAGGAGGCGTTCCGCCAGGCGAAGCCGCTGCCGGCGATGGCCGCCTACCTGGTCCGGGAGGGCGACTACCACGGTGTCGCCGCGGTGCACGACTACATGGCACCCCGGCCGATCCAGCCGCACCTGACAGTCGACCTGGTCGTCCGGGACGGCCGGGTCTACTGGGGAGACCGGCACCTCGACGACCCGCTGGGCCGTGAGGTCCTCGACGTCACCGAGATGGGCTTCCAGGACGGCCCGCTCAGCAAGCTGCGCATCGGCGCCCGCATCGACAGCGTGCACCGCGACGGCGACCTGGTCACCCTGACCGGCTCGTTCACCAACCCGGTCGGCCGGATCACCGTCGAGGCGGCCCCGAAGGCACAGCTCGTCTTCGAGGAACGGCGCAGCAAGCGGCGGGTCTTCAAGACCAAGGCGCAGCTGGCCGTCGACGAGCAGCGGGTCGGCTGGAGCGTCACGTTCACGCCGGAGAAGCTGCTCCGCCCGATCGGCCTGATCGACCCGACGTACTCGTTGCGCCTGCACATCTCGGTCGGCGGTGAGGGCGCGGACCTGGCGCTTTTCGCCGACGAGGACGTGACCGAGACGCTCCGGCTGCCGACCCGGCCGAAACTCAGCCGCCTCACCTCCGACCTGCTGCAGGGCTACCAGACCGACAGCGGCAACGTGGCCCTGCGCCAGGAGGCCGACGGCAGCGCCGCCAAGGTGGGCTCGGCAGCGATCGCCGGGGTGCGCAACACCAGCTTCGGCAGCCGCGCCTGGCAGCGCGCCGCCGACCTGCAGCGGTCGCTGCGGCAGCGCCGCAACAACCGGGCCACCAAACTCGCCTGGTACGAGAACGTGTTCCTCAAGATGCCCGTCAAGAAGGGCACCGTGGTCTTCGAGAGCCACATGGGCAAGCAGTTCTCGGACAGCCCGCGCGCCATTTACGAGGAGATGCGCCGGCAGGGCATCAAGTTCACCCCGATCTGGGCGTACGCCGAACACCCGACCGGTTTCCCGACGGACGCGAAACTGGTCCGCCGCAACTCGTGGGGTTACCTGCAGGCGCTCGGCCAGGCCGAGTTCTGGATCGACAACCAGGGCTTCCCGCACGACCTGCGCAAGCGCCCGGAGACCACCTACATCCAGACGTGGCACGGCTCGGCGTTCAAGCGGATGGGCTTCGACGAGGCCACCATCAAGGCGCAGACCGAGACCCAGCAGCGCAAGTGGCAGTCGGCGATCGACCGGTTCGACTACTTCCTGGTCCGCTCCGAGCACGACGTGCGCACCCTGACGAAGGGCATGCGGGTCGGCGCCGAGCTGCTGCGCTCCGGCTACCCGCGTAACGACGCGCTGGTCAACGGCGGCAACGACTCCGAGCTCGCCAAGCTGCGCAAGAAGCTCGGGATAACCGACGGCCGGCGGGTGGTGCTCTACGCACCGACGTTCCGGCCGGAGGAGATCAAGCGGCGGTCCGGCCTCGAGCTGCCGTTCGACCTCGACGAGTTCGTGCAGCGGTTCGGCGAGGACACGATCCTGCTGGTCCGGCCGCACTACCTGGTGTCGTTCGCGCTGCCGCCGGCGTACGGCCACTCGGTCCGTAACGTGGCCAACGTGCACG
The DNA here is from genome assembly GCF_040639655.1 of Actinoplanes sp. NPDC023801. Classification (NCBI taxonomy): domain Bacteria; kingdom Bacillati; phylum Actinomycetota; class Actinomycetes; order Micromonosporales; family Micromonosporaceae; genus Actinoplanes; species Actinoplanes sp. NPDC023801. Next base: position 468,200 of record NZ_JBFAAI010000001.1, on the reverse strand, counting down.
ACGTCACCCCGCTGATGCAGATCTCCGACGCGCTGATCACCGACTACTCGTCACTGATGTTCGACTACTCGCTGCTCGACCGGCCGATGATCTTCCACGTGCCCGACTACGACAACTACGTGGGCAGCAGCCGGGGGTCGTACTTCGATCTCGGCTCGACCGCGCCCGGTCCGCTCACCCGTACATCGGAGGAACTGATCGCCGCCATCGCCGACCTCGACGGCAACGCCACCGCTTTCGCCGGCAAGCGCCGCGAATTCGTCGCCGAGTTCGGTGAGTACGACACCGGGCAGGCCGCCAAGGCCGTCGTCGACCGCTTCTTCCGGACGGGTGACCGTCGTGGCTGAGCACCGGGACGTCTTCATCATCTGCAACAGCATCAACGAGCTGGGTGGCCTCACCCAGTGGGTGCACGACATCTCGCGGCTGTTCACCGCGCGCGGGCACCGGGTGCGGCTGATCGGCGTGGAGCCGGCCACCGACTACCGGGACTTCGGCTCCGACCTGCCGTACCCGACCTTCACCCTGCACCCCGAGCAGCTGCCGCGGCGGCGCAAGGTGACCGGCACGGCCGCGCTCAACCCGGGCCGGGCGCTGCAGGCCCGCAAGCGGCAGCAGATCTTCGAGGGCGGCGTGGCCCGGCTCAACGAGATCCTGCGCACCGCCTCCGGGCCGGGCGCCGTGGTGATCGCCTCCCAGGTCTGGGCCGGTGAGTGGGTGGCTGCCGCCGACACGAAGGGCATGCAGGTCATCGGCATGTCGCACGAGTCGTTCGAGGCGTGCAAGAACAGCAGCCGCTACAACCGGGTGCTCAAGTTCTACGCCGACATGGACATCCACCTGTCGCTCACCGACGCCGACGCCGACGCGTGGGCCCGCGCCGGCATGTCGAACGTCGGTGCCATGCCGAACCCGCTGATGACCGTGCCGAAGACGCTGCCCACGCTCGACGAGAAGACCGTGGTCACGCTCCGCCGGCTCTCCCACGACAAGGGCATCGACATGCTGCTCGAGGCGTGGGCGGTCGTCGGCCCGCAGCACCCCGACTGGCAGCTGAAGATCTTCGGCGCCGGGCCGGACGAGCAGGCGCTGCGGACCCAGGCCCGCGCTCTCGGCCTCGACGACCAGGACCTGTTCCAGGGCAAGACCAGCGACATCGACGGCGCGCTGAGCTCCGCCTCGATCTACGCGCTGCCCTCCCGCGAGGAGGGCTTCCCGATCGCCGTGATGGAGGCGATGGCGTACGGCCTGCCGACGGTCGCGTTCGACTGCGCCCCCGGCATCCGCGAGCTGATCCACGACGAGGTCAGCGGTGGCCTGGTGGTCACCGCCGGTAACGTGCCCGGGTTCGCCGCCGGACTGGAACGGCTGATCAACGACCGCGAGCTGCGTGGCCGCCTCGGCTCCGCCGGCCGCGAATCGGTACAGCGTTTCACCCCCGACAGCATCGTCGACCGGTGGGAATCACTGTTCGCGCTACTCGACCGCTGACACCCGGACCGGTGGCGGGGCCCGTCCCCGCCGCCGGTCCGGGTGCTGCCGTCCGCTCTGCCGCCGCCGGTTAGGGTTTTGCCGTGCACGCGATCCTCGCCACGCTGGGTTACGTCCTCTCCCCCGATCGTCAGCAGGTGCTGATGATCCGGCGGGACGCCCGGCCGGACGACATCCACTACGGCTACTACAACGGCCTGGGCGGCAAGCTGGAGCCCGGTGAGGACGTCGTGGCCGGGTTGCGCCGGGAGATCCACGAGGAAGCCGGGATCGACTGCACCGGCATCGAACTGGCCGGCACCATCTCGTGGCCCGGATTCGGCCGCAACGGCGAGAACTGGTTCGGCTTCCTCTTCCGGGTCACCGCGTGGACCGGCGAGCCGTACGCGACCAACGACGAGGGCAGCCTCCACTGGACGCCGATCGAGGAGATCCTGGCCGGCAAACACCCGATGTGGGAGTCCGACCGCCACTTCCTGCCACTCGTCTTCGCCGACGAACCAGCGGTCTTCCACGGCATCATGCCTTTTGCCTCCGGCAAGGCCCAGAGCTGGAACTTCACCACCCTTTAGCGGTACGGGCCACGCCTTCCCCAACGCACCATCACGTTCCCGAGCGTCCTCAGCGACGTGGCTGCCCACTCCCGCCCACCACCGCCCGTATCGGGCTGAATCCGCGGCCTCAGCACCCCCTCCAGGCCGCACCGCACCGCCAGCTGACGGCATCCCCACACCACGGACGGCACCTCACCGCGCGATGTCCCTGCCACCCCCAGCCCCAGCGCGCCCCCGAGCAGGCGATCTACCGGCTGGTTCACACCGTCGTCTCAGCATCGGTGAGACAGCGGTGGTGCCCCAGCCGGGCACCGGGGCAGCACGCCGGGCCTCCTTGCGGGGCCGGAGTGGGCAGCCACGTCGCGGTGAGCCGACGCCTCAGCCGCGGTGAGCCGACGCCTCAGCCCGTGACGGGCCCTGGCGGGCGCGAGCGAGCAGTCTCGTCGCCGGCGGAGCCAGGGCACCGCTCCGGTGCGGTTGAGAGAGTCGTGGCCGTACGGAATGAGGGGCTTGATCTTGACCTAGAGCCGACCAGGCCGCCTCCACCCAGCGGTGACCGGACCGTCTTGGGTGAGCGGTGACGGCGGGGTCGCTCAGAAGCGGCGCATGCCGCCGAACTGGCGGTCGCCGGCGTCGCCGAGGCCCGGCACGATGTAGGCCTTCTCGTTGAGTCCGTGGTCGATCGACGCGGTGACCAGGCGCAGCGGCAGGCCGGAGTCGGCGAGGCGCTTGACGCCCTCGGGGGCGGCCAGCACGCAGCAGATGATGATGTCGGTGCAGCCGCGGTCGGCGAGCAGGCGGCAGCAGTGCAGCAGTGAGCCGCCGGTGGCCAGCATCGGGTCGAGCACCAGTACCGGCTGGCCGGTCAGATCGGTGGGCAGCGACTCCATGTAGGCGCGGGGTTCGTGGGTCTCCTCGTCGCGGGCCAGGCCGACGAAGCCCATCGACGACTCGGGGAGCAGCGCGAGGGCGGCGTCGGCCATGCCGAGGCCGGCCCGGAGGACCGGGACGATCAGCGGCGGGTTGGCGAGCCGGGTGCCCTCGGTGGGCGCGACCGGGGTCTCGATGGGGTACTTCTCGACGGCGAAGAGGCGGGCCGCCTCGTAGACCACCATGGTGGTGAGCTCGTGCAGCGACGCACGGAAGACACCGGAGTCGGTCTCGGTGCGGCGCATCGCGGTGAGCCGGGTCTGGGCCAGGGGGTGATCTACTACAAGGACGTCCACGGGCAACAACCTATCGTTCAACCAAGATCAACTGTCACAGGGTTGCGTAGAATCCCTTTCATGACTGTGACAGCGTCCGCCGGACTGTCCGATCTCCGCTCGTTCCTGCACGGCCTGCCCGGGGTCGACAAGGTGGGCGTCGAGGCGCGGGCGGCGGCGCTCGCCACCCGGTCGATCAAGACCACCTCCAAGGCCAAGGCCATCGACCTGGCGATCCGCATGGTCGACCTGACCACGCTCGAGGGTGCCGACACTCCCGGCAAGGTGCGGGCGCTGTGCGCCAAGGCGAGACGCCCCGACCCGGCCGACGCCTCGTGCCCGCCGGTTGCGGCGATCTGCGTCTACCCGGCGATGGTCCGGGTCGCCGCCGAGGCGCTGGCCGGCTCGGGAGTGCATCTGGCCAGCGTGGCGACCGCTTTCCCGTCCGGGCAGGCGCCGCTCGAGGTCAAGCTGGCCGACACCCGGGACGCGGTGGCCGCGGGCGCCGACGAGATCGACATGGTGATCAGCCGCGGCGCGTTCCTGGCCGGTGACTACATCCGCGTCTTCGACGAGATCGTGGCCGTCAAGGAGGCGTGCGGCGGCGCCCACCTCAAGGTCATCCTGGAGACCGGTGAGCTGGGCACCTACGACAACATCCGCCGGGCGTCCTGGCTCGCCATGCTGGCCGGCGCGGATTTCATCAAGACCTCGACCGGCAAGGTGGCGGTCAACGCGACTCTGCCGATCACGCTGGTGATGCTCGAGGCGGTCCGTGACTTCCGGGACCGGCACGGCCGGATCATCGGCGTCAAACCGGCCGGCGGCATCAAGACGACCAAGGACGCCATCAAGTACCTCGTGCTGATCAACGAGACCGTAGGCGACGACTGGCTCAACCCGGACCGGTTCCGGTTCGGCGCCTCCTCTCTGCTCAACGACCTGCTCATGCAGCGCACCAAGCTCACCACCGGCCACTACGCCGGCCCGGACTACTTCACCCTGGACTGAGCTGCCTGAGGCGGCTCCGCCGCACTGCAGGGCAACCCCGATTGGAAGGCCCATGTTCGAGTACGCCCCAGCACCGGAATCCCGTTCCGTAGTCGACATCGCCGGCTCCTACGGTCTGTTCATCGACGGCGACTTCGACAGCGGCAAGGACGGCAACGTCCTCAAGACGGTCAACCCGGCCACCGAGGAGGTGCTGGCCGAGGTGTCGGTCGCCGGGCCGGAGGACGTCGACCGCGCGGTGGCCGCCGCCCGCCGCGCCTTCGGTAGCTGGTCGGCGCTGCCCGGGACGGAACGCGCCAAGTACCTGTTCCGGATCGCCCGGATCATCCAGGAGCGGTCCCGTGAGCTCGCCGTCCTGGAGTCGCTCGACAACGGCAAACCGATCAGGGAGTCGCGGGACGTCGACCTGCCCCTGGTCGCGGCACACTTCTTCTACTACGCGGGCTGGGCCGACAAGCTGGCGTACGCGGGATTCGGCCCCGACCCGAAACCGCTGGGTGTGGCCGGGCAGGTCGTCCCGTGGAACTTCCCGCTGCTGATGCTGGCCTGGAAGATCGCGCCCGCACTCGCCACCGGCAACACCGTGGTGCTCAAGCCGGCCGAGACCACCCCGCTGTCGGCGCTGTTCTTCGCCGACGTCTGCCGGCAGGCGGAACTGCCGCCGGGCGTGGTCAACATCGTCACCGGGGCCGGCGACACCGGCGCGTACCTGGTCCAGCATCCGGACGTGAACAAGGTGGCCTTCACCGGCTCGACCGAGGTGGGCCGGGAGATCGCCCGCTCGGTGGCCGGCACCGGCAAGCGCCTCACCCTGGAGCTCGGCGGCAAGGCGGCGAACATCGTCTTCGACGACGCCCCCATCGACCAGGCCGTCGAGGGCATCGTGAACGGGATCTTCTTCAACCAGGGGCACGTCTGCTGCGCGGGTTCGCGGCTGCTGGTGCAGGAGTCGATCGCCGAGGAACTGCTCGTCTCCCTGAAACGGCGGATGGCCACGCTGCGCGTGGGCGACCCGCTCGACAAGAACACCGACGTCGGCGCGATCAACTCGGCGGCGCAGCTGGCACGTATTAAAGAATTGTCGGAAATAGGGGCCGCGGAGGGCGCCGAGCGCTGGTCGCCGGACTGCCCGCTGCCGGACCGGGGGTTCTGGTTCGCGCCGACCATCTTCACCGGGGTGACCCAGGCTCACCGGATCGCCCGCGAGGAGATCTTCGGGCCGGTGCTCTCGGTGCTCACCTTCCGCACCCCGGAGGAGGCGGTCGCCAAGGCGAACAACACGCCGTACGGCCTGTCCGCCGGCGTCTGGACCGAGAAGGGCTCCCGCATCCTCGCCGTCGCCGACAAACTGCGGGCCGGTGTGGTGTGGGCCAACACGTTCAACAAGTTCGACCCGGCGTCGCCGTTCGGCGGCTACAAGGAGTCCGGCTACGGCCGGGAGGGTGGCCGGCACGGCCTGGAGGCGTACCTTGCCTAAGTCAGTGAAGTCTCCCGCTCCCGAGCCCGGCCGGCTCGCGGTGCGCAAGACGTACAAGCTCTACATCGGCGGTAAGTTCCCGCGCAGCGAGTCAGGACGGACCTTCGTGGTGGACGGCGACAACGTGGCCCTCGCCTCACGCAAGGACGCCCGTGACGCGGTGCTCGCGGCCCGCGCCGCAAGTGCGAAGTGGGCCGGCGCCACGGCGTACAACCGGGGTCAGGTCCTCTATCGGATCGCCGAGATGCTCGAGGCGCGCCGCGCCGAGTTCACCGCGCTGGGGGTCTCCGACGCCGAGCTGAACGCGGCCGTCGACCGCTGGGTGTGGTACGCGGGGTGGGCCGACAAGATCGCCCAGGTGGCCGGGGGCGCCAACCCGGTGGCTGGACCCTTCTTCAACATCTCCGCGCCGGAACCGACCGGGGTCGTCGCGGTGGTCGCGCCGGGCTCCCTTCTCGGGCTGGTCAGTGTGATCGCGCCGGCGATCGTGACCGGCAACACCGTGGTCGTCCTCGCCGCCGGGCCGCAGATCGCGATCTCGCTGGCTGAGGTGCTCGCCACCTCGGACGTACCCGGTGGTGTGGTGAATCTGCTCACCGGGCGGTATGCCGAGACTGCCCCGTGGCTCGCCGCCCACGACGACGTGAACGCCCTCGACCTGACCGGGGTGGAGCACGAGGAGCTGGCCGCCGAGCTGGAACGGGCGGCCGCCGGCAGCCTGAAGCGGGTGATCCGCCCCCGGGCAGCGACCGACTTCACCGCCGATCCCGGCGTGCGGCCGATGACGGCGTTGCTGGAGACGAAGACGGTGTGGCATCCGAAGGGCTACTGAGCCCACCGGGGCGGTTGTCACACAGTGTTGCCGACTAGGGTGTGTGCCCAGAGTCACCCGTCCGTACCACCCCCAGATCACCCGGAGGTCACCGTGACCAGCCAGTCCGACGAGCCCGAGGCGTCCGCGCCGGTGGCCGAGAAGCCCTCGCCCGAGGGGACTTCCGGGCGGGAGCTTTGGGAGCAAGTCCGCATCGAACCGGTGGAGATCGCTCTGCCGGGCGGGGTCGGTCTGACCCTCCGCGCGTACCGGAAGGCGTCCGAGCTCACGCCCACCGAGATCGAGATCGACGAGGACGACCCCTTCGAGGCCCGCAAGCGGCGCGCCGAGGCGGAGGGGGAAGAGGTCATCGTCGACGAGGAGTACCAGTCACTCATCGCCGAGGGCGACGAGACGGACAGCAAGTCCGAGTCGGCCGATGAGCCGGATCCGGCCGACTTCGAGGACGAGTCCTCGAACCAGGAGGCTGATGAGGAAGTACCCATGTTCCTCAGCCACAAGGGCCGACTGCTCGCGTTCAAGAGCACCGAATCGCTGGTCTCCTTCCTTCGTTCGGGTGCTCCGCACGATCTCGCACAATTGGACACCTGGGGTGACCTGGCCGACCGGGTACAGTCGAGCGACGTCGACCCGCTGCCGGAGAACCGCTACGAGCTCGACCTCGTGGTGGAGAACCTGCGCGGCGGTCACGACACGTGGGATCTGCCGCTGCTCATCAACGCCGGCGAAGTGGCCCGCGACCTGGGTTACGCACTCCGCATCAAACCGGTGATCCTGGCATTGGCGCCCGGTTCTCCGCTGGACGACCTGGACGAGTCCCTGCGTACCGCGGAGAAGGGCGGTATGGGTGGATTCTTCGGGCGCCGCCGGTTGAAGAAGATCGGTGCGCAGCAGGCAAGTCTCGGCTGGCGTTCGGTGATCGGGAAGATCTCTGCCGCTGTGGACTGGCGTGACTGACCGATTACCAGGGAGTATCAATCCTTGGCCACAGAGAAGCACCCCCGGGGAGGAGGACGACGCCGTGGCGCTCGTGCGCGTGTACTGCGGTCTGGCGTCGGCTGATGATTCGGTGCGTTCGGCTTCGGCCGCACCGCTGACCATCGCCGTGGTGGACGATGCAGGCCGGCTGCTCGGCGTCCATGAGATCAGCGACGACCCGGCGGGCTATGCCCACCTGGGGACGCTGCTGGTGGAACGGACGACGGGCTTCAGCGACGCGGCGGTCGCCGCCGACAGCGACGACCACGTCGTCACCTCCCTGCTCACCGCGGCCGGTCGGCCATTGGTGGTAGTCGATGACGACGACGCCGACGACTTCGCCGAACGCTTCTCCGACGACGACTCCCCCGAGGAGATCTCCGCGCCGCTCGCCGCCCGCCGGGCGGTCGGACTGGCCCGGGCCCTGCAGGCCGGCGCGATCGCCGCGGTGACCCTTCCGGCGCCGCGCGAGCTGGTCAGCTACAAGCCGGTCCTTGCGGCGCACGTGGCCATGCTGAACGGGCGGAACGCCTCTGCCGTCGCCCTGCGCGAGGTTCTCCGCGAGCTGTACCCGGCCGCCCTCCGGGCGTACCCGGACCCGGCACATCCGGTGGCTCTCGCCGTTCTCGACGCGGTTCCCGAGCCCGGCCGTCTGACCGGCCGGGCCGGTGACCCGGAGGACGCCATCCGCGACATCGCGGTCGAGCTGGCCCGCGCCGGCGTCGGCGGCGAGGACGAGATGGCCGACGCGGTCACCGCCCTGCACGTGGCGATCAGCGAGTCGCCCCGCCGCGGTGGCGTCAACAAGTCCCTCGCCCCGGCCGCCGCCGAGGCGGTCCGGCAGGCGATCTCGGCGGTCCGCTCCTGTGACGCGGCCTGCACCGCCCTGGTCGGCACCCTCGCCGCCCGGGCCACCCCGCCGGTGGGCAACCCCGGTGTCAGCCGCCGCAGTGCCCGTCGTGGCACCGAGCAGGCCCCGCTGCAGCCCGTGCCCAGCAACGACAACGGCTCCCGATTCGGCCGCCGTGGCCGCCCCGAGCCCGCCTCCACCGGTGCCGGCCCGGCCATCCCGCAGCCGATGACCCCTCCGCCGGTCGCCCCCGACCCGATCACGCCGCCGCCGATCGCGCCGGCCGCGGCCAACGGCCTGCCCGGCCGCCCCAGCAACCCGCTGAACCGGCCGGTGTCGGTTCCGCCGCCCCCACCGGGCATGACTCCGATCACTCCGGGTTCCCGCCCGGTTCCGGGCACGCGCAACCCGGCCACCCCGTCCTCGGTGCCGCCGGTCGGCGGCGCGAGCCCGGCCGACGCGGGCGAACCGTTCCGCCCGACCCTCAGCAGTGCCGAGATCACCCGGGCACGTGCCGAGCGCCAGCGCACGGTCATCCCGCCGCGCCCGTCCACCCGGCAGCCCGCCGCCGCCAACGGCTCGGCCGCCGGACCCACCGACTTCAGCCTGCCGATGCCGTCCCAGCGGCCGGGCGCGGAGCCGGCCGAGCCCGGGTCACGCGCCAACTGGCCGCTGCTGAACTCGGACAAGGACGAGGCGACCCGCTCCGAACTGCCGTCACGCGCGACGCCGCCGTCCCGCTCAGACCTGCCGTCCCGGCCGACGTCGTCGCGCCCGGACCTGTCGTCCCGCTCAGACCTGCCGTCCCGGCCGACGTCATCGCGCCCGGACCTGTCGTCCCGCTCGGAACTGCCGTCCCGGCCGACGTCATCGCGCCCGGACCTGTCGTCCCGCTCGGAACTGCCGTCCCGCTCGGAATTGCCGTCCCGCTCCGAGCTGCCCTCCCGGCCGACATCGTCGCGCCCGTCGCCGTCCGCGGCGCCGGTCAGCTCGCCGTCCGGGGGCCGGGTCCGCCCGCCGTGGCAGGACATGCCGGACGAGCCGGCTCCGCTGCAGATGCCGAAAGAGCCCGCGCGGCGCCTCGTCGACCAGGCGAGGAACGGCACCGGGCGGGTCCGCCTGCCCGGGCTCGACCAGCTCGGGGGCGCCTCGCCGCGGCGAGGCGCCGACGAGGAGCGCGCGCCGCGGATCACCGCGCTGGACCGCAGTTCCGCGCCGCCGGTTCCCGCCGACAGCAGCGACGGCGACCTGCTGATCTTCGCAGCGGCCCGGTCGGCCTGGTTCACCGGCCACGACGATTCGGGCGACCGGGACGTCAACTGGGCCAACCCGAACGACAGTGGCTGGCGTGCCGCACAGAAGGCGGCCACCCCGGCCGTCGCCGCGGAGACGTCGGCCGGCCTGCCGAAGCGGGTGCCCCAGGCCAACCTGGTCCCCGGTTCGCCGCTGCGTGAGGAGCGCCCGCTCCGGATCGTCCGCGACGCCGCGTCGATCGCCGCGCACACCACCGGCTACTTCCGTGGCTGGCGGCGGGGCCAGGAGATCGGTGGCTTCGCGATGGGCGGCCGGCCCGGCCGGGAGGCCGCCGGCGGCTGGGACTTCAGCCGTGACGGCCAGCCCGCCGACGAGTACCGGAACAACAACGCCGGTTACAGCGGTCGCTGACACCCGCACCGAGATCGCCGAGAGGCCGCGACCCGAAGGTCGCGGCCTCTCGCATTCCGGCACGGGGCAGGATCGGGGCATGCGAGCGATCATCTTCGACTTCTTCGGTACGCTCACCGACCCCGCGGCCGAACTCCTGCGAAGGGAGACGTTCACAGCCACGGCGGAGGCTCTCGGGGTTCCGCCGGAGCGGTTCTGGACGGCGATGTCCGGCAGTTTCCCGCAACGGATCGTCGGCGCGTACGGCGGAACGCGGGAGACGCTCCTCGCGATGGCCCGGCTCTGCGGAGCCGAACCCGGTGACGACCGCCTCGACCGGGCCGTGGCGACCCACCACGCGGGCGCTGAGCGGGTCCGCAGACCGCGTCCAGGTGTCCTCGCGGTACTCGACCACCTCCGGGCCCTCGACTACCGTCTGGGCCTTCTCAGCGACTGTTCCAGCGAGTTGTACGAGGCGTGGCCGGGAACGGTCTACGCACCGCGGATCGACGCGCCGGTCTTCTCCTGGCGGGAGGGCCTCCGCAAGCCCGACCCGCGGCTGTACGCGACCGCCGCCGCCCGCCTGGGGGTGCCGCCCGCGGAGTGCTGGTTCGTCGGTGACGGCGGCAGCGGCGAACACGCCGGTGCACTGCGGGCCGGCATGCGGCCGGTGCTGGTCACCAATGCGGCCTGGCCGGCGGCGGCCGCACTGCGATCGGACCCGGATGTCTATCTGCCGGATCACCGCATCGACGACATGGACGGGCTGCTTCCCCTACTGGCATCGAGTCCTGCCCAGACCGAGGCCCGCTGAAATCGAAGGCCTGCCGCATCGAAGCCACCAGAAGAGAGACCTGACGGAATTCAGGTCCCGGGAACCGAGACCTGACGGAACGCCCTCGGAACCTGAAGGAAGCGAGCCATGCCAGGAACCGGGGGCCCGCGTAAATCGAGGCCCGCCGGTTCGAGCATCAAGGCCCGCCTGCATCGAGCGATGACATCAGGTGATCGCTCATATACGATGGCAAACGGCCGGAAAGCGCGCGAAAGCCCCGCTTCGACCGGTGGAGTGTTCCTCCGGCGAAGCGGGGCTTCCGACCGCTTTGTCAGACGGGTGCTGTGCTGACCAAGTCGGTGAAGCTGTTGCTCAGGCGGGCGCCGTGGCGCGGGTGCGACGCATCGTCAGGACGTACTCGACAAGCGAGATGAGCACGTTCTTCGTCGACTCGCGGTTACGGGCGTCGCAGCTCACGACGGGCACGTCGCTCGAGACCGCCAGAGCGTCTCGCACGTCCTGCGCGTTGTGGTACTGCATGCCGTCGAAGCAGTTGATCGCCACGAGGTACGGCAAGCGGCGGTGCTCGAAGAAGTCGATGGCGGCGAAGCAGTCGGCGAGCCGACGCGTGTCCACCATGACGACCGCGCCGATGGCACCCCGGACCAGCTCGTCCCACATGAACCAGAACCGCGTCTGGCCAGGCGTTCCGAAGAGGTAGAGGATCAGGTCTCGGTCGATGCTGATCCGGCCGAAGTCCATGGCCACGGTGGTGGTCATCTTGCCCGGCACCTGCCGGTTGTCATCGACACCCACACCGGCCGAGGTCATGATCGCCTCAGTGGTGAGCGGGGTGATCTCAGAGACCGACCCCACCAGCGTCGTCTTGCCGACGCCGAAGCCACCGGCGATGACAATCTTCGCCGATGTCACGCGTCCCGCAGCGGGACGGTGCGACATGTCAGAGCCTGCGAAGTCCACTCAGCACCCTTTCCAGCAGTTCCGTGCCTACCGCGTCGGTCTCGTCTTCGAGCGAGGTGGGCTCGTAAACCGCGACCAGACCGTCAGTGGCCATGTCCGCGACGATCACACGTGCCACACCGAGCGGCAGTTGCATGCGTGCGGCGATCTCGGCGAGCGACTGAACTCTGCCGCCGTCGCACATCGCCGCGATGTACTGATGCTCGCTTCCACCCTGCCCGCCGCGACTAATCCCAGAACGGCCGCGCACGGTTGTCTCGACCAGCGCTTCCAGCGCTATCTCAAGCTTCGGCCGGGTCCGACCGCGGGTCATGGCGTACGGCCTGACCAGCGCGCCAGTCGGCTCATCGCGTTCAGGCATCGTCACCGTCAACCCCTCCCTCGGCCCCTCGAAGTGTATTGGTTATCAAAGCTTTTACCAGTAGCCGGCTGAGCGTACCCGTGGCGGAAAAGCCCAGGCAAACCCATGAATGCTGCCGGCCCACTATCGGTTCAGCCCAGCACCCCGGCCGCCGAGCGCGGCGCGGGTGTGAGAGCCTCGCCGACCCGGTCGACCAGGAGGGCCATCTCGTAGCCGACCTGACCGACATCACAGCTGCGCGCCGCGAGAACCGCGAACGACGAGCCGTCGGAAATGGACATCAGGAACAGGAAACCGTTGTCCATCTCGACGACCGTCTGGAGGACGGCGCCACCCTCAAAGCATCGTGCGGCGCCCTGCGTCAGGCTCACCAGGCCGGACGCGATGGCCGCCAACTGGTCGGCGCGGTCCCGGGGAAGGTCCCGCGAGGACGCCAGGAGCAGCCCATCGGCGGAGACCGCGATCGCGTGCGCGACCCCGGGAACGCGGTCAGCGAAGTTGGCGAGGAGCCAACCCAGATCCTGCGTAGATGTCATGCCTCATGCTCCTTGCCAGCCTGCGAGGGCTGCTGCCCTCCCGGAGTGTCCTCCAGGTTGGTCGATTGTTCCTTGGTGCGACCGCGCTGCACACCGCGGTGGTACGCGGAGAGTAGCCCGCGAACCCCCTCGGGAGTACGGCGCTGGACGGAGTTACCGCCCCGGTCGACACCGCCGGGGACGAGTTGAGCCATCGGCGTGCGCTTCGGCAGGCCCGCCGTGGTGGTGCTGTCGACCGGCGTCTCGGCTGCCTTGCGAGCGGCCTGCCAGCCGTCGTCGGCAGCGGTCCGCCACGGGTTGGCCGCGGGGGCGCCACCGTTGCCGTAGCCGGCCGCAGCCGGTGCGCCAACAGTAGCCGGGTCGAGGTTGCGCGACTCCGGCGACGGCGCCTGCTGCGGAACACCCGCGGTGCGGGTGGGCTCGCCGGTCGGGATCCGCTGGGAGACGACCGATTCCTCGCCGGCACCGGAGACCGTGGGACGGACCGGTTCCGCGCCGGGCGTCGTGGTGAACCACGCCGACTCCAGCTCGCGGAAGATCGGCAGTTCCATGGTCTCGTCCGCGAACGGGACCGCGCCCTCGCGGGCCGACGCCATCTGCGCGGCGGCGGTGGCCTGCGCCTCCGCCGGGTCCGGGACGGGCGGCAGTGCGGGCGACGGGGAGACCGGCGCCGTCTGCGGGTTGGTCGGACGCGCCACCTGCGGCTGAGAATCGAAGTTCTCCGGGCGGTACCGCGGGATCTCGGCAGTCATGTCGAGCGCGGCGGCCAGGTTCTGAGGCACGTGCGGGGTGGCGGGCTCGCGTTCGGCGGCCACCGGCGGCCAGGCCGGAGGTGCCGAGGCGAACTGCCCACGCTGGTCGGCCGGCGATCCGGAGATCGGGGAAGCCGAGATCGGCGCGGACGGGCCCGGAGAGATCGGCGCGGCCGACATCGGAGGGGCCGACGAGACCGGAGGCGCCGAGATCGGCGGAACCGGGGGTGCCGACACCGGCGGCATGAACGCGTTCGGGTTGGACGGAAGCTGACGCGGGATGGTCGCTCCGTAGCCGTTGGTGTCACCGTCAGGACGGAAGTCTCCACCGTTGCGGCGCTGAGCCAGCTCGTCGAGACCGGCGAAGCCCTGCGGGCCGGCCGGTAGCGGCGGGATGACCTCGTTGCTGCGCGGGCCGTGGAATCCGTTGGCCGACCCGTTGCCGTTGCCGTTGTAGCCACCGGCGTTGAACCCGCCGAAGCCGGCCGGGGCCGCTCCGGTGAGGTCCGACCAGGCCGGGACCGCCCCGTTGGACCCGTTGGACCCATTGGGGCCGGGGTAGCCGCTCTCCAGGGCCAGCGGTTCGCCGAAGGCCGGAAGGCCGGAGCCGGGACCGCCGTCGAACGGGCTGCGACCCTGGTCGTACGGGTTGCGACCCTGCACCTGGGCGGAGGCCGCCGCGGCGAGGACCGACACGGGCAGGCCCACCTCGGCGACGGTGCCGCGCTCGCGGTCGGCGGGTCGCAGTTCGACCCGTACCGCGTGCCGGTTCGCCAGCCGGGCGACCACGACGAGGCCCATCATCCGGGAGACGGCCACGTCCACCGTCGGCGGGTTGGCGAGCCGCTCGTTGAGGTCGCGGAGCTGCTCACGGCTGATGCCGATGCCGTGGTCCTCGACCGTCAGCACGGCGTTCTCACCGATACGCCGGGCCTCGACGAGGACGTTGGAGTTCGGCGGAGAGAACGCGGTCGCGTTGTCGAAGAGCTCGGCGACCAGGTGGACCATGTCGTTGACGGCGTGTGCCGCCACCTCGATGTCCCGGTCGATCATGCCGAACTCGATGCGGGTGTAGTGCTCGACCTCGGACTGCGCGGCACGGAGCACGTCGATCAGAGCGGCGGGCTCACGCTGCACACGGGTCGAGTCGGCGCCCGCGAGGACCAGGAGGTTCTCGTCGTTACGGCGCATTCGGGTGGCCAGGTGGTCGAGCTGGAAGAGCTCGGCCAGCCGGTCCGGGTCCTCCTCGCCGCGCTCCAGACGGTCCAGGTGACCGATGAGCCGGTCGACCAGGATCTGGGAACGGCGGGCGAGGTTGACGAACATCGTCGCAACGGAGGCACGGAGGGCGGCCTGCTCGGCCGCGGTCCGGACCGCCTCGAGGTGAACCGCGTTGAACGCCTCGGTCACCTGCCCGAACTCGTCCCGGCTACGCACCGGGAGTGGCTCGGCGATCTGGTCGGCGACCTGGGCCGGGGTGAGCGACGCGGAGAGCGCCGGGTCACGCAGCCGGCTCACCGCGTGCGGCAGGCCGAACTGGGCGACCGCGAGGGCACCCTGACGCAGCTCACGCAGCGAGCGGGCCATCGACCGGGCGACGAGCCAGGCGAAGAGGATGGCCAGCAGCAGCATGCTGAGCAGGAGGCTGGTCCGCAGGAAGACGTCCTGGTTCGTCTCGTCGCGCAGCGCCGTGGCGTCGGCAACGATCCGCTTGTCGAACTCGATCTCGACCTGACGGAACAGCTGGTTGTAGCCGGCCAGTGCCTCTTCCCACTTCGCCGAGTCGAACGGGAGGTTCCCGGTGGCCTGCGGCTGCCGGTACTCCAGCGGGTCGGCGTAGTTCTCCGCGGCCTGCCGCTTCTCGCCGGTGACCGTGTTGTTGAAGTAGGCCACCTCGTCCGCCGTGCCGACCGAGGTGAGGGTGTCCAGCGCCAGGCTGTAACCGGTCTTGGTCTGCAGCATCTTCCGGCGCAGGTCGTTGTCGAACCGCTGGGCGTCGACGATCTGCTGGCCGAGGTAACGCTGCTGGGCGATGTAGTCCTTGGCCCGGGCCACCGCGGCGACGACCCGCAGGTTGTCGCTCAGCTCCTGGTCGAAGGCCAGCTGCGCGGAGATGTCGCGGACCTTGAGCAGGTCCTCGATGAGCTGGTTGTAGGTGTTGCGGACGTTGTCGACGTCCTCGCCACCGTTGGCGGCGCGGCTACGGAAGGCCGGCAGGTCCTCGAGGTTGCGGTCCAGCCGCAGGAGCAGGGTGCCGACGTTGTCGGGCACGTCCTCGAGCGCGGTGTTCTGCTGGAGGTACGGAGTCTTGGCCTTGTCGACCTCGGGGTGCTCCTGGTTGTAGAGCTTGACCGCATTCTTGAACGGGTCGGTGTCCTTGTCGCTGACCGCGATCATGATGCCGTAGGTCCGCTCGGCCTGCAGGTGGTCCACCAGACCACCGGCGGCCTCGGAAAGCACCGAGAGAGTGCGTGCCCGGTCCGCGTTGCTGGCTTCGTCGATCTGCTCCACGAGGCCGTTGACACCGACGACGATCGTTGCCACCGTCGGCACCAGCATGATCAGCCCAAGTTTGGACCAGATGGGTAGGTCTCGGAGCCGACCCGCGGGTCGACTGAGACGCGACATGACGCCATTCGCGCTGTTAGGGCGCTTGCTCACGTCACCGTCCTCCTGATTCGGGCCCGGCATTCGGCTCGCCAGGCACCGCACACGGCCGACTCGCCGACGTCGGGCCCCCGAGATTCCATCACGACAAGTGTCAAAGAGAAAGAGCAGGCGGACACGGACCGGTTGTGTGACGCGATGTTGCAACGTCGTAGTTGGACATCGCCGGTCTTGGTATCACTGCCTGTGGAGCCGCACATCTCTCAAGGTCACTTACTCGGTCGGCGCAGCATTGGGGGGTGGGTGCACGCCGACCGGGTCCCGATCGTAGTCGATCGCGATAGAAGTGACGATGACTCGGTTCCCCGCGATCGGCAAGGCAAGGTGCCAGAGTATGCCGAGTTTGCAGGCGGCAGTCTAGCCGAACGTCGGGGCCCCAGAGTCTGACGGACGATTTCTTTTGACGTACGTTCATTCAGATCCGGTTATGACCTGATATACCCGGATCTCACGCCAGCAGTTTGGCGTACGCCGGTTTGATCACCTCGTTGATCAGGACTAGGCGCTCGTCGTACGGGATGAAAGCGCTCTTCATGGCATTGATGGTCAGCCACTGCAGTTCCATCCAGCCCCACCCGAACGCCTCCGTCAGCAGCGTCATCTCGCGTGACATCGACGTACCGCTCATCAGCCGGTTGTCGGTGTTGACCGTGACCCGGAACCGGAGATCGTGCAGCAGCTTGATCGGGTGCTCGGCGATCGACGGGGCGGCACCGGTCTGGACGTTCGACGACGGGCACATCTCCAGCGGGATCCGCTTGTCACGCACGTACGCGGCGAGACGGCCCAGCACCGGCGGCGCCGAGTGGGTGCCCCCGGTCACCGACGGGGCGCTCGGGACGTCCGCGCCGGCCGCGATGTCGTCGACCAGGCGTACGCCGTGACCGAGCCGGTCGGCGCCGCACCACTGGAGGGCCTGCCAGATCGACGGGAGGCCGAACGCCTCGCCGGCGTGGATGGTGAAGTGGAAGTTCTCCCGCTGCAGGTACTCGAAGGCGTCCAGGTGGCGGGTGGGCGGGAACCCGGCCTCGGCACCGGCGATGTCGAAACCGACCACACCGGTGTCCCGGTACCGGACCGCCAGCTCGGCGATCTCCTGCGATCGGGCGGCGTGCCGCATGGCGGTCAGCAGCGTGCCGATCCGGATGGGGCGGCCGTCCGCGGCCGCTTCGGCGCAGCCCTCGCGGAACCCGGCGTGCACGGCCTCGACCACCCGGTCCAGCGTGAGCCCGCGTTCGAGGTGCTGCTCGGGGGCATACCGGATCTCGGCGTAGACGACGCCGTCGGCGGACAGGTCGAGAGCGCACTCCTTCGCGACCCGGTGCAGGCCCTCCTCGGTCTGCATCACGGCCACGGTGTGGGCGAAGGTCTCCAGGTACCGTTCCAGCGAGCCGGAGTCGGCGGCCGCGACGAACCACTCGCCGAGGCGCTCCGGATCGGTGGACGGCAGTTCGTGACCGACCGCCTCGGCCAGCTCGACGATGGTGGCCGGCCGCAGGCCGCCGTCCAGATGGTCGTGCAACAGAACCTTCGGCGCCTTGATGATGTCGGAATGTGCGATGCCAGCCATCAGAAGAGCCTAGTAGGAAGCCCTTGATGATCGACGGAGCAATTCCGCATCTGCGATGCCCGGTGTGCCGGGAAACACTCGCCCGCGAGGACCGGGCGTTGCGCTGCCCACGCCGGCACAGCTTCGACATGGCCCGTCAGGGGTACGCCGACCTGAGCGCCGGACGGCTGCCGCACATCGGGGACAGCGCCGAGATGGTGGCCGATCGCGCCGGTTTCCTGGCCGCCGGCCACTACTCGTTCATCGCCGCCGAACTGGCCCGGCACTCCACCGGCGGGCTGGTGCTCGACGCGGGCACCGGCACCGGCGACTACCTGGCCCGGTTCCTGGACGGATCCCCCGAAGCGATCGGTATCGGCCTGGACGTGTCCAAGCCGGCGCTGCGGCGGGCCGCTCGGGCGCATCCGCGGGCGGCGGCGGTGCTGACCGACCTGTGGCGGCCGCTGCCGGTGGCGGACGCGGCCGCAAGCGTGATCCTGAACGTCTTCGCGCCGCGCAACGGACCCGAGTTCCACCGGGTGCTCCGGCCCGCGGGGGTGCTGCTGGTGGTCACGCCGGCCGCCGACCACCTGTCCGAACTGGTCACCGCGCACGGGCTGATCCAGGTGGACCCGGACAAGGCGGCACGGGTGAGCGGCAGCCTGGGCGAGCACTTCACGCCGGGGACGAGCCGGACGCTGCGGCGTGAGCTGAAACTGACCGCGGCCGAGGTGCGCACGCTGATCGGAATGACACCGAGCGCCCGGCACGTACCGGTGGAGGAACTGCCCACCCACGACCTGACGGTGACGGCCGCGGTCGACGTGGCGGTGTACCGGCCGCGCTGACCCGTCAGACGGAGAGGTCGACCTCTTCCCACTCCGGGGGGTCGTCGTGGTACGGCCCCTTGAAGACGACCGCCCACTCCAGGGCCCACCGGCGCTGGCCGATCGCGTTGCCGTCCACCTCGCCGGGCAGGGACCGGCCGCTCTGCTCCGCCTCCTGGAAGGCCCAGTCCAGGCAGTAGTAGAGATCCAGCAGAACCGCCGCCTCGACCGGGTCCCGGAGCGCGACAAGCGACCGGGACCGCCAGCTGGCGAAGGTCTCACCGGCCGGCAGGTCCGGCATCTGCGCCATCATCCGGTCGTCCGGCGGCACCGTGGGGTCCAGGTGCCGGCTCAGTCCGAGCAGCCAGGCCAGGGCGAAGACCGCGTCGTGATGCAGCACGAACGAGCGGTGGTCGCCCTTGGCGCCGATCACGAACTGCCACTCCGGCGGGGTGACCAGCTCCACCAGGTGCGAGCCGAGCAGCCAGCTCATCGCGGCCTCGGTGGGCATACCGAAGCAGCGGGCGACGACCACGTGCAGCACCGCGGCACGGGCCTCCAGTTCCGCGGTGGGACGCAGCTCGACCGTGTCACCCTCTTCCCAGACCAGCGGGAACGCCAGTGGGGGCAGGGGCAGGCCGAGACGGGCCAGCTCGTCGAGACTGGCCTCGCGGACCGCGCGGGGGTCGGGGACGGCCTTCTGCATGGCGGCTCAGGCTATGCGGTCGAGCAGGAGCGGGGAAGGGTCGGCCGGCTCGGTACCGAGGACGACCGCTGCGGCCGCATCGTCGCGTGCCACCGGAATCCGCGACTCGTCATCGGTCCGGAGCTCCAGCAATACGTCACCGGCCTTGACCCGGTCACCCGGGCGGACCCGCAGTTGCACGCCGGCACCGAAGCTCACCGGGTCCTCCTTACGGGCGCGTCCGGCGCCGAGACGCCAGGCCGCGATGCCGACGCCGTACGCGTCGATCGAGGTCACCACGCCGTCGGAGCCGGCCCGGAGCACCTCGGTGTGCGCGGCGGTCGGCAGCGGCGCGTCCGGGTCGCCGCCCTGGGCGCGGATCATCGCCCGCCAGGTGTCCATCGCTGCCCCGGAGGTCAGCGCCTTCTCCGGGTCGGCGTCGACCCCGGCGGCGGCGAGCATCTCGCGGGCCAGCGCCAGCGTGAGATCCACCACATCGGACGGTCCGCCGCCGGCGAGGACCTCCACCGACTCGGCGACCTCGTTGGCATTGCCGATCGCGAGGCCGAGCGGGGTACTCATGTCGGTGAGCAGGGCCACCGTGGTGACGCCGCTGTCCTTGCCGAGCTGCACCATGGTGCGGGCCAGTTCGCGGGCGCTGGCCAGGTCCTTCATGAACGCGCCGGTGCCGACCTTCACGTCCAGCACCAGCGCACCGGTGCCCTCGGCGATCTTCTTGCTCATGATGGAGCTGGCGATCAGCGGGATGGCCTCGACCGTGCCGGTGACGTCGCGCAGCGCGTACAGCTTGCGGTCGGCTGGTGCCAGGCCCTCGCCGGCCGCGCAGATGACCGCGCCGATGTCCTGCAGCTGGCTCTTGAACTGGTCGTTCGAGATGCGGGCCTGCCAGCCGGCGATCGACTCGAGCTTGTCCAGCGTGCCGCCGGTGTGGCCCAGGCCGCGGCCGGACAGCTGGGGCACCGCCACGCCGCAGGCGGCGACCAGCGGAGTGAGCGGCAGGGTGATCTTGTCGCCGACGCCACCGGTGGAGTGCTTGTCGGCGGTCGGGCGCGACACCGAGGAGAGGTCCAGCCGCTCACCGCTGGCGATCATCGCGGCGGTCCAGCGGGCGATCTCGGCGGGCGTCATGCCGCGCAGCAGGATCGCCATGGCCAGCGCCGACATCTGCTCGTCCGCGACGACACCCTTGGTGTAGGCGTCGACCACCCAGTCGATCTGGGCGCCGGTGAGCTCGTGGCCGTCCCGTTTGGCCCGGATGACGTCCACCGCTGCGAAAGCGCTCACTGTTTTTCCTCTTCCCAACGCTGCGGGATGCCCTCCGGGGCCTCCCCCTCGCCCGCCCAGGACAGACCGCCCTCGGCATCGACCACGACGACCCGCGGGGTGCGGACCAGCCCCCACGCCACCGCGGCGGCCGCGTTCGGCAGGTTCGGCCCCTCCTCGAGGATGCCCTTCTCATCGGCCGAACCCGGCTCGCCGGACGACCGCTCCCAATAGCCCGTCCAGATCGTCGCGCCGCCGGACAGGTCCGGGTGGACGAAGACGGTGCCGCGGCCGCGCCACTTGGCCAGCTCGGCCGGGACGTCGGCGGCACCGACCGGGCCGGTGACCCGTTCCATGTCCTCGTAGCCGAACGCGTACGGCAACAGCTCGGTCATCCGCAGCGGCCGGGGCAGCGCCTCGACCAGCAGTTCCGGGCCGCCGTGCTCCCACAGCAGCTGACGGCACCGGCCGCAGGGCATCAGCGGGGCGCCGGTGGCGTCGACGCACGAGATCGCCACCAGCCGGCCGCCACCCGTCGCGTGCAATGAGCTGACCAGGCCGCACTCGGCGCACAGGGTCATCCCCAGGGACGCGTTCTCCACGTTGCAGCCGACGATCACCCGGCCGTCGTCGACCAGGCCGGCAACGCCGACCGGGAAGTCTGACACCGGCGTGTAGGCCCGCCGCATCGTCTCGATGGCGGCAGCCCGCAGGGCCGCCCAGTCGATCTCCATGACGCCGATTCTGCCGTACGAGCGGGACGGATTTACCGCGGCACCGGTACCGGCGGACAATAAATGATCATGAAACAGGGCGGAAACCGCAGGCCTCCGCCCTGTTTTTTCAAGATCAACCCTTGACGTACGGGAGACCGTCCGCCGCCGGGGCACGGACCCGGCCCACCAGCCCCGCCACCGCGATCAGTGTCGCCAGGTAGGGCAGCATGTTCAGGAACTGGCTCGGCACCGGGCTCTCGATCGCACCCAGATAGGTGGCCAGCTTCTGGGCGAACCCGAAGAACAGTGCCGCCCCGAAGGCCCCGAACGGGGTGTAGCGGCCGAAGATGAGCGCTGCCAGAGCGATGAAGCCGGCGCCCGCGGTCATGTTCTTGGTGAAGCTGCCCGTCGCCACCAGGGTGAAGTACGCCCCGCCGACACCGGCGACCACACCGCCGAGCAGCACGTTCAGGTACCGCAGGCCGCGTACCCGGATGCCGACCGTGTCAGCCGCGGTCGGGTGCTCGCCGACCGCACGGGTCCGCAGACCCCACCGGGTCCGGTTGAGCCCGAAATGAATCAGCACGACCAGGCCCAGCGCCAGCCAGACCAGCAGGTTGGACTCGAACAGCACCGGGCCGATCACCGGGATGTCGGCGAGTCCGGGGATCCGCCACTCGGGCATCTGCGGCGGCTGGTTGTACGTCTGGGCGTCCGGCTGCATCAGGCGCTCGTAGAGGAAGCCGGTGATACCGAGCGCGAACAGGTTCAGCACCATGCCCACGACGGTCTGGTCGACCAGGTAGCGGATCGACAGCACGGCCAGGATCGCCGCGATGATCACACCGCCGACGGCCGCGCTGATCAGTCCCGCCCAGACGCTGGTGGCCATCGTGCCGACCAGGGCCCCGGCGAACGCGCCCATCAGGAACTGGCCCTCGATCGCCACGTTGACCACACCGGAACGCTCACCGAGCACACCGGCGAGCGCACCCAGGATCAGCGGCAGCGCGAGCTGCAGCGTGCCGTCGGTGGTGTCCACCAGCGGCATGAACTCCCCCGCCACCTGCCAGCAGAGGAAGGAGAGCACGAAGGTCAGGATGCCGACGCTGAGCAGGGCGTTGGACCAGCGCTTGAGCAGGCCGGCGAAGAGCACCCCGCCGGCTGCCACGGTCAGCAGCCCGAAAAGGATCGCGCCGAACTGGCCGTTGATGGAGAGCGCGGCGCCCGCGGCGTCCTCGCTCAGGGTGAACCGGGCGTCCTCGCTCGGTGCCAGTGCGCCGAACGCCCCGGCGGCCAGTCCGCCGATCAGGACGAGGCCGAGGCCGAGGCGGCGCTGCCGGGTCCAGAACGGCTCCGGCGCGGCGACCTCGGGCAGGTCCTCCACAGTCGCGGTCGACATGTCCTCAGCCCTTCGCCAGGGAGGCGCCGAGCCCGGCAGCCCGGGCGGCACGCAGACGGAAGATCGCCTTCACCAGAGCGGGGGCGGCGATGAAGATGACGATGAGCGCCTGCAGCACGGTGACCAGTTCCAACGAGATGCCGGAGTAGGACTGCATCCGGTTGCCGCCGGCCCGCAGGACGCCGAACAGCAGCGCCGCGAAGAACGTGCTCCACGGACGGTTGCGTCCCAGCAGGGCGACGAGCAGGCCCTCGAAGCCGATGTTGCCGGCCACCGCGGGGGTCAGCTGGTGCGCGGTGCCGAGAACCTGCACGGCCCCGCCCATTCCGGCCAGGCCGCCGGCGATCGCCATGAGCAGGATGTAGGTCTTGCTGACACTGATGCCGGCGGTCTTCGCGGCGTGCGGGTTGGAACCCACCGCCCGCAGCTCGAAGCCGAACGCCGACCGGTTCAGCAACCAGGCGACCCCGGCCGTGACCAGGACGGCGAGGATGATGCCCAGGTTGACGCGGATCTGGCCGCCGGGCGACGGCAGCATCGCGGACTGGTCGACCATCTTGCTGATCGCGTCGCTCTTGCCGGGCGCCTGGATGCCCTTCTGAATGACCAGCCAGGACAGGAAGAGCCCGGCGGTGTAGTTGAGCATGATCGTGGTGATCACCTCGTGCGCCCCGGTCCGGGCCTTGAGGAAGCCCGGGATGAAGCCCCACAACGCGCCGCCGATGATGCCGGCGACGATCGCGACGATCAGGTTCAGCACGATCGGCAGCCCGAAGGTGAACCCGGCGACACCGGCCGCGAGGCAGCCGAGCACGGCCTGCCCCTGCGCGCCGATGTTGAACAGGCCGCCACGGAACGCCAGCGCGACCGACAGGCCGGTGAACACCAGCGGCGCCGCGTACGTCAGCGTCTCGGACAGCTGAAAGAACGCCTGCTGCCAGGTGGCGGTGCCGGCGAACCAGGCCGAGAAGACCGCGGGGTCACCGAGGGCGCCCTTGAGCAGATCGCCGTACGCCGTGCTGACCAGCAGCCAGCTGGACTCCACCGCGTCACTCGGACGGGCGGTGAAGTATCCGAACTTCGCCAGCACGTCCGCGTCCGAGACGATGATCAGAACCGCGCCGATGATCACGGCCAGGATCATCGACAGGAACGTCAGCGTGACGTTGTTCGCGGACCAGAGTCTCCGCAGGAACCCGGTCACTTCTCTCCCTCCGGCGTGTCGCCGGTAATGCCGGCCATGAGCAGACCGATCTCCTCGCGCGGCGTGTCCGGCGAGACGATGGCCAGGATCCGGCCGCGGTACATGACCGCGATCCGGTCCGCGAGGCCGACCACCTCGTCCAGCTCGCTGGAGACCACCAGCACCGCGGTGCCCTGGTCACGCTCCTGGATGATCCGGCTGTGGATGAACTCGATCGAGCCGACATCCACACCACGGGTGGGCTGCGACGCGATGAACAGGCGCAGCGGCCGGGACATCTCCCGGGCAACCACGACCTTCTGCTGGTTGCCGCCGGACAGGGTGCCGACGGGGGTGGCCGACGACTGGCAGCGGATGTCGAACTGCTCGATCCGGTCCTTGGCGTTGCCGTCCACCTTGCTCAGGTCGATGCTGAACGCGTTGCCGTACGGGGCGCGGTCGTACATGTCCAGGACCAGGTTCTCCGCGACGGAGAACTCCTTGACGACCCCGTCGTGGCTGCGGTCCTCGGGGATGTAGCCGACACCGGCCCGCAGGACCTTCTTCGTGCTCATCCCGACCAGGTCGTCGTCCTCCAGGTGGATCGTGCCGGCCCGTACCTCGCGCAGGCCCATCACGGCCTCGACCAGCTCGGTCTGGCCGTTGCCCTGCACGCCCGCAATGCCCAGCACCTCCCCGGCGCGGACCTCCAGGTCGACGCCGTCGACCGCGCGGATGCCCCGGTCGTCGTCGGCGACCAGGCCGGCGACCTTGAGGATGCTGCGGCCCGGTTCGGCCGGGGTCTTCTGCACCTCGAGGCTCACGGCACGCCCGACCATCAGGGCGGCCAGCTCGTCCTCGCTGGTGTCGGGGCTGGCGGTGCCGACGATCTTCCCGCGGCGCACCACGGTGATCCGGTCGGCGATCGCCTTGACCTCTTTGAGCTTGTGGGTGATGAAGACGATGGACTTGCCCATGGCGGTGAGCGAGCGCATCACCGCGAGCAGTTCCTCGGTCTCCTGGGGCGTGAGCACGGCCGTCGGCTCGTCGAGGATGAGCAGGTCGACCTCGCGGGTCAGCGCCTTGACGATCTCGACGCGCTGCTGTGCGCCGACCGGAAGGTCCTCGACGAGCGCGTCCGGGTCGACGGGGAGGCCGTACTTCCTGGAGGTGTCGATGACGTCCTGGCGGGAGCGGCGGCGGTCGAGCCAGCCGAGCGGGCCGCCGCGTACCTCCTCGGCGCCGAGCGCGATGTTCTCCGCCACGGTGAAGACGGGGACCAGCATGAAGTGCTGGTGCACCATGCCGATGCCGGCGGCGATGGCGTCGCGGGGGCTCTTGAAGACGCGGGGTTCGTCGTCGACGACGATCTGACCCTCGTCCGGCTGCAGCAGGCCGTACAGCTGGTTCATCAGCGTCGACTTGCCGGCGCCGTTCTCACCCAGCAGGGCGTGCACCTCGCCGGGTTCGACGGTGATGTCGATGTGGTCGTTGGCCACCAGGTCGCCGAAGCGCTTGGTGATGCCGCGCAGTTCCAGTTTCAGCGGAATCTCCCGACCTCGGTAACTGGGCTGGTGGACGGTGGAATGCGAGCCGCCGCTCGGCTGCGGGTGTTGACCCGCGGCCGGGCGGCGGCCGAATGTTACCTACCCGAGGGTCACTTCGGTGCGCTGACCGACTCGACCTTGACGGTGCCGGCGATGATGTCGGCCTTCAGCTTCTCGAGTTCGGTCTTCAGCGTGGGGTCGACCTTGCTGTCGAAGCTGTTGAACGGCGCGAGCGAGACGCCGTCGTTCTCGAGGGTGCCCTGGTAACCGGGAGCGGCCGCGAGGGCCTCACCCTTGGCGCCCTTGACGACGGCCTGCTTGACCGCGCCCTCGATGTTCTTGACGACGGTGCTCAGGAAGACGTCGCAGTACTGCGCGGCGCTGACGCAGCCGTCCTGGTCGACCCAGATGACCGAGACCTTGCCGCCGGAGTCCTTGGCGACCTGCGCGGTGCCCAGACCGGTGCCGCCGGCGACCGGCATGATCACGTCAGCACCCTGACCGACCAGGGTCTGGGTGACGCTCTTGCCCTTGTTCTGGTCGATGAAGCTCTCGGCGAAGCTGCCGTTCTGGGTCGCCTTGTTCCAGCCCAGGACCTCGATCTTCTTGCCCTTGACCTGGTTGTAGTGGGCGACACCGTCGGCGAAGCCGTCCATGAAGATGGTCACCGGGGCGATCTTCAGACCGCCGTAGGTGGCGACCTTTCCGGACTTCGAGTAGCCCGCCGCCAGGTAACCGGCGAGGAACGCGGCCTGGTGGGTGGCGAACTGCATCGGGTAGACGTTGCTGTTGCCGCTGGTGCTGTCCACGATGCCGAACTGGGAGGTCTGGCTCTCCTTGGCGACCTTGGTGGTCACCTCGCCCATCAGGCCACCCACCGCGAGGATGAAGTTGCAGCTCTGCGTGACGTAGCCGCGCAGGCCGGGCTCGTAGTCGGCCTCGGAGGAGGACGCCACGTACTTCGGGTCGACGTTCGGGGCCTCTTTCTGGGCGGCCTGCAGGCCGGCCCAGGCCGACGCGTTGAACGACTTGTCGTCGATGCCACCGAGGTCGGTGACCATGCAGGCCTTGTAAGCGGCGGCGGCGCTCGCGCTCGAGCCCGGCGTACCGGTCTCGGCCGGCGCCTCACCACATGCCGCGGCAGCGAGCGTCAGCCCACCTGCCGCGAGAATCGCCACGATCCGCTTCCCACGTACTGGGCGCAAGACGCCCTCCTTCCGCTGCACACCGAGGTCCTGTTAACTCGGGTGAATCTCAGGCGGGAGCGTATCCCCGGGCCAGGACCGAGACCGAACATCGGTACGGACTGTTGGCGCACCGTTATACCGCCGCAATCACCCTGGTGATGGCACGTCGCTTTCGGCTGGTTCAGGAGGGAAATGCGCCCGTGACACGAAACACTGAGTTAACGTTCAGCGCGCCGCCATGCCCTGACGCCGAGGACACCGACCGTGGTTCCGATCGCCAGTGAGGCGGTGATCAGAAGGGCGTGCACCCAGAGGAACGAGGTCGGTGTCCCGCCGTCGAACGAGCGGTCGTCGTTCCAGATGGCGAGCCCGAACCGGGGCCAGATGACCCACGTCCAGATGCCCACCCCGATCAGGAACGCCGCCCAGCGCTTGTTGATCAACACGGGGTCAGTATCCCAGCGTGCTCAGGCGGTCAGCTTCCCGGCTATCCGCCGCCAGCCGGCCTGCACCTCGGCCGGCTCGGGAGGGGTGCCGGGGTACTCCTGCGGCATCCGGGCACCCAGGTCCTCGGCGTCCGGGCCCTCGGCCGCGGCCCGTGCCAGCTCGATCTCCTTGCGGATGGCGTCGACGCCGTCCAGCGGCAGCATCGGTTCGACCACGGCCATCAGGTCGTCGTCGGACACCACGGCGCGGGCCAGCGCGAGCGCGTGCTGGTGCTCGTAGGGCCCGCAGACGATGGGCTCCCACTCCTCCAGGTCGTCGAGCGAGCCGATGGTGATGACCCACGGCTGCTCGGCGATCGGCGAACCGGGAGGCAGGTGCAACGTCACTAGGGTGCCCATCGGCTCATCATCGCGGCCGGTCGTGCCGAATCCAGGTGTTTTGCCCCACGGGGGCGGTCTTGTCGTCAGCTGACAGATCCACCACCCGGCCGTGCGGGCTGGTCGCCGCCCAGGCCGCGCCGAACAGCAGCAGCTGGTTGAAGACGTACAGGTAGACGAGCGCGCCGACGGCCGAGCCGACCAGGCCGTACGCCGGGTTGCGCTGGACGATCTCGACGAACGTCTTGCCAATCGTGTTGAGCAGCATGAGCCCGATGCCGACCTGCAGCACCGGCGGCGCCATCCGCCGGGCGGTCATCCGCAGCCGGGGCACGGCGGCCAGCAGCGCCGCCGCCAGCAGCATGTTGACGCCGAGGGTGAGCACCCAGCTGGCCAAGGACAGCACGGTCGAGAAGCCACCGCCGGCCAGCCAGATCAGCAGTCGTTCCAGTCCGTAGACGGCGAGCTGGGAGAGGGTCAGCAGAAGCAGGAGCCCGACCAGTACGAGCAGGTCGACGGCCTGGCGCACGCCGATGTAGCCGGGTTGCTCGCGCAGCTGCCAGATCAGCCGCTGGGAGGAGCGGATCGCCTCGACCCAGCCGATGCCGGTGAAGGTGAGGCCGAGCAGGCCGACGATGCCGACGCTGCCCTTGCTGTCCAGGATCGCCTGGATGTCGAGGAACGGCAGGTTCTGATGCAGGAAGTCACGGACCAGACCGAGCAGCTGCACGTTGGCGGTGAGCAGCCAGCCGAAGATCGAGTAGCCGATCAGCAGCAGGGCGAAGACCGCGAAGAACCCGTAGTAGGCGATGGCCGCGGCCAGCCGCCCGCCCTGGACGCTCTCGTACCGCAGGATCGCCCGGCAGAAGTGGTCGAAGTACGGCGAGCGGTATCGCACCGCCATGATCCGGGCCGCGGTCGCGTCGTAGGCCCGGTCGATCGGATTCACCGGCCGACCGTATCGGACACTTCAGCTTCCGAGCGGGAAGTCGCGGCGTGGCCGCCAGGGTCCTTCGCCACCGTGCGAGAACAGGGTGAACGAGGCCACCTCGAACCGGGCCGAGAAGCCGGCCAGGTCGTCGAACACCGCATCCAGGGCCGGCGGCGGCACGTCCTGGGCGACGGTCACATGCGGGTGGTACGGGAAGCGGGTGTCCCGGTTGATGTCTTCCGACCGGGTGATCGCCTCGGCGAGCAGCTCGCACTCGCTGATGCCCTGCGCAAGGGTCACGAACACCACCTCGGTGACCGGCCGGAACGTGCCGGTCCCCCGCAGGTGGACGGTGAACGGCCGCTGCCCGGACGCCACCGCCTCCAGGTGCTTCTCCACGGCCGGCAACGCGTCCTCGGCCACTTCGGTGGGGCCGAGGAGCGTCACGTGCGCCGGGATCCAGGCCGCCTGCGCGTCGCCCGCCTCGGCACGCCGCCGGGTGAGCGCCGAGCCCCACGGCTCCGGGATGTTGATCGCCACCCCGATGCGGGTGAGCCTTCCGAGCTCGGACATCAGGTTCAGGCTTCGCGGGCGGGGCTGAGGAAGCCCACGTTCCGGTACGCCGACGCGAGGGTCTCCGCGGAGACCGCCCGGGCCTTCTCGGCGCCGACCGCGAGCACCTTGTCGAGCTGACCGGGGTCGTCCAGGTAGAGCTTGGTGCGCTCCTGGATCGGCTTGACGAACTGGAGCAGCACCTCGGCGAGGTCCTTCTTCAGGTCGCCGTAACCGCGGCCGTCGTACGCCTCGAGAAGCTCGTCGATGGCCCGTCCGGTCAGGGCCGCGTAGATGGTCAGCAGGTTGCTGACACCCGGCTTGTTCTCCTCGTCGTAGAGGATCTCGCGACCGGTGTCGGTGACCGCGGACTTGATCTTCTTGGCCGAGCGGGCCGGGTCGTCGAGCAGCTCGATGATGCCGTTCGGCGAGGAGGCCGACTTCGACATCTTGATCGACGGGTCCTGCAGGTCGAGGATCTTGGCGGTGTCCTTCACGATGTACGGCGAGGGCACGTTGAACGTCTTGCCGAACCGGGTGTTGAACCGCTGCGCCAGGTCGCGGGTCAGCTCGAGGTGCTGACGCTGGTCCTCGCCGACCGGGACCTGGTCGGCCTGGTAGAGCAGGATGTCGGCGGCCTGCAGGATCGGGTACGTGAACAGACCGACGGAGGTGCTGTCCTGACCGGCCTTGGTGGACTTGTCCTTGAACTGGACCATCCGGCCGGCCTCGCCGAACCCGGTGATGCAGCTGAGCACCCAGCCGAGCTGCGCGTGCTCGGGAACATGGGACTGCACGAACAGTGTGCAGCGCTCCGGGTCGAGCCCGAGGGCGAGCAGCTGGGCGGCGGAAATCCGGCTACGGTTACGCAGAGTCTCCGGATCATGTCCCATGGTGATGGCGTGCAGGTCCACCACGCAGTAGAAGGCGTCATGCGTATCCTGCATCGCCACCCAGTTGCGCACCGCGCCCAGGTAGTTGCCGAGGTGGAAGGAGTCGGCGGTCGGCTGGATGCCGGAGAGCACTCGCGGGCGGCGGGCAACGTCGGACATGGCCGCCATTGTGTCAGCCCCGCCCCGGGATTTGCGAATCCCCTACCCGGTCGCGGGAATGTTCGAACCTGTTGACCTTTGATCGATTATGGGGAATTGTTAGACCGTCCTACCAGAGAAAGGGCCGAGTCGTGAAGTTGCTCGTCACCGGAGGCGCCGGCTATGTCGGCAGCGTGACCAGCAGGCTGCTGCTGGACGCGGGCCACGAGGTCGTCGTCCTGGACAGCCTGCGCACCGGCTTCCGCGAGGCGGTCGCCCCCGACGCCACGTTCGTGCAGGCCGACATCGCCGACGCCGCGCGGGTACTGACGCCGGACGCCGGCTTCGACGCCGTGCTGCACTTCGCCGGGCTGATCGCGGCCGGTGAGTCGATGGCCAAGCCGGAGCTGTACTGGCACGAGAACGTGGTCAAGTCGCTGGCCCTGCTGGACGCGGTACGCGCCGCGAAGGTACCGCGGTTCATCTTCTCGTCCACCGCCGCGGTCTACGGCAACCCGGTCGAACTGCCGATCACCGAAACCGCGATCAAAGCCCCCACCAGCACGTACGGGTCGACGAAGCTGACCTTCGACCTGGCACTGACGTCCGAGACGTTCGCGCACGGCCTAGCCGCCGTGTCGCTGCGGTACTTCAACGTGGCCGGCGCCTACATCAGTGACAGCCACGAGATCGGCGAACGGCACGACCCGGAGACCCATCTGATCCCGATCACCCTTCAGGTGGCCGCCGGCAAGCGCGAGAAGCTGCAGCTGTTCGGCGACGACTACCCCACCGTCGACGGCACCTGCGTCCGCGACTACATCCACGTCGAGGACCTGGCGCGGGCGCACCTGCTGGCTCTGGACGCGACGGTCGCCGGCGAGCACCGCATCTACAACCTGGGCAACGGCAACGGTTTCTCCAACCGGCAGGTCGTCGAGGCGGCCCGGGCGGTCACCGGCGCCGAGATCCCGGTCGAGATCGCCGCCCGGCGCGACGGCGACCCGGCCACGCTGGTCGCCTCGTCCGACCGGGCCCGCGAGGACCTCGGATGGGTGCCACAGAAGAACACCCTGAACGACATGATCGGCGAGGCGTGGACGTTCTACCGAAAGCACGTGGCATGAGCGACTGCACCGCAGCGAAGCAAGGGCCAGGAGCGCATGCCGGGGAAGGCACAGCATGAGCGACTGCACCGCAGCGAAGCAAGGGCCAGGAGCGCATGCCGGGGAAGGCACAGCATGAGCGACTGCACCGCAGCGAAGCAAGGGCCGGGAGCGCATGCCGGGGAAGGCACAGCATGAGCGTTTCCGAGACCGCACGGGCGGCCTTTGTCGAGGCTTACGGGACCGAGCCGGCCGGACTCTGGGCGGCGCCCGGCCGGGTCAACCTGATCGGCGAGCACACCGACTACAACGACGGGTTCGTGCTGCCGTTCGCGCTGCCGCAGCGCACGGTCGCGGCCGCCGGCCCGGCACCGGACGGCCGCTGGTCGGTCTGTTCGACGCTGACGCCGGAACCGGTCGCCTTCGGGCCCACCGAGCCGGGTGACGTGACCGGCTGGGGTGCGTACGTCGCCGGAGTGGTGTGGGCGTTGCAGGACGCCGGTTTCGAGGTGCCGCCGGCGCGGATCGCGATCGCTTCGGACGTACCGCTGGGGTCGGGTCTTTCGTCGTCGGCAGCCCTGGAGTCGGCCGTTCTCACCGCGCTGATCGATCTGGGTGACCTGGACGTGCCGCTGGAGCGCCGGCCCGCCATCGCCCAGCGCGCCGAGAACGTGTATGTCGGTGCACCCACCGGCATCCTCGACCAGTCCGCGTCGATCCGCTGCCAGGACGGCCGGGCGCTGTTCCTGGACTGCCGCAGTTATGAGATCGACCAGATCCCGTTCGATCTGGCCGGCAAGGGCCTGGCCATTCTAGTGATCAACAGCAACGCCCCGCACCAGCATGTCGACGGCGAGTACGGCGAGCGCCGCAAGAGCTGCGAGGCGGCGGCCGCGGCCCTCGGGGTGGCGGCCCTGCGTGACGTGTCCACCGCGGACCTGCCGCAGGCTCTGGAACGGCTGGACGACGACGTGCTGCGCCGCCGGGCCCGGCACATCGTGACCGAGAACCAGCGGGTGCTCGACACCGTGTCGCTGCTGCGGTCCGGCCGGGTCCGGGAGATCGGCCCGCTGCTGACCGCCTCGCACGTGTCCATGCGCGACGACTTCGAGATCACCGTGGACCAGGTCGACGTGGCCGTCCAGTCGGCACTGGACGCCGGGGCGTACGGCGCCCGGATGACCGGCGGCGGGTTCGGCGGCTGCGTGCTGGCCCTGATCGACGCCGGCCGGGCCGACGCGACGGCGGCCGCGGTCGCCGCCGCGTACGACAAGCGGGGTTTCACCGCCCCCACGAGCTGGGTGGCGACCGCCGGACCGGGCGCGACCCGGATCTGACGCTTCGAGCGTTCTGCTGTGGGTATGCCCGGTTCCATGACGACCGGACAGCACCCACAGCAGAACGAGCCCAACGAGTTCGGCTTCGCCGGAGACGCCACCGGCCCGGAACCGCGCCCGGATCAGGATCGCAACACCTTCGGCGAGGACATCGCGGTGCCCGCCGACGATCTCACCGCACCCCTCACCCGGACGCTCGAGGAGGCGACGAACTCCAGCGACGACTGAGCCGGACCACCCCCACATGGGGTACGGAACCGTCCGTTCAGCTGATCACCCGCAGGAGCGAGACCAGGGGCCTGCCGGGCGGACCCGCGGCTAGGGTGTCCTGCATGGGGGTTAGCCCACCGTATCTTCACGATGACACCGCGCGAGGTTCCGGCGTCAGCGTCGACGACGCCGAAGACATGTCCGTCCCACTGCTCACGGTCCGCGGGCCGTGGGATGCCCAGCTGTGCCTCGACGTGTCCGTGACCCTCCGGCGCTGCTTCACCGGGCAGCCGGACGGTCTCATCGTGGACCTGTCCGCGCTGCACGATCCGCACAGCGAGAGCGCGCCCGTCTGGACGACCGCCCGGCAGGTCGCCGCCGGCCTGGAACCGCCGGTCCACCTGGCCCTGTGCGTGCCACCCGACCTGCCGCTCGCCGACCGCATGCAGGGGCTGGGCACCGGCCGATACCTGCCGGTCTACGCCAAGGTGCGGCAGGCCCGGGTGGCGCTGGCCGGGCGGATCCCCGGCGACCAGCGGCTGAGCGCGACGCTGCGGCCCGATCCGGAGGCGCCGAGCCTGGCCCGCAACCTGGTCAGCGATGCCTGCCTGGCCTGGGGGCTGGTCCATCTGCTGCACCGGAGCCGGCTGGTCATGTCGGAACTGGTGACCAACGCGCTCGAGCACACCGGCACGGAGATCCGGGTGGCCGTGCACCGCCGCGGCTCCGGGCTGCACCTGTCGGTGGCCGACGGCGACCCCCGCCTGCCGCGGGTGGTGCCGGTGTCCCGCCCGCGCCCGGACCTGCCGCTCGACGAGCGGGGCCGCGGGCTGCGGACGGTGCACGAGATCGCCGCCCAGTGGGGTGCCGTACCGACCGAGACGGGCAAGGTCGTCTGGGCGACGATCAGATGCGGCGAACGGGTCAGCGCGCCTCGATGATGATCCCGGCGCCGACCGTCCGGTTGGAGCCCTCATCGATCAGGATGAAGCCGCCGGTGGTGCGGTTACGCCGGTACTCGTCGGCGAGCAGCGGCACGGTCGTGCGGAGCTTGACCCGGCCGATCTCGTTGAGCTTGAGGTCGCCGGCGCTCTCGTCCCGGTGCAGCGTGTTCACGTCGAGCCGGTACTGCAGGCCGCGGATCACGGCGCGGGCGCTGCGGGTCGTGTGCTTGATCGCGTACTTGCCGCCGACCCGGAGCGGGGCCGTCTCGTCCATCCAGCAGATCATCGCCTCGATGTCCTGCGCGGCGGCCGGCGCGTTGTGCGGACGGCAGATCATGTCACCGCGCGAGATGTCGATCTCGTCGTTCAGCCGGACCGTCACCGACATCGGCGGGAACGCCTCTTCGACCGGGCCGTCGGCCGTCTCGATCGCCGCGATGGTGCTGGTCAGGCCGGACGGCAGGACCATCACGTCGTCACCGGGCTTGAGGATGCCGGAGGCGACCTGACCGGCGTACCCACGGTAGTCGGTGACCGTGGTGGACTGCGGCCGGATCACGTACTGCACCGGGAAACGCACGTCGACCAGGTTGCGGTCGCTGGCGATGTGCACGTGCTCCAGGTGGTGCAGGAGCGACGGGCCCTCGTACCACGGGCTGTTCTCCGAGCGGGAGGCGATGTTGTCGCCGTTCAGCGCGGAGATCGGGATGATCGTCAGGTCCGGGGCGTCGAGCTTCGCGGCGAACGAGGTGAACTCGTCGGCGATCTTGTCGTAGACCGACTTGTCCCAGTCGACCAGGTCCATCTTGTTGATGCACAGCACCAGATGCGGCACCCGCAGCAGGCTCGTCAGGAACGCGTGCCGGCGCGACTGCTCGACCAGGCCCTTGCGGGCGTCGACCAGGATCAGCGCCAGGTCGGCGGTGGACGCGCCGGTCACCATGTTCCGGGTGTACTGAATGTGGCCCGGGGTGTCGGCGATGATGAACTTGCGCCGCGGCGTCGCGAAGTACCGGTACGCCACGTCGATGGTGATGCCCTGCTCCCGTTCGGCACGCAGGCCGTCGGTGAGCAGCGCGAGGTTGGTGTACTCGTCGCCGCGGGAGGCGCTGGCGCTCTCGACGGCCTCGAGCTGGTCCTCAAAGATCGTCTTGGTGTCGAACAGCAGCCTGCCGATGAGGGTGGACTTGCCGTCGTCGACGCTGCCGGCGGTGGCGAATCGCAGCAGGTCCATGCCGCGGGAGGAGGCGGCGTCAGGCTCGAGAACTGCCTGGCTCATCAGAAGTAACCCTCTCGCTTACGGTCTTCCATCGCGGCCTCGCTGACCCTGTCGTCGCCACGGGTGGCGCCACGCTCGGTGATCCGGGTCGCGGCCACCTCGTCGATCACCTTCTGGACGGTGTCGGCGTCGGAGAGCACGGCCGCGGTCTGCGACGCGTCGCCGACGGTCCGGTACCGCACGCGGCGGACCTCGGACGTCTCACCGTCACGCAGCCGGATGAACTCGTTGACCGCGTAGAACATCCCGTTACGCTCGACGACCTCACGGTCGTGGGCGTAATAGATGTTCGGCAGCGGGATGTTCTCCTTGGCGATGTAGTGCCACACGTCCAGCTCGGTCCAGTTGGACAGCGGGAACACCCGGATCGACTCGCCCGGGTGGTGCCGCCCGTTGTAGAGCGACCACAGCTCGGGCCGCTGGTTCTTCGGGTCCCACTGGCCGAACTCGTCGCGGAAGCTGAACATCCGCTCCTTGGCGCGGGCCTTCTCCTCGTCCCGGCGGGCACCGCCGAAGAGGGCGTCGAACCGGTATTTCTCCTGAGCGGCGAGCAGCACCGGCGTCTGGATCCGGTTACGGGTGCCGTCCGGCAGCTCCCGGACCAGTCCGGTGTCGATCGCCTCCTGCACGCTGGCGACCACCAGGTTCAGGCCCAGGGCGGCGACCCGGGAATCCCGGTACTCCAGCACCTCGGCGAAGTTGTGGCCGGTGTCGATGTGCATGACCGGGAACGGTATGCGCGCCGGCGCGAACGCCTTCTCCGCTAGGCGCAGCATCACGATCGAGTCCTTGCCGCCGGAGAAGAGCAGCGCGGGGCGCTCGAACTCGGCCATGACCTCTCGCATGATGAAGATGCTCTCCGCTTCGAGTGCATCCAGATGCGAGACGCGATAGGGCTTCGTCTGGCTCATGGGTTCCTGTCCCCAGACCTTTCTCCGATGTCGGCCGGCAGGGCAGACGCCATTGTTACGGAAGATGCCGCTGCAACGCAGCAAGCATCCGAGGAGCGAGATCTTTACGACATACGACCAGGTCAGGCAACTTCGGATCGGGCCGGTTGTAGGCCAGCGGGCTGCCGTCGACGCGGGACGCGTGCAGTCCCGTGGCCAACGCCACAGCTACCGGGGCGGCCGAGTCCCACTCGTACTGACCGCCCGCATGCACGTAGGCGTCCGCCTCACCGTTGATCACCGCGGCGATCTTCACCCCGGCCGATCCCATCGGCACCAGCTCGGCGCCCAGGTCCTCGGCCAGCCCCGTCACGAACGCCGGCGGCCGGGTCCGGCTCGCCGCGATCCTGATCGAGCCACCGGTCGCCGACTCCAGCGGCATCGGCGGGTACGCCGGCGGCTGATCGGTGGCGAGCGTGCAGTGCCGGGCCGGCATCGCCACCGCGCCCGCGGTCAGCCGGGCCGGCGCCGACGAATCGGCCGTCCACAGCGCCACGTGCACGGCCCAGTCGTCGCGGCCCTCCTCGGAGAACTCACGGGTGCCGTCCAGCGGGTCCACGATCCAGACCCGGTTCGCGCCCAGGCGGTCCGGGCGGTTGCCCTCGGTCCACGCCACGCGCGACTGCTCGTCCTCCTCGGACAGCACCGCGTCGGCCGGGCGCCAGCGGGCCAGCTCGGCCCGCAGCAGCTCGTGCGCCGCCTGGTCACCGGCCGCCTTGAGGGCCTTGCCGTCGGCGTACCCGGTGTCCGCGCGAACCTGGAGGAGCAACTGGCCGGCACGGTCCGCCAGCCAGCGGGCGAACGCGGCATCGATCACCGGTGGAGCACCGCCCTCACCGGTGTCCCTCGGCCCCGCTATGCGCGCCGACGCCTTCGTCTGCTCGCCCATCCCCACGCTCCTCACTCCAGACGCGCCTGTCAGTACGCTCCCGACGACCGCACCACGGCGGTCACCGTCCTGAGCAGGATCACCAGATCCAAGCTCAGCGACCAGTTCTCGACATAGCGCAGGTCCAGCCGGACCGCCTCCTCCCAGGAGAGGTCCGACCGGCCCGACACCTGCCAGAGACCGGTCATCCCCGGCTTGACGGCAAGCCGGCGCCGCACGTCGTCGGCGTAGGCGGCTGCCTCGGTCGGCAACGGCGGCCTCGGACCGACCAGCGACATGCGCCCCGACAGCACGTTCAGCAGCTGCGGCAGCTCGTCGAGCGAGAACCTGCGCAACCACCGTCCGACCGGGGTGACACGCGGGTCGTCGCGGATTTTGAAGAGCACACCGTCGTGCTCGTTGAGGTGCCTCAACTCGGCAAGCCGCGCCTCGGCATCGACGTACATGCTGCGGAACTTGAAGATCCGGAACAACCGACCGTCACGTCCCACGCGCACCTGGCGAAAGAGTACCGGTCCACGGGACGTAAGGCCCACGCAGAGCGCCACGCCTAGAAGCACAGGACCGAGAAGGATCAGCAGAAGCAACGCGCCGGCTCGATCGACGAACTCCTTGACCAGCCGAGAGCCGCCGTGCAGCCGTGGATGCTCGACATGCAGCATCGGCAGCCCGTCGAACGGCCGGATCGTGGTCCGCGCACCCGCCACGTCCACCAGCGCACTGGCCACCACCAGGTCGACCTCGTCGCGCTCCAGCCGCCACGCCAGCCGGCGCAACGCCGCCCCGTCCAGCTCCGGGCAGCTCAGCACCACCACGGTGTCGGCGTCCGCCTGGCTCACCGCGCTCGCCACGTCCTCGAACGACCCGTAGACCGGCAGATCGGTCACCCCGATGCCGTCCGCGCCCGGGGGCAGGCACGCGCCGACCACCTCCAAGCCGTGATACCGCTCCCGGCGCAGCTGCCGGGTGATCCCGATGACCGACAGTTCATGGCCGACCACGATCACCCGACGGAGATTCTTGCCGCGCGCCCGGGACAGATGCAGCCGCTTGCGCAGCACGAACCGCAACACCACGATGGCGGCTATCGCGAGCGGGAACGCCACCAGGACGTACGAGCGGGCAAGATCCAGATTCAAGGCGTACGACACGACGGCCG
Organism: Actinoplanes sp. NPDC023801; assembly: GCF_040639655.1. Lineage (NCBI taxonomy): Bacteria > Bacillati > Actinomycetota > Actinomycetes > Micromonosporales > Micromonosporaceae > Actinoplanes > Actinoplanes sp. NPDC023801. Next base: position 430,494 of record NZ_JBFAAI010000001.1, on the reverse strand, counting down.
CACCACCGATCAGGCCCGCCCCGCCGCGCAGCACCCGCTGGTACTCGTCCGAGCCGACGAACAGATACCGGCGCTCGTACGCCCGCGCCCCCACCAGAACCAGGAGCAGCACCACCGGCATCAGCGCCGACCAGATCAGATAGATCCGGTTCCAGTCGGTGACCGTATGACCGAACCGGACCGCGAACGTACCCGCCCCCGCCGCCACACCGGCCGTCAGATCGGCCAGGACCAGGTTCCGCACATAACGGCGCTCCCAGTCCTGCCGCCGTGACATCGCCGCGTGCCGGCCCCGCGTCCGTACGAACGGCCGGCTCGCTGGACGTGCCGCCATCGACCGGTTACGGCCGCCCTTGGCGAGCCGATCCACGACCTGGTTGCGGGCCGGATCCGGCTCTCCGCTCACCACCAGCGGCGGGGCGTTCTCCACCCCTGCCGACGGCCCGGGTATCCGGCGGTTGCGGCCGCCGCGGCGTACCGCCGGCCTCTGCGGGCCCTGATTGCCCGGCGGATGGTTAGCCGCACCGTGACCCGGTGGAGGCGCCACCTGTGGCAACGCCACCGTAGGTTCGGTCAACGCGTCCGCCCGGCCCTCGGACACGTCCTGCGACATCCTGGAACCCCTCCCGTCACGTCGGCCACGCACCGAACATCGTGCGTCCGAGTGACCAACGGACGACCGCGGGCAGCGTCACGGCACCGTCAGATGGAGATCAAATCCCGTGGTACTTGTTCTGCGCCCACTCGATGCCCTCGACGACGATCGCCTCGACCACATCGGCCGCCCGGTCCACCAGGAAGTCCAGCTCCTTGCGCTCCGCCGAGGAGAAGTCGGAGAGCACGTAATCCGCCGGATCCTGCCGTCCCGGGGGCCGGCCGATCCCGAACCTCACCCGCGCGTACTCCTTGCTCGCGAGTGACTTCGACATCGAGCGGAGCCCGTTGTGACCGCCTTCGCCGCCGCCTCGTTTCGCCCTGACCTGCCCGAACGGCACATCCAGCTCATCATGCACCGCGACCACATTCGCCACCGGTACTTTGAAGAACTGCGCCAGCGACACCACCGGAGTGCCGGACAGGTTCATGTACGTCAACGGCTTCAGCAGCACCAGCTTCGGACCGCCGAAACCCAGCCGCCCCTCGGCGACCTCCGCCTGTGCCCGCTTCGCCCGGCCGAACTTCGCACCCACCCGCGATGCCAGCAGGTCGGCCACCATGAAACCCACGTTGTGCCGGTTACCGGAATACTCCCGGCCCGGGTTACCGAGGCCGACGACCAGCCACGGCGCCTCGTCCACCACATCGCCTCCACATACACATCAGGGAAAGTGCCGTCCGGCACTTTCCCTGATCCCTGGCTTACCGCTGCTGCGTGACGGACTTACTCCGCGCTGTCGCCCTCGGTGGCGACGGCCTCGTCCTCGGCCGGAGCCTCCTCGTTCGACTGAGCCGCGTTGATCACCGCGAGGACCGTGTCGGCCTCGACGGCCAGCTCGACGCCATTCGGCAGCTTCACGTCACCGGCGGTCACGTGCGAGCCCGCCTCGAGGCCCTCGATCGACGCCTCCAGCTCGGACGGCAGGTGCAGCGCCTCGGCGACCACCGCGACGGTGTTCGACTCGTGCACGATCAGGGTGTTCTTGGCGGCCTCACCCGTCAGGACGACGGAGATGTCCACCTGGATCCGCTCGCCGCGCTTCACGATCAGCAGGTCGACGTGCTCGAACGTGTCACGGATCGGGTCACGCTGGATCGCCTTCGGCAGCGCGAGGGTCGCCGCCGCGTTGCCGGCGATGTCGATGGTGAAAATCTGGTTGATGCCGCCGTGGCGGATGGCGGCCGCGAACTCACGGGCCGGGAGGGCGATGTGCTGCGGCTTCTCGCCGTGGCCGTACAGCACGGCAGGCACGAGGCCGGCCCGGCGCGTGCGGCGAGCACCACCCTTGCCGAACTCGGTGCGGGGCTCGGCGCTGATCTTTACCTCGGACACGGGGAAACTCCTGAAACTCTTCGATGCGGGCTGCGTCTAAGTCTGCGGCTGCGGTATCCGGCAGTGCTGCATGGCGGTCGCCGTCGGCGCGGAACGTCGCCGGCGAAAGGTGTTCCTGGCGCTGCCGGGCAAGGGGGCGCGCTGGGCACAGGCCCGGAGCACCGCGTCGATGACGGCGCCTCGAGCAGGCTGCGAACCTCAACAGCCCACGAAGCACCCTCGCCGTGGCAACCGTACTAGCTTACCTGCCACGATCGTGCATCGGTCAGCGGGTCCGCCCCGCTGACGACGCCTGCGAAAAAACAACTCTCCTGATGCAAGTTGCACCACATGCGAAAGGCGCCCGCCGGCACGACGAGCGCCTTCGGCCGGATTTCTAGCTGAGGCCACCGAACAAAGTGGTCACCGATCCGTCGTCGAACACCTCACGGATCGCCCGCGCCAGCAACGGCGCGATCGACAGCACAGTGATCTTGTCGAGCCGCTTCTCCGGCGACAGCGGCAGCGTGTTCGTCACCACCAGCTCACTGATCTTGCTGTTCTTCAGGCGCTCCGTCGCCGGGTCCGACAACAGCGCGTGCGTCGACGCCACGATCACGTCCGCCGCACCCTCCTGGAACAGGATGTCGGCAGCCTTCGCGATCGTGCCGCCCGTGTCGATCATGTCGTCGACGATCAGGCAGACCCGGCCCTCGACCTCACCCACCACCCGGTTCGCCACCACCTGGTTCGGCTTCAACGGGTCACGGGTCTTGTGGATGAACGCCAGTGGGCAGCCACCCAGCCGGTCCGTCCACCGCTCCGCCACCCGCACCCGGCCCGAGTCCGGCGCCACCACGGTCATCGGCCGGCCCGCGTACTTCTTCTGCACGTAGTCGGCAAGAATGTCCATCGCGAACAGGTGATCCACCGGACCGTCGAAGAAGCCCTGGATCTGCGCGGTGTGCAGGTCGACGGTGAGGATCCGGTTGGCACCGGCCGTCTTCAGCAGGTCGGCCACCAGCCGGGCGGAGATCGGCTCCCGGCCGCGGTGCTTCTTGTCCTGCCGCGAATACGGGTAGAACGGCAGCACCACGGTGATCCGCTTGGCCGAACCCCGCTTCAGCGCGTCGATCATGATCAGGGTCTCCATGACCCACCGGTTGACGCCCTCGGTCACCGACTGGACGACGAAGGCGTCCGAGCCACGCACCGAATCCTTGAAACGAACAAAGATCTCCCCGTTGGCGAACTCATACGAATCCGCCGGCGTCGGCGCCACGCCGAGCACCTGGCCGATCTCCTCTGCCAGCTCGGGGAAACCCCTGCCGGAGAAAAGCATCAGACTCTTACGGTTCTCGGCGACGATGCTGCCCATCGACTCGCTGCTCCCGTGGATAGGGGGTGGGGTTCGCAGTGAAGTATCCCTTGCGGCAACGTAACCGCCACGTTTCGAGGCCCTCGCGTGGCATGCCTCACCCCAGCTGGATCACTCCTGCTCAGAGGTGATATCCGCAGCCTCCGCCGCGGCCGCCGAAACCGTGCCCGGCCGCTTCCGGACCGTCCAGCCCTCGATGTTGCGCTGCGGCGCCCGCGTCACACCCAGATTGCCGGCCGGAACATCCTTCGCCACCGCGCTGCCGGCCGCCACGTACGCCCCCGGGCCGATCTCGACCGGAGCGATCAGCACCGTGTCCGAACCGACGAACGCCGCCTCGCCCACGGTCGTCCGGCTCTTCCGCACACCGTCATAGTTCGCGAAAATCGTGCCCGCCCCGATGTTCGCCCGCGCACCGATCGACGCGTCACCCACATAGGTCAGATGTGGCACCTTCGCGCCCTCACCCAGCTCCGCGTTCTTCGCCTCGACGAACCCGCCGATCTTCGCCTTGCGCGCCAGCCGGGTCCCCGGACGCAGGAACGAGAACGGCCCCACCGACGCGTCCGGCCCGATCTCGGCACCGATCGAATGCGTACGCAGAACCGTCGCACCCTCCGCCACCACCGTGTCGATCAGCGTGGTGTCCGGGCCGACCACCGCACCCGTCGCCACCGAGCTCGACCCCAGGATCTGCGAATTCTGGTCCACCACCGCGTCCGGCTCCAGCGTCGCCGTCACGTCGATCCAGGTCGTCGCCGGGTCGAGCAGCAGCACACCCGACCGCATCCACGCCTCGTTCACCCGATCGCGCATCAGCACCCGCAGCTTCGACAGCTCGGCCCGGTCGTTGCAGCCGAGCGTCTCGAACGCGAACTCGGCCACCTCGATCGCCACCGGGTGACCCTGCGACGCCAGGATCCCGAAGACGTCCGTCAGGTATTCCTCGCCCTGCGCGTTGTCGGTCGACAGCTTGCCCAGCGCCTCCCGCAGCAACACGGCGTCGAACGCGTAGATACCCGAGTTGATCTCGCGGATCCGGCGTTCCGCGTCACTGGCGTCCTTCGCCTCGACGATCCGCTCCAGATTGCCGTCCGGGCCCCGCACGATCCGGCCCAGTCCACCCGGCACGTCCACCTCGGCGCTCAGCACCGTCGCCGCCGCACCGGCCCGCTCATGCGTGGCCAGCAGCGCCTCCACCGTCTCCGGGCGCAGCAGCGGCACGTCACCGCTCAGCACCACCACGGTGCCGGCCAGGTCGGGTGTCGCGTCCAGAGCGATCCGCACCGCGTGACCCGTGCCGTTCTGCTCCGCCTGCAGCACCGGCGTCGCCTCCGGCGCGGCGTGGTCCAGGAACGCGCCGACCTCGTCCGCCTTGTGCCCGACGACCACCAGGGTCCGGTCGGTGTTGATCGCCTGCGCGACGGCCAGCACGTGGCCCAGCAGGGTGCGACCCAGCAACGGCTGCAGAACCTTGGGCGTCGCGGACTTCATCCGCTTCCCCTCACCGGCGGCGAGGACGACAACGGTACGGCTGGGGGCCTGGCTCACGCGCAACTCCATTGATTTGGCGGTGGCGTACAAGGGGTGAGCGCACGCCACCCCTTGACCATCCGGTTCGCATTACCACAGAAGTTGCTCGGCCGCCAGGACTCGAACCCGGAAAGCTTGGACCAAAACCAAGAGTGTTGCCAATTACACCACGGCCGAATGTTCCTACCGACAGCCTAGCGGTCCTCCGGACGGAGGCGATAAGCGGACGAGGCCTCACCGGCGATCGCCGCGACGACACCCTCGATCCGCCAGCAGAGTTCCCGGCTCCTCGGCGCCGTCACCGCCAGGCGGCCGTGGTGGTGGCCACCACCCGGCACGTGCCTCCGGACCGCCGCGTTCCGGAAACGCTCGCGAGGGATCCCCAGAACCCGGGCCCACCAGTCAGCGGCCGCCTCAGCGTCGGCTGCGTCCCGGATGTTCACCCGATAGCTCAGGTCGCCAGGGCCATAACCGTGCAGGTGCAGGAACTTCAGAACGAGGAGTAGCAGATCAGGGTCATCGCCGGTGAAGACGAAACGGTCCGGTTTGACGCCCCCGCACTGATACACGACAGCGCCGAGAAGCAACGTGTCCCGGTCGGAGAGACCGCCGACCTCTCCCATGGCCGCCGCCCGCACATCGGCACGATGGCGGTCACGCTCCTCCCGGAACGCGTCCCAGCGGGCGGCGATACGCAGTTTCGCCAGCTCGTGCTTCATCCTGGCCCGTTCACTGCCGGGGTCGGGTGGCACGTGCCGCACCCAGGCGAACGCGGTCGACTTGGCGATCCCCATCCGGACCGCGATGTCGTTTATCGACCACCCGATCTTCCGCAGCTCGGCTGCCTCCGCGCGCCTGCGACCACTGGCTGCAAGACCACTAGGCACGCCTCCAGCTGGCATGCGACTATGCTAGCCGCGCAGCAATCGAGCCGCAAGGACGGCAGTCCCGCCCGAATCGCCGGGAGGTCTCGTCCGCGGCGTTCACGGTTCCCGCGGGAGATCACCCGGCCGCCGGACACCCACAAGATCAACTCCCCGGCTTCGGACAATCAGGAGGGTGGGCGGTTGCTGGCAGGATGATCCGGGTGACGGAGCAGGGTGACAGCGGCGGCAGACATCAGCGACCACGGGTACGGATGCCGGCCGCGCAGCGCCGGGAGCAGCTGATCACGATCGGCCGGCAGCTGTTCGCCGAGCGCGGGTTCGATGCGACAAGCGTGGAGGAGGTGGCAGCGCGGGCCAAGGTGTCCAAGCCGGTGGTCTACGAACACTTCGGTGGCAAGGAAGGCCTGTACGCGGTGGTCGTGGACCGCGAGGTGCGGGCTCTGCTCGATCGGATCGCGGCCGCGTTGACGGCAGGGCACCCTCGGGAGTTGCTGGAGCAGGCGGCGCTGGCACTGCTGGATTACATCGACGAGGAGCCGCACGGCTTTCAGGTGCTGGTCCGTGATGCACCGCTGCTGTCGGCGTCGGGGAGTTTCTCCGGCGTGATGAACGATGTGGCGCATCAGGTGGAGCATGTCCTGGGCGCGGAGTTCAAGAGCCGAGGGCTGGATCCGCGGTTCGCCGAGCTGTACTCGCAGGCGCTCGTCGGCATGGTGGCGCTGGTGGGGCAGTGGTGGCGTGAGGCGCGGAAGCCGAAGAAGGAGATGGTGGCCGCGCACCTGGTGAATCTGGCGTGGAACGGGCTGTCGCATCTGGAGGCGAAGCCGGGACTGTCGACCCGCCGGGTCCGCTGAGCGGACCCGGCGCGGGCCGGGTCAGGCGGTGCGGCCCTCGCGAACCTGGCGGGGCGCGCCGGCCTGGGACGCGGGCGCCGACTTGCTGTAGAGGCTGACGGTGATCAGCAGCAGCCCGGCGAGGTAGGTGACGATCACGGTGGACATCGTGAAGCCGAAGATGTTCACCTCGTCGGTGCGGAGCACGCAGAGCTCGTAGCTGCCCAGAACGAGCAGGCCCCAGCCGAGGTACTTGTCGACGGCGACGTCGATGTTCTTGCCGACGGCCGCGCCGAGCAGGACGAGGGCACCGAGGGCAAGGCAGACGATCGACCACAGCATGTTGGTGCCCTGGCCGAGGACCCGAACGCCCGGGCCGGTGAACGCCTCGCTCGATGTGGCGATGAGACCGATGATGCCGAAGGCGACGAGGTATGCCCCGACGATGAAGCCGACGATCCGGTAGATCGGCCGTAGCGGGTGATTGACCGGGGTGTGCGCCATGGTTCCGTCTCCAAGGTCGGGTGTCTTCCGTGCAGATTCTCGCGTATCCCCGACAAGCGGCGCAGGCACACCCCCCGGAAGGCATTTCGCCCTCTGCGGATCAGCTGTCGCCGACCTGTTCGGCGAGCAGCAGCCAGGCTTCCTCCGCCTCGGCTTTCTCCTGCTGTACGGCCTTGAGCTGGCCTTCCAGCTCGACGAGCTTGTCGTAGTCGCTGCCGTGCTCGGCCAGACCCTCGTTGATCTTGCGCTCTTTCTCGGTGAGCTTGTCCATCTGACGTTCCAGACGGGCCAGATCCTTGCGGGCCAGCCGCAGCTCACCGGAGGAGAGGCCACTCGCGGCCGGCGACGCCGTCGCAACACCCTTGGCGGGTACGCCCGGAGCGGCCGGATCGGTCACGCGGGCGAGGTATTCGTCGATGCCACCGGGCAGGTGCACGAGCCGCCCGTCGCCGAACATGCCGTAGACGGTGTCGGTGACGCGTTCGACCAGGTAGCGGTCGTGACTGGCGACGATCATGGTGCCCGGCCAGGAGTCGAGCAGGTCCTCCAGCGACGCGAGGGTGTCGGTGTCGAGGTCGTTGGTGGGCTCGTCGAGCAGCAGCACGTTGGGCTCGGCGGCGAGCAGCCGCAGCATCTGCAGGCGCCGGCGTTCGCCACCGGAGAGGTCGCTGACGGGTGTCCAGATCCGTTTGTCGGTGAATCCGAACACTTCGGCGAGCTGGCCGGCGGAGAGTTCCCGGTCGCCGAGTTTGACGCGTTTGGCGACCTCTTCGACGGCTTCGAGCAGACGCAGATGCCCGGGGAGCTCCTTGAGTTCCTGAGACAGGAAGGCGGGCCGCACGGTGGAGCCGGTGACGAGGCGGCCGCCGTCGGGTGTGGTTACTCCGGCGAGCAGGCGCAGCAGGGTCGTCTTGCCGGCTCCGTTGGCGCCCAGGATCGCGATCCGGTCGCCGGGGCCGACCTGCCAGGTGAGGCCCTGGAAGATCGGCTTGGGACCGGCCTTGAGTTCCACGTTCTCCAGGTCGTAGACCTGCTTCCCGAGCCGGGTGGTGGCCAGTCGCTGCAGGCTGACCGTGTCGCGGACCGGCGGGACGTCGGCGATCAGGGCGTTGGCCGCGTCGATCCGGAATTTCGGCTTGGACGTGCGGGCCGGTGGGCCGCGGCGCAGCCAGGCGATCTCCTTGCGGAGCAGGTTCTGGCGGCGGGCCTCGACGGTGGCGGCGATGCGCTGACGTTCGGCGCGGGTCAGCACCCACGCGGCGTAACCGCCCTCGTAGGTGTGCACCTCCTCGTCGACGACCTCCCACGTCATGGTGCAGACGGCGTCGAGGAACCAGCGGTCGTGGGTGACCACGAGCAGCGCGCCCTTGCGGGTGAGGAGGTGCTTGGCGAGCCAGTCGACGCCGGCCACGTCGAGATGGTTGGTGGGCTCGTCGAGGATGAGCAGGTCGCTGTCGCGGACCAGGAGCGCGGCGAGAGCGACACGGCGGCGCTCGCCACCGGACATCGGCCCGACGGGGGTGTCGAGGCCGAGGTAGCCCATGCCGAGGCCGTCGAGGATGGTGCGGACTCCGGCGTCACCGGCCCACTCGTGCTCGGCGCCCATGCTCTGCGGCAACCAGGCGGTGCCGAGGACGACATCACGCACGGTGAGGTCACCGGCGAGCGTGAGGGTCTGCGGCAGGGTCGCGACCCGCAGATCGCGCCGGTGGGTGACCCGGCCGGAGTCGGGCTCCTCGGTTTTGGCGAGAAGGCGGAGGAGGGTTGATTTGCCGGCGCCGTTGAGGCCGACGATGCCGATGCGGGCGTCGTCGTCCAGGCCGAGGGACACGTCGGTGAGCAACTGGCCGGCTGCGCCGTAACCCTTGCTGACCCGGTCCAGGTTGATGATGTTGGCCACGATGCGTCTAGATTACCCGCGCGCCGGGCTGGGGTCCGCGCGCGGTGACAGCTGCCCGGCAGGTCTTGGACGCGGTGAGGCCGGCCGCGATCTCCTGCGCGTGTGCCGCGTCGGCGGCGAGGAAGACGCAGGTGGGGCCGGAGCCGGAGACGAGCCCGGCGATGGCACCCGCCTCGTGGCCGGCTTTGAGCACGTCGGCGAGCTGCGGGCGCAGGGACAGGGCGGCGGCCTGAAGGTCGTTGCCGAGGGCCGCGCCGAGGACTTCCGGATCGCGCTGGCGCATCGCGGTCATCAGCTGGTCGGGACCGCCGAGCGGGGTGGGCGGCAGGGGCCGGTCGGCGGCGCGGAGCCGGTCGAGTTCGCGGTAGACCTCGGGGGTGGAGAGGCCGCCGTCGGCGATTGCGACGACCCAGTGCCAGATGGTGGGGCGGGCCAGGATGGGGCTGACCGCCTCGCCGTGGCCGGTGCCGAGGGCGGTGCCGCCGTGCAGCAGGAACGGGATGTCCGAGCCGATCTCGGCGCCGACCTCGGCGAGGTCGTCACGGGACATGCCGAGGCCCCAGAGCAGGTCGCACGCGATCAGGGTGGCTGCGGCGTCGGCGCTGCCACCGGCCAGGCCGCCGGCGAGCGGGATGCTCTTACGCAGGTGCAGACGGGCATGGGCGGGGACGCGGGCGCGGGCGGCCAGGGCCCGTGCGGCCCGGATGATCAGGTTGGTCTCGTCGAGTTCGAGGTCACCGGTGCCCTCCCCTTCCATGGTGAGGGTGAGGGTGTCGCCCCGGCGGGCGGTGAGCTCGTCGAAGAGGCTGATCGCGTGGTAGACGGTGTTCAGCTCGTGGTAGCCGTCGGGACGCAGCGGTCCGACGGCCAGGTGCAGGTTGATCTTCGCCGGGACTCGCACCCGCACCGGCCCGCGATGCGGGCGGGGCTCATCGTCGTCCGGCCCCCACGCCTCCGTCATCAGTTCATCTCCTCAGGCTGGGTGTCGGAGGGCCGCATTTCGGAAGACCGTGCTCCGGAAGACCGTGCTCCCGAGGACCGTGTCTCGGAAGAACGTGTTCCCGAAGACGGTGTTCCGGAAGAACGTGTTCCCGGAGACCGTGTTCCTGAAGAACGTGTTCCTGAAGAACGTGTGTCAGGGGGCCGCGCGTCGGACCGGCCGAGCTTACCGCCGGGGACCGACAGTTTCGCCGCCGCCGCGATCGCGGCGAACTCACCGACGGTGAGCGCCTCACCGCGCGCCTGCGGGCTGATCCCGGCAGCGCGCAGCACGGTCTCGGCCCGGTCCGGGCCGCCGGCCCAGCCGGCCAGGGCGGCCCGCAAGGTCTTCCGGCGCTGGGCGAAGGCGGCGTCGACGACCGCGAAGACGTCGGCGCGGTCAGCGCCGGCCGGTGGCTCGCGAAGGGTGAACGCGACAAGGCCGGAATCCACGTTGGGCACCGGCCAGAAGACCGCGGGTGGCACCTTCCCGGCCGGTCTGGCCTCGGCGTACCAGGCGAGTTTGACCGAGGGCACCCCGTAGACCTTCGAGCCGGGGCCGGCGGTGAGCCGGTCGGCGACCTCCTTCTGCACCATCACCAGGCCGCCGCGCAGGGTGGGCAGCTCCGCGAGCAGGTGCAGGACGACCGGGACGGCGACGTTGTACGGCAGGTTCGCCACCAGCATGGTCGGGGCGGGATCGAAACGGTCGCCGGTGATCCGGAGGGCGTCGGCGTGGTGCACGGTCAGGTGCGGCGCGGTGACGGTCGCGGGCAGGGCACCGGCCAGAGTGGCGTCGATCTCGACGGCGTGCACGTGCCGCACCGCTCCGGTCAGGCCGAGGGTCAGGGAGCCGAGACCGGGACCGACCTCCAGGGCGACGTCGCCGGGGTGCAGGGCGGCCGCGGCGACGATGCGGCGGATGGTGTTGGGGTCGTGCAGGAAGTTCTGGCCGAGCTTCTTGGTCGGCGCCACGCCGAGGCGCGCGGCCAGGTCCCGGATCTCCGCCGGGCCGAGGAGAGTCTCCGCCATGCGCCAGAGCCTACGGTGGGCGGTCCGGGCCACTGGACACCGCCGGGTAACAAGGAAGTCATGACGGAGTTGCTGGAGCTGCGCGGAGTGATCGAGGCGACTCCGGACGCGGTGGCCGCGGTGCTGCTGGACGTCGCCCCCGGTGGTCGTTCACCGCTGACGGTGACCGGCACGGTCGAGCGGGGCGGCAACGAGTTCGTGATGGTGCGGGACGGCAGCCGGATCACGGTGACGGTGGACCGGGCGGGCCGATCGGTCACGCAGCAGGGTGACTGGTGGTATCGCGGGGTGACCTCGGTGGAGGCCGACCCGCGCGGGTCGCTCGTGGTGCACCGGATCTACAACGTGGCGCCGGGTCATCGGTGGGCGGTACGGATGGTGTCGCGTGGCCCGCTGAACGCGGCGCCGGCCGCGTTCGCGACCCAGCTGGAGCAGCTGGGCCGCACGCTCGGCGCCGCCACCCGGGTCCTGACCGACTAAAACCACACCTGGACGGGACCGCTGTCTCAAGCGAGCTGAGACAACGGTGCGCGACAGCTGGGGCTTGGCGGCTGGGCTGGGCCGCTGTTTCGAGGGAGCCGGGACAGGCGGGGGCCGCTTTGCCCGTACCGGCGAAGGGATCTCAGGTCCAGGAACCGAAGACCTCGGTGCCGTTGGCGGAGACCGCGGCGCAGAGGGTGTCGAGGTCGGTGCCGGAGGCATCGGCGAGGGCCCGCATGGTGATCGGGATGAGGTAGGAGGCGTTGGGCCGGCCCCGGTAGGGGGTCGGGGTGAGGTAAGGAGCGTCGGTCTCGACCATCATCTGACCCGGCGGGGTGATCGCCGCGGCTTCGCGGAGAGCGGCGGCGCTGGCGAAGGTGACGGTTCCGGCGAAGCTCAGGTAGTAGCCGCGGCGTACGCACTCGGCGGCGAACTCGGCGTCACCGGAGAAGCAGTGCAGGACCACCCGGTCGGGGGCACCCTCGTCGTCGAGGACCCGCAGGACGTCGGCGTGTGCGTCCCGGTCGTGAATGATCAGGGCCTTGCCGTGACGCTTGGCGATGGCGATGTGGGCCCGGAAGCTCTCCTCCTGCGCGGCCCGGCCGTCCTCGCCGGTACGGAAGGTGTCCAGGCCGGTCTCGCCGACGCCGCGGACCCGGGGCCGGGCGGCCAGTGCCTCGATCTGCCGCAGCGCCTCGTCCAGATCGGAGAGTCGCGGTGCCTCGTTCGGGTGCAGGGCCACCGCGGCCAGCACCTGTCCGTGCGCGTCGGCGAGGTCGGCCCCCCACCGTGACGAGTCGACGTCGACTCCGACCTGGACCAGCCGGTCGACGCCGCTCTTGGCCGCGGCGGCGATCAGTACCTCGACCGGGTCACCCTCCGCGGGTACGCCGGCCTCCTGCACGGTCAGGTCGAGGTGGGTGTGGCTGTCGAAGACCGGGACCGCGAGCGGCTCCGGGGCCGGCGGGAACTCGCCTGCTCGGCGCGATTCCTTGGCGCGGCGGCGGTCTGAAGGAGACTGACCGGGGGGTGACGAAGGCATGTGAGACATTGTGCACGTCGACATTTCCGGCAACCTGGCGTTCATCCGATATCCACCGGCATCACTTAGGTTCCGGGCCGTGACCGTGACCGGTGAGGACAGCGATCTGGGCGCCGACCCGCTCGACCCGCCTCTGATGGCGCCACTCCGCCGTGACCTCGACTGGCAGCAGGTTCAGTCGATGAGCCAGTCGGCCGGTTACCGGGACGACGCCGGGCTGCGGCGGATCCGGGCGACCGCGGCGGTACGCCGGGGCACGCGGATGACGAAGATCCTCTCCCCCGCGCAGGTCGCCGGGCACCTCGGCGGCTGGCTGCCGTACGGCTTCTGCTACCGCTCCTGCGACATCGCCCACCTGCGTGAGCCGCGGCAGCTGGGTCTGCTGCGCACCGACGGTCTGTCCGACGACCATGTCACGTTCGCGCTGCGGTGGCGGGCCGTCGATCCGCTCGACTACGAGGTGCCGGCCGGGCCGTCGCAGCCGGGGCTGTCGGCGCTGCCGGCGCATTCCCGGGTCGGGGCGATGGTCCTGGGCACCGGGTTCACCCCGAGCACCGACGATCTGGTCCCGGAGTACGTGACGGCCGGTTTCGCGGATCTCCCGCTGTCGGCGAACGCGCAGCTGCTCGCGTACCTGCCGGGCGGTGACGAGGTGGTGCTGTACACGTACCAGCCGGAGCAGCACGGCTGGTTGCGGCTGGCCGGGCCGCGGTGGCGCGGCCTGCTGTCGGAGATCCCCGGCGGAAGCCCGGATCGGGAGTACGTCCCGTGCAGCGCGACCGCGTCGGCAAGGCTGGTCGGGCGGATCGACGACAACGAGTACGAGGCGGTCGCGGACCCGCCCGGCGAGTTCCGGGTGCGTGCGCTGACCCGGGCCGCCCGGTACCCGGTGCAGACCCTGTCGCGGCGGGCCGAACAGGCCCGGTGGCGCAGGGTGCCGTGCTGGGTGCTGCAGCGGGACGAGACGTGGGCCCGGCTGCGGCTGCTGCGACCGGACGCCGACACGGTGAACGCGGTCGGCGCCCGGTGTTACGAGCGCGGCATCTACGAGGCGTGGGCTCCGGTCGACGAACTGACCGAGCACCACATCGCGGACATCGCCTACCAGCTCTGACGAGAGAACGTCAGCTGCGGGTCAGCTTGGCGGTGCGGTAGGTCTGGCGGAAGTGGTCGGCCCAGTCGTACGCCCAGATGTCTACGGCGATGAACTGGTTCCGGGCGACGCCGGCCGGCAGCTTGAGCGACCACTTGCCGTTGACGACCTTCACCTTGTAGCCGGTGGCGTAGCAGTACTTGTCGACGTCGGCGTCGTTGTAGTACCGCTTCCACTTCTTCTGCGGGGTCAGGCAGTAGGCCTTGCCCGTCGAGGTGACCCGGAAAACGGTCACGCCGACGTGACGCAGGCCGGCGCCCTTGTCCTTCGCGGTACCCCGGATGGTCTTCCAGGAGCTCGCCTTGCTGGGCGACGACGGCTTCGTGATCGACACGGTGGGCTTCCAGGTGTCCTTGACCACGTTGATCCAGGCGCCCGTCTGGAAGGTGCTGTAACCCCGCGAGCTGCCCCACGAGATCTTGATCGGCCGCACGCCGGAGAGGCGCCCGTTGCCGACCCGGACGTACTTCTTCTTGGCCGCGTCCCACTTCCACTGGTAGAGCACGCTGCCGGTGAGCCGGCGGGTGGACGCGTTGTGGACGGAGACCCAGCCGTCGCTCCAGTCGATCCGGTACTTGGTCGCACCGGCGGGAACCTTGTCGATGTTGACCTTGAACGAGCCGCCCTGGTAGATGCTCTTGCGGCTGAGCGAGATCTTGCCGGCCGGGACGCTGACGCCGACGGTCCGGGCGGGGATCTCCGACTGGTTGCCGGCGGGGTCGGTGACGATCACCGTCACCTTGAAGCTCCCGGCCTTGGTGTACGACTTCGACGCGAGGAACGTGGTCGCGCCGAGCGTGGTGGTGGTGCCGTCACCCCAGCTGACAACCCGCTTGAGGGTGTCCTGGGCGTCGACCGGGTCGCTGTACTCGGACGCGTTCTGGCCGATCGTGATCTGCTGGCCGGCCCACACCGAGGTGTAGTTGATGCGGAACGAGCCGGTCGGCTTCGTGGTGTCCGGCTCGGACGTCGGCGGCTCGGGGTTAGTCGTGCCCGGGTCGGTGGTGCCCGGGTCAGTCGTGCCGGGGTCGGTGGTGCCCGGGTCGGTGGCGTCCAGGGTGACGGCACCCGGGTCGGCCGTACCGGACTCGGCGGCGGGCTTCTCGGTCAGGGCGTCGGCGGACGAATCCGGGCTCGCGTAGGCCGGCGAGCCGTGGAGCGCGCCGCCGGCGAGCAGTGCGCCGCCGACGAATGCCGCCAGAGCGGGACGCGCAAGGCGTGATCTCACAGAACTCCTTCAAGGGTGGGAATGCCACATGAAGAAGTCGAGCAACCGCTACGAACACGTACCGACGAAACGCCCCCGTTCCCCCGTGGCTCCGATGACCTTACCGAGTCCACAGAGGCAGATCAACGTATTTGACAACGAGAATGCCCGCCGGAATGTCATCCCGGCGGGCATCTCGGACGTACCGTCGAATCAGGACTCTTCGCCGCCCAGGCGGGCCAGCTCCTCGTCCACAACCGACGGATCGAGCTTGCGGAACACCGGCTTCGGCGCCGCCAGCGGGGTGCCGGCGACCAGCGGCACCGACTCCCAGCGGGCCCCGGTCGTGTAGTCGCCGGTCAGGATCGGGTAACCGGGGCCGCCGTCAAGATCCTCGACCTCCTCGATCCGCGGCATCGGCGCGTGCACGCCCTCACCGCCGAGCAGCTCGAACACCTTCTGCGCGGAGTGCGGCAGGAACGGTGTGAGCAACGTGTTCGCGTCGCTGACCACCTGCAGCGCCACGTGCAGGACGGTGGCCTGGCGGGGCTTGTCCTCCTCGGACTTCAGCTTCCACGGGGCCTGCTCGGAGAGGTACTTGTTGGCCTCGGCGACGACCCGCATCGCCTCGCCGATCGCCGCCTTCTGCCGGTGCTTGCCGATCAGTTCACCGACCGTCGTGAACCCGGTTCTGGCCACCGCCAGGACCGCGCGGTCCTCGTCGGTCAGTTCGCCGGCCGCCGGGATCTCACCGAAGTTCTTCGCGGCCATCGAGACGGACCGGTTGACCAGGTTGCCCCAGCCGGCCACCAGCTCGTCGTTGTTGCGCCGGACGAACTCGGCCCAGGTGAAGTCGGTGTCGTTGGACTCGGGACCGGCGGCCGCGATGAAGTAGCGCAGTGCGTCGGCGTCGTACCGCTCCAGGAAGTCGCGTACGTAGATGACCACCCGGCGCGACGAGGAGAACTTCTTGCCCTCCATCGTCAGGTACTCACTGGAGACGACCTCGGTGGGCAGGTTGAGCCGGCCCAGCGACCCGGGCTCGCCCGCCTTGTCACCCTCCCCGGAGTAGCCGAGCAGCAGGGCCGGCCAGATCACCGAGTGGAAGACGATGTTGTCCTTGCCCATGAAGTAGTAGCCGAGCGCGTCCTTGCCCTGCGCGTCGGCCGACCACCACTGCCGCCACGCCTCCGGGTCGCCGGTGCGGCGGGCCCACTCGATCGACGCCGACAGGTAGCCGATGACCGCGTCGAACCAGACGTAGATGCGCTTGTCGCCGCGGTCCCGCCAGCCGTCCAGCGGGATCGGGACGCCCCACTCCAGGTCGCGGGTGATGGCCCGCGGCTGCAGGTCGTCGAGCAGGTTGC
The DNA here is from genome assembly GCF_040639655.1 of Actinoplanes sp. NPDC023801. Classification (NCBI taxonomy): domain Bacteria; kingdom Bacillati; phylum Actinomycetota; class Actinomycetes; order Micromonosporales; family Micromonosporaceae; genus Actinoplanes; species Actinoplanes sp. NPDC023801. The sequence continues at coordinate 414,231 of NZ_JBFAAI010000001.1, read as the reverse complement.
GGGAGAACTTGAGCACGTTGGGCCGCCAGTTCTCCCGGCGGTCCAGCCAGCCGCCGATCGCCTCGGCGAACGCCGGCAGGTCGAGGAAGAAGTGCTCGGTCTCGACGAACTGCGGGGTCTCGCCGTTGATCCGGGATCGCGGGTTGACCAGCTGCTCCGGGTCGAGCTGGTTGCCGCAGTTGTCGCACTGGTCGCCGCGGGCACCCTCGTAGCCGCAGATCGGGCAGGTGCCCTCGATGTAGCGGTCGGGCAGGGTGCGGCCGGTGGACGGCGAGATGGCGCCGAGCGTGGTGCGCGCGACGATGTAGCCGTTGCGGTGCAGTCCCTCGAACAGTTCCTGGACGATGGCGTAGTGGTTGCGCGTGGTGGTGCGCGTGAACAGGTCGTAGGACAGGCCCAGACCGTGCAGGTCCTCCACGATCACCCGGTTGTAGCGGTCGGCGAGCTCGCGCGGGGTGACCCCGTCGGCGTCCGCCTGCACCTGGATGGGGGTGCCGTGCTCGTCGGTGCCGGACACCATGAGCACGTCGTGGCCGGCCATCCGCATGTACCGGCTGAAGACGTCGGAGGGGACCCCGAAGCCGGAGACATGACCGATGTGGCGCGGGCCGTTGGCGTAGGGCCAGGCGACCGCGGCGAGAACGTGACTCATGACGTACAAGCGTAGTGACCGCTCGGGGCGGCCCGCGAACGGATTGCCGCCTCCCACGCGCGGTATGCCGATTTGTCCCGACACGCCCCATCAGTGACGTGCTCACCGCAGGCCTCGGGCGTTCAATGAGCAGGTGACCGGAAACGTGCCGCAACCAGGGGAAACGCCTGGCGACCAGGTCAACCCCTGGATTCTGTCCGACCCCGAGGGCGCCTGGTGGCGCGGGGAGACCGGCCGGGACGAGCCCGACGCCGGCCCGCCCATCGCCGCCGCCCACGCCGCCGGGGTCCGTGACCTCACCGAGCACCTCGCCGAACCACCGGCCGTCGAGCCACCCGGGGGCTCGCGGCTGGCCACCGCCGGCGAACTGATGATCATCGAGCCGGAGCGGCTCGCCCGGCCGGGCGTCACACCGCTCCCTGAGGTGCTGGGCGAGCCCGAGATCGAGGCCCGGCTGGAACGGATGGAGAACTCGCCGTTCTGGCTCAGCGAGGAGGAACGGGCCGCCGCCGAGACCACCGGAACCGACCGGCCGCCCGGCCGGCGCCGCCGCCCACCGGCCCACAACCCGCTGGCCGCACTGTTCTGCCTGGTGGTGCTCAGCCTGGTGGCGGCCTTCTTCGGCTGGGTCAGCGCGGAACCGTTCTGGCTGGCGGCCGGGCACGGGAAACACGGGTACGCGACGACGGCCCACTGCCAGGGCGACGGCCTGACCCAGCGCTGCACCGGCCGGTTCGCCACCGCCGACGGGAACTTCGCGGTGTCCCCGGTGACGCTGCTCGGCATCACCGGCGACCGGCGGCATCCCGGCGCCGTCTCACCGGCCCGGATGGTGAGCGCCGACAGCGGCCAGGCCTACACCGCCCCGGCCGGGCCTCTCATGCACCTGCGCTGGGGACTCGGCTTCCTGCTCGTGCTGATCTGCGGTTACGGCATCGCTGAGGCGACCGGGGCACGGCGGCTGCCGTCCCGGCCCACCCGGCGGTCGGCCACGATCGCCAGTTTCCTCGGACCGATCCTGCTGCTCGGCGGGTTCCTCGTCTCGGCGTACTGATCAGGTCAGGCTTTCTCGTGGACCAGGGTGTAGACCGCACGCCTGCGCAGACCGTAGGCATCGGCGACGGCTTGGATCGCGTCCCGCCGGCTCTCCCCGCCGGCCTCGCGCCGGGCCACCGCCTCCCGTAGCTCGTCGTCGGCGGGCTGCGCCGGCGGTCCGGCCGGCGCACCCGCCACCACCAGGGTGATCTCGCCGCGCGGCGGATCCTGCGCCGCGCCCTCGGCCAGCGCCCCGAGGGTGTCGCGGCGGATCTCCTCGTACGTCTTGGTCAGCTCCCGGCAGACGGCGGCCGGCCGGTCCGCGCCGAAGACCGACGCCAGATCCTCGAGCGCACCCTTGATCCGGTGCGGGGCCTCGAAGAAGACGAGCGTGCGGGGCTCGGCCGCGAGCTCGCGCAACCGGGACCGGCGGCCCGACCCGGAGCGCGGCAGGAAGCCCTCGAAGACGAAACGGTCGCTGGGCAGGCCGGACAGCGCGAGCGCGGTGGTCACCGCGCTCGGGCCGGGCGCGGCGGTCACCGGGAACCCGGCGTCCAGCGCGGCACGGACCAGCCGGTACCCGGGGTCGGAGACACTCGGCATGCCACCGTCGGTCACTACGGCGACGACGGCGCCGGACCGCAGGGCCTCGACGAGTTCGGGTGTACGCCGTTCGTCGTTGCCCTCGAAGTAGGAGACGACCCGCCCGCGCACCGTGACGCCGAGGTCCTTGGCGAGCCGGGCCAGGCGCCGGGTGTCCTCCGCGGCGACGACATCCGCCGAGGCCAGGACCTCGCGCAGCCGCGTCGAGGCGTCGCCGGTGTTACCCAGCGGCGCGCCCGCCAGGACGACGCGTCCACCGGCTTGTTCTGCATCAGGCATCGGAAAAGTCCATCACATGCCAGGACGCGCCGACGGCGGGCGTCGGTTCTCAGCGACTGGGCCTACGATCGCGGGGTGACGACGGCGGCCACAGCTGAGACAGAACTCACCACCGCGGACTCCCCCACCGGGGCGGAGTCGTCCCCGGGCATACGGGTCCTCCCAGCGGTGGTCCGGCGGCGCCTGTCGACGCTGGACCGGCGGTTCGACCCGTACTCGTGGCTTGTCACCGCCATCATCACCCTGGCGGCCGGGATCCTGCGGTTCGCCGGGGTCGACCGGCCCAAGGGATACATCTTCGACGAGGTGTACTACCCGACCGACGCATGGGACATGCTGCAGTACGGCGTCGAGTGGGACGAGAAGAGCAACGGCGCCGCGTACGTGGTGCACCCACCGCTGGGCAAGTGGCTCATCGCGCTCGGCGAGATGATCTACGGCAACACCGAGATGGGCTGGCGGTTCTCCACCGCGGTCGCCGGCACGCTGATGGTGCTGATCCTGATCCGGCTCGCCTACCGGCTGTTCCGCTCGATCGTGCTGGCCGGGATCGCCGGTCTGCTGATGGCGCTCGACGGATTCCAGCTGGTGCTGTCGCGCACGTCGCTGCTGGACATCTTCGTCGGCCTGTTCATCCTGATGGCGTTCGCCGCGATGGTGCTGGACCGCGACCACTACCGGCGCAGCTGGCAGCGGGCGCTGGAGCGGGGCTACGACCCGTCCGCGACCCCGCACATCCCGCGGTTCGTGCCGTGGTGGCTGCTGGTCTCCGGCGTCTGCTTCGGGATGGCGTGCAGCGTCAAGTGGAGCGCCCTGTTCTTCGCCCCGTTCTTCGCCGCGATGGTGTTCGTCTGGCGCGCTCAGGCCCGCCGGTCCGCCGGCGTGCGCGGGCCGATCATCGCCGGGATCCTCGGTGACATCGGCTGGCTGGTGCTCACCTTCGGCCTGATCGTCCTGGTGTACCTGGCGAGCTGGACCGGCTGGTTCGTCACCGACCACGGCTACTTCCGGCACTACCGGGCCGACAACGGCTGGAGCGAGCCGCCGGTCATCGGGCCGCTGCTCAATCTGATCCACTACCACGAGGAAGCGTTCAAGTTCCACACCGGCCTGACGCAGCGGCACACCTACCAGTCGTGGCCGTGGCAGTGGCTGCTGCTGGGGCGGCCGGTGGCGTTCTACTGGTCGTCCGCCGGCACCTGCGGGGCGCCCAGCTGCGCCGCCGAGATTCTGCTGGTCGGCACGCCGATCCTGTGGTGGTCGTTCCTGCCGGCGCTGGGCGCGCTGGCCTGGTTCGGCATCGCGCGGCGGGACTGGCGGGCCTACGCGATCATGACCGGGGTCGTCGCCGGGCTGCTGCCGTGGTTCTACTTCGCGGTCAAGGACGGCCGGACGATGTTCGCGTTCTACGCGATGCCGGCGCTGCCGTTCCTGATCCTCGCGGTGGTGTACGTCCTCGGGGCGATCATGACGCCGAAGAGCGGGATGGCGGTCGGCGCGGCGCGGACCGACCGGCAGTTGGTGGGCACGGTCGTGGTGTCCACCTACGTCGTCCTGGTTGCGCTGTGTTTCGCCTACTTCTACCCGGTTTTCGTGGGCACGCTCATGCCGTACGACGATTGGTCGGTACGCATGTGGCTTGGCGGCCGCTGGATCTAGCGAGATCCACAGAAACGAAAGGGCGCGCCCCGATCGCCTGCCACGGGGGAAGCGGGCGATTGGGGCGCGCAAGAAGAGCTTAACGAGCGGAGATGTCCCGCACAACGGGTGCCGGCCCCAGATTGTCGCGTCGCTCCCACCATCCCAGATATTCGGACATTAAGCTCTAACCTCACTTATCTCCCGTATCGCTTCGCGAGATTTGCTCGGCAATTCAGTCGGAAATGCGACAACGAATTGGCTGGCAAAACCGCGTAACCTCATTTGTTTTCGCGCCGCACAGCAGCTCAGTCGAATGGCGTGACGGAACCGGCACACCGGACTCCACCGGCCCAAACCCGCGCGTCGCCATTTCGTCCTATTTCATGTAATCAGCGGTGTGTCACCCTTGTGAGTGATCTACGCCAAGATCGCGATAAATGTTCTTAAGCTTCGCCGCGTGACTTCGCAGGAGCCCAAGACCCCGCACCACGACGACGATCACTCCCCCGAGACGGAAGTGATCGCCGTACCGGAGCCCGCGCCGGTGTTCGTGGACTCCACCGGACGACGCAGCCGAGTCCTCCGGGGCTTCGCCATGGCCTTCGGCGCGCTCCTGGTCGCCTACGGTGGCCTGGTCAGCGTCAGTCTCGCCGGCGGACCGGTCAGCTCGAGCGCCGTGCTGCCGTTCCCCGTCCTCGACGAAGAATCCGAGGACCAGCAACCCACCCGGCCGCCCGCCCGCACGCCGCAACCGTCGCCGAGCGCCACCACGGCCCGGCCGGTCGTCGAGTCGACGCAGCGCAACGCCACCGGCCCGCGCCGGTCCACGTCAGCCTCGCCACGGACATCCGGCAGAACCACGAAGTCACCGAGCCCCAGCCCGTCACCGTCCCGCTCGCCGGCAGGGCCGGTAACCAAACCGGTCGAGTCCGCAACCGTGAGTCAGCAACCGAAGCCCGGCCCCGGCTCCGGCACACCTGTCGCCCCGGTCCCGCCGCCCGTGGTGGAGAAGCCGGACACCGGCGGCACCGGCGGCGGCGGACCCGTGCCGGACGACATCATCCCGGCCCCGGGGGTCACCACCGATCGCGCGGACACGCCGGTCCCGTCGCAACCGCCCGCCGAGGACCACCCCGCGGACACGGCCGCACCCAGCACCCGGGCCGCGCCATGAGTGCCCGAACCGGCCGCCGGGCCCGGCCTGCCGTACGGCGCCGCATCCTGCCGCGACCGCGGGTGCTCCTCGGTGTCCTGCTCGCCGGGTCCTTTGTGGCGGTGCTGATCGTGCAGGCCTACATCAACGCCGAGTTCACCGGCGACCACGTCGAGACCGGAGTCGGCGACCAGGCCGGAGTGCCCGCCGCCGTGCTGCGCGGCGGGCCGATCATCAACACCACCGGCGGCCAGGAGAGCACCACCCGGCTGCCGGACCGCACCATCGCCCTCACCTTCGATGACGGGCCCGACCCGGCCTGGACACCGAAGGTGCTCGAGGTACTGCGCCGCCACGACGCGCGCGCCACCTTCTTCATGGTCGGATCGCAGGTGGCCCGGCACCCCGAGCTGGCTCGGCAGGTCGTCGAGGCCGGCAACGAACTCGGCCTGCACACCTTCACCCATCCGGACATGCAGCGGCTCGCCCCGTGGCGGCGGGAGCTCGAGCTGTCCCAGAACCAGATGGCGATCGCCAAGGCCACCGGCGTACGCACCAGCCTGGCGCGGTTCCCCTACTCCTCCAGGAACGCCGCGATCGACGACGCCAACTGGAAGCTGATCAAGGAGGCCGGCGCCCTCGGATATCTGGTCGTGGTCAACGACACGGACAGTTTCGACTGGCAGCGCCCCGGGCCGACGAAAATCATCCAGAACGCCACCCCGCCCGGCGATCAGTCCGCCGTCGTCCTGTTCCACGACGCCGGCGGCGACCGTGCCCAGACCGTCGCGGCCCTCGACGAGTTCATCCCGCGGATGAAGGCCCGCGGCTACCGCTTCACCACCGTCACCGAGGGCCTCAACCTGGGCATCCGTGAGCAGGCCGCGAAGACGGAGGCGCCGGCCCCGCTGCCGCTCAACCCACCGGCGCCGGCCGGCGACCAGTGGCGCGGCACCGCCCTGATCTGGACCGTGGGCCTCGCCGACGGCCTGGTCACCGTGATCGGCGCCCTCTTCCTCGTGGTCGGGTCGCTGACCATCGGCCGTACCCTCCTGCTCCTCCTGCTAGCCACCCGGCACGCCCGGCAACGCCGTCAGCCGGGCTGGCAGTGGGGCCCACCGGTGACCGAACCGGTCTCGGTGATCGTGCCCGCCTACAACGAGAAGGAGGGCATCGAGGCAGCCGTCCGCTCACTGGCCGGCGGCGACCACCCCGAGATCGAGGTGGTCGTCGTCGACGACGGCTCCACCGACGGCACCGCCGATCTCGTCGAGCGGATGGCCCTGCCCAATGTGCGCGTGGTCCGCGTGCCCAACGGCGGCAAGCCGAACGCCCTCAACACCGGCGTGGCCCTGGCCCGGCACGACCTGATCGTCATGGTCGACGGTGACACCGTGTTCGAGGAGGACTCGCTGCGGCTGCTGGTCCAGCCGTTCGCCGATCACACGGTCGGCGCGGTCGCCGGCAACGTCAAGGTCGGCAACCGGGAGACCACGGTCGCCCTCTGGCAGCACATCGAGTACGTCATCGGCTTCAACCTCGACCGCCGCCTCTACGAGGTGATGAACTGCATGCCCACCGTCCCGGGCGCAATCGGCGCGTTCCGGCGGCAGGCCCTCCAGCAGGTCGGCGGGGTCAGCGACGAGACCCTGGCCGAGGACACCGACGTCACCATGGCGTTCTGCCGGGCCGGCTGGCGCGTCGTCTACGAGGAGAAGGCCCGGGCCTGGACCGAGGCACCGACCACGATGGAGCAGCTCTACCGGCAGCGGTACCGGTGGAGCTACGGGACCATGCAGGCGATGTGGAAGCACCGGAAGGCGCTGTTCGACTCCGGGCCGTCCGGGCGGTTCGGCCGTGTGGGACTGCCGTTCCTGGCCCTGTTCGGGCTGGGGCTGCCGATGCTCGCCCCGGTGGTCGACATCATGCTCGTCTACGGCCTGATCTTCTGGGATCTCCGCGAGACCGCCGTCGCATGGCTCGGCATGCTCGCCCTGCAGCTGTTCACCGCGGTGGTGGCGTTCCGGATGGACCGGGAGTCGCTCCGGCCCCTGCTCACACTGCCGTTGCAGCAGTTCGCCTACCGCCAGCTGATGTACCTGGTGCTGCTCCAGTCGGCCACCACCGCACTCACCGGCGGGCGGCTGCGCTGGCACAAGCTCAACCGCACCGGACTGGCGCCCCGGTCACCGTCCCCCGAAGCCGCGCCCGCGGTTGCCCTGCCCGCGCCGTCACCCGCACCGTCGGTGGCCCCCGTGGTGGACACCTGGCCCCCGACCGGCGACGACCCGTACCGAGGGCCGGTCGGACGGGCTGTCGCCCCGCCGGTGCCGTCCCAGGTGGTGCCGGACGACGTACGGGAACGGCTCTGAGACCGGCCCGCCCCCGAGCGAACTGCAGCCGACCGGGGGCGGGTTGCCGGTCAGGCGATCGCCAGGTCCCGGATCAGATCGGCCGGGGACATCTCCGCGTACGGGAACACGACGTGCAGCGAAGTGCCGTCACCGGGCCGGTCGGAGAGCGCCACCGTGGCGTGGTGCGCGTCGAGGATCCGTTTGGCGACGGCCAGCCCGCGATCCGGGCCGGGCACGTCCGCGGCGTGCGCGATGGCGCCGTAGTACAGGTGCGGGAACAGGTCGGGACGGAGTCCGTCCGGCATGTCCATGTCGTCCAGCCGTACCGTCGGGCCGGATTCCATCTCCGTGCCCACCCGGACCCGGCCGCCCTCCGGCGTGTACTTGACCGCCGCGAACAGCAGGTGCGTCAGCACCTGTTCGAGGCGCACCGGGTCGGCGATGATCGGCAGCGACGGGCCGCCGGCCTGGTTGAGGATCCAGATGTGCTTGCTGGCCGCGATCGGCCGCACGGCCTCCACCGCCCGCTGGGTGACCCTGGTCAGGTCGCACTGCCGCATGTGCAGGCTGTCCCCGCCCAGCCCGGCGTCGGCCATCGTGGTCAGGTGGTCGATCAGCTCGCGGAAGCCGCGCACGTGCGCCGCTGTGGCCCGGCCGACCAGTTCGGCCATCTCCATGTCATGACGGCCGGTGTCGCCGAGCCGGTCCAGGTACGCCGACATCAGCCGCAGCGACGATCGCAGTTCTCCGCCGACCAGCCCGGCCAGATCGTCCTTGCGGCGTTCCAGTTCCTGCAGGCGTGCCGTCGTGTTGGCCAGCGCGAACGCGTACCGGCGCAGCTCCAGCTGTGCGGTGACCTGCCGGGCCAGTGCGCGCAGCGCCTGTTGCTGTTCGACGTCCAGCCGGCGTGGCCGGGTGTCCATCACGCACAGCGTGCCGAGCGCGAACCCGTCGGTCGTCAGCAGCGGCGCCCCGGCGTAGAACCGGATGCCGTTCGTGGCGGTCACCCCGGGGTTGTCGGCGAACCGGGCGTCCTCGCGGGCGTCCGGGACGAGCATCAGATCGCGGTCGAGGATGGCATGGGCGCAGAACGACACATCCCGCGAGGTCTCCGCCAGTTCCACCCCCGTGCTGGCCTTCGCCCACTGACGATCCGCGTCGACCAGGCTGACCGCTGACATCGGCATTTCGCACACGCCGGCGGCGAGCGCGACGATGTCGTCGAAGTCCTTTTCCGGAGGACTGTCGAGGATGTCGAGTGAGTAGAGCGCGGCCAACCGCTCGATCTCGTTGTCGGGCAGTGGTGCTTTCATGTGGCGTCACCTCCGAGACTCGCTCAAGAGGTACCACCAAAAAGTAGCAATTCTCGCATTTCTCGCGGAACTGGCAGGCAACGCAGGCTCCTGACGAGCGGTTATGCTTCGCGCCCATGAGCACCGAGCAGTTCGCCTGCGGAACGTGCGGCGCCACCCACGACGGCCCGCCGCTCAGCTTTGCCGCACCGGCCCCCGAATACTGGCGGCCGGAGATGGCAGATCAGGAAGGTTGCCTGCTCGACGGGGACCTCTGCGTGATCGCCGGGGAGCAGTTCTTCATCCGCGGCCTGATCGAACTGCCGGTGTGGGACACGGGGGACATCTTCACCTACAGCATGTGGGTCTCCCTGAGCCGGCCCAGCTTCACCCGGGCCGTCGACGTGTGGGAACAGCCCGGCCGCGAGAACGAGCCGCCCTATTTCGGCTGGCTTTCCAACATCATCGCCGGGTACGAACCGTCGACGCTCAACCTGCGGACCAACGTGCACACCAGGGCCGTCGGGCAGCTGCCGTACATCGAACTCGAACCGACCGGGCATCCGCTCGCCGTGGAACAGCTCGCCGGCATCACCCGTACCCGGGTCGAGGAGATCGCCTCCTTCCACCTGCACCGCTGACGTGCGTTCCATGGAACTGCGCGCGATCGACCCCCGTAACTACGAGGCGGCGCTGGAACTCTCGGTCCGCCCCGACCAGGCCGACCTCGTTGCGCCCGTCGTCAAATCCCTCGCCGAGGCGTACGTCTACGGTGAACAGGCCTGGCCCCGCGTCATCTACGACGGCGACCAGCTCGTCGGCTTCGTGATGGCGTTCCTCGACATCCCGTGGACCGACCCGGACGACACCGACCGGCGCTCCGGCCTCTGGCGCCTCAACATCGCCGCCGGACAGCAGGGCCGCGGATACGGGACCTTCGCCGTCGAAGCGGTCTGCGCCGAGATCCGCGCCCGGGGCGGCACGGAGGCGTACGTCACCTATCACGCCCGCGAGGGCGGCCCGGCCCCGTTCTACGCCCGGCTCGGCTTCCGTCCCACCGGCGAGATCGCCGACGGCGAGACCGTCGCGGTCCGCGAACTCGGCTAGCGGATCCGGCAGCCGCCCGTCGCGGATGCGCTCACCGGCGGGTGGGACGGTCCGGCAGCAACCGCTCCTCATGATCCAGCTCGCGTTCCAGGATGCGCAGACCCTCGTCGGGCAGCCGTCCGGCATCACGCCACCGCAGCAACTCGTCCCGCTGGGCGTCGATGGTCACCCGGCGAACATGCAGCGCGGACTCGTACAGCGGTGAGATCGGCGGGTCGGCCGAGTAGTGGTCGCGCAACAGCAGGAGCCGCTCGCGGTACCGGTTAAGCCGGGCCCGTAGCTGCTCACGGGTCGTCTCGATCGTCTGGGCACTGATGTCGTCGTGTCCCTGCTCCTCCAGTTCGTCGAGCGCGGCGAGCGCGGCCTCGACGGATGCCGAGCGGGCCTCGTTACGGAGCCGCGCCCGGTCGTTGTCGTCGGCGTGCAGCCCGAGCACGCCGATGATCGGTGCGAACGTCAGGCCCTGTCCGACCAGGGTGACGAGAACCACCACGAAGGTGCAGAAGAGGAGCAGGTCGCGAGCGGGGAACGGATCCCCGCTCCGGGTCACCAGCGGCAGGGTGAAGATCGCCGCCAGACTGATCACGCCGCGCGTGCCGGACCAGCTCAGAGCAATGACCTCCCGGCCCGTCAACCATGCCGGCCCACGCTCACCGGCCGGGCCTCTTCGCCACCAGGTCTGCAGCACACCGGGCAGGACCAGGGTCAGCAGGAGCCACAGCGGCCGCAGCACCAGGACGACGCCCACGGTGATCGCGACCGCGACGACGACAGTGGTGGTGTCGTACCCCGCCAGACCTTCGATCACCTGCGGCAACTGCTGGCCGATCAGCAGGAACACGAAACCCTCGAGCAGGAAGTCGACCAGCCGCCATACCGCGCTCGTCTGCAGACGGCCGGCGCCCGAGGCCGATCGCGGTGTGTGGTGCCCGACGATCAACCCGACGACGACCACCGCCAGTACGCCGGACACGTGCAGCCGCTCCCCGAGAAGGTAGGCGGCGAACGGTGTGGCAAGCGAAACGGCATTGGCCAGCAACGGATCGCCGGCGAGCGGCCGGGACAACAGGCGGACGACGAAAGCGACGAGCACACCCACGGCGACACCACCCACGGCAGCGACGAGGAACTGACCGGCCGCCGACAGCGGCGAGAAGTCGCCGCCCGTGGCCGCCGCGACCGCGACGCTCAGGATGGTGAGCGCGGTGGCGTCGTTGAGAAGTCCCTCACCCTGGATCAGAGTGATGATCCTCGGCGGCAGTCCCACACGGTGCCCGACAGCCAGCGCCGCGACCGGATCCGGTGGTGCGACGGCCGCCCCTACCGCGATCCCGGCGGCCAGGGTCGCCCCGGTGACGAACCACGCGAAGCCCAACCCGATCAGCAGCGCCGTGAGCAGAACCAGGACCACGGACAGGCTCACCACCGTACGCAGATTGCGGCGGATCGCGAGCATCGACGAGTCCAGGGCGGCGCTGTACAGCAGCGGCGGCAGAATCAGGGTCAGGATGATGTCCGGGTCGAGCGTGATACCCGGAACCGGCAGGAGGGCATATCCCACACCGACGATCGGCAGCAGCGCGGCGGCGGGAAGCCCGGTCCGGCCGGCGAACCACCGCACCAGACCGACAACCGCGACGGTAACCAGGACAAGAATCAGAACCGACTCGACATCCATCGGCCCATCCTCACGCACCGGCCAGGTGACTTCGGTGATCCGTGCGAGATCCGGCAGGCTCGAACACAATTTCTGTGGTACGGTTTTCCAGTTGCAGTTTTGATTTCCGTAGACGTTTTCGGCGCCTGATGGGTATCTAACCCGTCAAGGCGCTTTTTCGTTCTGTGTGTCGGTTCCGGCGCTGGTGATCAACGCGGCGGCGTGTGAGTCCGCACAGTGCGGCCTCCAACAGCCTGCGAAGGAGCAGACATGACTACAGGTACCGTGAAGTGGTTCAACGGGGACAAGGGCTTCGGCTTCATCGCTCAGGACGGTGGCGGCGCCGACGTGTTCGCCCACTTCTCCGCGATCTCGGCGAGCGGATTCCGCAGCCTTGAGGAGAACCAGCGGGTGGAGTTCGACATCACCCAGGGCCAGAAGGGCCTGCAGGCGGAGAACATCCGCGGCATCTGATTTCACATTCTTCGAACGGCGGCCCGACTGGTTCAGCGGGCCGCCTTTCGGCGTTCCACCTTTATTGCCTTCGCATTCTTTTATCCCGTGCTCATTCTCCCGCCACGGCGGAACGAGCAACCGGTTGATCAGCAGACTCCCGTGCAGATCACCGGCTTGAGCCTGGTGCAGCGGATCGCGTGGCCCTATCCGACGGCCGCCAGGAAGTCTGAGTAGAACAGGCCCAGACCAGCCGCCACGCAGACCCCGGCCACGGTCCAGAACCTGACCACGATGTTGACCTCGCTCCACCCGGCCAGCTCGAAGTGGTGGTGCAGCGGCACCATCCGGAAGACACGCCTGCCGGTGGTCTGGAACGAGACGATCTGGATCACCCAGGTGACCGTGATGATGAAGAACAGACCGCCGATCAGGATCGAGAGCAGCGTGGTGCGCGTCGCCACCGCGAGCCCGCCGATCAGGGCGCCGAGTCCCAGCGAGCCCACGTCGCCCATGAAGATCCGCGCCGGCGACGTGTTCCACCACAGGAAGCCCACGCAGGCGCCGGCCGCCGCCGCCGCGATCATGGCGATCTCCAGAGGATCACGGACCTCATAGCAGTAATCGTTCGCGCGGGCGTACGTCTCGTCGGCGCACCAGTGCCGATACTGCCAGTACCCGATCAGCGCGTACGCACCCAGCACCAGGGTCGACGCGCCGGTGGCCAGGCCATCGAGGCCATCGGTGAGGTTCACGCCGTTCGACATCGCCGTGATGACGAAGACGAACACGATCACCGAACCCACCTTGCCGACGTTCAGCCAGCTGATGTCACGGATGAACGAGATGTTCTCGCTGGCCACGGTCTCACCGTTGGTGCTCGCCATGTAGAGGGCGGCGATGCCGAACCCGGTGCCGACGATCGCCTGGCCGAGCAGTTTGCCTTTGGCGGACAGGCCGTCGGAGTTGCGCTTGCGGACCTTGAGAAAGTCGTCGATGAAGCCGACCGCGCCGCAGAAGACCAACAGGCCGAGCAGGACGAGGGCCGTCATGGTCGGCTTCTCCTGCGCGATCTGCCGCTCGGGCAGCGTGGTCAGCGCCACATGCCCGGCGACGTAGGCGACGAGGGTCGCCACGATGAACACGACACCACCCATGGCGGGGGTGCCCTTCTTGCCCTCGTTCGAGGCGAGACCGAGAGAACGGATCGGCTGTCCCGCCTTGAGCGCGGTGAAGACCCGGATCGCCACCGGCGTGCCGAACAGCGAGATGATGAACGCGACCGCCGCCGCGACGATGACCGCCCTCACGGACAAGCCTTCAGGGAATCCGGATCACTCACGGGGTCCCACCACGCGATGCGTGTCAGATGAGTCGGCATCGATCATGGGGCATGATCTTGCCATCCGACCAGCAACCGCAGCAGCCCTGCACCTCACGGGCCGACGGTTCGCAACGCCGCCCGGCTTGGAGCCCACCGGCGAAAATCGCCGACGGCGAGACCGTGGCCTGCTCCGTTCCCAGCCCGCCCGGAACGGCGATCCACCTTTACCGTGCCGTCGTCCCCTCAGGAATGAGTGGCAAACCGCGCTCCACGGCCCGGAGCAACACCTGCCGCCGTTCTGGAGCATTCGGCCAGTCCACCGCGCGTTCCAGGCGGCCAGCTCCTCGGACACAAAAAACGCCTGGACCGAAGTCCAGGCGTTCAAGAGGTGGAGCTGTGGGGATTTGAACCCCAGACCCCCTCGATGCGAACGAGGTGCGCTACCAGACTGCGCCACAGCCCCCTGGTTGTCGGGTGGCTTCGCCACCGTGGAACCGTTGAAAGGCTAACAGGTCTCCCAGAGACCCCGCGAACCACCCCTCCTCAAGAACGCCCACAGTCGTGCGGGAGGGCAACAGCCCGGATGGCGGCCTGGCCGCCGTGAGTTCCGCACTCGTTCCGGCGGAGCCACGGGACGGCTCCGATGCGTCTGCCGGCGCTTCCTTCCGTACAAAAGAAGAATCAGGAAGCGTTGTGGTGACGCCCGCCCGCCTCGTAGGCACGACCTCGCAGACCGCCCCGCCGACGATAGGAGACCGAGCCGCCGTTGGCGGCGACCGGAAGGTCGGACGGTTCCCGGTCGAGGCCCATCGCCGCACGCCGGACGGCTTCGCGCTGGGCGGCGAGCCGTCGCTGGGCCTCGCGGCGGGCAGCGGCACGCCTGGCCTGTTCGCGGCGGACCTCGGCCTGGCGGGCGGCGAGCCAGGCGGCCTCGCGGGCCTGGACGCGACGGCGGCGCCGGTCGGTGATGGCGCGGTTGCGCAGGTGGACGAGATAGAGCCCCAGCAGGCTGCCGGTGACCGCGAAGCTGATCCAGAAGCCGGGCCCGACCGCTACGACACCGACCAGTTCGATGGCGTTGAGCAGGACGAGCGCGGCGAAGACGCGGCGGCGGCGGACGACGGCCGGGGTGCCGCGGCGTTCCGGGGCACGCCGTGGCGGGCGTTTGCCGGTGACCAGGCGGAGCCGGCGTTCGGGCGGGGCAGAATCACCCGTTGGGGACGGAACCGTAACCGTGACCTGGCGCGCGGGGTTGATCGGTCGGCGTCCGGGCACGGTGCGGATCCGGCGCCGGCGCTGAAGCACCCGCGCCGTCGACGACGCCCGCTCCGCGGCGAGGCGCTCGGTGGCGTCGTACCGGCGGACGAGCGCCGGGGCGAGGGCGAGCAGACCCGCCGCGGCGAGGACGGCGAGGAGCACCGAGGTCGGCACCGTGACCTCTCCGATCCGCCACGACGAATGACACGTGAAATGACACGACGAATGCGAGGTTACGGGCGGTAGCGGTGATATCTCGCGCGCCGCGCCGGTAGCGTTCCGACGTTCAAGATCAGTTCGACGTGCGTACCCGGCGCCAGCGTGCCAGCAGGCCGCCCTCGGCGGCGACCTCCTCGCTGGTCATGGCGTAACCGAGGTGATCGCGCCAACCACCGTCGATATGCATGTAGCGCTCGTGGTACGCCTCCTCGCGAAAACCGAGCTTCTCGACGACGCGGCGGCTCGGCCCGTTCTCGGGCCGGATGTTGACCTCGATGCGGTGCAGTCCGCCGGGTCCGAAGGCATGGTCGACGGCGAGAGCGAGCGCGGTCGGGATGACGCCCCGGCCGGCCACCCGATGATCGACCCAGTAGCCGGCGTACGCCGACGCGAACGCCCGCCGCACGATATTCCCCAGGTTGACGTGGCCGACGAGCCGTTCCCGGCCGTCCTCGACGAGGCAGACCGCGAACGGCATGCTGTCGCCGTTGCGGGCGGCACGGCGCATGTCGCGGTAGACGTAACCGAAGGCGCGCGGCGAGTTCATCTCGGCCCACGGCCCGGGCGGTGCGGCTTCCCAGGGGGCGAGCCAGGCCTGATTGGCGACCCGGACCTCGGACCAGGCGCGGGCGTCACCGCGTTTGTACGGCCGGAGCAGCACCGCCCCGTCCGCCAGAACAGCGGGCCATCCGGGCGTGGTGGCCCCCAGCATTCATCGCCTCCGGTCGAGCAGCAGAACGTCGACGGTCGAGCCCGCGGCCGCTGTGGTGACCCGTTCGCCGAGCACCAGCAGGCCGTTGGCCTCGGCCAGACCGGAGAGAGTGTACGGCCCACCGGCGAGCGGCTGCACCGTGTAGCCGCCACCGCGCCGCTCCGCGACGTACGCCGGCCGGAACTCGCGCAGCCCGCCGGGCGACGAGACGGTCTCCAGCAGATGCGCCTTGATCCCGGGCCGGAACACCGGTTCCGCTCCGGCGAGCAGCTGGATCACCGGCCGGGCCAGCACCTCGAAGCCGATCAGCGCGGCGCCCGGTTCACCCGGCAGGCACACCACCGGGACCTCCTCGCCGCCGACCGTGCCGAACCCCAGGGAGGTGCCCGGGCAGAGGGCCACGTCGGTGAACTCGACGGTGCCCCGGCCGGGACCGGGACGCGACAGCACCCGGCGCAGCATGTCGCCGGGGCCGGTGCCGGTGCCGCCGGTCGTGATGATCAGGTCGGCGCGCAGCGTCTGGTCCTCGAGCAGGCCACGCAGGCCTTCCGGGTCGTCGTCGCAGATGCCGATCCGGTACGCCATCGCGCCCGCCTCCACGGCGGCGGCCGTGAGAGCGTGCGAGTTCGCGTCGACGACCTGACCGGGCTGGCTGGGCCGGCCCACGTCGACGAGTTCGTCCCCGGTGGCGACGACCACGACCCGCGGGCTTGGCCGGACCATGACGTGCCCGATACCGGCGGCGGCGAAGACGGCCACCATGGGCGGGGTCACGTACGACCCGGCGGCGGCGAGGAGCTGCCCGACGGCGATCTCCTCACCGGCCCGCCGGACGCCGGAACCCCGTTTCGGCGCGTGCAGGATCTCCACGGCGGCCATGCCCTGATCGGTCCAGTGGATCGGGACGACCACGTCGGCACCGATCGGCAGGGGCGCCCCGGCGGCCACCGAGAAACAGGTGCCCGGGGTGAGCCGGACCGGCCGCCAGTGGGCCGCCCCCATGTCGCCGACCACGTTCAGCCGGATCGTGCGGGCGGTGTTCTCGAACTGCCCGAACGACGGGTGCGACCCGATGCGCCCGGCACCGGCCAGGTCTTCCCATCGGGCCGCGTACCCGTCGATCGCGGCCTGGTCGAACGCCGGGAACGGGTGCGGCGCGACCACGTCGGCCGCGAGCACGTTCCCGTGCGCCTGGGTGAGGTCGAGGTCGAGCGGAGGCAGCGCGCGAAGCCTGCGCAGCACGCTGCCCAGGTACTCGGCGAGAGGCATCAGCTCGTTGGAAGCGGCCGCCTCGCGATCGGCCGTGGCGGTCATCCCTTCCGGCCGCCGACGAATTCGGTGAGCCAGCTCAGGAACTCCTCGCCCAGATCGTCGCGCTGAACCGCGAGCTGGACGACGGCCTGCAGATAACCGAGCGGCATGCCGGTGTCGTACCGGTGGCCGCGGTAGACGATGCCGTGCACCGGGACACCGTCGGCGAGCATCGTCGCCATGGCGTCGGTCAGCTGGATCTCGCCGCCGTTGCCCGGCTTGGTGTCGGCGATCACGTCGAAGATCTTGCCCGGCAGCACGTACCGGCCGAGCACCGCGAGGTTGCTCGGGGCCTCCTCGGGCGACGGCTTCTCGACCAGGCCGGTGACCTCGACGATGTCCTCGCCCAGGTCGCTCTCCCGGATGGAGGCGATGCCGTAGCGGGAGGTCTCCTGCGGCGCGACCTCCATGAACGCCAGGACGATGCCGCCGGTCCGCGCCTGCAGGTCGAGCATGGCCGGGAGCAGCGGCTTGTCCTCCTCGACGAACTCGTCGCCGAGCAGCACGGCGAACGCGTTGTCGCCGACGTGCGAGGCGGCCGTGCCGACGGCGTGGCCGAGCCCGAGAGCCTCACCCTGGCGCACGGTGTAGATGTCGGCGAGTTCGCTGGATCGGCGGACCGCGGCGAGACGCGCGTGGTCGCCCTTCTTCTCGAGCCGGGCCTCCACGTCGGGACGCCTGTCGAAGTGGTCCACCATCGCGGTCTTGCCGCGGCCGGTGACCAGCAGCACGTCGGTGATGCCGGCAGCCGCGGCCTCCTCGACGATGTACTCCAGAACCGGCCGGTCCACAACCGGCAGCAGTTCCTTGGGCACGGCCTTCGTGGCCGGCAGGAATCGGGTCGCGAGTCCCGCCGCCGGGATCACCGCCTTGACGGCGCGTTTCGTCGTCATTCAGTCACTTCACCTTCGCTGGTTCGTGCCCCTGGCATGCCGCGAGACTATCGGCCACGGCCATGTCGCGACGGCTGCGGCCCACCGGTGACGGCGGTCGCGGGATCCGAATGCCCTTCATTCCCGCCCCGGGAAACCCGTTCGGCGAGCCGATAGGTGTCGCGTCCCGCATTCTTCGCCGCGTACAGGGCCTCGTCGGCGGCGTCGAGCACCTCCTGGGCGGTGGCGCCGTGCTCGGGAAAGACCGCGATGCCGATCGAGACGCTGATCGGGATCCGGTCGGCCAGGCCGGGCCGCCGGGGATCCACCGCCACCGGCCGGTCCCGGACCGCGGCGCCCAGCCGCTCGGCGACTATCAAGCCGCCGTACGCGTCCGTCTCCGGCAGCAGCACCACGAACTCCTCCCCGCCCTGACGGAACGCCACGTCGACCTCACGGAGGCCGATCCGGATCCGCCGCGCGAACTCGCCCAGCACCTGATCACCCGCCGTGTGCCCGTACGTGTCGTTCACCTCCTTGAAGTGGTCCAGGTCGAGGACCAGAACGGTGAGCATCCGGCCGAACCGGCTCGCCCGCTCCACCTCGCGCCGCAGCACCTCGCGCAGATAACGGTAGTTCCAGAGGCCGGTCAGCGGATCGGTCAACGACAGACGTTGTGCCTCCTCGTGGACCCGGACGTTGTGCACCGCCACCCCAGCCTGCCCGGCGAAGGTGCGCAGCGTACGCAGATCGGTGTCGGAGAACGCGGGGCCGCCGAGCCGGTCGTACAGGGCGAGCACCCCCAGCGTGCCGTGTTCCGGACCGGCCTCCTCGTCCGGCGGCGCACAGATCGGCACGGCGAGATACGACTCACACACCGGTTCGTCGGGGTCGGTGCCGTTCGTACCCCGCGAGGGTGAACCGGTCGCCGCCACCGTGCCGAGCACGCCGCGTCCCGGCGTGAGACGCCGTTGTGACAGCTCGGCGCCCGGCACATCCCAGTCACCGGTCAGCCCGAAACCGCAGCGGGCCGCCAGCCGCCCGTCGGCCGGGTCGGTCAGCAGGAGCAGCCCGGCCCGCGCTCCGGTCGCGGTCATCGCGGTGCGCAGGATCACCGGGAGGATGCGGTCCAGGTCGTGGGTGCTGGACAGGGTGTCGCCGAGGATCGCCAGATGCCGCCGGAGCTGGTCCCGGCTCGCGGTCAGCGCCTGCACGTACGACTGCAGCTCGCGCGTCATCCGGTTGAACGTCCCGGCCAGCCGGCCCAGCTCGTCCGGGCGCGGGATCGGCACCCGGGTGTCGAGATCACCGTTGGCCACCCGGTCGGCCGCCCACGCCAGATCACCGAGCGGGCGGGTCGTCGAACGCGCCAGCCACCGTGCGGCAAGGACCGCGGCGGCCGCGGTGACGAGCACGATGAGCAGCAGGGTCAGGTACCGGAAGGTCGGTCCGCCGGTGGTGACGGTCAAGGTCAACGGCAGCGGACGGCCCGGCTCGGCGAGCAGGTCACGGTGGGCACTCCCGGCGGCCTCCGGTGCGCCTGCACCGAGCGCGACGGCGACCCCGGCGACATCGCCGAGGCGGTCCAGCAGGGCGGCATCGACCCGCTGGGCGGCGGTCACGGTGACCTCTTGGGCGTACGCGGACGCGGTCAACGCGGTGACCTGCGCCTTCGCGTCGGCCCCCGGCCCGGCACAGTCCCGCCTGCCGTCCCCGGCCGGGTCACCGCTCACCGCGGAACGGCCCAGGATCGGCTGTTCCGGATCGGTCACCTGGATCTCCGTTGCCAGTCCGCGAGCAACCAGCTGGTCAGCGACCGCCCGGCGCTCACCGGCCGGGACGACGGCGACGGCGTCCGCCGAAACCTGCAGCTGGCGGCAGATCGCGCCGATCGCGACACTGACGGTGTTAGCAGCGTGATCGAGGCGTTCGGTGGTGCGTTCCCGGTTCACGGCGCCGACGGTGAGAGCGACGAAGATGGACCCGAACAGGACCGGACCGAGCACGACGACCAGGAATGCGCTGGTCAGCCGGCCACGTAGTGTCACGCATCCTCCTGGAGGTGGCCCTCTTTTCAGCGATGCTGACATAGTGTGTGCCGTTTGCCGGTTTTCAAAAGGGGGTGTTGCATGTCGGATTTAACCCCTGTCGCGGAAAAATCACCGCAAATCAAGATCGCGCTACGCGCACGCCTGCTCACTGCGCGTCGATCACTTCCGGTCACCACGCGGGCAGCCGCCGCCACCAAACTTCAACATCAAATTCTTGCTCTGGTACGGGAGACGCGCGCCAGTTCGATTGCCGCGTACGTACCGGTCGGCTCCGAACCGGGCGGCCCCGACCTCCCGGCCCGCCTGCTGGCCGCCCTCCCACCCGGCGGCCGCCTCCTGCTGCCGGTCCTGCTCCCCGACAACGACCTGGACTGGGCCGAACTCACCCCGCCCGGAACGGCGAGTGCCGCGGGTCCCGGCACCTCACCCGGCGACGGGCTCCCCCCGGATGCGGAGGTGCACGGTTCCCTCGTTGCGGGACCGCGCGGACTGCTGGAACCGTCCGGCCCGCGACTCGGCGTGGACGCGATCCGCTCGGTGGATCTACTCCTGGTCCCGGCGCTGGCCGTCGGCCACGACGGCACCCGGATGGGCCGGGGCGGCGGCTCCTACGACCGGGTCCTGGCCCGCCTGCCGGCACCGGGCCCGCTGACCGTGGCACTCCTCCACGACGGCGAGGACGTGGAAGTCGTTCCCGCCGAACCGCACGATCGGCGCGTACAGGCGGTGATCACCCCGACCGGCGGCCTCTCCCGGCGCCCCGTGTGACATCGCCCACGCCCTGCTTCTGCCTCAGTCCGAGAGCCGAGTGGACGAATTGACCTCCGATGCCGCAACATTGGCACTCGGAGTTGGCGAGTGCCAGCAGCCGATTGATCCGGAGGAGCCGTGCCCACCTACCAGTACGCCTGCACCGAGTGCGGTGAACAGCTTGAAGCCGTGCAGTCCTTCTCCGACCCGGCACTCACCGAGTGCCCGAACTGCCAGGGCAAACTGCGCAAGGTGTTCAACTCGGTCGGGATCGTCTTCAAGGGTTCGGGCTTCTACCGCAACGATTCCCGTTCCGGGACCGTGAGCGCCGAGAAGTCAGGCAGCGGCACCGGTGAGGCGGCCGCCAAGAAGCCGGAGACCTCGACCACGTCGACGTCGTCCACCACGCCCTCGACGACCTCGTCATCGTCGTCCTCTTCCTCGAGCAGCAGCACGAGCTCGTCGTCGAGCAGCGGCACGAAGGCGGCCGCGGCCTCCTGAGCCGCGACTTCTGAGCCGCGCCTTCGGGCGGCTCCCTCGGTCGTGCTCTCACGCGCCCGTGTGAGGCAGGCGCATGCGGCCTGCTGTGACATCACCCCGCGCGCCGGGCCGGTTCTCCGGCCCGGCGCGCGGCCGTTCCCAGCCCTCCGGCCGCTGGCACCGCACGGTCACAACATCACACTTCACCGCGAGGCGCCCCGCCCTCTCTGGCGCTCCCCGCCGCCGGCCCGCGGTCTGCCGCCCATCTCTGCTTGTATGTACCGCAGCGCTCCCGGTTCAGCTGCTGGCGCGGCGGATCGCCTGCCTCTCCCCGGTGGCCACCAGCTGCGCCTTGGTGAAGCTCTCCTCGCCCTCAAACACGCGCCCACCACGCTCTTCAGCGCAGGTCGGCGTTATCCACAATCCCCGGCTGTCCACAGGGACTCGGTACGGCTTGCCCCATTCGGCCTAACGTCATCGCAACGGCGGCCCGACGCCGCGAGAAGGCGCCACGCGGGCGTCCGTGCCCGCCCCGGCCCTGTCGCGGGTGCCAGCGGCGGCCGGACATGGTGTGGCGAGATTCTGGAGGTCTGATGCCCCGCAAGGACCCGTCACCGGCCGATGAACGTCTCGATCCGGTGCGGTGGCGCCGACCGGGCCGGGGCACGCTGTTCCGGCTGGTTGCGGCCGCCGGGCTGCTGTTCACCGCGGCAGCGGTGTTGTGGCTGCAACCCACCACCTGCGCCACGCCGATGACGGCTCCGCAATCCTCCGGGCCGGCCGCCCCCGCCGCGTCAGCGTCCGGACCCGCGCCGGACGCCATGGCGATACCACCCGGAAGTGTCGGCGTCCCGGTGCGACTGGCCGACCCCACAGCCCTGACCGTGGTGCGTCCGGGCAACCGGGTGGACCTGCTCCGGATCGACGGCGACCGTGACCGG
Source organism: Actinoplanes sp. NPDC023801 (assembly GCF_040639655.1). Taxonomy (NCBI): domain Bacteria; kingdom Bacillati; phylum Actinomycetota; class Actinomycetes; order Micromonosporales; family Micromonosporaceae; genus Actinoplanes; species Actinoplanes sp. NPDC023801. Next base: position 392,088 of record NZ_JBFAAI010000001.1, on the reverse strand, counting down.
ACCGTCGCGGTCGCCAGCGCCGCACTCGTCCTGGAGGTCACCGGAGCCGACGACCCGGCAACCGGCGGGCTGCTCCTGGCACTCGGCCCCGACGAGGCGCAACGCGCGGTCTCCGTGACCGGCCGAGGCTTCGCGATCGTGATCCGCCCAGGCTGACGGCGTGTGCGTGCAGCGGCACAGATACGGCGAGTCCCAGAGTCGGCGAAGTCCCGCGGTGGCGCGTCCCGCGTCGCGCACCCCGGATCGCGCACCCCGAAGGCGCGCATCCCGGAGTCGCGGTGTCGGCGAGGCCGGAGAGGCTCAGTCCCAGTGCGGCGGACGGTCCTGGATCAGACGGTCGTCGTTCGACCAGGAGGGCTCACCCCAGCCGCGCTCGGTGTCGTCCCGGGTCTGCTCGGGCAGCACCGGAGCCTCTTCGGACTCGAAGTCGACCTCGCGCTCCGCGTCGTTGTCACGCTCAGGGTCATCAAGGATGTCCACGACTATGAGGGTAAGCCGAGAGCGGCGCGGTCGTCGTCCCCCTCCGGTTGTACCGTCGGTGAACGTGAGTTCCCCCACCGATGTCCCGGACGACGACGCGTACTGGCAGCGCCCTGATCCGGCTGCCGAGCCGCCCCGCCGGAGTGAGCATCCGCCCTCGTCCAGGGCTGCCGACTATCCGGGGCCGCCGCGCGCCGAACCGCCTCCGGCCGGATGGCGCCCGCCGACGATCGCGCATCCTCCCCCGCCCCGCCGCATGCCGCCCCAGGACTTCGAGGCGCTCGACGAGGCGGAGGGTTCGGCGCGCACTGTCACTTACGGCGTCGGCTTGGTCGCCGGAGCGATCGCCCTGATCGTCGTCTGCCTGCTTTGCGCCCGGATCGTCTTCTGACCGACACCGGGACAGGGGCCACCGGCGATCCCGGCAACGCCTCAGCGCAGGACCGCGCGGCCGGGGCACGCGGAACAGTCGCGAGTCCGCGCGATGAGCAGTCGCGAGTCCGCACGACGAGTGGTCGCAGGTCCACGCGACGAGTGGTCGCAGGTCCACGACGAGTAGTCGTTAGGCCGGGAACCGGGCCGCTCACGTCCGCGCAGCAGTCCACCGAAGTGCAGGCCCGGCATGAGCTGCCTGAATTACGGGCTGGGACAGCTCGAAAGACAAAGTCCGCCCAGGCGCGGAGGGTACGAGCCGCTCGATAGCGGAGCCCGAGCCCTTCGGCCTGGACGGACTGCTCGGTGTTTCCCGGCCGGTGATCACGGCAACGCAACATGGCCAGCAGCCGGGTGGGTTAAGTCCTGGCAGTCATGATCCGTCCGGACCCGGCGGCCGGCGTGGGCCCGAGCCCGGTGGTCAAGGTCCGGTCAGTAGGTGCCCCACACGGCTGTCGCACCCGAGTCGCCGGTCTGGAACAGGTACCAGGCGCTGAGGCCGGCCAGCACCAGCAGGACCACGGCGAATCCCAGGTCGGCGATCTTCGGCAGCGCGCGGGGATTGCGGGCGGTGAGAACGAACAGGATCAGGCTGAGGACGCCGAGCGCGAGCGTCAGCCAGAACGTGATGTCGCCGTTGTTCATGTGTCCGTCGAGGATGACCTTGCCTGCCGGCGAGACGCGTTCCTCACGGAGCAGGCGGGTGTAGAACTCGGTGCCGGACAGCTTGGTGATCAGCGCAGCGACCGGGGCGACGACGGCCAGTGATGCCACCGCCCAGCCGATCCGGGGGCGCAGCGCGGCGACGAAGCCGTAGACGACGGCGCCCAGGCCCAGCAGGGGCACGAAGATGACGGCGGCGTGCAGCACAAGGACATGTACTGGCAAACCGTTGACCTGGTCTAACACCATTCCTCCTCGATCCGGGCCGTGGCATTGATCCGGGCGGTGGCCATCCGGAGTGACCGCAAGCTTAGGGATCGTCTGACGGCGCAACTATCCCGTGGGCAAGTCGTGATCGAAACGCGCTGTACGGAGCGCGCGGGTATGGCCACGATCCGGGTTGGTGAATCGGTGGTGTCGTGTTGTCATGGACTCATGTCGACCGGCGCGGAACTGCTGCGTGAGCACGGGTTGCGCGTCACCCGTCCACGTCTCGCCGTGCTCGAGGTGCTGAACGGCGGCGGCCATCTGGAAGTCGACGAGATCGCCCACCGGGTACGGTCCCGCCTCGACTCGGTCTCCACTCAGGCGATCTACGACGTACTCGGCGCACTGACCCGGGCCGGCCTCGCCCGGCGTATCGAACCGGCCGGCAGCGCCGCGCGCTACGAGTCCCGTGCCGGCGACAATCACCACCACATCGTCTGCCGCGGTTGCGGTGCGATCGCCGACGTCGACTGTGAGGTCGGCCGGCGACCGTGCCTGATGCCGGCCGAGGTACACGGCTTCGACCTCGACGAGGCCGAGATCACCTTCTGGGGCCTGTGCCCGGCCTGCAAGGCCCGACGCACGGCCGACATCGCCTCCTGAGCCTCGGGCAGGCCCGGCTTGTGAAGCCGGCCCCGCCGCCATCCTGCCCCGCGCCGCCGGGCGTGGCACGCTGGAGAGCATGGCGGGAGACGTCGGGCTGTTCGGACCGGATTCGGTCACATGGAAACTGCACCAGGAACCCATCCTGTTGCTCGGCGGCCTGCGGTCGCTCTATCTGCAGGCGCTGCATCCGCGGGCGGTGGCCGGGGTGTCACAGAACTCGGGTTACCGCGCCGATCCGTGGGGCCGGTTGGCCCGTACCTCCGACTACGTCGGCACGGTGATCTTCGGCAGTAGCGAGGAGGTCGAGCTGGCCGCGAGCCGGCTGCGACGCCTGCACGCCGGGATGTCGGCGGTCGATCCGAGGACCGGTGAGCGGTTCCGCATCGACGAACCCGATCTGCTCCGCTGGGTGCACGTGGCCGAGGTCGAGTCGTTCCTGACCACGGCGGTGCGGGCGGGGGTGCGGCTGTCCGCCGAGGAGGTGGACCGCTACTACACGGAACAGTTGCGGTCGGCCGAGCTGGTCGGTCTGGATCCCTCGACCGTGCCGTCGACCGCTGCCGAGGTGGCGGACTATTTCGAGGAGATGCGCCCGGAGCTGTCCTTGACCCGGGACAGCGCGGAGGCGGCCTTTTTCCTGACCGTGCCGCCGGTGCCCGAGACCTGGGGTGGGCTACCCCTGCGCCTGGGGCTGTCGCTGGGTCCGGCCCGCTGGGCCTATTTCGGTGTCGCGGGCACGGCGATCGGCCTGCTGCCGGCCTGGGCACGCAAGATGTACGGCGGACTCGGCTGGCCGACCACCGACCTGGCCGCCGGCCTCTCGGTCCGCGGCCTGCGGGCCGTGATCGCCGCGGTGCTGACCACGCTCCCGGCCCAGTACCGGGTGCCCCCGCTACGCCGCGCAGCCATGGAAAGAGCCGGCCTGGCCTGACCGAGCGCGCCGATCCGGGCGGGCCTGACAGGCGAGGGAGCAGGATCTACCCAGCCTGACCGGCCTACCCGGGTTGGCGGGAGGCAAGGTTTACCCGGTCGGACCGGCCCGCCCGGTGGGCGGAAGCAGGATCTACCCGCTCTGACCGGCCTGCCCGGTTGATGGGCTCAGGTGCTCGACGGCTGTCCACGGCTCCTTGGCCACGGCATCGGCTCCGGCAGGACAGACCTTGCGGAAGTCACACCACCCGCACAGCGTCCCCGGGTTGACCGGGAACTCGGCGTCCGGATCAGCCCCGGCCGCCACCGCCTTCTCGGCGGCCATGATGTCCTGCGCCGTCTCCTCCGCCCGCCGGACCTGCCGGGCCAGGGACTCCTCGGTGTGCTCGTGGGTCACCACCGTCCCGGTCGGCAGGTGATGCAGCTCGACGCGTCGGCAGGGTCGCCGGAACATCCGCTCGGTGGCGAACGCGTACAGGGCCAGCGCCTGTGATCCGCGGGCGTCGTCGGCGGAGAGCCCCGAGCGTCCGGTCTTGTAGTCGACGATCACGGCTTCGGGACCGGACTCGCCGGCCCTGGTGTCGATCCGGTCGGCCCGGCCGTTCAACGCGAGAACCGCGGTCTTGGCGGCGACGACGCGCTCGACTCCGAGTGGCTCGTCCTCCGGGTCGAGGGTCGCCACATAGCTCTCCAGCCAGTCGAGCGCCCGGCGGTAGACGGCTCGTTCCTGGTCGACGTCGCGGTAACCCTCACGGACCCAGGTCGCCTTGAGCAGGGTGGGCAGCGCCTCGGGTGCCCGGCGTTCGGCGGGCAGCATGTACCAGTTCTTCAGCGCGGTGTGGACGCTGGCGCCGAGCGAGTTGTGCGCCCAGGGTGGCCCCTTGGGCGGGACCGGCCGATCTACATACGAATACCGGTATCGCCGTGGGCAGTCCGTATATGCCCCGAGCTTGCTCGGCGTGCAGACGAAGAGCCGCTCGGGCATGCCGGCGAAGCCTAGCTGCTCGGGAACCGCTGACCTGGTGGCACGGGATCGGGTGGGGGGCACGCGACCATCCTGCCAGCACCCCCTGACAAATCCCCACAACCGCCCTGCCGGCCCCTCCCGGCAAAACCGACGGCACCGTCAGGGCAGAGCGGTGTACGACTTGACGAAGGCGAACACCGCGTCGGCGATCAGCTGGACCGCGATGGCGGCGAGGAGCAGGCCCGCGATGCGGGTGAGGACCTCGATGCCGGCCGGGCGCAGCAGTCGCACGATGGCGCCGGAGAAGCGCAGCACGAGCCAGACGCAGGCCATCACGGCGAGGATCGCGGCGGCCAGCACCAGGTACTCGTCGGGGCCCTCGGCCCGCTGCACGAAGAGCATGGTGGCGACGATGGCACCGGGCCCGGCCAGCAGCGGGGTGCCGATCGGGACGAGAGCGACGTTGGTGGTGCCGGCCTGTTCCGACGGCTCGTCGGTCTTTCCGGTGAGCAGTTGCAGGGCGACCAGGACGAGCAGCAGGCCACCGGCCGCCTGCAGGGCCGGCAGCTGGACGTGCAGGTAGTCGAGCAGAGTCTGCCCGGCGACGGCGAAGCCGATGATCACGCCGAGGGCGAGCAGCACAGCCTGGGTGCCGGCCCGGTTGCGGGCTTTCGCGGGCAGGGAGCCGGTGAGCGCGAGGAAGACCGGGACCATGCCGGGCGGGTCCACGATGACCAGCAGCGTCACGAAGAATTCGCCGAACAGCTTGAGGTTCACCCGAGCAGGTTAGGGGTCGTCATCCGCGGGCGCAGGCTGGTGCGGCGAGCGTCACCCGAGCACCGGTACTCCGGTGGCGGCGGAGACGATCTTCTCGTACGCCTCGGGGTCGGTCTGGAAGGCACCGAGCTGGACAGTCTTGTGCGTACCGTGGAAATCGGACGACCCGGTGACGACCAGGCCGAGCCGTCCGGCCAGCGCCCGCACCTGGGCCCGCTCGGCGGGTGAGTGATCCTCGTGGTCCGCTTCCAGGCCGAAGAGCCCGGCCTCGGCGAGGTCGGCAATCAGCTCGTCCGGCACCACACGTCCACGCTTGGACGCCCGCGGGTGGGCGAAAACGGCCACCCCACCTGCCTCCCGCACGGCCCGGACGGCATCGAAAACATCAAGATCAGACTTGGGTACGAAGTATCGCGCGCCGAGCCAGGTGGAGGCGAAAGCCTCGCTCGTGGTCTTGACGAGTCCGGCTCTGATCAGTGCCTGCGCGATGTGCGGCCGCCCCACCGAGCCACCGGCCGCGTATCCGTGCACCTCTTCCCAGGTGATCGGCACCCCGTCGGCCCGCAGCTTGATGACGATCTGCTCGGCGCGTTGCTCGCGGTCCTCGCGCAGCCGGGTCAGTTCCCCGGCGAGCGCCGGCTCGGCCGGGTCGAAGAGGTAGGCGAGCAGGTGGAGCGGGATGCCGGGTTCCACGCCGTGCCACCGGCAGGACAGTTCGGCGCCGCGCACCAGCCGTATGCCGGGGGGCCGGGCCGCGGCAGCCTCGGCCCAGCCACCGGTGGTGTCGTGGTCGGTGATCGCCATGACGGCCAATCCGGCGGCCGCTCCGGCCCGGACCAGTTCGGCCGGGGTGAGCGTGCCGTCGCTGGCAGTCGAATGGCAGTGCAGGTCGATACTGGTCATCACCGTCACGCTACCGCTGGACGCCTCCGGAGGAGGCATCTGTCAGGCGTCGTCGCCCTCGTCGTCCTTGCCGAGCCGGGCCTCGACGGCCTGCGGTTCGTACATCTCCTCGACGACGCGCAGGTAGAGCTCGTTGGGGTTGGGCAGGTGCTTGACCTCGCGCAACGCCTGATCCTGACCGGCTGACTCGAGGACGAACGTGCCGTAGCTCAGCATGCGGCCGAGGGCGGACTGCTCGTATTTCATGTCGGTCACCCGCAGGAGGGGCATCATCGCCACCTTGCGGGTGATGATGCCGTTGACCACCATCACGCGCTTGTTGGTGAGGATGAACCTGTCGAAGTACCAGTCGAAGACCTCCCAGGCCACCCAGCTGATCACACCGAGCCAGATGAGAACCGCGACGGTCACCAGACCGTCGACGTCCTGCTTGGTGAGGAAGCCGGCCAGATAGCCGAGAAGGAGCGTGGCCGCGGCGCCGATGCCGATCGGCTTGGCGAGGTGGATCCAGTGCCGTTTCCACTCGCCGCGGTAGCGCTCGGTCGGGAACAGGTAACGGGCGACAAGTGTGGTCGGCTCGTCCTCCAGGGGGAGGAAGCGCCGCGGGCCACCGCCGCGGTCCAGGCCCTCGAGTTCCTCGGCGGTGAAGCTGGGCGCCTCGTACTCGTCCGTCTCGTCGAAGACGTCGTCGGCCGAGCGGCGGCGCCGCGCATACGCCGGGTCGTCCTCATAGGGATCGCCGTCCGTGAAAGCAGGACCGTCGTCCAGAGCGGGGTCTCGCCACCCGTAGCTCTCGTCGTCGTCCTGAGGGCGACGTGCACCCTCACCTCGCGGGTCGCGCGGCTCACCAGGATCCATGTAGAGATGCTATGCGACGAGGTCGGTGAAGAAAGTGCCGAAGCCCTCGGCGATGTCAGCGATCGTGCCTCCGAGTGACTCGAACACCGCCGCGGCCGAGCTCGGGTTGAAGGCGATGAAGAAGATCAAGAATGCAATGCCAAGCCAGGTGAGGACCTTCTTGATCATGGCGGGCCTTCTCCTCCGGTGCGGGTTGCGTTCAGCGCCGCGGCAATACTGACGGTATCAGCTTCGTCGCTTCGTGTGAACAAAGTGGCCAGAAAGTCGATTGCCATAGCTGCAGGTCAACACCTAGGGATTAGGCCCGGCCATGCAGATAGGGCGACGGCGCTCCGAACACGAGCTCAGGCGGCACGCCCTCGGAGAGGTCGTGCAGGACGACGTGCTCCGCGAGAAGATAGCCCGCGCTCGCGGGCCACGCTACCGCATAGAGCCACATTCCTTTTGCCTCACTCACGTAGGCGCTGCGATCCTCAGGTGACTTGACACACCACAGTGGAGTGGGGTGCCCAGCCGCCTTGATCTTCGCATGTGGACCGGCGTGCGAACCACGGTCCGCCAGCGCTTCGGAGAGCAGGTGTCCGGGGTCGATCCCGGGTATCCCGGCGAACCGGGTGCCCAGGCCGACACCGGGCTGTTCCGCGATCAGGACCAGGTCGGCCGGCCCGCCCCCGAGAGGTTCCGGGCCGCTGCAGGCGAGGACCGTGGCGCGGACCCCGAACCGGTCGTCACCCGACCAGCCGACCCCGGTGACCATCCACCCGGACGGCAACGGCCAGGGACACCAGAGCGGTGTCCGCTCCGCGCTCGACGCCGACTCCCGCAGCACCGTTCCGACTATCTCCGCGCTGATGTGCTCGGCGACGTGGAACGGCGGAACGTCGCCACAGTTGTCGCACCGCCAGCTGCTGTGCATCAGATCCGGCTTCCGGACCTGTGCAGTGCACCTAGGGCAACTCACCGTGACACCCACACTCCATACCGTGTCGGTCGCACGGCGCGACGTCAAGCGAATCGGCCGAAGACGGGCCGATCCGGGTCACCCGGGAGGTGGGCCGGCGTGCTGACGGATCCAGGCGTGCATGGCGATACCGCTGGCGACACCGGCGTTGATCGAGCGGGTCGAGCCGTACTGGGCGATCGAGAAGAGCTGGGCGCACGCCTTCCGCGCGGGATCGGACAGGCCGGGGCCCTCCTGACCGAAGAGCAGCACGCACCGCACCGGCAGCACGGTCGACTCCATCGGGCGGGAACCCGGCAGGTTGTCGATACCGATGATCGGCAGATCCGCCTCCGCGGCCCACGTCACGAAGTCCTCGATCGACGGGTGGTGACGCACGTGCTGGTACCGGTCGGTGACCATGGCGCCACGGCGGTTCCACCGGCGCTGGCCGACGATGTGGACCTCGGCGGCAAGGAAGGCGTTCGCGTTGCGTACGACCGTGCCGATGTTGAAGTCGTGCTGCCAGTTCTCGATCGCCACGTGGAACCCGTGGCGGCGGGTGTCGAGGTCGGCCACCACGGCCTCGCGGGTCCAGTAGCGGTAACGGTCGACCACGTTGCGCCGGTCGCCGTGCTCCAGCAACTCGGGGTCCCAATGGTCGCCGGCCGGCGGCTCGCCCTCCCACGGGCCCACGCCGACCTCGGTGGATTGGTCCTCGCCCACGGTCATGGGGCGTTAGGCTACCGATTCGGCCGCGCGACACCACGAGGTGATCGGGAACGGCGGAAGCACCCCGGAATCGGCACGGGACAAGGCGCCGGAATTTTCGGCAGGAGACGCAATGAGCGGCGGGGCCCTCCCCGGCACCCGCCGCCCACGCTCTGTTCTGACAGAGTTTGCCTTACCGTCCGTATCCATGTGAAGGACTTTCAATTGTGAGCCAGCTCACTTTTAGGTTAGTTAACTGTTTACCCTCCTTCACGGGATCGCTCCCACGGACGCTTCGCAGCCAGGGCAAATCACCTAGATCACACGATCAAGTACGGAAACATCAACTCAATCGTGTCAGCAACCGGACACCGAGCGCCTACTTTCAGTTACGATAGGGCGCCCGTGTCGTTTGCGGGTACGGACCCGGGCCCGACCCGAGAGGGTGCCGCACGACACGTGTCGGGACGCTCGGCACGGGAATGATGAATGGGTACCCGGAGTTTCACCCGACGAAAGCGATTCCCGCAGACGGAGGCATCATGGCGACGGTTACGCTGACCGCAGCGAACTTCGACGAGGTCACCAGTAAGGACGGCATCGTCCTGGTCGACTTCTGGGCCAGCTGGTGCGGGCCCTGCGTCCGCTTCGCGCCGACCTACGAGCGCTCCTCGGAGAAGCACCCGGAGATCACCTTCGGCAAGGTCGACACCGAGGCCGAGCAGCTGCTCGCGGAGAAGTTCGGCATCCGCTCCATCCCCACGATCATGGCCGTCCGCGACGGTGTCGTGGTCTTCGCCCAGCCCGGCGCGCTCCCCGAGCCCGCCCTCGAGAGCCTGATCGAGAAGGTCGAGGAGCTCGACATGGACGAGGTGCGCGAGCAGATGTCCGCACACCGCAAGGGCGCGCACAGCGAGCCCACCGAGCCCGCCACGACCACCGAGCCCGCCAAGACCGCCGAGGTGGCGGCCGAGGAAGAGCCGGCTACGGCACGCGGCTGACGACAGCTCGATCGAGAAGGCCCGTGGATCGCCCGATCCGCGGGCCTTCGTCGTACGCTCCCCTTTGTACACCTGTTCGAGGAAGGTCATGGACACGGCATAGAACGTGTGTTCGAATATCCGCCATGCGATGGTCCAACCTGTCGGCTCGGCCCGACGACGGCTCGCTCCTGGACAGGGCGGCGCCGGCGGCTCCACCCCTGCCGCTGGCGCTGCCCGGCGCGACCGTCCGCACCTTCGACACACCCGGCTTCGCGGGCATGACGTTCTACGAGATCCGCGCGAAGTCCCTGATCAACCGGGTGCCGGGCACGTCCGCCGTGCCGTTCGAGTGGACCGTCAATCCCTATCGTGGCTGTTCCCACGCCTGCACCTACTGCCTCGCCGGCGACACCCCCATCCTGCTCGCCGACGGCTCAACACGGCGGCTGGCGGAGATCCGGCCCGGGGACGCGGTGATGGGCACCATGGGCGCCGGTGCCCACCGCCGTTACGTGCCGACCACGGTGCTCGACCATTGGCAGACCACCAAGCCCGCGTTCCGGGTGACTCTGGCCGACGGGACCCGCCTGGTCTCCAGCGGCGACCACCGCTTCCTGACCGACCGCGGCTGGCGGCACGTCAGCCCGGCCGAGCCGCACCAGCCGTCGCTGGCCGTCGGCGACCTGATGTCCGGGGTGGGCCGGTTCGCCGACTCCCCCAAGGAGTCGCCCGACTACCAGGCCGGATTCGTCTGCGGCCTGGTCCGCGGCGACGCGGCCGACGGCGGCACGGCCACCGAGAGCGACGCCTGGATCCGGGCGGACGGCTATCTCGACAACGTCTCCCTCACCGAGGCGGTGCGCTGGCCCGAGCTGCCCACCGGTGACTGGTTCCGCGGCTTCCTGGCCGGCGCGTTCGGCGCGGTGGGCCGCACCGACCGGCTGGCCGTGGTCTTCGAGAGCAGTGACCCGGCCTACCTCCGGCGGGTGGCGGAGGCGCTGACATGCCTGGGGCTGGCCGCCCGCGGACCGGGCCGGGTCCGGCCCGGCTGCGTCGGCCGCGTGGAGACCGAGCGTCACCTCGAGGCCGCGCTGCGATTCCGGCACGCGACCGGGGCGTCGATGCGGCCGCTGGACGCCTCCGGGGTGGGTGTGCGCCGGGAGCGCCGGCTCGCGGTGGCCGACATCGAGGAGCTCGGGCTGACCCTGCCCCTGTTCGACATCTCGACCGGCACGGGCGACTTCATCGCCGACGGCGTGGTCAGTCACAACTGCTTCGCCCGCAACACCCACACCTACCTCGACCTCGACTCCGGACACGACTTCGACACCCGCGTCGTGGTGAAGGTGAACGCCGGTGAGCTGATCCGCCGCGAGCTGGCGGCACCACGGTGGTCCGGCGCACCGATTGCGATGGGCACCAACGTCGACGTCTACCAGCGGGCCGAAGGCCGTTACCGGCTCATGCCGGAGATCCTGGCGGCGCTGCGCGACCACGCCAACCCGTTCTCCATCCTCACCAAGGGCACGCTCATCCTGCGCGATCTCGACCTGTTGCGGCAGGCGGCCGCGGTGACCCGGGTCGGGGTGTCCTTCTCGGTCGGCTTCGTGGACGAGACGGTCTGGCGCTCCGCCGAACCCGGCACCCCGAGCCCGCGGCGCCGGCTCGACGCGGTTCGCCGGCTCACCGACGCCGGCTTCCGGGTCGGCGTGCTGATGGCCCCGATCCTGCCCGGCCTCACCGACACCGAGGAGTCGATCGACGAGACCGTGGCGCAGATCGCCGCCGCCGGGGCGACCGGTGTCACTCCGCTCCCGCTGCACCTGCGCCCCGGCGCCCGGGAGTGGTACGCGGCGTGGATCGGCCGGGAGCATCCCCAGCTGCGGCCGCGGTACCGCGAGCTCTTCGGCAACGGCTCCTACCTGCCCCGGGCCTACCAGGACGAGATCAACGCCCGGGTCCGGATGGCGGCCCGCCGGCACGGTCTGCACCGGCCCTCACCCGTGGCAGCCCGCGAGGTGGCCGCCGGGCCGGCTCCGCGGCCGTCCCACGGTGACCAGCTGAGCCTGATGTGAGGGGCCTGAGGTGAGGGGGTGGGGTCCGGATGGCGAGTGACGTGCACGGAAAGCCACCCAACCGGAGCACGACATAGAGTCGACTGATGCGGAATGCTCAGCAAATCCTGGCCGAGGCACAGGTCATCGCGGTGGTGGGAGCGTCCCGCGATCCTTTCAAGGCGGCGCACACCGTGCCGCTGCAGCTGGTCCAGCACGGTTGGCGCGTCATCCCGGTCAACCCCTTCGTGGACGAGGTGTTCGGCATCCCCGCGGTGCCGTCACTGGCCGACCTGGATGAGCCCGTCGACCTCGTGAACGTCTTCCGCCCGGCTCGCGACGCCGTGGAGGTGGTCCGGCAGGCGGTGGCGATCAAGGCACCCGCGGTCTGGCTGCAGAGCGGCATCGTCTCGGCGGAGGCGCGGCGGATCGCCGAGGAGGCCGGCATCGACTACGTCGAGGACCTGTGCATCGCCGTCGAGCGCGCGGTCGGCAGGCACACCAGGCTCTCCTGACCCGCTGGGGAAAGCGGTCGAAAAGCCGTCGTCACGTGGTGACACGCACTCGTACGCTGTCTGCGTCCTCCGCCGCATGTACGGTGCGAGGACTCGAGGAGGACGTTCCATGACCTATCCCCCGGCCAGCGGGCCGCCGGATCCATACCAGCCGGTGCAACCACCACCCTACGACCCGACGATGCCGTACCCGCCGCCCTACGCGCCGTCGAGTCCGGCACCGTCGAGCGGCCCCGGCGCGTACCCGCCGCCACCGGCCGGTTACGGCGCACCGCCGCCGGCCTACGGACAGCAGCCACCGGCCTACGGGCCGCCGCCCGGCTACCCGCCGCCGCCCGACAAGTCCCCGTTCGGCCAGCCGCCGCCCGGCTACGGCGTTCCGTACCCGCCCTACGGCGCGGCCCAGCGCACCAACGGCCTGGCCATCGCGTCGCTGGTCTGCTCCATCGCGGGGGTGCTGACCTGCATCAGCGCGCCGGTCGGAGTCATTCTCGGGCACGTCGCGAAAAAGCAGATCCGGGAGACCGGCGAGGACGGCGACGGACTGGCCACGGCCGGCCTGTGGGTCGGTTACATCCTGTCCGCCCTGGGTCTGCTCGCCATCATCTTCTACGTGGTGGTGATCATCGCGGCCATCGGTTCCGGCGCCGCGAACTCCTCCAGCTTCTGATACGACAGGTGGACCGGTCCTCTCCTGGACCGGTCCACCTGTGTCGTCTCAGCGGAACTGGGCCTCGCGGACGCTGTTGCCCCCGTCGACGACCAGCATCTGGCCGGTGATGTACGACGCTGCCGGCGAGCAGAGGAACGTCACCGCGGCCGCGACCTCGTCCGGCGTCCCGGGCCGGCCGATCGGCGTACCCAGACCCTGTTTGATCTCGGTCACCGTCGAAGCGGCCGTGTAGATCGTGCCGGGTGCCACGCAGTTGACGTTGATCCCGTCGGCGACCAGCTCCATCGCCAGGGCGCGGGTCAGTCCGACCACACCGGCCTTCGCCGCCGCGTAGGCGGCCTCGGTGGGCAGCGCGTTCACCGGTCCGGCGGTGGCGGCCAGGTTCACGATCCGGCCCCAGCCCCGCTCCGACATGCTGCCGCAGAACGCCCGGCTGCACAGGAACGCGGTGCTCAGGTTCCGGTCGATCTCGGCCTTCCACTCGTCGTAGGTGAGCTGAGCCACCGGACGGAGCACCTCGGGACTGGCCCGGCTCGCCAGACCGGCGTTGTTGACCAGCACCTCCACATCGCCGAGCTGATCCGAGATCGCGTCGGCGAGGGCACCGACCTCGGACTCGTCGGTGAGGTCGGCCACGAAGCCGGTCACACCGAGCTCGGAGGCGCGGTCGTGGATGCGGCGGGTGGTGGAGACGATCGCCACCCGGGCGCCGAGATCCCGCAGGCGGCGGGCGGTCGCGTACCCGATGCCGTCCGGACTGCCCGCACCGGTCACCAGCGCGACCTTGCCGTCCAGGCGCAGGGTGACGGGCGCGTCGCCGGTCACCTCCACGAGCTCGGCCTCGACGAGGTCCTGCATCTCATTGCCGGACGGGCGATCCGGGTCGCCGCCGGACGTGCCGGAGCGTGGTGGTCGACCGGCGGCGGGGCGTGTGGTGTCGCGCCGGGACGGACTGCCCCCGGTGGAACGGGCGTCGAAGACCATGCGGCGATCCTGCCTGGTCCGGCAAGCCGGGGCAAACATCGTGTCACTGTGGCGTTCCCGGCGCCGTCGTCCGGCACGGTGCGAAACGGCATCCGGAGAGGCGGCGATCAGCCCGTGGACAGGGGGCGGACCGGGCCTTCCTCGACGAAGACCAGCGGCGCCTCGTCACCGTAGCGGGCGAGGAAACCGATCCTGGTCGCCTCGAGGTCACGGGTGCCGATCTCGAGGCCCACCCCGTCGTGCCGGCTGCCCACCGTGGTTATCCGGAGGCCCTGCTCAGCCCAGTAGGGCAGGTCGGCCACCACCCGATCGTGCCAGCCGGTGAGTTCCGCCACCGCATGGGCGGCGTCGCGCACCACCACGCAGGAGTCCTCGGCCGCGACCCGGATGAAGTCGTCGAACTCGGCCGAGGGAACTCGGTACACGATGGCTCGTACCCGCGCCTGATCGACCTCGAGCCCGGCGAAGCTGGCGGCGAACCGCTCACGCCCGCCCCGGTCGATCCGTTCCATCGCGGCGGCGAGCCGCGGCGGTGTGGTGGGCATGCGCTGGGAGCCGGCGGTCGTGTACTGGGCCGGGCGGCTGAACTCGCAGCCGGCCGTCCGCCAGCCACCGGTCAGCCCGGCCTGCCGCTCGGCCTCGTCTCCGTCGTTCTCACCACAACCGGGAGCCGTCATGACGAGCGCTCCGGCGAGCAGCAGCCGGACCACTCGTTCGCGATGCATCGCATCCCCCTTCAATACCCGCCCGGGTCAACGAGCGCCAAGTGCCGACGTTCCGTCATCGGCGGAGGGAAATGCTGACATCAACGACGAATTAGCCTAAAAGAGGCTTGCCCCAGGATGACGACCGCCACCCCCGCCACCAGCAGGAACAACCCCGGCAGTGACTCGGCCCGGGGCACCTGACCCAGCCACCACCAGGCGAGGAACGCCGCACCCGGCACCTCCAGCAGGATCAGCACGCTGACCGTCGTCGCCGAGGTGTGCTGCAGCGCGTAATTGAACATCGAGTGCCCGAGCAGCTGTGCGCCCGCCACGAGAGCCAGGATCGCGGCCCAGGTGCGGTCGTTGTAGCCATGGAGCTGTACGCCGAACGCCAGGCACACCCCGAGCAGCACGATCCCGCATGTCCCATAGCAGATCCAGGTGTACGTGGTGGTGCTCAGCTCGGCCCGGGCCCGCTCACCGAATGCCGTGTAGACCGCCGCCGCAAGCGCCCCCAGCAGTGCCAGCACGTCGGCGAACACGGCTTGCGCGGAGACCCCCAGGTCGACGCCGGTCGCCCAGGCCGCCCCGGCCACCGCAAGCCCGATGCCGAGCCACTGCGCGGACGTCGGCCGCCGGCCCTGCGCCGCGGCGATCAGGCCCTGCCACACCGGCTGAGTGGCGACCAGCGCGGTCGCGGTGGCCACCGACCCGAGCTGCACACTCGGCATCCAGGTGGCGAAATGCGCGGCCAGGGTCAGTCCCGCCAGCACGCACAGCAGCCCGGCCCGGCCACGCGCCGCACCGCGGACCTCGGCCCGGCGCGGCCCGAGGGCGATCGGGGTCAGCACCAGCGTGGCGAGACTGTTCCGCCAGAACGCGATGGCGAGGGCGGGCGCGGTCGCGAACGCGATGAGCGGCGCGGACGACGACACGGCAAGCACCGCGACGGTCAGCGCCAGAGCGGTCGGCACCGCCACTTGACCTGATGAGCGCACATTCATCCCCGGCCATCGCTTCTTGCGGGGCGATACCGGGCAGTTGGCAAGTGTCTATTGGCTGACAGTGACGGAATCGCTACAGTCACCGACGGCTCACTGACGGTTTCCACCCCTTCGATGTCCAGGAGGACGATCTGCATGCCCGCGTACCGTGCGGTCGTGTTTGACTTTTTTGGCACCTTGACCCGATCTGTGCAGCGCGGTCCGCAACACGCCGCCATTGCCCGGTCGCTCGGTGCCGACCCGGAGGTCGTCACCGGCGTCCTCGATCGAACCTTCCGGGCCCGTGCCTGCGGCCGCTACGGCTCCGCCGAGGCAACCCTACGCTGGGTGATCGAACAGGCCGGCGGCCGTCCACGTCCCGGCGCCATCCGGGCCGCCATGCCGGCCAGGGTCGATGCGTTGCGGGCCGACACCCAGCTGCGACCGGACGCGGTCAGCGCCCTCATCGCCATCCGGAGCCGGGGCGTCCGCACTGCCGTGGTGAGCGACTGCACCCACGAGCTCCCCGCCTTCCTGCCCGGCCTGCCGGTGGCTCCGCTGCTGGACGCCCAGATCTACTCGGTCGAACTGGGGGTCTGCAAACCCGACCCGGAGATCTACCTGGCCGCTTGCGATCGGCTCGGCGTCGACCCGGAGGATTGCCTGTACGTCGGCGACGGTGGCAGCCACGAACTGACCGGCGCCGCCGCGGTCGGCATGACCCCGGTCCGGCTGGCCGCCCCCGACCTCGCCAACCACCTCGTCTTCGACGCCGACACCAACTTCGCCGGCCGTACGGTCCGCTCCCTCACCGACGTACTCACCCTCGTCGACCCGGTCCCGGCTCTCCTCTGAACGCGGCGTCCGCCACGGACGACCTCCGGGCCGCGGTGACCTGTCCCGCGGGCCGCCACACCCCCAGCCGTACAACTCGCATGTCAACGCAGCCCGGAAAGCTAGCTGCGGTACGGCCGGCGGTGTGCGGACGGCGTGGGAGGATGGCCCGGTGAGTGCTGGAGTGCTGGAAGAGGCGATCAAGAAAGCGGCGATCGCCTGGATCTCCGTGGCGGACCAGCCGGCCTATGCCCTCTGGTGCATGCCGGTGGAGGCGTCGCTGGCGGTCGTCAGTGGTCACGGTGAGCAGTTCGCCCCGGGGCTGGCCGAGGCGCAGCGTGCCACGGTCCGGCTCCGCGGTGATCACGGCGGTCTCATCGTGGTCACCGAGGCCAGCGTGACCAGGCTCATCCCGGGCTCGGACGAGTGGGCCGAGATCGCCCCGCAGCTCGCCGGCAAACGCCTCAACGCCAGCGGCAGCGCCGAGGAGGTCGTGGCCCGCTGGGCAGCCGACGACTGCGCTGTCGTCCTGCTCACCCCGGCGACCGAGACCGCGGCCGGCGTCGCCGATCTCCCGGCCGGCTCGAACGCCGAGCCACCCCGGGAGACCCCCGCGAGAGTCGAGACCCGCAAACCGTTCCGTCTCCACCGGGTCACCAAGCGCTGACCGCCCCCACCCTCGGGTCAGCCGATGAAGGGCGGGACGGCGATGCGGCCGGCGGCCACCGGATGGACGTGGCCGGTGACGGTCGCGGCGGTGGCCACGCCGCCGGTCGCGGTCACCGTGCAGTCGAGGCGGGACGGGCGCTTCATCTCCACGCCCTGGTGGATCCGGTAGGTGGAGGTGCCGTCGCCCGGCAGGCGGCCGGCGGCGACCAGCCACACCCCGAGGCCCAGAGCTGCCGAGCCGGTGGCCGGGTCCTCGTCGACGGTCCAGGTGGAGGAGAAGACCCGGGCGTGGGCCTCGGTACCGGACCAGGCGAACACGCTCAGGTCGGCGCATCCCGCCTCCTCGGCGGCCCGTGGATTCACGCGGACCCGGGCGAGCGCCTCCCGGCGTACCGGAAGAAAGATCCAGTCGAGACCGCAGCCCGCCGATCGCGGGGCAGCCACGCCGCCGGGGGAATCGCCCGCGAAGTCGGCGGCGGTCAGACCCGCCGCGGCGAGCAGGGGCCCCGGGTCGAGCTGATCGCCGAGGCGGGGCGGAGCGCCGGTGAGGGTGGCCGCGCCCGCGGCGGTGACGGTGAGCGGCAGCAGCCCGGCGCCGCACTCCTGGACCACCGGACCGGCGCCGAAGAGGCCGCGGCGCATCGCGGTGACCGCCGCACCGACGCTCGGGTGCCCGGCGAACGGCAGTTCCAGGGTCGGCGTGAAGATCCGGACGCGGTACGTGGCCTCGGCCGTGGACGGCGGGAGCAGGAAGACCGTCTCCGAAAGATTGAACTCGGCGGCCAGCGTCTGCATCTGACCGCTGGCCAGGTTCGCACCGTCGAACACCACGGCCAGCGGATTGCCGGCGAACGGCCGATCCGTGAACACGTCGACGATCTCGTACGCCACTCCTGACATGTCCGGACCCTAACCTAGTCTGGGGGCGTGACCATGGGGACGAGGGTTTACCTGGCGCGCCTCGCCGGTCTGCCGGTGTTCGACCCCAACGGCGATCGTGTCGGGCGGGTCCGGGACGCGGTGGTCCGGCTGCGCACCACGCATCGTGCGCCGCAGGTCGTCGGCCTCGTCGCCGAGATGGCTCTGCGGCGCCGGATCTTCCTGCCGATCGGGCGGGTGACGAACATGGATGCCGAGGCGGTCGTGCTCGGGACGGGTTCGCTGAACCTGCGCCGCTTCGAGAAGCGGCCGAACGAACTACTGGTCCTGGAGGACCTGCTGGACCGCCGGGTGACCGTGCTGCCGGAGCAGGGCGAGGGGCCGGACCACACCGCCACCGTGCTGGATCTCGGCATGGAGCTGAACCGGAACACCGAGTGGATCATCACGCGGGTGGCGGTCCGGGAGCACACCGGGCGGCTGACCCGGCGCGGGCATGTCTACCAGGCCGAATACGACCGGATTCGCGGTCTGGTCGGTCCGGCCGACGCACAGGGCACCGCCAACCTGATCGCGCTGCTCGACCAGATGCGCCCGGCCGACGTGGCCAACGCGCTGCAGGACCTTCCGGATCCCCGCCGCAACGAGGTGGCCGCCGCGATGAACGACCGGCGGCTCGCCGACGTGCTCGAGGAGCTGCCGGAACACGACCAGGTGGAGATCCTGGTCGCACTGGAACGGGAACGCGCTGCCGACGTGCTGGAGCGGATGGACCCGGACGACGCCGCCGACCTGCTGGCCGAGCTGCCGAAGACCGAGCAAGCGGTGCTGCTCGACCTGATGGAGCCGGAGGAGGCGGCCCCGGTGCGCCAGTTGATGAGCTACCGGCCGGGCACCGCGGGCAGTGTGATGACCTCGGAGCCGGTGATTCTCACCCCGGACGCCACGGTGGCCGAGGCGCTGGCCCGGATCCGGAACGCGGAGCTCTCCCCGGTGATCGCCGCCCAGGTTTTCGTCGCCCGTGCGCCGAACGCCACACCTACCGGAAGGTACCTGGGCATGGTGCATTTCCAGCGACTGTTACGAGAGCCGCCGGCTTCGATGGTCGGCGCGCTGGTGGACAGCGGGATCGATCCGTTGCGGACCGACACCGGGCTGCTCGAGATCACCCGGCGGATGGCGACGTACGACCTGGTGGCGATGCCGGTGGTGGACTCGACGAACCGGCTTCTCGGCGCGGTCACCGTCGACGATGTGCTCGACCATTCGTTGCCGCGGGACTGGCGTGATCGCGACGCCCACGACGAGGGGGCCGCGTGAGCGAGCAGCGCAGGGACCGGCTCGACCAGCCTCGCGACCCGGGCCGGATGCAGCTGCCGAGATTCGATCCGGAGGCGTTCGGCCGCTGGTCGGAGAGCATCGCGCGGTACATGGGTACGGCGAAGTTCATCGTCTACATGACGGTGCTGATCGCCGCCTGGTTCGCGTGGAACACTCTGGCGCCGAAGCCGCTGCGGTTCGACCCGTACACGTTCACGTTCCTGACCCTGATGTTGTCGCTGCAGGCGTCGTACGCCGCGCCGCTGATCCTTCTGGCACAGAACCGTCAGGCGGACCGGGACCGTCTCGCCATGGAGGAGGACCGCCGCCGTGCCGCCCTGCAGAAGGCGGACACCGAGTTCCTGGCCCGGGAGATCGCCGCGCTGCGGATCGCCCTGGGTGAGGTGGCGACCAGGGACTTCCTGCGGTCGGAGTTGTCCCGGCTGGCCGACGAACTGGACGAGGCCGCCCAGCGCCGGGAGAAACGGGCGCGTACGGAGTGAGTCTCACCTGACGGAGAGCGGCTCTGACCTCGACGTAGCATGGCAACCATGTCCGCTCCCGCCAACACGCTCGAGGACGCGATCCAGGCCGCTCTGGCGACCGTGGACGACCCCGAGATCCGCCGCCCGATCACCGACCTCGGCATGGTTGCCGGCTTCACTGTGAGCACCGGCCTGGTCAAGGTCGATCTGCTGCTCACCGTTGCCGGCTGCCCCCTGCGGGACAAGCTGACCAACGACATCACCGCCGCCGTCACGAAGATCCCCGGCATCGACCGGGTCGAGATCAACTTCGGGGTGATGACCGACGAACAGCGCAAGGCGCTGCAGACCACCCTGCGCGGCGGCGGCGAGTCCGCCGAGCCGGTCATCCCCTTCGCCCAGCCGGGCTCCCGGACCAGGGTGTACGCGGTGGCCAGCGGCAAGGGCGGTGTCGGCAAGTCGAGCGTCACCGTGAACCTCGCCGCGGCCCTGGCCAAGCGCGGCCTGTCGGTCGGTGTGATCGACGCGGACATCTACGGCCACTCGGTCCCGCGGATGCTCGGTGTCGAGGGCCGGCCCACCCGCGTCGAGGAAATGATCATGCCGCCGCAGTCGCACGGTGTGAAGGTGATCTCGATCGGCATGTTCACGGCCGGCAACGCCGCGGTGGTCTGGCGCGGCCCGATGCTGCACCGGGCGCTCCAGCAGTTCCTCGCCGACGTCTACTGGGGCGACCTGGACGTGCTGCTGCTCGACCTGCCGCCGGGCACCGGCGACGTGGCCATCTCGCTCGCCCAGCTTCTGCCGAACGCGGAGATCCTGGTCGTCACCACACCGCAGATGGCCGCCGCCGAGGTCGCCGAGCGGGCCGGTGCGATCGCGCTGCAGACCCACCAGCGCCTGGTCGGTGTGGTGGAGAACATGTCGTGGCTGGAGCTGCCGGACGGCTCGCGCATGGAGGTCTTCGGCGCGGGCGGCGGCCAGACCGTGGCCGATTCGCTGAGCACCACCATCGGCGCCCGCGTCGAGCTGCTCGGTCAGATCCCGCTGGACACCCGGGTGCGCGAGGCCGGCGACGGCGGCACCCCGATCGTGCTTGCCGACCCGGACGCTCCGGCCGCGAAGGCCCTCGACAGTGTCGCCGACAGGCTGGCGGTCCGCCGCGAGTCCCTGGTCGGCAAACCGCTGGGCCTGATGGTCAACGCCAAGCGAGCCTGACTCGGCCACCACCAAGCGCGCTTGGCTCAGTCACCGCCAAGCGCGCCTGGCTTGGTCACCCCAAGCGACTTGACGGTCACGACACCGCAATTTGCCGCCGGTGAGATGGCAAGTGATTTTCCGACGCCCGCCGGGTTTGCGGGTGGCGGAAAATCGCCTGCCATCTCACCGGTTACAAGGCAAGTTGCCGCGGAGCGAAGCGAAGCCATCCTAAGTAGCGTCGAGGTCGTAACGCTGCGCCGGTCGAGGAGCCTCGGCCGGCGCCGCCGTCTGTGCGGCCGACTTGAGGTCGGCGGCCTTGGCCACGTCGGAGAGCTCGGTCTTGACGCCGTTGAGGTCCTGCTTCACGTCGTCGAGGAGACTCTGCAGAGGCTTGCGGATCGCCGCCTCGTCTTCCTCGCTGAGCAGATGCTTGCGGATGAACGCCTTGGGATGCAGGTCCTCGAGCTGGATGTCGGTGCCCAGCTCACGGCTCAGGTCGCTGGTTGCGTTCTGGGCCATGCTGCGCAGGCCACGTAGCATGCGGAGCCCGTCGCCGATCACCTTGGGGAGCCGCTCCCCGAAGATCAGGAGCGCCAGCAGCAGCAGCGCGCCGATCTCCCACCAGTTCAGATTCTCGAACACGTCCGGCCTCCCAGGTTTCCCGGGCCAAGGGTACGCACGCCCGCTGTTCGATCGCAGCCCACCCGGACCATCAATTGGTGTCCGCGGCGAGGGTCACCGAGGCCGATGCGGTCCTTGTGCCACGGCGGTACTCGACGGCGACGACGGAGCCCGGTGCGTACTTGCGGACCATGGCGATCAGGCTGGTCCCGTCCTCCAGTGGACGCCCGTCAAGCTTGGTGACCACGTCGCCGGAGCGCAGTCCGGCGGCCGCGGCCGGGCCGGCCGGTTCCACCGAGCGCAGCCGGGCGCCCGAGGCGGACTCGCCGGTGATCACTTCGGCGCCGATCACGGTACGGCGGGCCTTGCCGGTGTCGATGATGTCCTCGGCGATCCGTTTGGCCTGGTTGATCGGGATGGCGAAGGCGAGGCCGATGTTGCCGGCCTCGGTGGTGCTCCCACCGACCGACCGGATCACCGAGTTGACCCCGACGACCTGGCCGGACGCGTCCACCAGCGGGCCGCCGGAGTTGCCCTGGTTGACCGCGGCGTCGGTCTGGATGGCCGCGTAGTAGCGCTTGGTCCCGGTCTCCTCGCCCGCCAGGATGGTCCGGTCGAGAGCGCTCACGATGCCGGCGGTCACGGTGTTGACGAGCGCCAACGGTGAACCGAAAGCGAGCACCGGGTCACCGACGGCGATCTCGTCGGAGTTTCCGAGGCTGACCGGGACCAGCCCCTCCTTTGCGACTTTGATCACTGCCAGGTCGGACTCCGGGTCCCGTCCGACGAGCTTCGCGGTGGCCGTGGAACCGTCGTGGAAGGCGACCGTGAGGGTGTCGTCGGCGCCCTCGACCACGTGGTCGTTGGTGATCACATAGCCGTTCGCGGACACCACGAACCCGGAGCCGATCGCCCCGCTGACCCGGACCGTCACGACGCTCGGCTGGACCCGCTCGGCAACGCCGGCGAGCGACTCGGGAGCACGCTGCGCGGACTCGGGAGCGTTCTCCCCGGAGCCGCCGAGCTGGGTGCGAGCGGCCGAGGCGTAGCCGCCCTTGACCGCGAAAACGAACCCGAGAGTGCCGCCGACACCACCCGCCATCAGGGCCGTGAGCAGGCAGATCAGCAGGATCGGGCCGATCCGGCGGCGCGGCGCGTCGGGGTTGGGCGGCGTCTCGAGCCGTGGCCCGCCGGATGACGGGGAGGACGGCAGCACGATCGCCGCCGGCGCGTAGGGATCACGCCACGGGTCCGCCTGCCCGCCGGACCACCAGGGTGACGGCTGCGGCGTCTGTGGCGGCTGACCGGGGGGTGGCGCCGGCGGGCGGCTCCAATTCCAGCCGTCGGTCACGTCGGTGCCTCCACTCCGCTCGACCGGCTCCGCGCATCCAGGATGACACGGATCCACCGGTTCACACCTTGCCACGGGTCCGCACCTGCGCCGAGTGGGTTGTTTATCCATCGACGGCGCGGTGCATCACCGGAGAACATCGCTCTACTCTCTTATCCGATGTGCGTGGTTCTGCCGCGACATCCACTGCCGTACGGAGGTCGTCATCATCGGTCCCGCTCGTTCATTCGGTCAGCCGGCGGCGCAGTCAATGCCGTTCGCCGAGACCTACGCCACCGAGGACCCGGTTCTGCAGACCGCGCGTGCTCTCGCGCACGAGCTCGGCCTGCCCTGTGTCTCCCCCGGCGCCGGCTCCGTGCTGCGCCTGCTGGCCGCTGCGGGCAGCGCCAAGGCGGTCGTCGAGATCGGCACCGGCACCGGCGTGAGCGGCATCTGGCTGCTGCGGGGGATGCGCACGGACGGGGTCCTCACCACGATCGACGTCGAGCACGAGCACCAGCGGATCGCCCGCCGGGTCTTCCTGGAGGCGGGGTACGCCCCGTCGCGTACCCGCATCATCAGCGGACGCGCCCTCGACGTGCTGCCGCGACTCGCCGACGGCGCCTACGACCTGATCTTCGTGGACGCCGACACCACCGAATTCGCCGCCTGCACCGAGGCCGCGCTGCGCCTGCTGCGGACCGGCGGTGTGCTGATCGTGAACGGCGCCCATGCGGGCGGCCGGATCAGCGACCCGTCCGCCCGCGACGTGGACACCCTCACGATCCGGGAGACGGTGAAGGCGATCCGGGAGTCCGAGGACTGGATCCCGGCGGTGATCCCCTCAGGCGCCGGCCTGCTGACCGCTGTCAAGCGTTGAGAGGTACCTGAGCAGCATCCGGGCGCCCCACCCGGTAGCGCCCTTGGTCAGCTCCAGTTCGTGCGTCTCCGACCAGCTGGGCGCCGACATGTCCAGGTGCGCCCAGCGGGCGTCGCCGAAGAAGTCGCGCAGGAACAGGGCCGCCATCACCGCGCCCGGGCCGGCCGGGGCGCTGATCCGGTCGGCGATGTCACTGCGCAGGTTGTCGAGGTAGTCGTCGGACAGCGGCAACCGCCACATCCGCTCCCCGGTCGCCGTGCCCGCCTCGGTGAGCGCCGCGGCCAGGTCGTCCCACGGACTGAAGAGCGCGGCGGTGCGCTTGCCGAGCGCGACCGCGTTGGCCCCGGTCAGGGTGGCGAGGTTGAGCACCAGGTCGGGGTGCAGTACGTCGGCCGCGTATCCGAGGGCGTCGGCCAGCACGATCCGGCCCTCCGCGTCGGAGTTGGTGTTCTCGCTGGTCGAGCCGTCGTAGTGGGTGATCACGTCGCCGGGGCGGAAGGCCGAGCCGCTGACCGCGTTCTCCGCGAGCGGTGCCAGGGCGGTCAGCCGCAGGCCGAGGCCCAGGTCGGCGGCGCCGAGCACGGCGGCGATCACCGCGGCCGCGCCGCCCATGTCCTTCTTCATCAGCTTCATGCCGTCGCGCGGCTTGATCGAGATGCCGCCGGTGTCGAACGTGATGCCCTTGCCGACCAGGACCACGTGGGTGGTCGCGCCGGGCGGCTGCCACGACAGCTCGACGAATCGGGGCGGCGACACCGAACCGGCGCCGACCGCCCGCAGGCCGCCGAACCTCTCCAGTTCGTCGCCGGCGCGCACGGTGACGGTCAGCCCGGGGCGGTTCTGCGCCTCGGCCACGACCTGGGCGGCGAACCACTCCGGATTCTTCACCGACGACGGGGTGTTGGTCAGGTCCCGCGCCAGCCAGGCGGCCCGGGCCGTGATCTGCGCCTGGGCGAGGCTTTCCGCGTACGCGTCGGATTCATCGGTGAAAATGCGGACCTCGCCGGTACGGGGCCCGCGCGGCGCGTCGCGATAGCGATAGCCACCCAGCCAGAGCCCTTCCGCCAGGCCACGAACCAACTCGGCGGCGATGGCGCCGGGCAGGTGCACCTCGAGCACCTCGTCGTCGGCCACCTCCCGGATCGCCGCGGCGCCGGCGGCACGCCAGCCCGCCTCGTCCCCGGCGCCGACACCGGCCAGGAGGACCCGGGACGGCTGCCGCAGCGGGCGCGGGAACACGGTTACCCGGCCCGCCACATCGGCGCCCTCGGTGGCTGCGGCCAGCGCGGACGCCTCGGCATCCAGGCCGGGACCGACCGGTACGACCCGGGTGGACGTGTCGTCGGGAACGTCCGTCAATCGGATTGCGAACACGGGAGGATGACCTTTCCGTAAGACGTGGAAAGCCCGCCGGTACGGGCGGTACCGTACCGGCGGGCTCGCGTGAAACGTCAGCCGGCGATCGACTTCAACGCGTCACCCAGCGCGCTGGCCTCGTCCGGGGTCATCTCCACGACGAGACGGCCACCACCCTCCAGCGGGACGCGCATCACGATGCCACGACCCTCCTTGGTGACCTCCAGCGGACCATCGCCCGTCCGCGGCTTCATCGCCGCCATCTTGTCTCCCCTCAGACCTACGTCAGGGTCGGTGGGTTGCCCCACAGCCACTTGCTCCTGGAATGCCAGCAGCCACGTCACGTGCTCAGCCCCACATGACGCGGTGCTCGTTTCCGACCGGCGGCCCGCTCAGGCCGTTTCACGTCTTCACGCGTTGCGGCCCACCGTGCCGATCAAACATTTTCCCTGATGAACACCGGCGAACCCAAACCCAGCCCGGGCGGATGTGACAGCGTCTAGCATATCGTCTTTCGGGCTGTCACAATGTCCGGTCATGCAGGCGCGGTCCGCACTCTTCGACCTGTACGGCGACTACCTGCGAGCCCGCGGCTCCCGAGCACCGGTCGCGGCCCTGGTGAGGCTGCTTGCGCCGCTCGACATCGCGGCCCCAGCGGTCCGTACCGCAGTGTCGCGAATGGTGCGACAGGGATGGCTGCATCCGCTTCGTCTGGCCTCCGGACCGGGTTATCTGCTCACCCCGAAAGCCGCGCGACGGCTCGACGAGGCGGCCGCCCGGGTGTACCGGACCGGTCGCGGCGGCTGGGACGGCCGCTTCGACATGATCCTGTTGCACGAGCCGATCCCGCGGCCGGATGCGCTGCGTCTCACCTATCTGGGCTACGGACTGCTGAGCGATCGGGTGTGGGTGGCGCCCAGGGCCTCCGACGAGGTCGAACAGGTGCTCGCCGAGGTCGGCTACACGCGGTTCAGCGCCAGCCACACGGCCGGGTCGGACATCGTCGGACGGGCCTGGGACCTCGGCCGGATCGGACAGTCGTACGAGGAGTTCATCGAATCACTACTTCCCGTCGTCAAGGCGATCACTCCACGTAGCACCGACGAGGAGGCGTACGCGGCCCGCTTCCGGCTGGTGCACGCCTGGCGCTCGTTCCTCTTCGAGGACCCGCATCTGCCGTCCGCACTCCTGCCCCCGGGCTGGCCCGGCGTGAAGGCGGCGGCGTTCTTCGACAAGTACGCCGTGCGACTCCGCCCGGCCGCGGACCGGCACGTGGAACGTTGCCTGCAGGCGCCACGCGTGGAAGACGTGTGGGATTCTCAACCCCATGACCGCCATCCAACCGCCCCACTCACCACCCACGAACGGACCAAGGGCGGATTGCCTAATCGTCGACCGCACTGACGCGGTCGTCACCCTGACCCTGAACCGCCCCGAGGCGATGAACTCGTTCACCGTCGATCTCAAGGAGGCGCTGCGGGACACCCTCGCCCAGCTCGAAAGCGACCGGTCCTGCCGGGCGATCGTGCTCGCCGGCGCCGGCGGCAACTTCTGCGGCGGCCAGGACCTCAAGGAGCACGCGGCCCTGCTCGAGGCCGGTTCCACCGACCTGAACACCGTCCAGGTGCACTACAACCCGATCGCCCAGCGGCTGGCCAGCATGCCCAAGCCGGTGGTCGCCGCGGTCCGCGGGATGGCCGCCGGGGCGGGTGCCTCGCTGGCCCTGCTCGCCGACTTCCGGATCGGCGGCCCGAGGACCAGCTTCCTGATGGCGTTCGCCAACGTGGGCCTGGCCGGCGACAGCGGCATCTCCTGGTCACTGCCGCGGATCGTGGGCCACGCCCGGGCGGTCGAACTGCTGCTGCTGGCCCGGCCGGTCAAGTCGGAGGAGGCGTCCCGGATCGGGATGCTCACCGAACTGCTCGAGGACGACGAGCAGGTCCTGCCCCGGGCCCAGGAACTGGCCGCCCGGCTGGCCGCGGGCCCGACGATCGCCTACGGCGCGATCAAGCGGGAGCTCTCCATCGGTGACGCCGGCACCCTGTCGGACGCGCTGGCGGCCGAGGCGCAGGCCCAGTCGATCTGCGGCGCGACCGCCGACCACCAGGCCGCGGTGACCGCGTTCCTGAACAAGGAGAAGCCGACGTACCAGGGCCGCTGAGGACTACTCGTCCTCATCCTCCTCCTCGGGGTCCTGGTTGGCCTCGGCCCCGAGGACGAAGGCCTGCATGGCCAGCTCGTCGCCGGACGGCCAGACGTAGGTCGGCAGCTCCGCCGGGCCCAGCTCGAGAACGTGCGACCAGAACTGGCGTACCGCCTCGGCCGGGTTCACCGCCTCGATCGGCATGGCCACGCTGACCAGCCAGGCCTTCCGGTCGGCCGGGCCGCCCAGCCGGTCGGCGAACCGGCGGAACGTCGCCTCGTCGACCGCTCCGGCGGTCAGGCCGGTGGCCGGGACCGGCTCGTCGAAAGCCCGGCGCAGGTACCACAGCGCGAGTTCGCCGCCGTCCGCCTTCTCCACCCGGGCCAGGGCCACGACCTGCTCCTCGGCGACGACCAGGACCTCGTCACCGACTTCAGCCGAGGGAACGGCCGGCACCGTCACCGCCTCGTGCTGGAACAACCGCTCGGTCGCCCACTGCCCTTCCGGAATGATCACCACGAACTGAGCCATGGTGTCATCTCATCACGGGCACCCAGCAGTCCGTGAGGTGGTCGTCAACCATGCCGGTGGCCTGCATCAACGCGTACGCCGTGGTGGGGCCGACGAATTTGAAGCCGCGCTTCTTGAGCGCCTTGGCCATGGCGGTGGACTCGGGCGTGACCGCCGGGACGTCGGCGCGCGTTCGCGGCCGGGGGCGAGCCGGGGGCGCGAACGACCAGAGCAGGTCCGTCAGATCGAGCTCGACCGCCACCCGGGCGTTGTGCAGGGCCGCGTCGACCTTCATCCGGTTCCGGACGATGCCGGGATCGGCCATCAGGCGCTCGGCGTCGGTCTCGGTGAACTCGGCGACCTTCGCGATCGAGAACCCGGCGAAGGCGGCCCGGAAGGCCGGCCGTTTGCGCAGGATCGTGATCCAGGACAGGCCGGACTGGAAGGCCTCCAGGGTGAGCCGTTCGAAGAGCGCGTCGTCGCCGCGGACCGGCTGCCCCCACTCGCTGTCGTGGTATTCGGTGTAGTCCGGCGAGCCGCCGCCCCAGAAGCAGCGGGAGCGCCCGTCGGCGCCGATGACGATCCCGGTGCCGGTCACGGCAGGCGGCCCTGTTCGACCAGCCGGGCGAATCGCTTCAGGGCGCCGGTGAAGCCGAGTTTCGAACCCGGCCAGAGGACCGGCCAGGCGATCTTGCCGACCGGGCCGGCGGGGAGCTGGAACCACTCGTGCAGCACGATCTGAGTCCGGTCGCCGGACATCGCGGTGCAGCGCATCGCGCCGGGGCCCTTGAGCAGCTTGCCGCAGTGGACGACGCGGACCTCGTACGGCGCGTTGACCTTGATCACCCGCAGCTCGTCCCGGATCACCGCCGGGCCGATCGTGGTGATCGCCTCCACCAGGCTGCCCTCGCCGCCGTCGCCCTCGACCACCCGGACCCGGGTGAACGGGATCCACTCGGACTGCTTCTCCCAGTTCAGGAAGGCGGCGAAGACCTTCGGCGCGGGCGCGTTGACGATTACCGTGGCGGTGAACTCGCCTGGACCCGCCGGCGAACCTGGGCCCGCCTCCGCATCGTTGCTCATCGTTTCTCCACCGGTTCGGGGTCGTCCGCGGGCACCTCGTCGTCCGAAGGAGGAGCCATCGGGATGACCGGCGGCTCCGGCGCCGGCGGAACCTGCGCGGCCGGGGCGAGCGCCGCCTCACGGGCCCGGCGCAGCGCGTCGGCCTCCTCGGTACGGCCCTCGCGCAGGGCGGCCACCTCGGCCTCGAGCACGCCGATCAGCTCGCTCTTGTAACCGATGTCGTAGGCGGCACGCTGCAGCGCCTGGTCGACCTGAGCCATCCGGTACCCCCGCCAGACGGTGTCGAACCGGGTGGCGCTGATGTCGTCCTCGCCGAGCGGGCGGTCGCTGGGCAGCGGCACCGCACGGCCGTCGGGCTCGACCGGGGTCAGGCCGGAGTCGCCCCCGCTCAGTAGGACGGTCACGCCGAAGACGATCGTCGCGACGACGAGCGCCACGACTACGAAGAGCAGAAGCTGACCCATGCGCACGATGTTGACATGTCCGCTTTCCGGTGGCGAGCCCGCCACCCGTGGTGGACCGCCGGCCTCATGTCCAGTCGAGGATCTTCTTACGCCAGGCGTAGAGAATGCCGAGCGCGAGGACGGCCACGAAGATGCCCATCTCGGCGATCGACAGTCCCCCGAAACCGGGACGATCGAAGATCAGCGCCCAGGGGAAGAGAAATACGGCTTCAACGGCGAAAAGCACATATAGGTACGCGTACACGTAGTACCGGATCTGCGCCTGCGCCCAGTCACCGCCGACGGGGTCGATGCCGCTCTCGTACGAGATCCGCTTTCCGGGCGGCTCCGCCGGACGGGCCGGTCTGAGCAGCCGGTTCGCCCCGAACGCGGCCACGAACAGCAGCACCCCGGCGGCCAGGACGAGGCCGAGGACGGCATAGGAGCCCAGATATCCCTCCACGATCGTGCAGCCTACCCAAGAGCACTAGCTGATAGGGGCCCCGGATCGCTACCGTGGGCAACGGTCCGGGGCCCCTTCGTAAGGAGCGGCGACGTAGTGTGGAAGTGACGATTTGCGGGCCGGCACATCGACACTCGTGAAGCAGCCGGCTGCCCTTTTGGAGGTTGATCGTGGCCGCTCCCGAGAAACCAGTCGAGAAGCGTGTCGAGCAACTGGACCGGGTTGTCATCCGTTTCGCCGGTGACTCCGGCGACGGCATGCAGCTCACCGGTGACCGGTTCACATCCGAGACAGCTCAGCTCGGCAACGACATCTCGACACTTCCCAACTTTCCGGCGGAGATCCGCGCCCCCGCGGGGACACTGCCGGGTGTCTCGAGTTTCCAGGTCCACTTCGCCGACTACGACATCCTGACCCCCGGCGACGCGCCGAACGTGCTCGTCGCGATGAACCCGGCGGCGCTGAAGGCCAACGTGGCCGACCTGCCCGCCGGCGCCGACATCATCGTCAACACCGACGAGTTCACCCGCCGCAACCTGGCCAAGGTCGGCTACGCCGTCAGTCCCCTGGAGGACGGCTCGCTCGACGAGTACGCGGTCCGGCCGGTGGCCCTCACCTCCCTGACCCTAGGCGCGCTGGCCGAGAGCGGCGTCTCGAAGAAGGACGGTGAGCGCGCCAAGAACATGTTCGCGCTGGGCCTGCTCAGCTGGATGTACTCGCGGCCGTTCGAGTCGACGCTGCGGTTCCTGGAACGCAAGTTCGCCAAGCGCCCCGATCTGGTCGCGGCGAACAAGGCGGCGTTCCGGGCCGGATGGAACTACGGCGAGACGACCGAGGCGTTCTCGGTCCGCTACGAGATCAAACCGGCGAAGATGCCGCCGGGCACGTACCGCAACATCACCGGCAACCAGGCGCTCGCGCTCGGGCTGGTGGCCTCCGCGGTCCGGTCGGGGCTCCCGCTGTTCCTCGGCGCCTACCCGATCACACCGGCCTCGGACATCCTGCACGAGCTCTCCAAGCACAAACGGTTCGGCATCACCACGATGCAGGCCGAGGACGAGATCGCGGCCATCGGGGCGGCGCTCGGCGCGGCTTACGGCGGTGCGCTGGGGGTCACCACCACCTCAGGGCCGGGCGTGGCCCTCAAGAGCGAGACCATCTCGCTCGCCATCGCCCTGGAACTGCCGCTGGTGATCGTGGACGTGCAGCGCGCCGGGCCGTCGACGGGCATGCCGACCAAGACCGAGCAGGCCGACCTCAACATGGCCCTGTTCGGCCGGCACGGGGAGGCGCCGCTCGCGGTGATCGCCCCGAAGTCGCCGTCCGACTGCTTCCACGCGGCGCTGGAGGCGGCCCGCATCGCGCTGACCTACCGCACCCCGGTCATCCTGCTGTCGGACAACTACGTGGCCAACGGCTCGGAGCCGTGGCTGCTGCCGTCCGTCGGCGAGCTGCCCGACCTGCGGGTGGACTTCGCGACGGCACCCAACACCGACGACGGGCGCTTCCTGCCGTACCTGCGTGATCCGGAGACCATGGCCAGGCCGTGGGCCGTGCCCGGCACGCCCGGCCTGGAGCACCGCATCGGCGGTCTGGAGAAGGCCGACAAGACCGGGGACATCTCGTACGACCCCGCGAACCACGAGTTCATGGTGCGCACCAGACAGACCCGCATCGACACGATCCCGGTTCCCGACGTCGA
Source organism: Actinoplanes sp. NPDC023801 (assembly GCF_040639655.1). Taxonomy (NCBI): domain Bacteria; kingdom Bacillati; phylum Actinomycetota; class Actinomycetes; order Micromonosporales; family Micromonosporaceae; genus Actinoplanes; species Actinoplanes sp. NPDC023801. The sequence continues at coordinate 360,737 of NZ_JBFAAI010000001.1, read as the reverse complement.
TGTCGAGGACCCGTCGGAGAGCGCGAGCGTGCTGGTGCTCGGCTGGGGTTCCACCTACGGCCCGATCGGCGCGGCCTGCCGTGCGCTGCGCCAGCGCGGTCTCACCGTCGCGCAGGCGCATCTGCGGCACCTCTCACCCTTGCCGGCCAACCTCGGCGAGGTGCTCCGGGCGTACGACAGGGTGGTCGTCCCGGAGATGAACCTGGGCCAGCTCGCCGCCGTGATCCGGTCGAGGTACCTGGTCGATGCGATTCCGTTCAACCAGGTCAGCGGCCTGCCGTTCACCGCCGCGACGCTGGAGAGCATGCTGGAGGACGTGGTCAAGAATGGCTGACACGATCGCGCTGAAACTGACCGCCAAGGACTTCAAGTCCGATCAGGAGGTCCGCTGGTGCCCCGGCTGCGGGGACTACTCGATCCTCGCGGCCATGCAGCGGTTCATGCCGGAGCTGGGCATCCCGCGGGAGAAGATCGTCTTCGTCTCCGGCATCGGCTGCTCGTCCCGGTTCCCGTACTACATGAACACCTACGGCATGCACTCGATCCACGGGCGTGCCCCGGCGATCGCGACCGGGCTGTCCGCGTCCCGCCCCGACCTGAACGTCTGGGTGGTGACCGGCGACGGCGACGCCCTGTCGATCGGCGGCAACCATCTGATCCACGCGCTGCGACGCAATGTGAACCTGAAGATTCTGCTGTTCAACAACCGGATCTACGGGCTCACCAAGGGTCAGTACTCCCCGACCTCGGAGATCGGCAAGATCACCAAGTCGACTCCGACCGGTTCGGCGGACACGCCGTTCAACCCGCTGTCGCTGGCGCTGGGTGCCGAGGCCACCTTCGTGGCGCGGACCATCGACTCCGACGCCAAGCATCTGCAGTCGGTGCTGCGGGCCGCCGCCGAGCACGAGGGTTCGGCGTTCGTCGAGATCTACCAGAACTGCAACATCTTCAACGACGGCGCCTTCGACCTGATCAAGGACCCTTCCACGAAGGACGCGCACCTGATCCGCCTGGAGCAGGGTGAGCCGATCACGGTCGGCAACCTCAACGTGGTGCACCCGGAGGGCAGCTTCGGCCTGAAGGTGCAGGAGGGCGGCACACCGATCATCCACGACGCGACCGTGGACGACCCGGCGTACGCCTTCGCGCTCAGCCGGCTCTCCGGCTCGGATCTGAACACCACACCGATCGGCGTGTTCCGCAACGTGAAACGCCCGTCTTACGACGAGATCGTCCGCAAGCAGGTGCTGGACGCCAAAGCACAGGCCACCGGCACACCCGAGGAGATGCTCGACGGCCTCCTCAACGCCGGTGACACCTGGACGATCCTCTAGAAGGTCGTCACCCCGGTGCGGACGGCCTCGTCGGCCCGGATGTAGACGAGCAGGTCGCCGGTCTCGATCGTGACGGCCTGCTCGCCACCGAGCGGCAGCACCTTGCCGCGACGGATCAGGGCCACCACCAGGGTCGGCAGTTCGCGGGGGTTGCGGCCGACCTCGGCCCGCTCCGCCGATCGCATCGCCAGCGCCATGCCCTGGCCCGGGGTGAGCAGATCCTCCACCACGTCGATCAGCGGCGGCGCGGTGGTGGTCAGGCCGAGCAGCCGGCCGGCCGTGGACGACGACACGATCACGTGATGGGCGCCGCTCTGCTTGAGCAGGGCGGCGTTCTCCTGCTCGCGCACCGCCGCGATGATCCGGACCTGGCCGGCCGTCAGTTGGCGGACGGTAAGCGTGATCAGCACCGACGCCTCGTCCCGGTCGGTCGCGATGATCACCGACTTGGCGTTCTTCACGTCGGCGTCGTTGAGCACCGCCGACCTGGTGGCGTCGCCCTCGATGACGACGAACCCACTGGCCGCGGCCTGACGGACACCGGCCTCCTTGTTCTCCACGATGACGATCCGGGACTTGTCGTACCCCGTCTCGAGGAGCGCGGCGACGGCGGCCCGGCCCTTGGTGCCGTAACCGCAGATGATCACGTGGTCCTTCAACTTGCGCCTCCACCGGCTGACCCGAAGGCCCTTGCGGTACTGGTCGGTGAGCACCTCAAGTGTGGTGCCGACCAGGATGATCAGGAAGAGGACCCGGGCCGGCGTGATGAACAGGACGTTCACCAGGCGGGCCGGCTGGGTCACCGGCGTGATGTCGCCGTAGCCGGTGGTGGAGAGCGAGACGACCGCGTAGTAGAAGCAGTCGAGCAGAGTGAGCCCCGGATCGTTGGCGTCCTTGTAACCGTTCCGGTCGGCGTAGACCACCGCGACCGCGGCGAGGACCAGGGCGCACGCCGCCAGCATCCGGACCCCGAGAGCCCTCAACGGTCCCTGGCGGACCGAAGGTAGATGAATCATGGAACCGCCCGCACGCGATCACCTTAGCGGTCAAGCTTGACGTCGTATCCCCAGGACATCACATCCGTCACCGGTCACGCATCGGAGGTGCCACATGCGCCGCATCGCGGCCGCCGCTCTGCTGGGCATCGTTCTGCTCCCGCCCGCGCCGGCGCGGGCGTCATCGACGGACCGGCAGGCGATCCTGGCGAACTGGACCCAGCCGACCGCGGAGAGCACCGCCGCCTGGAACGCCGCACGGCTCGATCAGGCACGCTGGGCCGAATACCGTTTCGACTGGTCCAGCGACCTCTGCAGCCGCGCGCCGGACACCCCGCTCGGCTTCGACTTCGGCAACGCGTGCCGGCACCACGACTTCGGCTACCGCAATTACCGGACGGACTTCGCGCGCCACAAGGACCGCATCGACGAGGTGTTCCGAGCCGATCTGCGACGCGTCTGCGACGCTCGCCCGCTGATGGCGCAGCCGTTCTGCAACAGCATCGCCTTCACCTACTACGAGGCGGTCCGGCTTCTGGTCAATTCCTGATTCATCGTACGATCTGCGCGAACCGGGCGGCGCCGTCCTCCAGGTCCGGGTGCTCCACGGCCAGTGCCATCGCGACTATCCGATCGAAACCGAGCCCGGCGCCGTCGGCGTAGGCCGCGTCGAAAGCGGCATCGCCGAGCGCCTCCCGCAGCGACGTCTGATGCGCCGACCAGAAAGCACCGAACGACTCGGTACGCCGGGCGCCGCGAGCCGCCTCCGCCCCGCCGAACAGCACCGTCGCGGTCGCCGGGTCACCACCGACGACACAGCGGACCGCGATCGCCGCGACCGCGTCGGCCGCCGCACCACGGAAACCGTGCCGCAGCCGGGACCGCAGTGCCACCACCAGATGATCGTGCGCGGCCACCAGGTCGCCCCGGCGCAGCGCAACCATGCCGAGCAGCCAGTCGACAGCCCGGCGGCCCCGGTCCTCGGGACGTGCCGCCTCCAGGTGACGGGCGGCGCCGAGCACCTCGGCCGCCTCGGCCAGCGCCTCCCGGCGCCACAGCAGCTCGGCCAGCGCCAGCACGGCCGGGAAACCCGCGTTCGGAACGCCCGACCGCTCCGCCAGGCTTATCACGTCGCGACAGGCCCGCTCGGCGGCGGCGGTGTCGTCACCCGTCAGCGTCAGGCCGGCGGCACATGCCCGGACCAGCAACGACGGATCACCGGAACGCTCCGCCTCGGCCAGCGCCCGCTCCAGCAGGCGGTCGCGCTCGACCCGGTCCGTGCTGAGACCCGCCCGCACCAGACAGGCCGCCGCCAGCTCCGCCGCCGGAACCATCGCGGTCGCGTCGGCGGGCAGATGCCGGAACAGGCCGGCCAGCAGCGCGCGGCCCTCCTGGACATCGCCGTGCTCACGCCACCACGGATCCAGAGCGACCCCGAGCCGCAGCCCGGCCTTCACGTTCCCGGTGGCCGCCGCCCAGCGCAGGGCCGCCTGCCACTCGGCCACGTACGGGCTCACATCGTTCAGCGAGGTCGTGCGAACCTGATCGTCGAGGACCCGGTCGAGCACGTGCAACGACCAGCTGAGATGCCGATCCCGGACCGCCGGTTCCTCACCGGTCGCCGCCAGCCGGCGCAACGCGTACGCCCGCACCTGATCGGAAAGCCGGTATCGCGGCCCCGGCGTCACCTCGACCAGCGACTTGTCGGCAAGTTCGGAGAGCGCACCCAGCGCCTCCGGGTCACACCACTCGACGGCCGCGAGGTCCACCGGCCCCGCGAAGACCGCCAGGCGCCGCAGCAGCTCGGCGGCACGGCTGCCGAGAGTGCGGTACGACCAGGTCAGATTGTTGGTGAGGCTGGCGTGCCGGCCGTCGCCGGCGGCATCGTTGTCCAGGGCACCCAGCGGGTCGTCGAGGCGGCGGGCCAGCTGCTCGGCCGGCAGCAGCCGCAACCGGGCCGCGGCGAGGTTGATGGCCAGCGGCGAGCCCTCCAGCCGGGCCGCCAGCCGCGCCAGCTGCGGGTCGCCGTCACCCGGACGCCCGCCCTGCGCAGCCGCCGCCCGGTCCCGGAGGAGTGCGAACGCGTCAGCCGGCACCAGTGGCGGAATCCGCCACACGGTCTCCCCGGCGAGCGCGAGCGGCGCCCGGCCGGTGGCCATCACGTCCAGCCGGCGGCAGCGGCTGAGCAGCCGGTGCACCAGCGTCACGGTCAGCACCGGCGCCGCGTCACAGGTCTGCAGCAGCACCAGCATCCGCCGTTCGGCGCATGCCTCGACCACCGTGTCGATCATCGGCCGGCCGGGCTCAGGCCGCAGGCCGAGGGCCGCGGCGAGGGCGGTGGGCAGGCCCTGGGCGGCACTCGCCGCATCGATCGTCCACACTCCGCCGGGGTACGCCGGAAGCAGCTGCTCGGCCACCGCGTGCGTCAGCCGGGTCTTGCCGGAGCCGCCCGGCCCGACGACCGTGACCAGACGGTTACGGCTGATCAGCTCGGTGAGCTCGGCGAGCTCGGCGCGGCGGCCCACGAACGGGGCGTGCTCGGCCGGAAGGTTGTGCCGCGGCGCCTCGGCGGTACGCGGGTGGGGGAAGTCCCGGTCCAGGCCCGGAGCCATCACCTGGAACAGCCGCTCGTCGTCGTCGAAACCGCGCAGCCGGAAGGCGCCCAGATCGAGCAGATCCACGGTGGCCAGCGTGGCCGCGGCAGCGGTACCGGTGGACCCGCCGGTGGTGGCGGCGTAAGTAGCGGTCACCGCGAGGGCCGTGGCCTCCGAGCAGAGAACCTGTCCACCATGGGCGGCAGCGGACACCCGGGCCGCCCGGTGCACCTCGGCGCTGGCGTACTCCTGGCCCACCGGAACGGCGCGACCGGTGTGCAGTCCCATCCGGACCCGCGGAACGGCGTCGCGGCGCGGCCAGTCGTGAGCGGACAGTCGGCGCTGCGCCTCGACACATGCCGCGACCGCCGCGTCGGCATTCGAGAAGGCAACGAAAAACGAGTCACCCTCCGTGAGAAGTTCGACACCACCGAAGTCGTCGAACACACGGCGTAGCACTGCTCGGTGCGCTCCAAGAACATTCCGGTACGCGTCACCGAGCATCCGGGCTAGCCGTGTCGAGCCCTCGATGTCGGTGAACATAAAGGTCACCAGGCCACTGGGTAGCTCGATCCGTCCCGACACGGTGGAACCTCCGCCCCCTTTGGGAAGTCGCGACTCATGCTGTCGTATCTCTGCGTTACCGCCCATCGTAGAAACGGACGGTAATCATGTACCCGCCATGGCCGACCCCTTACGGAGGACATCCTGATCACCACATCGACCGGAGGCATACGGGACTACGCGTCTCGTAACGAAAGAGATCGAACGCGGAAACGCCGTGGTCGGCCGAAACCGCCGGGACGATCGGGTGTACCCGTACGGGGCAACGGAATCTCCACCGCCAGCAAGGAGAAGGTCACCGGCCGGAGTCGACACCGAACATGAACGACCTGCGGAATCAGCAGCCGCACCCCCCTCCGCAACAACCACCGCCGCCGCCCCCCGCCGGGCCCGAGGGGGCCGCGCCGCCACGGCCGGTGACGGCGACAGTGGACAGGAGCTTGACGGTGTCGCCGTGGCCCTGCGGACAGGACGCCGGGGCGGTCGCCTCCCGCATCGGACGGCTGACCTCGAAGTTGGCGCCGCACGCGCGGCACCGGAACTCATAACGCGGCATCGGACCAGCGTAGGACCCGTACGGCCGGCGGCGCACGAGGAGTTCCCGAGTCGATGCCGGGTAGTTGTCCACAGGCCCCGGACGACCTCCCCGCAGGGGGTTTCCGGCGGGTAGGGTCTAGCCCGTGGCGGAGGCGCAGAAGAAACCAGCAGAGCAGCCGGAGCTGCGGTCCGCGGCACCGCATCAGGGCGGGCCGCTGGCCAGTTCCGGTGCGGCACCGGCCGCTCCGCGCGCCGCCTCGCCGCTGCCGCCGGCTCCACCGCTGCCGACCGTGCCGAGCCAGGCACAGCCCTCCTCCGGCGCCTCGCGCGCTGCCGGTGCTCCCGTCAAGAGCAGCCCGTCGGACTTGACGGGTGCTGCCGGTGCTTCCGGCGACGTCAGCGCTTCGGGTGCTGCGGGCGCCTCGGCGTCGGACGACGCCACGAGCGCGGCCGGACGGAAGGCCGGGCCGGAGGTCGGAACGGGGCCCGAGATCGGTGCCGGACCTCAGGTCGGGGTTGCATCGGCTGGCGACGACGCTCAGAAGGCCGGAGCCGGCGCGACGTCTTCGACGACGGCCGATGCTGAGGCGAAAGTTGAGCCCACGACAGCCCTCGCCGGAGCCGGGTCCGAGTCGAAATCTCCGGCGAAGATCGAGGAGAAGCCGGCCGCAGCCAACCGCGAGGATGACGCCGTCCCTTCGGAAGCTTCGGCCACCGCTACGTCCACGGAAGACAAGAAGGCCGCCGCGGATAAGTCCGGCACGGCTGGAGACGGTAAGACCGCCACGCCCGGGGACAGCAAGACCGCCACGCCCGCAGACGGCAAGACCGCCAAGCCCGGGGAAGGTAAGACGGCCGACGGGGCGGTGGCTGCGGCCGGGGCGGGGAAGGCGGGCGACGCCACAGCGGCCGGGAAGGCGGGCGACCCAGCTGCGGCAGGGAAGCCGAAGCGGCGGTTCCGGCCGCTGCACGCCACCGGCCGAGCAGCGAAGGGTGTCGCCACCTGGACCCGGGGCCCCACCGGGCGCGTGGTGGTGCCGGGCGTGCTGGTGGCGGGCCTGGTCACGCTGGCCGTCACGTCGGGGGCCTATCTCGTTCCCAAGGCACTGGAGGTCAAGCCCACGCCCAGCGCCACGCCGGCGTTCGGTGAGGCCGCGCAGGGCTCGGTCCCGCCGGCGGGGGCTTCCCCGGGCGTGCCGGGCGGCCTCCCCGGTACCGGTATCCCCGGCTACCCGCTTCCCGGCGCCACGACCGGCCTTCCGGGTGCCACGGGGCTACCGGGTGCCACCGGACTGCCGGGTGCCACCGGACTGCCCGGAGTCCCTCCGCCGACGGTGAACGCGGCCCGCCCGGCCGACTCCCTGGTGGGCTGGGCCGAGCAGACCGGCACGCGGGTCGGTATCCCGGTGGTGGCGGTGCAGGCCTACGGCTACGCCGAACTGGTGACCGCGCAGACCACGCCGGCCTGCAAGCTGAGCTGGACCACGCTGGCCGCGATCGGCAAGGTGGAATCGTCGCACGGCAGCTACAACGGTGCGGTCCTCGGCGCGGACGGGGTGGCCCAGCCGACGATCCTGGGCCTGCCGCTGGACGGGCAGGGTGGCCGGCAGCTGATCGCCGACACCGACCGGGGCGTCCTCGACAAGGACACCACCTACGACCGGGCGATCGGGCCGATGCAGTTCATCCCGGCGACCTGGACGGCGACGGCGGTCGATGCCGACCGTGACGGGGTGGCGAACCCCAACGACATCGACGACGCGGCGCTGACCGCGGCGGCGTACCTCTGCAAGGGCGGCCGCGACCTGTCCAAGGCCGAGTCCTGGTGGGACGCGATTCTGTCGTACAACGCCGTCCGTCCGTACGCCCAGAAGGTTTTCGACACCGCGAACGATTACGGCCGGCGCAGCCGGGCCTGATCAGGATCACCGGGACATCGGCAAGTGTCGCGACGCAGCGTGAGCGCAACCGTACTTTTGCGTGGCCAGCACTTCCCTAGAGTTCTCACAAACGGCACGATGTACCCGTGAGGGTGCGTGAATGGGATCCCCGCTCCGCGTCCGCGACCGAGGTCAACTCGCTCGTGGAGACGGTGAACGCGGTCCTGGCGGCCGATCTTCCAGATGATCCACCCTGGCGGGACGTGCAGGTCCGGGAGTACCTCGCCGAGACCATGCCCGGCGAGCGGCGGATCACCTGGGTCGCTGAGGACGATCGCCTTCCCGAGGGTACGAGCAAGATCTTCGGGCACGTCAACATTCTGCTGCTCGGCGACATCGGGGTGCTCGAGGTGCTGGTCCGCCCCGAACTCCGGCGTCGCGGGCTCGGCCGGCAGCTGGTCGCGGTGGCGGCCCGCCGGGCCTATCTGGAGGGTTTCTCGTCGATCGGGGTGGAGGCGATCGGCGGCACGTCGGCGATCCCGTTCTACGAATCGCTCCGGTTCGAGCGGGAGTACGTGGAGACTCGCAGCGTTCTCAACCTGGACACCGTGGACTGGCTGGCGCTCGGCGGCATGGCCAGCGGGATCAGCTCCGGCTACCGGGTGGAGTACCACCCGGGCGGCCCACCGGAGCACCTGCTCGCCGCGTACGCGCAGGCGAAGGCCGAGGCGCAGCGCGACGACGACGATCTGGAACTGGCACCGCGCTCGTCCGATCCGCAGCGGCTGCGGGAGTCGCTGGAGACGTTGCACAAGCGCGGCCTGAAGCCGTACATCGTGCTCGCCATCCATGAGGCGACCGGCGAGGTGGCCGGGCTCACCGAGGTGGTGGTGCCGGCACAACATCCGGAACGCGCCGACCAGTACGACACGATCGTCGTCCGGGAGCACCGCGGTTACGGCATCGATCGGGCGATCAAGGCGCGCATGCTGTTCGAGCTGCGCTCCGCCGAACCGACGCTGTGCCAGGTGCAGACGTGGAACGCGCAGCACAACGAGTCGATGCTCAAGGTCAACGCCGAGCTGGGCTACGAGTCCGACCGGGACTGGTACGAGTACATCGCCGACGTGACCCAGCTGGTCCAGTTCCTCGAACCCAAGGACTGAAACGATCGAATCCCAGCTGGCCCGCACCGCTGTCTCACAACCCCCCGAAACAGCGGTAGCGTACAGCCAACCCCGACCCAGCTGGACAGCATCGCTGTCTCACAGGCGCTGAGACAGCCGGGGGCGCGCAGCCGGGACTGGGGCTGGGTCAGTAGCGGGCTCGCAGCAGCTGGGCGGCCTCGGTCGCCCAGTACGTCAGGGTGATCTGGGCACCGGCTCGCTTGATCGACGTCAGCGACTCCAGGATGACCCGCTCGCGGTCGATCCAGCCGTTCGCGGCGGCCGCCTCGACCATCGCGTACTCACCCGACACCTGGTAGGCGGCGACCGGGACGGTGACCCGGTCACGGATCGCGGCGATGATGTCGAGGTAGGGCAGCGCCGGCTTGACCATGACGATGTCGGCGCCCTCGGCGATGTCCAGGTCGACCTCGCGCAGGGCATCACGGGCGTTGGGCGGGTCCTGCTGGTACTGGCGCCGGTCGCCCTGCAGAGTCGACTCGACGGCCTCGCGGAACGGGCCGTAGAAGGCGCCCGCGTACTTCACCGAGTAGGCGAGGACGGCGACGTCCTGGTGGCCGGCCGCGTCGAGGGCCTTGCGGATGACGCCGACCTGGCCGTCCATCATGCCGGACGGGCCGACCATGTGTGCCCCGGCTTCGGCCTGCGCGACCGCCATCTCGGCATAGAGGGCCAGGGTGGCGTCGTTGTCGACCGAACCGTCGGCAGCGAGCACACCGCAATGCCCGTGCGAGGTGAACTCGTCCAGGCAGAGGTCGCCCATGATGACCGTGCTGTCGCCCAGTTCGGCCTTGAGGTCGCGGAGGCCGACGTTGAGGATCCCGTCCGGGTCGATGCCGGCCGATCCGGTCTCGTCCTTGTTGGCGTTGTCCGGCACGCCGAACAGCATCAGCCCGCCGACTCCGGCGGCCACCGCCTCGGTCGCGGCCTTACGCAGCGACTCGCGGGTGTGCTGGTAGACGCCGGGCAGGGAGCTGATCGGCTTGGGCTCGGTCAGTCCCTCCTTGAGGAACATCGGCAGGATCAGCTCGGACGGCGCGAGGCGGGTTTCCTCGACCAGGCGGCGGATCGCGGGCGTACGCCGCAGCCGGCGCGGACGGATGTCAGGGAAGGACATCGGCGCTCCTAAAGCGATCGGAGAACGAAGAGACGCGAACGAGGAAGCGGTCGGAGAACGAAGAGGCGCGCCGGGTCAGCTGAGCCGGCGCGCCTTCATCAACAGGGTCAGCGGAAACGGAGAGCCGTCGGGCCCTGCACCTTGGAGCCACGACGCTGCTTGGCCGGCATGGCGGCCAGCTTCTCGCGCAGTTCGAGGGCGTATTCGGCGAGCGCCTCGACCAGGTCGGGCACCGAGGCGTTCTGCGGCTGAGTGTCGACCCGCAGGCCGAACTCGACCGCGGTCTCGGCCGTCTTCGGGCCGATCACGGCGACGACGGTACGGGCGTGCGGCTTGCCCGCGATGCCGACCAGGTTCCGCACGGTCGAGGACGACGTGAAGAGCACCGCGTCGAATCCGCCGGACTTGATCGCGTCGCGGATCTCGGCCGGCGGCGGGGCGGCACGAACCGTCCGGTACGCCGTGACGTCGTCCACCTCCCAGCCGCGCTCGATGAGCCCGGCCGCGAGGGTCTCGGTGGCGATGTCGGCGCGCGGCAGCAGCACCCGGCCGACCGGGTCGAGGATCTCGTCGTGCGGCGAGAACTCGGCAAGCAGACCGTCGGAGGACTGCTCGCCGGACGGGATCAGCTCCGGCTGGATACCGAAGGCGCGAACCGCGTCGGCGGTGGCCTCACCGATGCAGGCGATCTTCACGCCACCGAAGTGACGGGCGTCGAGGCCGTGCTCGCCGAACTTCTCCCAGACCGCGCGGACCGCGTTGACCGAGGTGAAGATGACCCACGCGTACCGGCCGTCGACCAGGCCCTTGACGGCCCGCTCCATCTGGGCCGGGGTACGCGGCGGCTCGACCGCGATGGTCGGCACCTCGCACGGGATGGCACCGTAGGCGCGGAGCCGGGCACTCATGGCGCCGGCCTGCTCCTTGGTCCGCGGGACCAGAACCTTCCAGCCGTACAGCGGCCGGTTCTCCCACCAGCTCAGCGAGTCGCGCTCGGCGACGTCGGAGCCGACGGTGAGGACGACCCGGCCGGTGAAGCCGAGCGCCGCCGCGACGAAGCTGTCCACGGTCGAGGTGGTGGTGTACTGCGTCTCGCCGGTGCCGTCACCGGTCACGCCGACCGGGACACCCGGCTCGACACCGGCGGCGAGCAGGCCGTCACGGACGGCGGCGAGGTCGCCGGCGTCCACCGCCACGGCGAACGAGCCCTTCTGGGCGGCCGCGGCGAGCGCGTCGAAGTCGAGGGTGGTGACGTCGTCGACGTCCGCGGCGATCCGTACACCGGGCAGCGGCACACCGGCGTAGGCGGCGACGCCCTCGGCCTGGCCGATACCGGGGATCACCTCGAAGTGCACCGCGGTGCGTGCGACCGCCTGCACCTCCTTGACCACCGAGTCGTGGCCGAACGGGTCACCGGCGACCAGGTGCACGGCCGACAGGCCGGACTTGGCCGCGGAGAGCAGCACCTTGGCGACGTCGCCGGGAGCGCCCTCGGCGGGGCTGAACTGCGCGTCCTCCTTGGCGCCGGACCGGATCGCGCTGAGCAGGGAATCGGGCACGCCGCGGTCGTAGACCACCTGGTCGGCATCGGTCAGCGCCGCATACGCGCGGCGGGTCAGCAGCTCCGGGTCGCCGGGTCCGGCGCCGATGAACGCGATGCGTCCGGCTGGCTTACGGGCGGTGCGGGTGGTCATTCTGTGCTCCCCATCAGGGTATCGGCTCCGGCGTCGAGGAGATCGATGGCAAGCGCCTTGCCGATCTCCGCCGCGCCGGCGGGCGTTCCGGTGCGCGACAGTCGGACGGCTCGGACACCATCCGGGCTGATCACGGCACCGCGCAAGTAGATCTCGTCACCGTCATCGCCTTCGGCGATCTCGGCGTGTGCCGCGACCGGGGCGGAGCACCCGGCCTCGAGCGTGGCAAGCATCGACCGTTCCGCCAGTACGGCGGTACGGGTCGGTGCGTGATCGAGAGCGGACAGCAGCTCGATCAGGGCGGTGTCGTCGGCCCGGCACTCCACAGCCAGCGCACCCTGAGCCGGGGCGGGCAGCATGAGCATCGGGTCGAGCGTCTCGGTGATCTCCGCCGATCGGCCGAGACGCGCCACACCGGCCCGGGCGAGAACGACGGCATCGAGGTCGGCCTCGGGTCCGAGTACCCGGGCGATGCGCGAGTCGACGTTCCCTCGGATCGGCGTGACCTGCAACTCTAGGCCCAAAGCATGCAGTTGCGCGATTCGGCGCACCGCACCGGTGCCGATGGACGACCCCGGCGGCAGTTCCGCGAGGGTCAGTCCGTCCCGGGCGATCAGGGCGTCGCGCGGGTCCTCGCGGGGCGGGATCGCGGCGATGTGCAGGCGGGGATGCCCGGCGGTGGGCAGGTCCTTGTACGAGTGGACAGCGAAGTCGATCTCATCGGCCAGCAATGCGTCACGCAGCGCGGAGACGAACACACCGACGCCGATCCGGGCGATTGGGGCGCTCGACCGGTCGCCGGGCGTGACGATCCGGACCAGCTCGACCGGGCGGCCGGTCGCGGCGGTCAGGGCGTCGGCGACCATCTGCGACTGGGTGAGTGCCAGGGCGCTGCCCCGGGTGCCAAGACGTAGCGCGGTCATGCACGTCCTCCGATCTCGGGTACGGCGTCCGCGTGCGTGGCGAGCGGGACGTCCAGGTCGAACAGCTCGCGGAGCAGGGCCGCGTACTGGTCGCCGCCGGGTTCGGCGGCGAGCTGACGGACCCGCACGGTCGGCGAGTGCAGCAGCTGCTGGACGACCCGGTGCAGGGTACGGGAAACGTCGGCCCGCTGCTCCTCGGTGAAATCCGGACGCCGGGAGATCAACTTGCGCATCTCGGACGAGACGACCTCATCGGCGCGGGTCCGCAGGGCGGCCACCGTGGGTGCGATCTCGGCGCCGCGCATCCAGGCGAGGAAGTTCTCGACCTCGGCGGTGACGATCTGTTCGACGGCTGCGGTCTCGGCCGCCGCCGGGTTGCTGCGGCGGCTGTTGGCCAGGCTGTCGATGTCGACGATGAGCACACCGGGCAGGCCGGCCACGTCCGGGGCGACGTCGCGGGGAACGGCCAGGTCGAGGACGACCAGCTCCTTGCCGGCCCGTTCCAGGCGGTCCCGGGTGAGCACCGGCTCGGTGGAGGCGGTGGCGCACACCACGATGTCGACCTCGCGCAGCGCCGAGTCGAGCTGCTCGAACGGGACCGCGGTCGCGCCGTAGGCCTCGGCGAGCCGGTCGGCCCGTTCGTGGCTGCGGTTGGTGATCCGCAGCGGCCCGACCCCGCTCCGGGTGAGCGTGGCCACCGACAGCGCGCCCATCGCGCCGGCTCCGACGACCAGCGCGGAGTGGCCGGTGAGGTCACCGCCGAGGTGCTCGGCGGCGACGTCGAGGGCGGCCGTCACGACGCTCTGACCGGCCTTGTCGATACCGGTCTCGGCGTGTGCCCGTTTGCCGACCCGCAGCGCCTGCTGCATCAGCTCGTGCAGCAGCCGGCCGGCCGAGTCGACCTCGGTGGCGGCGTGGTACGCGTCACGCAGCTGGCCGAGGATCTGGGCCTCACCGACGACCATCGAGTCGAGGCCGGACGAGACCCGGAACGAGTGGAGGACCGCCGCCTCGCCGTAGTGCACGTACAGGTGCCCGGCCAGTTCGCTGGCCGGGATGCCGGAGTGTTCGGAGAGCACGTTGCAGATGTCGCCGAGGCCGCCGTGGAAGCCGCTGACCGCCGCGTAGACCTCGACCCGGTTGCACGTGGAGACGACGACCGCCTCACCCACGTACGGCTGCGCGACGAGGCGTTGCAGCAGCTCGGGGACGCTCGATTCGGGGATGGTGAGGCGTTCCAGGACCGCGACGTCGGCCGTGCGATAGGAGGCGCCGATGCTGAGGAGATTCACGAACTGACCGCCTCCTGATCGCCGTTCCCCGTCGCGGGTGCCCGGCCACCGGGCAGCGCGGTCAAGGACGCTTTGCGGTGCTCGTGGAACGAAAGGATCTGCAGCTCGATGGCGAGATCCACCTTACGGACGTCGACGTTGGGCGGCACCGACAAAACCCCCGGAGCGAAGTTGAGGATGCTTGTCACACCTGCTGCGACCAGCGCGTCGGCAACCGCCTGGGCGGTGCCGGGCGGGGTGGCGATGACACCGATCGCGACGGACTCCTCCACCGCGACCCGCGCCAGATCGTCGATGTGCCGTACGGCCAGGCCGTTGATCTCCTCGCCCACCTTCTTCGGGTCTGCGTCGAAGAGCGCCACCACCCGGAAGCCGCGGCTGGCGAACCCGGCGTAACCGGCCAGCGCGTGCCCGAGGTTACCGACGCCGACCAGGCAGACCGCACGGCTCGTGTCGAGACCGAGGATGTACTCGATCTGGTCGATGAGCAGCGCGACGTCGTAACCGACGCCCCGGGTGCCGTACGACCCGAGGTGCGACAGGTCCTTGCGGAGCTTGGCCGAGTTGACCCCGGCGGCCGCGGCCAGTCCCTCGCTGGAGACTGTCTCGGCGCCGGTTTCGGCGAGATGGTGGAGGGCGCGCAGGTATTCCGGAAGTCGCGCGATGGTCGCCTCCGGGAGATCCGGGAAGGCCGGGACGCCATCGGCTTCGCCGGGCGTGCTTCCGTGACGCTGCTGGCTCATCTGACTCCGTGCCGACGAGGCGAACCTGCGGTGAGCCCTGTCTGTGCGATACCGGTGAAACCCACGTGGGGTGGCTGTGGTAGCGGGGCTCGTCGGAGTCACAGAGTAGGCGCTTGTGAAGGCGTGCACAAATCGCGATCTTGTCGGGACAATTGGACAAGATCGACCCGGCTGTGTTAGTCGGGCCGACCTGTCGAGTATTACCGCTCGGACCCCGCCAGGGCCACTCAGCTCAGAGTGACATGGCCATCTTTACCGCCTCTACCAGCGTGTCGGCGACCGGACGGCCGGATTCACGCAGCCGTGCGGGGTCGGTGAACCCGCCGGTGTAGAGCACCGCCCGACCGCCGACCGACTCCGCCGCGTCGGCGTCGTCGAGCGAGTCGCCGATCATCACCACGTCGGTGCCGGCCACGCCGATCTCGTTGAGATGGGCGGCGAGGTGCGCGGCCTTGAAACCGCCGCCGAGCTCGGCCTGCAGCCCGTCGATCCGGGCGAACAGGCCGCTCAGCCCGTAGTTCTCGACCGCCGGGACCAGCTCGTGGTGGAACCACATGGACAGCAGGGACTGGCTGCCCGGCCAGGTCTTGATGGCGGCCTGCGCGTCGGCGGCGAGCGACACGTCGGTCAGGCCGAGGCGGTACGCGTCGTGGAAGATCCGGTCCAGCCGGCCGAACTCCTCCTCGTCGATCGCGCGGCCGAGCATCTCGGCGTAGAAGTCGGCAACCGGACGCCGGAAGGCCCGCCGGTGCTCGTCCGCGTGCACGTCACGGCCACCGGCGGCGGCGAAGGCGACGTTGCTCGACGACACGACCAGGTGAAGATCGTCGAGCAGGGTTCCGTTCCAGTCCCAAACCAGATGCTTTGCTGTCACCCGCGAAAAACTACAGGCGGGGTTCACCCGGCTGTCGAGCCAGATCACGGAGCAGGCGCTCCTCCTCGATCCGCCAGTAGCCGTGCTCCTTGCCGTCCAGCAGCAGCACCGGCACCCGGTCGCCGTAGTCCCGTTCCAGCTCGACGTCGGAGTCCACGTCGACCTTGCGCCACTGGCCGGGTGCGATCCGGTCGAGCGTCTGCTCGGCCACCTCACACAGGTGGCAACCCACCCGGCTGATCAAAGTCAGTCTCACAGGTCCCTCTTCCGTACCTTGCCGATGACCGTCCGCGGCAGCTCGTCCACCAGTTCGACACCGGGCAGCTTGAACCGGGCGAGCCGGGTGGCGCAGTGCACCTGCAGCTCGGTCGGGGTGGGTGCGGGGTCGCCGAGGACGGTGACGTACGCGTGCGGCCGCTGCCCGGCCGCGGGGTCCGGCACTCCCACCACGGCCACCCCGGTCACCCGCGGATGTGCCATCAGTACCCGCTCGATCTCGGCCGGGTAGACGTTGAAACCGTTCACCAGGATCAGCTCGCCGATCCGGTCGACGAGCACCAGGTCGCCGTCGCCGTCCGCGTACGCGACATCCCCGGTACGCCACCAGCCGTCCGGTCCGGGACCGTCGCGACCGTCCGGCCAGTAGCCGGAGAACAGGTTCGGCCCGCGCACCACGATCTCACCCGGGTCGGTGCCGGCCGACTCGGCGATCTCGAGATCCTCGTCGACCGAGGCGGTGCCGTCCCGCCACAGCTCGGCCCCGGCGGTGGTACGCAGCATCAGCTCGATCCCGGGCAGCGGCCGGCCGATCGAGCCCCGCTTGTCCCGGTCGCTCACCGCCGTCGTGGTCAGCACCGGGGCTGTCTCGGTCAGCCCGTACCCGATCAGGATCGCCCTGCCGGTCAGCTCGCGGAAGCGCGTCGCGACGCCGGTGTCCAGCGGCGCCGCGCCGCACACCGCGGTCCGCACCCCGCGCAGCGCCTCGGCCGCCTCCGGGCGCCCCAGCCAGGCCTGATACATCCCCGGCACCCCGACCGTGACGGTCACCGAGTGCCTGGCGATCAGTTCGAGCGAGTCCGCCGGGTCGAAACGCTCGGCCAGCACGCCGGTCGCCGCGTGGTGCGCCACGCTGCCGAGCCCGGTGTTCAGTCCGTACGCGTGGAAGAACGGCACGGCCAGCAGCACCACGTCGTCCGGGCCGACCACCGGCGGATCGATGCGATCCAGCTGGTCATGGTTGGCGGCGAGGGCGGCGTGGGTGAGCATCGCCCCCTTCGGTCGCCCGCTCGTGCCCGAGGTGTAGAGCAACACCGCAAGATCATTAATTTTCGGTACGGCTGGCGTGTCGCCCGTTTCCGCTGTCCCCGGCGGGCCGTCCACGACCAGGGACGCACCGGAGTCGGTGATCGCGTGCTCGCGCTCGTCGGTGGTGTAGCCGGGGTTGAGCGGCACCGCGACACGGCCCGCGCGCAGCGTCCCGAAGTAGGCGGCGGCGAACTCGACGGTGTTCCCGAGCAGCAATGCAACTCGATCGCCGGGCGCGGTCCGGGAGGCGATCCACTTCGCGGCCGCGGACACCCGCGTGTCCAGTTCCGCCCAGGTGACGACGGTGTCCGCGGCGATCAGTGCGGGCCGGTCGGGGCGACGGCGGGCGGCGTCAGCGACCGGGTCACGGGCGGGTTCGTCCACGAGGCCCGAGTCTGGCACAGACGGGCCGTGACCGGGACGCCGGACAGGCGGTCCGTCCGGGATGCGGCTTGTTCCGCCAAAGTGACCTTGACGATGGTTGCCGTGTTCGGCGCGATTCGCGGCTTTGCGCGTAGCGCACACGGTGTGCGACTCCTCGTGTCCGAGGTCGGCAATACTTCCGCTCTGTGTAACGGAATACACACCAACGGGTGAGGCGGACTGGCATTTCTGCCGGTTACTCACCCATTTTGTTGTGATTGACCATTTTGTTGTGAGTGACCCACCCTCATCCCGAGGAGGCCGCTGTGCCCCACGAAGCACGGAATCACGGTGAATTCACGTCTGGCGGGACGAATTCACTGTCGCCGGAGGCCCGCCGGGCTGAGGAGGCGCAGTGACCCATGTGTACGCGGAGGACCCGTACCACCGCGATGTCCTCGCGGCCCGGCACGCGCTGACCGGGGGCCTGAATGCCCTCCGGGGATCAGGAGGCATGATCGTCAACGCCATCCGGGGCGACAGCTCCAAGCAGACCGGCAGCCGGCGCCCGTTGAACGGGCCGCCCGCGGTCGCCTCACCGCACGCCGGCAAGGGCAACGGCGGCGGACGGGCCGGCGCCCCGCGGCCACCGGCGCAGCCCACCGCGGGCCAGCGCTCCAACATCGGTGAGGGCGAAGCCGTCGCCGGCGACCACACCGTGGTCCTTCCGACCCAGAGCACCACCGGGCCGCCGACCGAGTCCGCGCCGCCGAAGGCCCGTCCCGACCGCGGCGACCCCGCGGCCGAGGTGTGGGCACTGGTCGAGCGTGCCCAGGCCGGTGAGTCCGAGGCATTCGGCCTGATCTACGACCGATACGTCGACACAGTCTTCCGGTTCGTCTATTTCCGCGTTGGCAACCGGCAGCTCGCCGAGGATCTCACCTCGGACACCTTCCTGCGTGCGCTCAAGCGCATCGGCAGCTTCACCTGGCAGGGCCGCGACCTCGGTGCCTGGCTGGTCACCATCGCCCGGAACCTGGTCGCCGACCACTTCAAGTCCGGCCGATACCGACTCGAGGTGACGACCGGCGATGTGCTCGACGCCGACCGCGAGGATCGGGGGCCGGAGGGCAGCCCGGAGTCCGCGGTGGTCGACCACATCACCAACGTCGCCCTGCTCACCGCGGTCAAGCAGCTCAACCCGGAACAGCAGGAATGCATCGTGCTCCGGTTCCTGCAGGGCTTCTCGGTGGCCGAGACCGCGCAGACCATGGGCAAGAACGAGGGTGCCATCAAGGCCCTGCAGTACCGGGCGGTCCGCGCCCTGAACCGGCTCCTGCCCGACGGGTTCCAATCTTGATCAGACTTGACGAGTTTTCGATCTCCGATACCCGATGGCAACGCCTCGCACCCGTAACCGGGGCCGCGTGTCGCGCGTTTGTCCGGATGCGACCCGGGACCGTGGAAAACGGTCCGGTCGCCGACGTCGGCCCGCAGGCCGGCGAGACAGTCACGAGCGAGGGGAGGTGCCCACGGTGAAGTTCGCATTCCCGAACTCCCGGAGTGCCGAGCGCTTCGCGGAACTTATCGACGACGCCGGTGGCGCCCGTCGGCACCACAGTCGTGGACAGGCCGACGAGGAGATCAACCGGCTGGTCGCCATAAGCAACCGGCTCTCCACGGCCGCGCCCGGCGCACCGGTCGACTCCGAGTTCCGCGTCGGCCTGCGCGCCATGCTGGTCGCCACGGCCGAGCGGGACGGCATCGGGCGGACCGCCGCCGGGGCCGATCCCGAACCCGTCGTCGAGCCCGCCGTCCGGCGTTCACTGTTCGGCCGCCGGATCCGGGCCCGCGGGGCGATCATCATCGGCGTCGCCGCCGGTGCGATGGCCGTCTCGGGAATCTCCGCGGCGAGCGAGAGCGCGTCGCCCGGCGATGCCCTCTACAGCGTCAAACGCCAGACCGAACGCGCCCAGCTGGCGATCGCCGGATCCGATGTGACGCGGGGTCAGCTGTCGCTTGACTTCGCACGGACCCGGCTCTCCGAGGCGGTCGCGATGTCCGGTGACGAGCCGGAGTTCGCGCTGGTCCTGGACGACATGGATGCCGACACCCGCAAGGGCGTCCGGCTGCTGACCACGTCGGCGGTGTCCCAGCAGAACAGCAAGCCGCTGGCCACACTGGACGACTTCGTCGGTGACCAGCGCGGCACCTTCGCCCCGGCCCTGGAGAAGCTCTCCGCGGCCAACCGGGAGCGGGCGACCGTGTCGCTCGGCCTGCTGGAGGACGTCGTCGACCGGGCCGAGGACCTGCGAACCGGGCTGGGCTGCGACAAGGTCACCCCGGCCGGTTCCGACGCGCTCGGGCCGAAGCTGCGGGACTGCACGGCCGCCGGTGACGGTGAGACGGCCGCGACCCCGCAGCAGGGTGGCCAGAGCAAGACCGGGAACAAGCAGAACGGGCAGACCACGGCGCCGAAGCCGACAAAGCCCGGTGCCACGGCGGAGCCGAAGGTGACCGGTGAGACGGTCACGCCGGCCAAGTCCACCGCACCCGGTGTGACCCCGACCGTCACGGGCGGCATCGACACACCGGCACCGGCCGAGCCCTTCGGCACGACCGACAACGGGACGACCGAGGAAAACGGGGGTGTGCTGGGCGGACTGCTCGGCGACCTCTTCTGATCAGGACGGCCAGCTCGAGAACGTGGCGAGGGGCGGTGCCGGAGTTCATCACTCCGGGGCCGCCCCTCAACCGTCACTATAGGACGGACGGGTGAGCCGCTCCAGAAGATTGGCACTTACTCACGTCACGGTCCGAACGGATCCGGCCGTTTCTCCAGCAGCTCGTGCAGGGTCGCCTGGATCGTCTCGCGGACCTGATCGGCGAGGTTGTAGACGACCAGCGGGTCGTCCGCGAACTCGGTGAGGTGCGCGGTCGGGATCGGCGGGCAGAACTGGATCAGCCACTTGCTCGGCAGCGGCACCATGCCCAGCGGACCCAGCAGCGGGAAGGTCGGGGTGATGGGGAAGTACGGAACCCCGAGCAGCCGGGCCAGCGGCTTCAGGTCGGCCAGGATCGGATAGATCTCCTCGCCGCCGACGATGGCGACCGGGACGATCGGGGTGCCGGTGCGCAGCGCCGCCGAGACGAACCCGCCACGGCCGAAGCGCTGCAGTTTGTAACGCTCGGAGAAGTGCTTCCCGATCCCCTTGAAGCCTTCTGGGAAGACGCCGACCAGGTGGCCCGAGTTCATCAGGCGCTCGGCGTCCGGGTTGCAGGCCACGGTGGCACCGGCGGCCCGGGCCATCTCGCTCATCACCGGCATCCGGAAGACCAGGTCGGCGCCGAGCAGGCGCAGGTGCCGGTTGTCCGGGTGCTTGTCACGGATCGCCACGGTGAGCATCAGCGCGTCGAGCGCGATCGTGCCCGAGTGATTGCCCACCACGAGGCCACTGCCGTCGGCCGGCACGTTCTCGATCCCGAACACCTCGGTCCGGAACCACTCGCGGTAGAGGACCTTCAGCAGGGGATGGAACAGGGCGTCGGACAGCTCCGGGTCGAAGCCGAACTCGTCCACCTCGTACGCCCCGGCGAGTCGCCGCCGCAGGAACGCGAGGCCGGCGGCGACCCGCTGATCCCAGACGTCCACAGCGGTGGCAGCAGTCGTGGGCTCGGGCGCCTCCGGCATCGGCTCGCCCTTCTCGGGAATCGGGCGCCGGCCGTTGACCCGCTGCACCGGGGGCGGCTCGGGCAGCTTGAAATCGGTGTGGCCGGGCAGCATGTCGCGGTATTCGTCCTGGCTCACGACGTCTCCCGTCCCGCCCGGGACGGTTCGGCCGCCGCGGCCCGGACCCGGCGGACGCCCTCCAGGATCGCGGTCTCGGCCGCTGCCAGCCGGTCCGCGGTCAGTGTGGAACCGTCCGCGTGTGTCTTGATGAATTCCTCGAACGCCTCGACCGTGGTGCGCGGCGTGAAGCCGAACTCCTGCACCAGCCGGGTCGTGTCGACCA
Source organism: Actinoplanes sp. NPDC023801 (assembly GCF_040639655.1). NCBI lineage: Bacteria > Bacillati > Actinomycetota > Actinomycetes > Micromonosporales > Micromonosporaceae > Actinoplanes > Actinoplanes sp. NPDC023801. The sequence goes on along the minus strand of NZ_JBFAAI010000001.1, from coordinate 339,319 downwards.
CCCGGCCGTGGACGAAGAGGTCGATCTGGTCCATCCCGATCTGCTCGACGCCGAGGTTGCGGAGCAGGGCCGCGCCGGTGGAGAGCGCCGGTTCGGGCAGTGGCAGCGAGATCCGGCCGGCCCGGCGGACGGCCTGGGAGAGCATCAGGACACCGGATCCGGCCACGTTGAAGGTGCCCGGGTGGTCCTCGGCCACGGCGCGGTGCAGGACCTCCAGCGCGTCCTCCACATGGACGAACTGCAGGCGGGCGTCCCGGCCGAGCACGGTGGGCACCACCGGCTGAGCGAAGTAGCGGGTCAGCGACGTCTCCGCGGACGAGCTGAGCATGGGGGCGAAACGCAGGACGGTCGCCGCGACCTCGGGACGGCGGCGGCGGAAACCGCGGACGTACCCCTCGATGTCGAGGATGTCGCGTGCGAACGCACCTCGCGGCACCGCGCGCGGCTCGGTGTCCTCGGTGAAGACCGCCGGATCGCGGAAGGAGGCACCGTAGGCGGCGGTGGACGAACGCACCACCAGTTTGCGCAGCCCGGGCGCACCCTGGGCAGCCGCGAGCACCTGCATGGTGCCGATGACGTTCTGTTCCTTCATCGCCGCGCGACCGCCGTGTTTCGCGTCGGGCACGCTGGTCACAGCCAGATGCACGACGGCTTCGGCACCGAGATCAGCGATGGCCTCGGTGGCCGCACGCGCGTCGGCCCGGATCCGCTCCACCCCGTCGAGCAGCCCCAGGAGGCGTGCTGGCGGGTCGTGCGGATCCAGACCGACGACACGGTCGATACGAGGATCTGCGGCGAGGCGTGCGGCCACCCGAGCGCCGAGATAACGGCTGACTCCGGTGACCACGACAACGCTGGGCGGTGAGGTCACCACGGGTGCACCCTTCGATGCGCGGCCTCGAACAGAGGGCAAGTGCCGCCGACAGCCGGGAACTCAGCCCGGCCGGCGGTCACTTGCCGAGACGGCGACGCTGGACGCGGGTCTTGCGCAGCAGCTTGCGGTGCTTCTTCTTCGCCATACGCTTGCGGCGCTTCTTGACCACGGAGCCCATACGAAAAGCCTCTCGAGAAACCATGTTGGGTGGGCCCGGCACACGGCCGGAACCGGACTGGGACGGCGCCCGGAGCAGCGGCGCCATGTGCACGGCACGCGAAGACCCGGGAACCAACCGGTCCAGCGTACCGGCACGCCCTCGCCGGGCCAACACGACCCCGGTCGTCAGGCGCTCTGCGAGAAGGCGCCGCGAAGATATTCGTGCACCGCGTGCTCGGGTACCCGGAACGAACGGCCGACCCGGACCGCGGTGAGGTCACCGCCGTGCACGAGCCGGTAGACGGTCATCTTGGAAACCCGCATCAGCGCGGCCACCTCGGCCACGGTCAGAAACCGAACCTCTGAGAGTCGTTCCTCGGTCTGGGCTGGACCCGTCATCTCGTCGCACCGATCCTTTCACTGGCACGATCCGCCGCGGCCGGTGGCTCCCGGACGCCGCGGGGACGACGTGCGTGTCATCAGAACGGTATCGATACGGCTGTGACCAACGCGATACGTTCCGTGAAATGCCCAGAAAAAGTCAAGCCCGACACACCGGATCCGTGGTGATATCGCCCCTTAATTCCGAGACGTCACGGCCCGTGCCAGGAAGGCCATGTTGGCCGGGCGGTCGGCGAGGCGGCGCATCACGTACCCGTACCACTCGGCGCCGTACGGCAGGTAGACGCGCACCGTGTGACCGCTGCCGACCAGCCTGGACTGCTCCTCGGCGCGGACACCGTAGAGCATCTGGAACTCGTACTCCGAGGTCGAGCGGTCGAACCAGCGGGCCCGGTCCTCGGCGATCGCGATCAGCCGGGGGTCGTGGGTGGCCACCATCGGGTAGCCCTCACCCGACATCAGGATGTTCAGGCAGCGCACGAAGGACTTGTCCACGTCCAGCGCGGACTGGAAGGCCACCGACTCCGGCTCCGCGTAGGCGCCCTTGCACAGCCGCACCCGCGAGCCGGCCGTGGACAACTCCCGGCAGTCACCCTCGGTCCGGCGCAGGTGCGCCTGCAGCGCCGCGCCGGTCGACGGGAAGTCCCGCCGCAGCTCCACCAGGGTCTCCAGGGTCGCGTCCGTGGAGCCGTGGTCCTCGGCGTCCAGCGTCACGGTGGTGCCGGCCTCGGCGGCCGCGGCACAGATCGCGCGCGCGTGCTCGTACGCCAGTTTCTCGTCCATCCGCTGCCCGAGGGCCGAGAGTTTCACGCTGACCTCGACCGCCGGAGTGAGCCCGGCGCCCTTGAGGCGGCCGACGACCGAGAGGTACTCGTCGCGGGCGGCCACCGCCTGCTCTATGGTCCGGGTGTCCTCACCCAGATGGTCGAGGCTGACCGCCAGGCCGTCGTCGGCCAGTTCGCGGCTGACCTGCAGAACCTCGTCGGCACTGTGCCCGGCGACGAAGCGCTGCACGATTCCCCGGCTGACCGGGGCGGACTCGACCAGCCGCCCGATCCGGGAGGAGCCGGCCGCGGCGAGAAACAGGGAACGGAGCATGCGCCGAGCGTAACGTCCGGACCCGGTCCGGACGCCGGGCAACACATACGTGCTCCATGGGGCCCGGTGCGGCTACCGTTGTCGGGTGAACTTCGATGCGTACGCCCGGACCGCGATCGACCTCGTCAACGCGGGGCTGGACGATCTCGCCGGGTTGCGGGCCCTGTTCTCCGGCGAGCAGGCATACATGCGCGACCAGGTCGCCGAGAAGGACCTGGTGCCGTTCCGCCGCGCCCAGCGCCGGCTGCGTGAGGTCTTCGAGTTCGGCACCTCCGGGCAGGACAACGAGGCCGTGCGGGAGTTGAACACCCTGCTCGAGGCCCACCCCGTGCAGCCACGCATCTCCGGTCACGACGCGAGCGACTGGCACATGCACGTCGCCAGCCGCGGCTCGTCGGTCAGCGCCGAGTACCTCGCCGGCGCCGTGTGGGGCCTGGCCGTCTGGCTCTGCGAGTACGGCAGCGCACGCTTCGGCATCTGCGCCGACGAGCGTTGCGGCAACGTCTACCTCGACACGTCGTCGAACAACTGCCGCCGCTTCTGCTCGGAGCGCTGCGCCACCCGGTCGCACGTGGCCGCGCACCGCGCCCGCAAACGCGCCGCGGAGAACCTCACCCCTGCGTGACGGCCTTGCTCGGCTCGAGGTGGCGCCGGGCGAACTCGAGTGCCTCCCGCAGGTCGGCCTCCCGGGCCGGCCGGCTCGCCGCCTTGCGGGTGTTGATCTCCAGTGCCACCGACCCGGTGAACCCACGGCCGGCCAGCGACCGCAACAGCTCGGCGCACGGCTGATTGCCGCGGCCCGGCACCAGGTGTTCGTCCCGGCCCTCGCCGGTCCCGTCGCCGAGATGCACGTGCCGCAGGCCGGTGCCCATCCGGTCGGCCATCTCCAGCGCGTCGATGCGGCTGGCGGCACAGTGCGAGAGATCAAGCGTGTACGCGTCGAAGCCGGTCTCGGTCGGGTCCCAGCCGGGGTTGTAGGGCACCACCCACCGGCCGGCCATCTTGACCGGGAACATGTTCTCGACCGCGAAGATCAGGTCCGGGTGCCGGTCACGGATCCTGGCGAGGCCCTCGGCGAAGTTCCGCGCGTAGTCGCCCTGCCAGCGGAACGGCGGATGCACCACCACGGTCGGCGCGCCCAGCGCCTCGGCGAGCTGGGCGGCGCGGGCGAGCCGCTCCCAGGGGTCGGAGCTCCACACCCGCTGGGTGACGAGCAGGCAGGGGGCGTGGACCGAGAGCACCGGCACGCCGTAGTGGTCGGCCAGCCCCTTGAGGGCGCCGGAGTCCTGGCTGACGGCGTCGGTCCACACCATGACCTCCAGCCCGTCGTAGCCGACCGTGGCCGCCATCTCGAACGCCGCCGCGGTCGGCTCCGGAAAGACCGAGGAGCTGGAGAGAAGCACGGGTACGCGGGAAGTCACGCCCTCCAGCGTAGCCGCGCGCAACAGGGCTGGATATATCAGCTCTAAACGGTCATGATCCACCGATGGGCGTACGCTGAGCCGGATGAGCCGCGCGACGCCGCCCCGGGAAGTACCGCTCGACTTCCCTCGCGAGTGGATCGAGTTCCTCGACCCCGCCGACGACCAGCATCTGATCCGGGCCGACCTGACCTGGCTGCTCTCCCGCTGGACCTGCGTGTTCGGCTCGGCGTGCCGGGGCATCCTGCCCGGGCGCGCCGAGGACGGCTGCTGCTCGCACGGTGCGTTCTTCACCGACGCGGACGACGAGAACCGGGTGAAGGCGGCCGCCGCCCGGCTCACCCCGCAGACGTGGCAGCACTATCGGCGGGGCTTCAAGAATTACACCGAGGTGGACACCGTCGACGGAAGCAAACCCGCACGGCGTACGGCCACCCGCTCCGCCGACGGCCCGTGCGTCTTCCTCAACGAGGCCGACTTCCCCGGCGGCGGCGGTTGCGCCCTGCACGGCCAGGCTCTGCGGGACGGCGTGCATCCGCTCAAGTACAAGCCGGACGTGTGCTGGCAGCTCCCGGTCCGCCGCGAGCAGGACTGGATCACCCGGCCGGACGGCACGAAACTGCTCCAGTCCACCCTGAGCGAGTTCGACCGGCGCGGCTGGGGAGCCGGCGGGCACGATCTGGCCTGGTGGTGCACTTCGTCGCCGGACGCCCACGTGGGGACCGAGCCGATGTACGTCACGTATGCGCCGGAGCTCACCGAGCTGATCGGCCAGGCGGCATACGACCAGCTGGCCGGGCTCTGCGCTGCCCGGATCAGGTCCGGCCTGATCGCCGTGCACCCGGCGACCACAGCGGCCGCCGCAGGGCGCCGGGTGACCCGATCACGGGCGGGCCACCCGACCACCCCATAGTCCCATGACATGGTGTCATCGGACAAGGAGGGATCACGGCTCGAACTTGTAGCCGAGTCCTCGCACGGTGACGATGTAACGAGGCGCCGACGGCTCCGGTTCCACCTTGGAACGCAGCCGCTTGACGTGTACGTCCAGCGTCTTGGTGTCGCCGACGTAATCGGCACCCCACACCCGGTCGATCAGCTGGCCCCTGGTGAGCACCCGGCCGGCATTGCGCAGCAGCAGCTCGAGCAGCTCGAACTCCTTGAGGGGCAACTGCACGCCAGAGCCGTCGACCGTGACGACATGGCGTTCGACATCCATCCGGACCGGGCCGGCGGCCAGGGTCGGCGCGGTGACCTCGGCAGCCTCGGTGCCCTGCCGGCGGAGCACCGCACGGATCCGGGCGACCAGTTCACGAGGCGAGTACGGCTTCGTGACGTAGTCGTCCGCACCGATCTCCAGACCGACGACCTTGTCGATCTCGCTGTCCCGGGCGGTCACCATGATGATCGGTACCGCCGAACGCTGCCGCAGCTGCCGGCACACCTCGGTACCGGACATCTCCGGCAGCATGAGGTCGAGCAGCACGATGTCGGCGCCGGTCCGGTCGAACTGCGTGAGGGCGGAGGTTCCGGTCGCGGCGACCGACACCTCGAAACCCTCTTTGCGCAGCATGTACGACAGGGCGTCGGAGAACGACTCCTCGTCTTCGACCACGAGCACGCGGGCCAATGAAGTTCCTTCCGTCGTCGGCGGGCGGTTTCAGCGCTGTTTTACGGTCTTGCGGCGGAGCTGCCTGGAAGACTCAGCGCCCGGCCACACCGGACTCGATCTCAATCGCCGTCGGTGACGACGAGGGGGCTTCCGGGGGTCGCGCCGGTAGGCGCAGGGTGAACGTAGAACCGTCGCCGAGTGAACTGGTCACGTCGACGCGGCCGCCGTGGTTGGTGGCGATGTGCTTGACGATGGCCAGGCCGAGCCCGGTGCCGCCGGTGGATCGGGAGCGGGCCTGATCAGCGCGGTAGAACCGCTCGAAGACCCGTTCGACGTCCTGCGGGGCGATACCGATGCCCTGGTCGGTGACGTCGATCTCGATCCAGTCGTCGCTGTTGCGCATGGTGATGGAGACCTTGGTGTCCTCGCCCGAGTACGCGATCGCGTTCTCCACCAGGTTGGTGACCGCGGTGGCGATCTGGCTGTCGTTGCCGTACGCCATGGTGCCCTTGGCCCCGTCGTAGGTGACCTCGATGCCCTTCGCCGAGGACGTCGTCCTGGTGCGGTCGATCACCTCGGCGATCACCCAGTCCAGTGCGACCGGCTCCGGGTTCGGCAGCGGCTCGGCGCCCTGCAGCCGGGTCAGCTCGAGAAGTTCGTTGACCAGACGGCCCATCCGGGCCGACTCGTGATGGATCCGCTCGGCGAAACGACGCGCCGCCAGCAGGTCCTCGGACTGCGACTCGAGCGCAGCCTCAGGTATCTGCGTGGCGTCCAGCAGCGCCTCGGCCAGCAGCTGCAAGGCGCCGATCGGGGTCTTGAGCTCGTGGCTGACGTTGGCCACGAAGTCACGGCGGACCCGGGCCAGCCGGTGCGCCTCGGTCACGTCCGCGGCCTCGACCGCGACGTGTGTCGCGTTCAGCGCCACGGCCCGCAGATGCAGCCCGAGCGGGGCGTGCCCGCCGCCGGCCCGGCCGCGCGGGAGATCCAGCTCGACCTCCCGGCGCACACCGGTACGCCGGACCTGGCCGGCCAGGGTGCGCAGGATCGGGTGGGCGGCGATGGTGCCCGGCGCGCCTCCCGACCGGAGCAGACCCATCGCGCGGGCCGCCGGGTTGACCAGAACCGGATGGTCGTCCGCGTCGAGAACGACGACACCCACCCGTAGCGAGTCGAGACTCTTGCGTCCGAGCCCTTTCAGGCCGTGCTTACCCGCCGGGCGGTCGTCGTCCGGTTCGATGGCGGTTCTCCCCTCCGGGGTCCCGCCCACGGTCGATCCACCCGGTCGGCGAATCCGGGCAAGGACCAGCCCCGCTCCCACACCGACGGCGAGCGCGGCAGAAACCATGCCGACGGCGTATTCCCACTCCACGCTGCGATCGTAGGGTCATTGTTTACCTGAACCACAGGGCCATTACGGCAAATCGGGCGCACGTCGAATAATGTTCACCACCAGGCCCGCCGTCGTTCACCGGTGTTCATGTTGCGGCTGTCCCACGCCCATAGCCTGGTCAGCGCACAACGGCCGCCGCCAGGGAAAGAGGACTTGAGGACATGCGCGAGGAGTACCAGGCCGATCTGGTCGAGGTGAGCCGCCTGCTGGTGACGATGGCGGAGTCGGTCCGCGCGGCGCTGCGCAGGGCGACGTCGGCGCTGCTCACCGCCGATCTGCAGGCCGCCCAGGCGGTCATCGAGCGCGACTCGGACGTCGATGCGATCTATGAGCAGGTGGAGGTGAAGGTCGCGGACACCATCGCCCGGCAGGCGCCGGTCGCGTCCGACCTGCGGCGCGTCATCACGGCGCTGCACATCGGCGCCGACCTGGAGCGGATGGGCGACCTGGCTGAGCACGTGGCCAAGACCGCCGCCCGGCGCCACCCGTCCCCGGCTGTGCCGGCCGAACTGCGGCCGACCTTCAAGGGGATGGCCGAGGTCGCCGACCAGATGGCCGAGAAGATCACCGCACTGATCGCCAAGCCGAACGCCGAGGGCGCGGCACAGCTGGAGAAGGACGACGACGCGATCGACGACCTCGAGCGCGCCCTGTTCAAGATCATGCTGGCCGACGACTGGCCGTACGGCGCGGAGACCGCGATCGACGGCGCCCTGCTGGGCCGCTTCTACGAGCGGTACGCCGACCACGCCGTCAACATCGGCGAGCACCTGATCTACCTCGTCACCGGCGAAACGGTGACGAGCGAGGACTGAGGTCGATCTCCAGCGCGAGCTCAGAGATCCGGAGGCCGGGATACCACGGGGGTGTCCCGGCCTCCGTCGTCTGTTCTCCGGTTACTTCTTGCCCTGGTTGGCCACCGCCTCGGCGGCCTCCTTCGCGGCGACCGGGTCGAGGTAGGTGCCGCCCCTGTTGGTCGGGCGCAGGTTCTCGTCGAGGTCGTAACGCAGCGGGATGCCGGTCGGGATGTTCAGCTTGGCGATCGCCTCGTCGGAGATGTCGTCGAGGTGCTTCACGATCGCGCGCAGCGAGTTGCCGTGCGCCGCGACCAGGACCGTCTTGCCGGCGCGCAGGTCGGGGACGATCGCGTCGTACCAGTAGGGCAGGGCCCGCTCCAGCACGTCCTTCAGGCACTCCGCCTTCGGCAGGACCTCCGGGGGGAGGTCCGCGTAGCGCGGGTCGCCGGCCTGGGAGTACTCCGCACCGTCCTCGATCGGCGGCGGGGGCACGTCGTACGACCGGCGCCAGAGCATGAACTGCTCCTCGCCGTACGTCTCGAGGGTCTGCTTCTTGTCCTTGCCCTGCAGGGCGCCGTAGTGGCGCTCGTTGAGCCGCCAGTGACGCTTCACCGGGATCCAGTGCCGGTCGGAGATGTGCAGCGCGATCTCACTGGTCCGGATCGCACGCCGAAGAAGGCTGGTGTGCACCACGTCGGGCAGCACCCCCTGCTCCTTGAGAAGCTCGCCGCCACGCCGGGCCTCGTTCTCACCCTTGGCGTCCAGGTCCACGTCGACCCAGCCGGTGAAGAGGTTCTTGGCGTTCCACTCGCTGTTGCCATGCCGCAGCAGCACCAGGGTTCCAGTCATGAGGACATCTTGCCCCGAGGCCCGGCCGTGTGTACGGGCCACCCGGCACGTGTCCGCCACCACACCGGAACTCGCTTGCGCGACAACCTGAGATGTAAGGGAATAAACCCCGCGGACTACTTACGGGGAGACGAACGTGCGAGGTTGGTTACGGCAGGCCGCCGGCGGGCTGCCCCGGCAGTTCTGGTTCCTGTGGGCCGGCACCCTGATCAACCGGGTCGGCTCGTTCGCGGTGCTCTTCCTGAGCATCTACCTGACCGCTGAGCGGGGGTTCTCGCAGAGTCAGGCCGGTCTGATCCTGGGCATCTACGGCGTCGGTGGCGCGATCGGCACGCTCGGCGGCGGTGTCCTGGCCGACCGCTGGGGCCGCCGCCCGACGATGCTCGTCGCCCAGTTCGGCTCGGCCGCGCTGATGCTGGCACTCGGCCTGGTCACGACGTACCCGCAGATCGCCGTGGCGACGTTTCTCCTCGGACTGTTCGCCGAGGCGGTCCGTCCGGCCTTCTCGGCCATGATGATCGACATCGTGCCGGAGCGGGACCGCGTCCGCGCGTTCTCGCTCAACTACTGGGCGATCAACCTGGGCTTCGCGCTGGCGGCGGTCATCGCGGGTTTCGCCGCGAAGGTGGACTACCTGCTGCTGTTCGCCGGTGACGCGGCCACCACCCTGATCACCGCGACCATCACGGCGATCTTCCTGACCGAGACCCGCCCGGCCCGGACGGCGGGACGCAAGGCCGGGCACGGCGGCCTCGGCGCCGCGCTGCGTGACGGCAACTTCGTGGTCTACCTGCTGCTCACCTTCATCGTGGTGCTGGTCGTCCTGCAGCACCTGTCGACGCTGCCGATCAGCATGCTGGCCGACGGGCACACGGCCGCCACCTACGGCATGGTCATCGCGGTGAACGGGGTTCTCATCGTCTTCGGTCAGCTCTTCGTCCCGAAGCTGATCGAGGGCCGGGACAGCGCCAAGGTCCTGGCGGTCGCGGCCCTGCTGATGGGTTCCGGTTTCGGGCTGGTCGCCCTCGCCGAGACCCCCGTCGTGTACGCCTTGACGGTGATCATCTGGACGCTCGGCGAGATGCTGCAGTCACCCAGCAACGCGGCCACCGTGGCGGCCCTGGCCCCGCCGAGTCTGCGCGGCCGTTACCAGGGCCTCAACTCGCTCTCCTGGTCGGCCGGGACGGCCCTCGCCCCGATTCTCGGCGGTCTGGTCCTGCAGCGGGCCGGCGGCGCCGTGCTGTGGGGCGGCTGCTTCGTCCTCTGCGTCGTGGCCGCGGTGGGTCACCTGCTGGCCGGACCGGCCCGCGCCCGGCGCGCGATGCGGCTGCGACTCGCACAGGAGGAGGAGTCGGCACCCGCGCAGGCCACCGCGTGACGACGCACGGCTGCGCACTACCGCTGTCTCAGGCGGCCTGAGGCAACGGTGGAGCACAGCCGGATCTTTGGGTGCGGGAAACCGGCGACGGGATTACCCATAGCGCCGTAACGCATTCAGCCGGTATCAGATGGGTGGCGAATGATCCCGGCGTGTCTAACAGATGAACGGCAGAAACAAGCCGGAAACAAAAGCGCCGGCGGCGGCGGGCGACACCCATCCCCATAGGCGCCGCCCGCACTTACCGCCGGTCTCGGGTCGCGCCGTCCCCCAACGGCTCATGCCACCCGTCCCCAAACGCCGAACCGTGGCGATCATTGCTGATCGACCCGTTCCCCGAACTGACGGCTCGGCGTCCATCGACCACGCTAGTTGGGGCGGTCAAGCCATACAACCCGATTTCGTGTCGACATCTGTCTCAACCGTCACATTCACCAAGGACCAACCGATCGGAGGAGCAGCCAATCACTCTTCCGGGTTTCTCGGATGGGAAGAAATCCCGACAACTACCGTTCGCCAACCCCGCCTCGGCAAATGGCGCGCAAGTCTAGACGGCCGTCGAACCAGACTCCCGCATCTCCAGGGAATCCTCAGGGCATCGCCAGGAGACTGCCAGTACCCAGGAAGTCTCGATCTACACATCGGTCACCGGCACGATCGGTGAAGAACACGATCGGATGGCGATTACCCACCACCGCACCACAATGGACCGGCGGTACGGATAGACGCGCCTGATGATCAAAAGGCGTGTCCCGGGTCAGTCGGCGTCGTCCACCAGATGACGGAACGCCTGCAGGTTGGCCGTCGACTCGCCGCGTTTGACACGCCAGTCCCATTCGCGGCGGATCGACGAACCGAAGCCGATCTCCAGCATGGTGTCGAACGACTCGTCCGCGTAGGTGAGCACCGAACCGAGCAACCGGTCGAGTTCGTCGGCGTCCAGCCCCTTGAGCGACACCCGGCCGGTGAGGTAGACGTCGCCGGCCGCGTCGATGGAGAAGGCGACGCCGTACATCCGGGCGTTGCGGCGCAGCAGCCACGCCCACAGTTCCTCGTGCCGCTCGTCCGGCCGGCGCATCACGAACGCCTCGACCCGCAGCGAGTGCTCGCCGACGATCAGATTGCAGGCGGTCTTCAACTTGTGCGTACCGGGCAGCGTGACCACATAGGACCCGTTGCCGGTCGGCTCCCAGTCCAGCTCGCGTTCGGCAAGCACCCGTTCGATCAGTTCGGTCACCATCCGCAGGAGGCCCTTTCGAGTCGCGCCGTGATCAGAGCCCGATGCTCGCTCACCGCGTCACGGTAGACCCGGAGCAGCGTGTCCGCCGTGCGGTCCCAGGAGAACTGCGACGCATGGGCCACCGCGCCGGCGGCCAGCCGATGCCGGTACGCCGGCGCGTCGAGCAGCCGGTCCAGGACCTTCGCCCAGTCCCGCGGGTCGTGACCGTCGACCAGCACGCCGCTGACCCCGTCCCGTACCGCGGTGACCAGACCGCCGACCGCGGCCGCCACCACCGGCGTCCCGCAGGCCTGTGCCTCCAGTGCGACCAGGCCGAACGACTCGTTGTAGGACGGAACCGCGACCAGGTCGGCGGCCCGGTACAGAGCGGCCAGATCGTCACCGGTCTGCGGGGGCAGGAACACCACCGAGCCGGTCACCCCCAGCGTCGCGGCCAGCTCGATCAGCGAGGACGGCCGGTCCAGGCCGCTGCCACTCGGACCACCGCAGATCACCAGGGTGGCGCCGGAACCGGCGGCCCGCATCTCGGCCAGCGCGGCGATCAGCACGTCCGGTGCCTTGAGCGGCTGGATCCGGCCGACGAAGGCGATGATCCGGCCGTGCTCGGGCAGGCCGAACCGGGCCCGGTCCACCGCGCCCGGCCGGAACCGTCGCAGGTCAACACCCGGCTGCACGACACTGACCAGGGCCGGATCGGCGTCGTAGTGGGTCATCAGGTCCCGCGCCTCGAAGTCGGTGTTGGCCACCAGCCGGTCCGACGCGGCGACCACCTGCTCCTCGCCGATGACGCGTGCCTTCGGCTCGGGCCGGTCGCCGGCCGCGATGAACCTGTTCTTGACCTTGGCGAGGGTGTGCGCGGTGTGCACGTGCGGCACGCCCCAGCGCTCCCGGGCCAGCCAGCCGACCTGCCCGGACAGCCAGTAGTGCGAGTGGATCAGGTCGTAGTGGCCGGGCGGGTGCGCGGCCTCGGCCTGCAGCACGCCGTTGGTGAACGCGCACAGCTGGGCCGGCAGCTCCTCCTTGGCCAGGCCCTCGTACGGCCCCGCGGTGACGTGCCGCACGTGCACACCCGGCGCCATCTCGACGACCGGCGGCAGGTCACCGGCGGTGGCCCGGGTGAAGATCTCCACCTCGACACCCCGCTCGGCGAGCCGCTTGGCGATCTCGACGATGTACACGTTCATGCCGCCCGCATCGCCGGTTCCCGGTTGCTCCAGCGGCGAGGTGTGCACGGAGAGGGTGGCGATCCGGCGGGGAGTCGGCCATCCGCCGGCCCGTAGCTCAGCCACGCTGACTCCCTCGTGTGTCGGCCATCCAGAAAAGTTGTTACGCCAAGGTTCATCTTCCCCATCGGCCTGTGCCGAACCACTACACAGCCGACCCGGCGTGATCCAAGTCATGCAACGCGCGGCAGGAATCTCCTCATGGACAAGAATCGGGACATGCAGAACATCGCAGTGATCACGGGGGCATCGAGCGGGATCGGGGCGGCGACCGCCCGGCGGCTGGCCGGGGAGGGATACCACGTCGTCGTCGCGGCACGGCGCGCCGACCGCCTGGAGTCGCTGGTCAAGGAGATCGGCGCGAACGCCACCGCCGTCGCGTGCGACGTCACCTCCGACGAGTCGGTCGCCGCTTTGGCCGCGGCGGTCACCGGACTCGGCGGCCCGGTCACCCTGCTGGTCAACAACGCCGGTGGCGCGCGCGGCGCCGATCCGGTCGAGTCCGGGTCGGCCGGCGACTGGCAATGGATGTACGACGTGAACGTGCTCGGCACCCTGCGGGTCACCCAGGCGCTGCTCCCGGCACTCGAGGCGAGCGGCCGCGGCACGATCGTGACGGTCGGGTCGACGGCGGCCTTCACGCCCTACGAGGGCGGTGGCGGCTACGTCGCGGCCAAGCACGCCGAAACCGCGCTGGTCGGCACGCTCCGGCTGGAGCTCTGCGGCCGTCCGGTCCGGGTGATCGAGATCGACCCCGGCATGGTGCGCACCGACGAGTTCGCGCTCAACCGCTTCGGCGGCGACCAGGACCGCGCCGACTCCGTCTACGCCGGGGTGAGCGAGCCGCTGGTCGCCGACGACATCGCCGACTGCATCGCCTGGGCTGCCACCCGCCCGCAGCACGTCAACGTCGATCGGCTGGTGGTCCGGCCGGTCGCGCAGGCCGCGCAGCACAAGGTGCACCGGGAGCGGTAACGGTGAGCAGGCCGATCGGTGCGATCACCCGGGGGACGACCAATCCCAACCGGCTCCGGCGGGTGGACAACTTCATCTCGTACCGATGCGGCGGGCTCTTGAAGGAAGCGGCGCAGCCGCTCGTGGTCGATCTGGGCTACGGCGCCACTCCGGTGACGGCGGTGGAACTGCGGGGCCGTCTCGCCGCCTCGGTACGCGCCGACGTCGCGGTGGTCGGTCTGGAGATCGATCCGGTACGGGTGAGCGACGCGCTGCCGTTCGCGGACCCGCCGTGGCTGGAGTTCCGGCGCGGCGGGTTCGAGCTGGCCGGGCTGACACCGGTGGTGGTGCGCGCGTTCAACGTGCTGCGGCAGTACGCCGAGGACGAGGTGGCGGCGGCCTGGCGGGCGATGACCGCGACCGGCGCGCTGCTGGTCGAGGGCACCTGCGACGAACTCGGCCGGATCGCCACCTGGACGGTCGTCGAGCACGGTGTGCCGTCGACCCTGACCCTGTCGGCCCGGCTGCCCGCGTTCGAGCATCCGGCGGTCTTCGCCGAACGGCTGCCGAAGGCGCTGATCCACCACAACGTGCCCGGACATCCGGTGCACGAGTTGCTGCGGGCGCTGGGGCGGGCGTGGGAGACCGAGGCGACCCCGTTCGGGCCACGGCAGCGCTGGCTGGCCACGGTCCGGCGGATGCGCGCCGAGGGCTGGCCGGTGCTGGACGGTCCGGCCCGCTGGCGGCTCGGCGAGCTGACTCTGCCCTGGCCCGTCTAGTTCTCGCCCCCCTTCTCGCCGAGGGCGGACCTCAGGGCCTGGAGCAGGGCGTCGGCGGTGAACGGCTTCTTCACCAGCACGTCGTCCTCGCCGATCTCGCCCTTGCTGACCGCGATGTCCTTCGGCAGGCCGGAGACGAAGACGACGCCGATGCCCGGACGCAAATCGCGGATGGTTTTCGCCAGATCCCCGCCGGAGGCACCGGGCAGGGTCAGGTCGGTGATCAGTGCGTCGATCTTGCCGGGGTGATCGCGGCAGATCGAGATGGCCTCGTCCTGATCACCGGCCGCTGACGTGGTGTACCCGCGGCGCTCCAGCATACGGCGCATGATGTCGCGCAGATCCTCCTCGTCGTCGACGACCAGGACTGTCGGCCTCTCGGCGACCGGCGCCTCGGACATCTCGGTCCTCCTCGGGCTGGGGTCGCTCTCACGCTATCCGCCAAGGTGGCCCGGCGTACGGCGGTTCGCCGACGAAACCGGGCCGGCTCTCACCGCTGTCTCAGCGACGCTGAGACAGCGGTGGCGTCCAGCCGGGTCTTACCTGTTCAGGTGGCCGGTGTAGAGCAGGCGGTTCGGCGATCCCTTGCCCGGGTTGCGGACCAGGTTGACGCCGGCGTTGGCGACCAGGTCGTCACGAACCTGGCGGGGCGTCCAGTCCGGGTGCGTGGCGAGGACCAGCGCGGCCGCGCCGGCCACGTGCGGCGCCGCCATCGAGGTACCGCTCATCGTCTGCACCGCGGTGTTCGAGGCCTTGCCGGCCGACTTGATGTTCGCGCCGGGAGCGAAGATGTCCAGGCACTTGCCGTAGTTGGAGAAGGCGGGCCGGGCGTCGGCCGAGTCCACCGCGCCGACCGTGATCGCGTCCGGAGCCGCGGCGGGCGAGCCCTTGCAGGCGTTCTTGCTCTCGTTGCCGGCGGCGATGGCGTACGTGACGCCGCTGTCGACCGAACGCTTGACCGCGGCGTCGAGCGCCTTGCTGAGCGGGCCACCCAGGCTCATGTTCGCCACGGCGGGACGTTTGGCGTTCGCGGTCACCCAGTCGACGGCCGCGATGAAGTTGGAGAACGAGCCGGAGCCGTTGCAGCCGAGAACCCGCAGACCGACGATCTTGGCGTCCTTGGCCACACCGTACGTGGCGCCGCCGACCGTACCGGCGACGTGCGTGCCGTGGCCGTGGCAGTCGTTGGCGACCGCGTCACCGTCGACGAAGTCCCAGCCGTTGGTGGCCCGGCCACCGAACTCCTTGTGGCCGACCCGGACACCGGTGTCGATCACGTACGCGGTGACCGCGGAGGCGGACTTGTAGGTGTAGGACTTCGACAGCGGCAGCTTGCGCTGATCGACGCGGTCCAGGCCCCAGGTGGGGTTGGCCCGGGTGACCGAGACGGAGGCCGGCGCGGCCGCGGTGGTGATGACGGCGTCCTGCTCGACGTACTCCACCGACGGGTCGGCGGCGAGGCGGCGAGCCTCGCCGACGGTGGCCTCCAGGTGGAAGCCGCGCACGGCGGACACGTAGTTGCCGGCGACCCGGCCGCCGTACTCGCGAACCAGTTCGGCCGAAGACGTGGCGCCGGACTTCAGGACGACGATGTAGCTGCCCGGGATGGCGCCCTCGACACCGGCCCCGGAGATGGTTCCCACGGCGGGCGCGGCCGGCGCGGCGACGGCCGGTCCGGTCAGGCCCCAGAGGGTGGCGGTGGCGGCGCTCGCGGCAACGGTCAGTCGGATGGCCAGGCGGGCGTCGTTACCGAACATATGAAGTGGGTCCTCTCGGTGGTGTTCTCAGGTCGACTTTTCAATTCGGCCTGGGGGGCATGCCGAAAGCAGCTGAGGGAAATGTTGGAGAGGGCCGGTAGCACCCACGGGTTCGCCTGCGTTGTGGCTCGGTTGCACGATTCAGGCGGCCGGATCACACCTCGAACCTCTAAGCCGACCGTGCCGAGGGCCGAACTTCTCGCTGTCAGGACCGCTGCACCGCTACCGACCACCGTTACCGAGCAAGGAGAGCGATATGACCGCACTGCTGTCGCCCGAGATCGACACCGTCGGTGAGATGACCGAGCGCTGCGATCGTTGTGGGGCGGCCGCCAAGCTGGAGGTCGTCCTCGCCAGTGGCGGGGATCTTGCCTTCTGCGGGCACCACGCGAACCGGCACCGGACCGACATCACCCGGGTGGCCAGCAGGATCCGCCTCGAGGACGGCTTCGACTGGGCGGGCAAGTAACCGCTCGCCCGGGTGGCCCGCGTTATGCTCTTTCCCTCACGTCTTGGGGGTATTTGTGCATATCGCGGCGCATGACGTGGGCAGGCTGTCCCGGCTGACCGCCGGGTGTGCCGGAGTCGCGGTCGCCGTTTTCGGCGCCCTGCACACGTCCGAACCCGGGCCCGCGCCGGCCCTGATCCCGGCCGGGGTCGCCCTGACACTCCAGGTGATCCCGGTCGCAGGCGTTCGAACCGGTCCGCTACGCGCCGCGGCGGCCGCGCTGCTCGCGCTGGCCGCCACCGGTGCGGGCGCCACCGCACTGGACAGTCATCCGGCCGCGGCGGTCGCCACCGCCCTCTCCGGGCTGGCCCTCGCATGCCTGGACCTGCGCGTGCCCCGCCGCAACGGCGGGATCGCGTTCCGGGTCGCCGACCCGCTCCTGCTGGGCGCCGCCATCATCGCCCTGGTCGCCCTGGTGCCCCGCCTCTTCGAACCGGCCTTCCCGCCCGGCCGCGGACCGGACAGCGTGATGCCGCCCTACCTGGCCGGCGCACTGCTTCTGCTCGCCATCGGCACCATCCTGGCCCGGCCCGAGACGGGACCGCTGCACACCCTCGACGACTCCGGGCCGCGCGCCGCCATCCGCCGCCTGGCCCCCGCCCTGATCGCCGCCCCCATCGTCGCCGCCCTGGTCAGCGCATTCGCCGCGCGGACCGGCTCGAGCCGCCCGGTGGCCGCGGTGAGCACCGGTGTGATCCTGGCCGCGCTGGCGCTGCTCGCCCTGCTGGCCTATCTGGTCCGCACCCTCGACGACGCCGACCAGCGGCAACGGCACCTGGTGGCCGAACTGAAGGAACGGCAGGACTTCGCACAGACCCTGCTGCAGTCGATGAACGAAGCCGTCATGGTCCTCGACGCCAACTACCGGGTGATCGACGTGAACCGCCGCTGGCGGGAGCTGACCGGCCACGACCACCCACCCGAGGTATCGCCGCCACTGCCACCACCCGGCACCGGCGGCGACTGGCTGCTCCCCCGCGCCGACGGCACCGATGTGCCGGTACTCGCCACCATGGCCGCCATCCCGGACGCGGCCGGAGCTCCGCGCGGGTACGTGGCCACCTACATCGACATCGCCGAGCGCAAACAGGCCGAGGAGGCGCTCACCGAGCACGCCGCCGAACTGGAGCGCGGCAACGCCGAACTGGCCGCGGCCCTGGCCTTCAAGAACGACCTGACCTCGATGCTGACCCATGACGTGGCACAGCCGATCAGCTCGATCGCCAGTCTGGCCGAACTGCTCTGCGCCGACTGGCACGATCTGCCCGAGGACATCCGGCTCGAGCTGGCCACGAAGATCGACAAGAACACCCGGCGGCTCATCAAGATGATGAACGACCTCCAGCTGCTCTTCCGGCTGGACACCGGGACGGTGACCGCGCGGCGCGTACCGGTGCCGCTGCTCGAGGTGGTCGAGGCGGTCTGCGGCGACGCCAGCGCCACCGGCGATGTCGAGATAGTCATCGACGAGGAGGTGGCCGCGCTCGCCGACCGCGGCCACCTCACCGTCGTCGTGGAGAACCTGCTCAAGAACGCCCTCACCCACGGGGCGCCGCCGATCCACATCCGGGCCGGCCGGGAGACGGGCGGCACGGTACGGCTGGCGGTGCAGGACAGCGGCACCGGCATTCCCTCCGACCTGCTGCCCAACCTGTTCGGGCGCTTCATCCGGGGCGCCGGGCTGGGACTGTTCATCGCACGCCACCTGGTCGAGGCGAACGGCGGATCGGTCCGCTACGAGCACGCCGAACCCCGCGGCGCCCGGCTGGTCGTCACCCTGGAAGCCGCCACCAGCTGAAGGGGCCCGGTGACGCGAACGTCACCGGGCCCCGCGAGGTTCTCGGAGCTCGCTCAGCCCCGCTCCTCCTCGTTGATCATGCCGTTGCCCCACATGTCGTTGTCGGTGCTGTGGCCGCCCATCCGGGCGGTGCCGACGGCACCGTTGTCCCATCCGGCGCCCGGCCCGTGTCCGGTGTTCCGGTTGCGGATGCGTGCGGCCACCGCGGCGGGTGACGGGGTGTCGGCGCTGATGCCGGGGATCAGCGTGTGCTGCCGTCCGGCGAGCGTCTTGGTGCTCACGCCGCTGTGCGGGATCGGCCGGCCTCCCAGCACGCCGCTCTCCACCAGACCCTTGAACGTGGTCAGGTCGGCTTTGAGGCGGCGGTTCAGGGATTCCTGGCCGTGCCGGTCGCTGGGCATGAGGAAGGCGATGTCCGCCTCCAGCTGGGCGACGATCTGGGTCTTCGTCTCACCCATGGGACGCAGCGTGATCGTCTCCGCGAGCAGGGGCCCCTCCATGGTCGACCAGGAGACTCGTTCGTCCGGCGACCGTTCGATGATCTGGGCGTCGAACTCGCGGCGCTTCCCATCGACATCCATGATCCAGTGGGTCTGGTCGGCGCCGGTCGACGTCACCTGCCGCACGCCGGTCATGAAACGCGGGTAGTTCTCGAACGCTGCGAGCTGCTCGTACACCGTGTGGACCGGTGCACTGACTTCGATAGCCTGCTGAACCATACTCATCGCAACTCTCCCATGCTGAAGTGCTGGCATGACAGAGAGTACGGAGACGAGTGCAGATCGTGTTCGGTTTTCCTGTTCTACTCAGACACGTCGCAGGTAGTGCCAGCGGCCCACCTCGACGGCGTAACGGGCATCGCTCGCCGGCACCACCGGTACGGCCGCGTCGAGCAGCATCTCCACCACTCGCGGGGAGGGACTGCGCCAGGCCTCGCTGACCTCGACGACCGATCCGGTCGTCCGGCACGCGGAGGCCAGTTCGGCGATCAGCTCCGGCGTGACCGCGGAGTCGTCCAGTCCGGCCTGACCGAGCAGCGTCAGCGGACGGGCCAGCTGGGCCGGCACGTACCGGGATGCTCGTTCCAGGCCCTTCACGGTCGCCGCCACCAGCAGCTCCGCCACCTGACCGGCGACCAGCCGGCCCGTGTCCAGACGGTGGCGCACCTCGCGCGGGGTGAGCACCTCACCCTCGACCGGCAGGCCGGAGACCGCGACCGAGAGAGCATCGAGCGGGGCCAGGTCCGGCGGCAGGGCCAGCCAGCCGTCCGGGCGGACCACCTCCACCTCGGCGGCGACCCGCAGGGTCATCTCGGTACGGTGCCGGGCGCGGCGAACCGCGTCGGCGTACGCCGGCAGCCAGGTGGTGTCCGGACCGGCCTGGTCCGCGAAGGTCAGGGCGGACAGCCCCACCTGGTCGGCGGCCGAGACCACCACACCGACGGCATCCCGGCCGGCGGCGAACCCGGTGTGCACGTGCGCGTCCACCGCCAGATCCAGTGCGCAGGCCGTGCCGACCGCACCGCCACCGATCACTGATTCGCGCTCTGCGCCCACACTCTCTCCCCGGCTGACAGGGACGGGTCTCTCCCGCCGATGTTGAGAGTGCGGCCTGGACGTTGTCTGCGGGGTCAGTGGCCGGTGCAGGTCAGGAGCTAGAAACGCCCGCCGCGTAGGGTCGCGGCGGGCGTTTCTCAATCCGGCGTGTCCGGCTTCTCGAACATCTTGGCAAGCGCGTTGACGGCATCCTCGGTGGGCGACGCAGCCGCCCGATTGGCCTCCTGCAGTTCGCGGTAGACCTCCTCGCGGTGCACCTGCACGTCCCGCGGAGCCTGGATTCCCAGCCGGATGACGTCACCGCGCGCCTCGAGCACCGTGATGACGACGTCGTCGCCGATCATCACGCTCTCCCCCGCCCGCCGTGTCAGCACAAGCATCGGGGTCCTCCATCCATGGAACGGACAGCAAAGGCGCGGCCGCTGGGTAAACGCGACCGCGCCCGCTTCTGGAGGGTCAGTAGTTCCGGTTCATGATGGCCCGGACCGGATAGCCGGATCCGGAGAGCACCACCTGCATGGCCCGCATGCTGTCGCGGTCCACCACGATCGGCGCCAGCAGATTGGCGGTGGTCTCGTTCTCGCTCGCGGTGATGACCGTGAGCAGCAGGAGCCGGTCCGGGTCCTTGGTGTTCAGGGCCGCGAACACCGCGTTGTCGATCTCCGGCGCGTAGTCCGGGAAGAACGGCTCCGGCGGGGCGACCAGGAAGCGGAGCTCCGGGTTCTCGATGGACGTGAACGCGTACAGCAGACCGTCGTCGTTGAGTCGCACCAGAACGAATTCCCGGTGCGCCGGGAAACCCGGCATTGGGACCGCCATCGAGATGGTCGGCAACCCCAGCGACGGGTCGGACATGGTGGCCTCAATCGGTCGGGACGCGGTGCGAGTAGTCATGGTCACCTCAGGAAATCGATGAGCGAGGGCTGGATCACCTTGGCCGTGGCGGCCAGGGCGGCCTGATACGAGGTCTGCTGGAGTTGCAATTCCATGATCGCCTTGGGCAGGTCGACATCCTCGATATCGGACAGCTGCGACGACACGGACATCAAGCGATCCTCTGCGGACTGCTTCATCTGCGTAACCCGATTATATCGGGCGCCTACGTCGGAAAGGGTTGACTTCACTTTTTCAGTGGCTATATCAAGGTTTTCCAGGCCAGTCTTGATGCCCCCGGCATCTCCGTCCCGCATGGCCCTCGAGAGGCGGTCGAGGACACGAAACAACTGCTGCTCGTTCGGCACCGGCTCACCGTCCCCGTCCAGGACCGGATCCCCGTTGGCGTCCAGGGCCGCGTCCGTGCCGAAGACCTCGGGACCGCGCACATCCACCCGGACCTTGGCGTTCGGGCCGATGGCGCGCAGCGTCTGGCCGGCCTGCTCACCCTCGTACTTGCCGCCGCCGGTGTACGCGGTGGAGTCCGGTGTGGACCCGCCGAACACCGGCCGGTCCAGGTACTTCGTGTTCGCGTACTGAACCAGGGTGCCCTTGATCTGATCGATCTCCTCGGCGCGGGCCCGGTTCGCCTCCGGGGTGCTGCCACCACCGGCGTTGGCGGCCTCGAGCGTCAGCTGACGCACCTTCTGGAGACGGTCCGTGACGCTCTGGAGGGTGTCCTGCATCGTGCCGAGCCGTCCGACCGCATCGTCCGCGTTGGCCGAGTACTTCTTGTTCGCACGCACCTCGCCGCGCAACTGCAGCGCCGTCACCGTGCCGGTCGGCGAGTCCGACGGCCGGCGCAGCTGCTTTCCGCTGGAGATCTGGTCCATCGCCTCCTGCGTCCGGCCCAGGCTGCGTTGCAGGCTCGCCATCGTCCGGGTACGAGTACTGCTCTCGGTGACTCGCGGGCTCATACTCATCAGGTCTCCCCCTTACCTGCCGACCAGACCGGTGCGGTTGATGAGCTGGTCGAGCATCGAGTCGATCGTGGTCAGCACGCGCGAGGCAGCCTCGTATCCCCGCTGGTAGGTCAGCAGGTTGGTCATCTCCTCGTCGAGGTTCACCCCGGACTCCGAGTCGCGCGCGGCGTCGACCTGATCGGTCACCGCGTTCTGGATGTCGCGGCGGCGGATCGAGGACTGCGACGCCACCCCGAGGTCACCGATCAGCTGCTGGTACGTCGCGTCGGCACCGTTACGGGAGTCGGCCAGGTCGGACAGCGCGTCCGCCCGGCTGCCGTCCAGCACCTTGACGCCACCGGAGGCGACCCCGGTCGGATCGCCCGAGGAGACGGCGAGCTTGTCGACGTTGTCGAGGATCTCGCTGTTCACGGTGATGTTCCGGGCGGACAGCACGGTGTCCGGTTTACGGGGCTCGAAGAGATCGAGGCCGGAACTGC
This sequence comes from Actinoplanes sp. NPDC023801, assembly GCF_040639655.1. Taxonomy (NCBI): domain Bacteria; kingdom Bacillati; phylum Actinomycetota; class Actinomycetes; order Micromonosporales; family Micromonosporaceae; genus Actinoplanes; species Actinoplanes sp. NPDC023801. The sequence continues at coordinate 317,186 of NZ_JBFAAI010000001.1, read as the reverse complement.
CGTCCATGCCGTACGCGGGAAGCGGGTTGCCGTCGGCGTCCAGTGCGGTGCCGTTGTGCACACTGTTGACGTTGGCCGCCAGCTTCGTGGCGACGTCGTCCAGCCGCTTGGACCAGGTGTCCAGGGTGCCGCCCCTGGCGAGCAGTTCGACCTGCGCCCCCATGGTTCCGCCGACGTTCACCGGCACCTCGGCCGGAAGGTCCGTCCACCGCAGACTGACGTTGTAGTCCGTCAGGTCCTCGAGCCGGTTCGCGGCGGGCTTGGCGACGGCGATCTCGCGTGCGTTGAACTCGCTGACCACCTGGGCGTTTCCGATGTAGACGCTGGTGGCGCCGTTGGGCATGTCGGTGGCGGTGGCGCCGGCCAGCTCGGCGAGTTTGAGGATCTGCTGTCCACGCTGGTCCATCAGTTCGTTCGCCTGAAGGCCGGCCTGGGTGGCCACCACGATCTCCTGGTTCAGCCGGGCGATCGAAGCCGCGGTCTTGTTGACCTCACCGACGTAGGTCTCGAGTCCGGCCCGGGTCGACATGTACTGACTGTTCAATGAGCCGGCCGCGTCGTTGAGCGAGGCCGCGACCGTCGTCGCCTGTTCGAGCACGGCAGCCTTCGGCGCCTTCTGGGACGGATTGGCGGCGACCGCGTTGAAGCCGTCCCACATGTCCTGGAGCCGGGCCTGCAGTGCGGTGTCGCTCGGTTCCCCGAAGACGTCCTCGATCAGCGCATGCGCCCCGGCCCGCTCGTTGTGGTACGCCGAATTCGCGTGCTCGGTGAAACTGCGCTGATCGAGCGCCGTGTTCCGCAGGCGTTCGACCGACGAGACGGTGACCCCGTTGCCGATCGCGTCGGTGGTGGCGTAGATACCCGGCACCAGGTTGGCGTTCTGGGCGTGCATCACGACCCGCTGGCGGGTGTACCCCTCGGTGTTGGCGTTCGCGATGTTCTGACCCGTGACGTCCAGGCCCCGGCGCTGCGCGTAAAGAGACGTGAGTGCCGTGTTGAGTCCGCTGAATGTGCTGCCCATCAGATCGCCTCATCAACCAGGGTGGGGCGCCGTACGGCGCCGCTGACGGTCTGGCCCTGTGGTCCGTACGTTTCCACAGTCTCAGCGAACGCGAGCATGGTTTCGCGAGCCGCGCGCTGGCCTGCGGTGAGCAGATCACGGTTGACGTCGGCCAGGGCCCGGATCTCCGACGTCAACATCAGGAAGGCTTTGCGGTGCTGATGCAACAGCTCCGACCAGGGGTCCGGCGCGGTGTCGGCCAGTTCGCCGAGCGACGCGTCCGGCGGCAGGCCCAGTTCGATGGCGACCTCCTGGGAGTACGCCGCGCGGATGACCTCCGTCTGCCTGATCTGATCCAGGACCACCTCCACCTCGCGGGTGGCGTGGCTGAGCCATCGGGACCGGTTGGACGCGAGGAGCAACTGCTCCTCCTCAAGCTTGAACAGCAGCATCTCCAGCAGCTCGCGTGAGCGCCAGAGGACACTGGCCAGATCGGTCAGGCTCACCCGGTCCTCCGTCGTATGGCTGGTCGGGCACACCCCCTCGGCGGACCCGCTCATTCGGACAGGTCGGCACATCCGCCGTGCCGCTGAGCGGTTTCCCCCGATCGCCCCACCCGCCCGCCCCGAAGACGGAATAAAGCCGGCTTCCCTGGTTCGCCCTAAAAGCCCGAAAAAATCTCGGAGAATCCTCATGGCCTCTCGGCGACCCGCCGATGGGATGTGGCGTACGACCACGGCTCATGGACGGGCCGGCACAGACCCCAGTCAAGGAGGAATTTTCACATGGGTCTCCGTATCAACCAGAACATCGCCGCTCAGAACGCCTACCGGAACCTGTCGGTCACCGACAACCAGATGTCGAAGTCGCTCGAGAAGCTCTCCAGCGGTTTCCGCATCAACCGGGCGGCCGACGACGCGGCCGGCCTCTCGATCTCCGAGGGCCTGCGCGCGCAGACCGGCGGCCTCAAGGTCGCGGTTCGCAACGCCCAGGACGCGATCAGCGTCGTGCAGACCGCCGAGGGCGCGCTGAACGAGGTCACCAGCATGCTCCAGCGCATGCGTGACCTGTCGGTCCAGTCGAACAACGCCTCCCTCGACGACGAGGCGAAGCAGGCCGCGAACGGCGAGTTCCAGCAGCTCTCCGCGGAAATCGACCGGATCGCCGAGACGACGTCGTTCGGCAAGTCGAAGCTGCTCGACGGCACCTTCGGCCGGACGCACGTCAGCAAGACGCCGGACGCCTCGCCCATCACCACCGGCGTCCCGGGCACCATCAACGTGTCGCTGACCGACCTCGGTGGCAAGGATGTCAGCGGTGTCGCCGGCCTCCAGGGCATCGCCATCACGGTGCCTACCGGTGCGAGCGCACAGGACGCCGCCACCGCCGTCAACGACAAGCTGTCCGCGGCGCTGAAGGCAGCCGGCTACAACGGTGACGAGGTGTCCCTCACCGCCGAGGTCAACCAGGGCGCCGGCGGCGACGAGATCACCTTCAAGGCGGCGGGCTCGACGGCCTTCACCCTGGAGAGCACGGAGATGGGCCTGACCGGTGACGCGAACACGCAGCCGTCGACGCCCGGCTCGTTCCAGATCGGCGCCAACGCGGGCGAGACGCTCGACGTCGGGATCGGCGCGGTCAACGCGAAGACGCTCGGCCTGAACAACCTCGACCTGACCACCGCCGCCGACCCGGACGCCGTTGGCGGCCCGATCCCGTCGGGCGCCGCGAAGGCGATGGAGGCGCTCGACGCGGCCATCAAGTCGGTCTCCGACACCCGGGCCAAGCTGGGTGCTCACCAGAACCGCTTCGAGCACACCATCAACAACCTCAACGTGGCGGTCGAGAACCTGTCCGCGTCGGAGTCCCGGATCCGTGACACCGACATGGCGCAGGAGATGGTGCAGTTCACGCGCAACCAGATCCTGACCCAGGCCGGCACCTCGATGCTGTCGCAGGCCAACCAGTCCTCGCAGAACGTGCTGTCGCTGCTGCGCTGACGCACCGGCTGACAACCGAATAGCGACCGAAGACAACTGAATCCGATCAGCGAATGACCGAAGAGTGGGGGTAGACCGGCACGCCCAGCCGGCTGCCCCCACTCCGCTCTTGTCCTCGGTACGAAGTACTCCGGTACGAAAGGCAGGCTCCCGTGACCAGCTCCGTCGACGGCCTCGTCAGCGGTCTCAGCACCTCCTCGATGATCAGCCAGATGATGCAGGTCGAGGCTGCCCCACAAACCAAGCTCAAGACCAAGGTCACGACCGCCGAGACCGCCATCTCCTCGTACATGTCGGTCAACGCGAAGCTCAAGGCCGTCGAGTCGGCCGCGGACGCGCTGGGCTCGCTCGACCCGTGGCGTTCCCTGAAGACCACCTCCAGCTCGACGGGCGTCACGGCCACCGCCACCGGTGGTGTCACCGGCATGGCGGGCAGCCTGACCTTCGACGTCACCTCGGTGGCCCGCGGGCAGTCCTCGATCCTCGAGATCAGTGACACCACCGCGGAGCAGGCCCTCCCGGACAAGATCACGATCCAGCCGGGTACGTGGAGCGCGGACGCCAACAACGACGGCGTCGACGAGTTCACGCCGGTCGGCGATCCGGTCGAGGTCACCGTTCCGGAGCCGCGGACCGCGGCCAAGCTCACCGCCGCGGTCAACTCGGCGACCGACGCGGACGGCAAGAGCCTCGGCATCCGCGCCTATGCGGTCAACACCTCGGGTAACGAGGGTGTGCTGCAGTTCAGCGGAATGAAGAGCGGCGCCGCCAACGGCTTCCAGATCACCGGGCTGGAGGGGTACGGCAAGAACGGCAGCGGCACGAAGACGACGTCCGCCAAGGACGCGACGCTGACCGTGAACCCGGGCACCACCTCCGAGTACAAGGTCAACAGCACGACGAACACGTTCGCCTCCCTGATGCCGGGCGTGAGCCTCGCCGTCACCAAGGAGGAGCTCGGCGTCACCGTCAACGCGACCACCGACGCCACCGCGATCGCCGACAAGTTCCAGGCGCTGGTCACCGCGGCCAACGAGGCCCTCACCGAGATCACCGCGCAGACCAAGTACGACCTGGAGGCGAAGAAGGGGTCACCGCTGACCGGTGACTTCACCGTCCGGCAGATGACCCAGGCCGTGCTCGGCATGGTCAGCAACGGCCTGTCGTTCACCAGGACGCTGAACACCGACGCGGACAACGACGGGGCGAAGGACACCACGACGGTGAACTTCGGCTCGCTCAAGCAGCTCGGCATCACGCTGAGCAAGGACGGCTCGCAGCTCGAGTTCAAGGCGAGCACCCTCATCGATGCGTACGCCAAGGACCCGGCCGCCATCCAGGAAGCCGGCATGGCGTTCGGCAAACAGGTGGGGAAGCTCACCGACGGGCAGCAGCTCACGATCACCCGTGTCGTCACCGGCCGCAAGACCGAGATCAAGTCGCTCAACGACCAGATCGACAACTGGGACACCCGGCTGGCCACCCGGCGACAGGCGCTGCAGCGGCAGTACGCAGCCCTGGAGACGGCCCTCGGCAACCTGAACAACCAGTCGAGCTGGCTCTCCGGCCAGATCGCGAGCCTGGGCTGACCGCCGCCATCCGCCCCCAGCCGACTGCCACCGACCGAGGGACACTCATGAGCGCACCGAACCTCCGCGAACGCTACCTGCAGGAATCGATCAACACGGCCTCGCCGGCCCGGCTGCTGATCATGCTGTACGACCGGTTGATCCTCGACCTCATGCACGGTGAGGAAGCGCTCCGCAACGACGACCGGAACCTCGCCCACGAGAAGATCACCCACGCTCAGGAGATCGTCCTGGAGCTCCGGGTCACTCTCGACATGGACGCCTGGGAGGGCGCGCCCGGCCTGGCGAGTCTGTACGGCTTCGTCCTGACCGAGCTGATCGGTGCGAACATCAAGCGGGACGCCGACCGGGTCGCCTCCTGTCGCACGCTGCTGGAGCCGCTGCGCGACGCGTGGCGCGACGCCGCCTCGGCCTCGACATGAGCACTGCGACGTCGAACGCCGTCGACTGGCGGGCCGCCTGGACCGCGGCGCTCGACGACCTGGAGATGGACGTCTGCGCGGTCGAGACGATGCTCGCCGACGAGCGCCGGATGGCGGAGACCCCGCCGTCGAACCTGTGGCGGCCGCCGACCGAGCTCGGCGCGCTTCCGCTGGAGCTCAAGCCGCGTGCCGACGAGATCCTCACCCGCCAGCTGGCGGTGGCCGAGGAGATCGCCCGCCGGCTCACCGCGAATCGTCAGCAGATGGCGATGACGTCGCGGATCGAGACCGGCGAGGCGGTAAAACGTCCGGTTTATTTGGATTGCGCCATGTAGTCCCGAGACTCGAAGGTCCCGGATCCCCGAGGGGGGTCCGGGACCTTTTCGCGTGCAACCCTCCGGCAACCGGTTGGTACTCAGCGGATCGGCGAGCTCGCCGAACTGCAGGGTACGAGCACGGATTGCTCAACTTCAGAAGCCAAGGATCGGCGACCTGAACGGATCGACTGGGGAGAAAACCTTGTTCGACGACCGCTCGTCGTCTTCACTGCGCGTCGCCGTTGCCGGGCTCGCCGCCCGCCAGCAGGCCATCGCCAACAACATCGCCAACATCGAGACCCCCGGCTACCGGGCCCGTAAGGTCAAGTTCGAGGAGGCGCTGCAGAGCGCCGTCACCCAGGGCCGCTCACCGGCCGGGGTCACCCCGAGTGTGCTGACGTCGCTGGAGCCGACACGGCTCAACGGCAACAACGTCAACCTCGACCAGGAGACGCTGTCGCACATCGACACCACGATGCGCTACAACCTCGCCATCCGGGCACTGGACGGCAAGTACAGCCTGCTGCGCGAAGCCATCAAGGGGGCCTGACGATGAGTACCTTCAACGCGATCGGAATCGCCGGCAGCGGCGTCACCGTGTACCGCAAGTGGCTCGACGCGGTGTCCGACAACCTCGCCAACATCAACACCACGACGCGGACCAGCGAGAACGCCTTCCAGGCGCGCTACGTCGCAGCCCGCGCGGCGCAGGACGGCAACGGCGCCGAGGTCGCCGGCATCCACTACGGCAGTGCCGAGGGCATCCTGGCGCACGAGCCGGGCAACCCCCTCGCCGACGCCGAGGGCTACGTCCGCCGCCCGGACATCGACATGGGCGACCAGATGGCCCAGCTCATGATGGCGCAGCGTTCCTACCAGGCCAACCTCTCGGTCGTGGATCGCGCCCGCGAGTCGTACACCGCCGCGATCAACCTCGGGAAGTGATCACCTTGACCTCACCGATCAGCCCCATCGGCGGCTTCTCCGCCATCAGCGGACTCAGCAACGGCGGCGGACTTGGCGGCCTCAACGGCCTGGGCAGCATGCTCGGCGCGTCCGAGCCGGCCGCGCCGCAGGGACCGAACGCCGACTTCGCCGGGATGCTCGCCAAGGGCATCGAGAACGTCCAGGCCAACCAGACGAAGGCGGCCGACCTGGCCGTACAGGTGGCCGACGGCCGGCTGTCCGACCCGGCGCAGTACACGATGGCCTCCACCGAGGCGGCCCTCGGACTGCAGCTGACCATGGCGATCCGCAACAAGGCCGTCGAGGCCTTCCAAGAGATCATGAGGATGCAGGCCTGACATGACCGATCGCCTTCCCGCTCCGGTACGCCGCATCACGGACACCTTCAAGTCCTTCACGCCGGGACAGAAGGCTGTCACGATCTTCGCGGTTCTCGCTCTTGCTGTCGGTGGCTACTTCTTCGCCACCTGGGCGGCCAAGCCGTCCTACCAGATCCTGTTCAACAACCTGTCCACCAAGGACGCGGGCGCGATCGTCGAGTCGTTGCAGAAGGCGGGTACCCCGTACGAGCTGGCCAACGACGGTCAGACCATCCTGGTGCCGCGCGAGCAGGTGAGCCAGCTGCGGCTCCAGCTGTCCGGCGAGGGCCTGCCGAACGACGAGGGCACCGGCTACTCGCTGCTCGACCAGCAGGGCATCACCACCAGCGAGTTCATGCAGCACGCCAACTACCAGCGGGCGCTGGAGGGCGAGCTGTCCAAGACGATCAAGTCGATCGACGGCGTCGAGGCGGCAACCGTGCACCTCGTCATGCCGAAGGAGGACGTCTTCACCGACGACCAGTCCAAGCCGACCGCGTCGGTCCTGGTCGCCTCGAAGTCGAACAACCCGCTCGAAACCGCCCAGGTCCAGTCGATCGTGCATCTGGTGGCTTCGAGCGTCGAAGGTCTCGATCCGACCCAGGTCACCGTCGCCGACTCGAACGGGCGGATGCTCTCCACCGGCGGCGGCAACGCCATCGGCGCGGCCGGCGCGGACAGCGGCGCCGAGCAGCAGACCGTCGCGTTCCAGAACCGTCTCAACTCCTCGCTGCAGCGGATGCTCGACAGCCTCGTCGGCCCGGGCCAGGCGGTGGTCAACACGACCGCCACGCTCGACTTCGACCAGGTCGAGGTGCGGGAGAAGAAGTACAGCGCCGACCCGGCCGTACCCGCCCAGTCGGAAAGCCTCAGCACCGAGACCTACGCCGGCAGCGGTACCCCCGGTGGCGGCGTGCTCGGCCCGGACAACATCCAGGTGCCCAACGGCGCCGGATCCGGGCAGTACCAGAACAAGAACGAGGTCCGGAACCGTCAGCTCAACGAGTCCGAGGAAGTTCGTCGCAACGCTCCCGGCAGCATCGAGCGGCTCAACGTCGCGGTCATGCTGAACAGCGAGGTGGCCGGTCAGATCAACCCGGAGGAGATCCAGCAGCTGCTCAGCGCGGCGGCCGGCATCGACCCGACCCGGGGTGACACCATCGCGGTCGCCGCCATGCCGTTCGACAACTCGGCCGCCCAGGCCGTCAAGGACGAGCTCGCCGCGGCCGCCGCGGCGGAGAAGTCGGCCAAGCAGACCAAACTGATCCAGACCGGGGCCCTGCTGTTCGTGGTGCTGATGCTGATCCTGCTGGCCTGGCGGGCCAACCGCCGCGCCAAGAAGCGGCAGCAGCAGCTCACCGAGGAGGAGCGTCGGCACCTGGAGGAGATGCAGGCCGCGCTGGAAGCGCAGCGCGCCGCTGAGATCGACGTCACCACCGCGCACATGCTGGAGCTTCCTGAAGTCGCCGATAAGACGGACGAAGCGCGGGAGGAGCGTCATCGTGAGATCGAGGACCTGGTCCGGGAGAAGCCGGACGAGACGGCGTCCCTGATCCGCAGCTGGATCTCCGCCGACGAGAGCAACCGCTGAACCACAGGAGCAACAGTTGACTACACCGGCGCTCACCACGCTCTCCATGACCGGAGTGCGCAAGGCCGCGATCATGCTGGTCCAGTTCGGAAGGGAACACGCGGCCCAGGTCATGGCGAACATGACCGACAAAGAGGTCGAGCAGGTGTCCGCCGAGGTGGCTCGGCTGGGCAAGCTCGATCCCGCCCAGGTCGACGACGTGATGGACGAGTTCTACGCCATGGCCACCACCCGATACGCCGGGTCGGGTGGCATGGACTACGCCCGTGAGCTGTTGGAGGCGTCGCTCGGCAAGGAGCGGGCGGCGCTCATCCTGGAGCGGCTCGAGGCGTCCATGAACGACATCCCGTTCAACTTCCTGAGCCACGCCGACCCGCGGCAGCTGCTCTCCTACGTCCAGTACGAGCACCCGCAGACCATCGCGCTGGTGCTGGCCCACATCCCGTCCGGGCTGGCCTCGTCGATCCTGGCCGGGCTGCCGCTCGAGGTGCAGACCGAGGTCGCGCACCGTATCGCGATCATGGACCGTACCTCGCCGGACATCATCCGCCAGGTGGAGAGCGCCCTGCAGCGCAAGCTGTCCAGCGTGCTCCAGCCGGACGAGCTGTCCACGGTCGGCGGCCTGCAGCCACTGGTGGACATCATCAACCGCGCCGACCGCACCACCGAGCGGCTCATCCTGGAGGCGCTCGACGCTCGCAGCCCGGAACTGGCCGAGGAGATCCGCCGCCGGATGTTCATGTTCGAGGACATCATCAACCTCGAGGACCGCGCGGTGCAGCTCATCCTGCGCCAGGTGGAGCCGGCCGACCTGGCCACCGCTCTCAAGGGCGTGCCCGAGGGCGTACGGGACAAGGTCACCAAGAACCTGTCCGAACGCGGCCGGGAGAACCTGCTCGAGGAGATGGACCTGCTCGGCCCGGTCAAGGTGAAGATGGTCGAGGAGTCCCAGGCCAAGATCGTCAGTGTCATCCGCACCCTGGAGGACTCCGGACAGATCGAGATCCAGCGTGGCGGCGAGGCCGATGAGCTCATCGCCTGATCGGGTGATCCGCGGGGTGGCGGCGGAGAACATCGTCGCCGCACGGTTCGGCATCGACCTGCGGCAGGAAACGCCGGTCGACGAGGAGGTCGTGGCACGGGCCCGGCAACAGGCCCGGACCACCGGTTACGCCGAGGGATGGGCGCAGGGCAAGCGCGAGGCCGCGGAGGCCAACGAGGCGGCCGCGGTGCGTGCCACCGCCTCCGCCGAGGCGTACGAGCAGCGCCGCGCAGCCGCCCTGGCCAGCGCGGTGAACGCCCTCGGCCGTGCGGTGACCGGCCTGGAGGACCAGCTCATGCCGACCTTCACCGAGCTGCAGGAAGTCGTGCTGGCGAGCGCCTGGGACCTGGCCGAGGCGATCATCGGCCGGAGCATGCGCGAGGACCCGGAACGGGGTGCGGACGCGCTGCGCCGGGCGATGACCGCCGCGCCCGAGCACGGTGACGTGACGGTCAGTCTGCACCCGGAGGACTACCGCAACCTGGTCGGTGAGGGTTCCGGCCAGGACTTCGACTTCGAGGGCCGCAGGATCACGCTGCGCCCCGACCCCGGGCTGCAGCCTGGGGACGCGGTCGCCGAGACCGGCACCGCGACCGTCGACGCCACCATCGCCGCGGCGGTGGAGCGGGCCCGCGAGGCGCTGCGCCTGTAGAGGACAACCCATGACCGATCTCTTCCAGCACCGTCTGCACAACGCGATCGAGGCGGCCCGCCCACTTGTCAGTGGGCGGGTCACCGGCGCTGTCGGACTGCGGGTGACGGTGAGCGGTCTGAAGGCCAACGTCGGCGACCTGCTGCGGATCGGTACCGGGCCGGGCACCGTCCTGGCCGAGGTGGCCGCGCTCGACGGGGAACGACTGTCCTGCATGCCGCTCGGCCCGATCGCCGGCATGGGCGCCGGGACCCCGGCCTTCAGCACCGGCGGCCCGCTGCGCGTCTCTGTCGGCCCCGACCTGCGCGGACGCATCCTGGACGGGCTGGGCCGCCCGATGGACGGCGGGCCGCCGCTGCGCGGCCAGATGGTCCCGATCGACGCGGCACCGCCCTCGGCGATGGAACGGCAGCTCGTGGGCGAGCAGATGTCTCTCGGGGTACGCGTTCTCGACACCCTCGTCCCGTGCGGCAAGGGCCAGCGGATCGGCATCTTCGCCGGTTCCGGCGTCGGCAAGTCGACCCTGATGAGCCAGATCACCCGGGGTACCGCGGCCGAACTGAACGTGGTCGCCCTGGTCGGCGAGCGCGGCCGGGAGGTACGCGAGTTCATCGAGCACGACCTCGGACCGGAGGGTCTGGCCCGTTCAGTGCTGGTGATCGCCACCTCGGACACCCCACCGCTGGTCCGGCTGCGGGCCGGTGCGGTGGCCACCAGGATCGCCGAGTACTACCGCGACGAGGGCGCCGACGTGTTGCTGATGATGGACAGTGTGACCCGTGCGGCCATGGCGCAGCGTGAGGTCGGACTGTCGGTCGGCGAGCCGCCGGCCACCCGCGGCTATCCGCCGTCGGTCTTCGCGATGCTCGCCTCGCTGCTGGAACGGGCCGGGCCGGGCGCCCGGGGCAGCATCACCGGCCTCTACACGGTGCTGGTCGAGGGCGACGACCACAACGAGCCGATCGCCGACGCGGCCCGGTCCATCCTGGACGGTCACATCGTGCTGGACCGCAAGCTGGCCACTGCCGGGCACTTCCCGGCGATCCAGGCGCTGGACTCGATCTCCCGGGTCGCCAACAAGATCACCACACCGCAGCAGCGGGCCGACGCCACCGAGCTGCGCCGTCTGATGGCCGCGCACCGCGACGTGCGCGAACTCGTCGAGATCGGCGCCTACGTGCCCGGCACGAACCACGACGCCGACCGGGCCAACGCCGCGTGGCCGCAGATCAGCGCCTTCCTCCGCCAGGGCCTCGACGACCGCACCACCGCAGACTCGGCCTGGGCCGCCCTAAGAGCGCTGATAGCAACCTGCTGACCCCGAGCTGGACCACACCGCTGCCTCAAAGCGCCCGAGACAGCCGTACGCGCCGGCTGGGGTTGAGCGGGAGCGAATCGTGCACCGCGCCCACCCGTCGCGGCCGGGGCCACGGCGGCGCGGAGGGCGCAGCGGCCGTGTGCGGGCCCGAACACCGCAGGCGGCGCCGGAGAAGCAGCGGGCGGCAGCGAACGGCGGCCTTGAGAAAAGCGGCCCTGGCAGGTCGGTAGCGAAGTCGGTGCAGGCCTCAGGGGTTCGGCGGGCGGACCGAAGCGGCTAGGTGAGGGCCCACCGGCCCCGCTAGGAGGCCAACGTTGAACCGCCTGTTCCGACTGGCACCCGTGCTGCGCGCCCGCAAGGCACAGGAGGACGCCGCCCGTGGCGCCGTGATTCAGTCCCGCGCCGAGACCCGTGCCGCCGAGGCCCTCGTCAAGCGTCGCAAGCTGGACCTCGTCGGCGCGGACGCACCGTCCGAGGGTTCGGCCCGGGCCATGGTCGCGGCGCTGGTCGCCCGGCAGTCGCTCGCGGCGGGGCTCTTCGACGCCCAGCGGATGGTGACCAGCGCCGAGGAGATCGAACAGGAGAAACTGTCCGCCCTCGCCGACGCCGCCAAGCGGCGCCGGGCCGTGGAGATGATGGCCGAACGTCACGCCGCCACTGTCAAGGCTCACGACTTGCGAACCGATCAGGCCTCACTGGACGAACTCGCCGTCACCGCCAAAGCGCGGAACGCCGCCGGAACCGTCAACGACCCGAAGCGGAGCGAAGCATGATGCTGGGTGTCACCGGAGTCCTGTCCCGCATGGCCGAGCTGCAGGACCAGCTCGGCCTGAAGCCGGCCCCGGCGGCGGCCGGCGGCACGTCCGGCGCGAAGTTCGCCTCGGCGCTGGCCGGCGCCACGGGCACGAGGACCGGCGGCAGCACGGCCACCGGGCCGACCGGCGGCGACATCGTCGCGGCGGCCAAGAAGTACCTGGGTACGCCGTACGTCTTCGGCGGTGACGACCCGGCCAAGGGGCTGGACTGCTCGGCCCTGGTCCAGCGCGCCTACCGTGACCTCGGCGTCGAGCTGCCGCGCAACTCGTGGCAGCAGGCCAAGGCCGGCCGCCCGGTCGCGAGCCTGTCCGACGCCAAGCCGGGCGACATCCTCGCCTTCAACTCGCCGGTCGACCACGTGGCGATCTACCTGGGTGACAACCGGATGATCGCGGCACCGAAGCCGGGCGACCGAGTCAAGATCCAGAACGTCTACGAGACACCCAGCGCCATCCGGCGGGTCCTCGACACCGTGCCGGCCGCCGCCGTGCAGGACATGTCGTCGCTGCGTCCGGCCGGCTTGCGGGGTACCGGTGGCGGGCTGGCCGGTGTGCCGTACGCCAACCTGTTCGAGCAGGCCGGTGCCAAGCACGGCGTCTCGCCGAAGCTGCTCGCCGCGGTCGCGAAGGTGGAGTCCGGCTACGACCCGCGGGCCGTCAGCAAGGCCGGGGCCCAGGGCCTCATGCAGTTGATGCCGGCGACCGCACGCGGCCTCGGGGTGAAGGACGCCTTCGACCCGGCACAGGCGGTGAACGGCGCGGCGAAGCTGCTCGCCTCCCACCTGCGTGAGTTCAAGTCGGTACCGCTGGCGCTGGCCGCCTACAACGCGGGCGGCGGGGCGGTGCACAGGTACGACGGCATTCCGCCGTTCGCCGAGACCCAGGCGTACGTCCCGAAGGTGCAGAAGGCCCTGGCCGCGCTCGGCGGCTGAGGTTGATCCGGATGAGCAGTCGAGAGCAGGGGGAGACCGCATGACGACGTCGAGTTCAGTGACGGGTCCGGATCGGCGGCCGGGCAACGAGACGACCAAGCGGCCGGGCGGGCGACGCGAGGAGGGTGGATCGAACTTCGGGTCGGCGCTCTCCGCCGAGGTCGGCCGGCCCACCGGCAAGGACGAATCAGACCGGCGTGCCGGTGAGCGGGCCGGCTCGGCCGCCCCCCGGCCGGTGGCCGGCGGCAACGGCCCCGCTGCCGTCAAGGACACGAGCGGGCGCGAGGCCACATCGCGCGAGGCCAGGTCGCGGGAAGCGGCATCGCGGGAAGCGGCATCGCGGGAGGCCGCATCGCGGGAGGCCGCATCGCGTGCTGCCGCCGAGCGGGCCGCGATCTCGCGAGCGGCCATCGGCGGCCGAGCCGGTGCCGCAAGGGCCGACTCCGCCCGCACCGACGCGAACCGGGCTGACTCGAACCGGGCCGGCTCGAACCGGGCTGACTCGTACCGGGCTGACTCGTACCGGGCTGACTCGAACCGGGCTGACTCGAACCGGGCCGACTCGAACAGGGCCGACGCCCACCGCGCCGCTACGGCCCGGACCGCGTCCCTGCGGGCCGGCGACCGGGCTGAGCAGCGGACCGCGGAGCGGCCGCCGACCGACCGGGCCACCGAGCGCGACGCCGTCCGGGACGAGAACGTGCGCCCGATGAAGCGACCGGTCACCGCGCCCGTCACCGCCAAGGCCGCCGGGCTCGCCGCCCAGCGCCCCATCGGGACCCGGGCCGATGCCGCCGGCCGGCCCGCCCCGGCCGCCGAAGAGAAGACCACGGTCGTGGCCGAGCAGGTGTCGGAGGACGGCCGGGAGAAGGAGAAGACTCCGGCCGACGCCGCCGTCAACGCCTTTGCCGGTGTCATGACCGCCGTGCCGGTCGCGCCGGCTCCGACGACCGGAACCGACGCGAACGCCGAGACAGCCACGACGGCGCTCACGGGAGTCGCTCCGCAGGCGGGTGCCGGCGAGGTCCCGGCCGCGGAGGAGCAGACGGGGCTCCAGCCCGGCACGGCATCCACGGTGCCGGCGGGCACCGCCGTCGCGTCGGCCGCCACCGCCCAGAACGCCGCTGCGCAGACCGGCACCGCCCAGAACCCCACCGCACAGACCGGCACCGCTCAGACCGCCACCACACAGACCGCCACCACACAGACCGGCGCCGTAGCGGCCCCCGACCAGACCGCCGCCACCACCGCACCGTCCGCCGCACAGCCGGCTTCCACGCCGCCGGCCGCCGCCGGTGCCGGCACGCTCGACGCAACCGGACAGGCGGCACCGGCCGCCGCCGCGACGGCCGGAACCGCCCAGACTCAGGCAGCCGCGCAGGTCACGGCACCGGGTCAGGCACCCGGGGTCGCACCGGCCACCGCACCGGGCGCGCCTGCTGCGGTACAGGGACCGGCGCTTCCCGTCGCTGCCGAGACCGCCGCCACGCTACGTCCGGAAAGCCTGCGCGGTACCGCGGCCACGGCGGAGACGGCAGCCCCGGCCACCACCGAGCCCACCGGAGCCGTCACCACGCCGGACCCGGCAGCCGGGACGGCACCGGCAGGCGACCCCGCACCGGGCACGGGAACGGGCGCCGGCTCGGAGCAGGGCGCATCGGGTCAGGGCGACCAGGCCCGCCAAGGTGGGCAGGGCACCGGAACCGATCTGCCGGCCACCGCGGGCCGGACCTCGCCGGAGGACGCCACCGCGTTCTCCACAGGCTTTCCCCAGCCCACCGCCGGACCGGCCGAAGGCGGGATCCCGGCTCCCCAGGTGGCCGGGCTCGCCGGGATGACCGGCCCGCAGGCCACCGCACCGGCCGCACCGGTCGCGGAGGCGCAGGCCGCGCCGCCGGCAGCTCCGGCCACGCCGGCTCCTCCGGCCGCGCAGCTCGCCACCCGGATCGTCCCGCTTCGTCTGGACGCCGACGGCGTGCACCGGCTGACCGTGCACCTGCACCCGGCCGACCTGGGCCCGGTACAGGTGGTGGCGGAGATCAGGAACGGTGACATCAGCGTGCAGCTGACCGGCGGCACCGAGGCCGGCACCGATGCACTCCGGCAGTCACTCGACGACCTGCGGCGTGAGCTGGAGAGTTCCGGGTTCGACAACTGCACGCTCGACCTGCGGCAGGGCAACGCGCAGCAGGGCCGGCAGCAGTTCGGCGAGGGACCGGGCCGCCGGTCCGGTGACGGGAACCGCGGTGGCCCGGACGTGGGTGCCGAACCGGCCCCGACCGCGACTCGCCGGGTCGACCCCGGAAGCGGCCGGCTGGACATCCACGCCTGATACGACGAGATCGGCGCCGGCTCCCGCGATGTGCGGGGCCGGCGCCGATCAGGTCGACTTACGCTCCGGGGCGCTCTCGTACGGCTCGGGCACCACGGTGGGCAGCGGCGGCTCCTCGTCGGCCTTGCGGTATCCGGCCAGGATGAAGCGGAGCCCGGCCAGCAGCACGGCGGCGATCGGCACCGCGACGAGGAACCGGATCAGCACCTGGATCAGGTCGACCTCGTCGTGGAGCAGCCGGTACCACGCCGGCGCGCTGATCAGCAGCGCGAACAGCAGAACCGATGGCTTGATCATCGGCTAGGGAGGTCAGCGGCGGCCGGAGCGGGTCACCCGGCGCGGAGCCACCGCCGACGGCATGACCTCGGCCGCGATCCGGGCGCAGAGCATCGCGGCCCAGGCGTGCGGTGTGGCCGGCTTGCCGTCCAGGGAGAAGATCGGGACGTCCAGGCCGAGCACCGATGCCGGATCTGCGGTGAGTTCCACGCTGTGCACCACGAGCGCCTCGACGTCACCGAGGTTGCGCAGGTGACGGGCGGTGTCCGCGGTCTTGCGGGTGGCGTCGACGACGGCCCAGAGCGCGGTGGCGCCGAGCGCGTCGCACATGTCGTTGACCCAGAACGGGTCGGTGCCGCCGACCGGTGCGTCGATCACCACCACCCATGGGTGCTCGGAGGCCTGCAGCTTCTCGGTACGCGACTCGGCTGAGCTGCGGCTGGAGATGAGCCGGGACGAGTGCAGCCCGGTACCGGCCGTGGAGGGCCCGGCGAGCAGCAGGTGGGTCTGGTCCACGTGCAGCTGTTCCAGGATCTGCTTGGCGATCGGCACCGCGGTGTGCACCTCGCCGGCCAGTACCAGGATCTCTCCGGGACCGTCCGGGATGCCGGGGGCGGCGGGGCGGGCGGCGAGCACGCTGAGCACTCCGGCGTACGTGTCCCCGCCAGTGATCTTGCGGGCCATCGGCTCGGGCATCCCGACCGTGATCAGGTTGCGTTGCACCGGGTCGAGATCGCCGGAGCGCAGTGCCACCGGGGCGGGCGCCGCGGGGGACGGCGAGACCGGAATCGACTCGTCGAGCCCGTACACATCGGCCGCGGAACGCAGCGGTGCCGGAGCGGGCGCCTGGGCGAATGCGGCACGGGGTGGCGCCGGAGTGGGTTCGGCGGTCCGCAGCGGTGCCGGTGAGACCGACCGGGGCATGGATGCGGCGGCCCGGATCGGTGTCATGGTCTCGCGCGGCTCCGGGGTCTCCCGGTCCTTGCCGGCCGGCCGATCGCCGAAGGCCGGACGATCGCCGAAGCTGGGTACGGTCGGCAGCGCCGCGGGCAGCGGCCGCTGGCCCGCGTTGACCGCCGAGCCGCTGGCGGTGGCCGGGCGGAACGGACGCACGGTGGGCGTCTCCTCGCGGGACTCCGCGCCCTTCGGCTCGGTAGCGCGGGGACGACCCGGGGCCCGGCCCTCACCGAGGTGACCGGCCACGTCCAGTCCGGCCATCAGTTCGGCGAACGCCGCTCCGGTGTCGCCGATGGCAGCCTGCCGGCCCTCCTGGCGGCTGCGCCGTTCGGGGGCGGCCGGCCGGTCGGCGGTCACCCGGTCCTGGGCTTCGGCCTGCTCGAGCAGCCGCTCGAAGTTGTGTGTGCCGTTGCCGGCGACGGTCTGTTGCGCCATGTCGTCACTTTCCTCGGTTGAATCCGGTACCTCGACGGAGAGCTCGTAGTGCTGCTTCGCGAAGAAGCCCCCGATACCACCGCTTCGTACCTTGTCGGCGGAGATGATCCGGACGCCCGAGCCGTACTCGTCATGTACCTGAGCCAGAAGCGGCTCGATGGCCGGTCCCTCAAGCAGCACCCGCGTAGGCACCGTTCACCACCCCTATCGTCTCGATCTGTGCGGTGGAACCAGAGATTTCGCTGTACGACAGCACCTGGACCCGGCGGGAGCCGGCTCGCAGCAGCCGCATCAGTGGCAGCCGCAGTTGTGGTGAGCAGGCCAGGACCGGATTGAGTCCCTGCTGCTCGGCGGCTTCGGAGAGCCGGCTCGTCTCGCTGACGATCGCCTCGGCACGCATGCCGTCGATAGCCATGAAGGCGCCGGTGTCGCTGGGCCGTAGCGATTCGAGCAGGCTCTGCTCGAGCATCGGGTCCAGCGTGATGACGGTGAGCCGGCCGCCGGTCGCGTACTGGGCGGCGATGGCCGGGCCGAGGGCGGCGCGCGCCGCCTCGACCAGGCCGTCGTGGTCGACCGATACCTTGGCCCGCAGCGACAGCGCCTCGAAGATCCGGACCAGGTCGCGGATCGGCACGCCCTCGTCGAGCAGGGCCTGCAGCACCTTCTGGACCTGGCCCAGGCTGAGCAGCGAGGGGGTCAGCTCCTCCACCACCACGGGGTGGGTCCGCTTGACCATCTCGCTGAGGGCGCGGACGTCCTCGCGGCCGAGCAGGCGGCTCGCGTTGGTCCGGACGATCTCGGCCAGATGCGTGATGATCACCGAGGCCCGGTCGACGACCGTCGCCCCGGAGATCTCGGCCTGGTAGTGCATCTCGGCCGGCACCCACTTGCCGGCCAGCCCGAAGACCGGTTCGACCCCGGCCCGGCCGGGGAGTGCCTGCAGTCCCTCACCGATGGCGAGAACGGTGCCCGGCGGCGCCTGACCGGTGCCGGCGTCGACCCCGGAGATCCGGATCGCGTACGAGGAGAGCGGCAGATCCAGGTCGTCCCGGGTGCGGACCGGCGGCATGATCACGCCGAGTTCCATGGCCATCTTGCGGCGCAGGGCACGCACCCGGTCGAGCAGGTCCCCGCTGCTGGCGTCGACCAGGTCGACCAGGTCCGGGGCGAGCGCGAGTTCGAGCGGGTCGATGCGCATCTCGCCGAGCAGCTGTTCGGGCGAGTCCGGCGCGGGCAGGTCGACCGCCTCGGCGGCGGCGCCCGCCTTCTCGATCGGCTCGGGAATGGGATCCTTGACCCGCTGGGCGATCAGCAGGACGGCCCCGCCGACCAGCAGGAACGGCAACGGCGGCAGACCCGGGATGATGCAGAGGGCCATCGCCGCCCCGCCGCCGATCCGCAGGGCCAGCTTGTTCTGACTGAGCTGGGTGGTGACCGTCTGGCCCATGTCGCCGGAGGTGGCGGAGCGGGTCACGATCAGACCGGTGGCGACCGACAGCAGCAGCGCGGGGATCTGCGAGACGAGCCCGTCGCCGATGCTCAGCAGGCTGTAGTGGTTCATCGCGTCGGCCGGGGCCATCCCGGCTTGGGCGACGCCGATGGCGAAACCGCCGACCAGGTTGATCAGCGTGATGATGATGGCCGCGATGGCGTCGCCCTTGACGAACTTGGAGCCACCGTCCATGGCGCCGTAGAAGTCGGCCTCCGCGGCCACATCCGCGCGGCGCGTCTTGGCCTCGGCATCGTCGATCAGGCCGGCGTTGAGGTCGGCGTCGATCGCCATCTGCTTACCCGGCATGGCGTCGAGGGTGAAGCGGGCGCCGACCTCGGCGACGCGTTCGGCCCCCTTGGTCACCACGATCATCTGGACGATCACCAGGATCGAGAAGATCACCAGACCGATGATCAGGTTGCCGCCGACCACGAAGCTCCCGAAGGCGTGGATCACTTTGCCGGCATCGCCGTCCCGGAGCACCAGGCGTGTCGCACTGATGTTGAGGGCCAGCCGGAATAGTGTCATGACCAGCAGCAACGCCGGGAAGACCGCGAAGTCGAGCGGCCTCTGGACGAACATCGAGATCAGCAGGACCAGCAGGGCGGCCGTGATGTTCACGGCGATCAGCAGGTCCAGCAGGAAGGTCGGCAGGGGCACGACCATCATGAGGATGATGCCGACGACCCCTATGGGTACGGCATACCTGCCTAGGTTTCGTTTCTTCACGGCACCTTCCGAGCATGGGCAGTTCGATGGCCATCCGAGCCCAGCCGTCGCCGTCCTGGCGTTGTTCTGTTCGGCGTTCCGTCGCCGTCACTGAGGCCGCTGTGGCACCGCCACGTCTCGATCTTCCCTGCTCTTGCACCGCGTTGTGAGGAAATCTCCGGAATCGGTAGTTATGCCATGGCTGGGGTCGGGTTCGGGTTGCGGTGGAAACCGGCTGCCGCACCACGTGCCTTGAGACTCATCACGAACGCCAGCACCTTCGCCACCGCGCCGAAGAACTCCGCCGGAATCTCCTGCCCGACCTCGCAGTTCTGGTTCAGCGCCCGGGCCAGCGCGATGTCCTGCACCATCGGGATCCGGTTCTCGGTGGCCAGCTCGCGGATCTTCGCGGCCATCGGGCCCTTGCCCTTCGCCACGATCCGCGGCGCGCCCTTCTCCGGCTCGTACCGCAGAGCGACCGCGACGTGCACCGGGTTGACCACGACCACATCCGCGGTCGGCACGTCGGCCATCTGCCGGTTCCGTGCCATGGCGTGCTGCTTGGCCCGGATCTGGGCCTTGATCAGCGGGTCGCCCTCGGTGTTCTTGTGCTCTTGCTTGACCTCCTCCTTGCTCATCCGCAGTTGCTTCTGGGTACGCCGGCGCACCACGAAGTAGTCGGCCGCCGCCATCACGATGCCGGCCACCGCCGCGGCCCGGATCAGCTGGATCGCCGCGTCGTCGACGACCCCGAGCAGCGTCATGAGCGGCAGCTGCCCGGCGTCCATCAGCACCGGCACGATGTCCTGCATCGTCATGTACAGCACGATGGCCAGCACGGCCGTCTTGATCAGGGCCTTGAAGCCCTCCCAGAGCGCCTGCGGGCCGAACATGCGCTTGAGGCCGCTGAACGGGTTGAGCCGGTTGAACTTGGGGATGAACAGCTTCGTGGCGACCCGGATGCCGCCCTGCGCGCCGGCCGCGACGACGCCGACCGCCATCATGGTCAGTGCCAGCGGCAGGACCGCCCAGCCGGCACTGAGCAGCGCGTCCTTGAAGATCGCGAGGGTCTTGCCGGGATCCGGCTCGGCGATCGTGTCCGGGATCTTCGCCATCAGGTCCTGGGCGTGCTCCATGGCCTGGCTCAGGGTGCGCGGCAGCATGATGCTTGCGGCGAGCATGCCGACCCAGGCGCCGATGTCCTGGCTCCGGCCGATCTGGCCCTCCTGGCGGGCCTTCTTCAGTTTTTGTTCAGTGGGTTCCTCGGTCTTCTCGCCCGACATCTCTCACCTCCTCGCGCTCGCGGCCTTCCTCACGCTTTTCGGCGTGGTTCAGCCGCCGCTGAGCCGGACCACCGCGGTGACGGCCTGGTTCAGCCGCCGCTGAGCCGGACCACCGCGGTGACGGCCTTCTCGACGAGCGTGTCGAGCACCGTCGGCAGCATCGCGACGGCGAGCCCGGAGAGGGTCACCACCAGGAAGATCTTGATGGGGAAGCCGAGCTGGAACGCGTTGAGCGCGGGCGCCACCCGGTTCAGCAGGCCCAGCGCCACGTCGGCCAGGAACAGCACCGCGATCAGCGGACCGGCGATCTGGATCGCGGCCAGGAACATCTCGCCGATGCCCTTCAGCAGCAGCCGGCTGAAGATCTCCATCGAGAACGAGGCATCCAGCGGCAGCGTACGGAAGCTCTGCAGGAAGCCACGGAGGATCATCTGGTGGCCGTCGCTGGCGAAGAGCAGGGTGAGCGCCACCAGGTTGTAGAACCGCCCGAAGATCGAGGCGCTGCTCTGCGAGAACGGGTCGTACGTCGCGGCCAGCGTGAAACCGCTGAACAGGTCGAGCAGGTCACCCGCCGCCTGCAGGGCCGCGAACAGCAGTGCCGTGAAGAAGCCGAGCGCCGCGCCGACGAGGACCTGCAGAGCGGCGGTGGCGATCAGATCCTTGGTCTCCAGGGACGGGACGGTGCTGGTCAGGTACGGCGCCATCGGGATGGTCAGACCCACCGAGAGCAGCGCCTTCACCTGTCCCGGGATGAGCCGGGAGTTGAACGGGGGGCACAGCATCATCCACGCGCCGGTCCGGACCGCTCCCAGCATGACCGCCAGGAACTCCGCGATGGCGATGTCGAAGTTCATCGCTTCAGTACGAGCCGACCAGCGCCGTGATGATCAGAGCCCAGCCGTTGACCAGCACGAACAGCAGCAACTTGAACGGCAGCGCCACCGTGACGGGTGGCAGCATCATCATGCCCAGTGACATCAGCGACGCGGACACCACGAGGTCGATGATCAGGAACGGGATGAAGATGACGAACCCGATGATGAAGGCGGCCCGCAGCTCGGACAGCACGAACGCCGGGATCAGGGTGGTCAGCGGAACCGACTCGATGTTGGCCGGCCGCTCGTCGCCGGACACCTTGGTCAGCAGGGCGATCTCGTCCTCACGGGTCACCTCGTACATGAACTGCCGCAGCGGCTCGACCCCGTCCTTGAACGCCTGCGACTGGGTCTTGTCGCCGTTCAGATAGGGCTGCACACCCAGATCGTTGATGGCGGACACGGTCGGGCCCATGATGAACATGCTCAGGAACAGGGCCAGTCCGGCCAGCACCTGGTTCGGCGGCATGCTGGTCAGCCCGAGCGCGTTGCGCGTGATGCCGAGGACCATGAAGACCTTGGTGAAAGACGTGCAGAGCAGCAACAGGGCCGGCGCCACCGAGAGCAGGGTCAGACCGAGGACGATCACGAGGGACGAGGCCGGCCGGCTGCCGTCCGGGTTCGTACCGTTGATCTGGATGTCGATGCTCGGTGGCGAGGGAGGCGCGGGAGCCGCGTCGGCGGCCGCCGGCAGCAGGACCACGATGGCCGCCAGCATGAGCAACGGGAAAGCGCGCCTCATCGGAATCATCGCCTTGTGGTTCGCTCGCGCAGGAATTCGAGTGTGGAGCCCCAGGTGCGGGGAGAGAGCAGGGAGCCCTCCAGCCGCTCGCCGAGGCGCGAGGGATGCCGGCCGGGCACCTTCGCGTGCAGGCCGTCCGGCTCCACCTCGAGGTGGTCGCGATGCTCCTCCGGCTCGGTCTCGAACGCCTCGATGTCGGCCTCGCCGAGCAGGTTGACCTGCTGTTCGGTTACTCCGAGCACGAACGCCCGGTCCGCCACCCGGACCACGGCAACGGCCGAGCCGCGGCCCAGCTGCTGGCGGTTGAGCACCGCCAGCGGACCGTGACGGCGCATGACGTACGGCCGGCGCACCGCCTTGGCCAGCAGCCACATCAGCAGGAGGACGGCCAGGAGGGCGAGGGCTACCCGGAGGACGAGCGGAATCAAGATCGTTACTCCGCTCCTGGCGCGACGATCTCGGTGATCCGGATGCCGAAGTTCTCGTCCACCACGACAACCTCGCCCCGGGCGATCAGCCGGCCGTTGACGAGCAGGTCGGCGGGGCTGCCGGCGGCCCGGTCCAGTTCCACGATCGCGCCGGGCGTGAGCGACAGCAGTTCCCGCACGCTCATCCGGGTCCGGCCGAGTTCGGCCGAGACCTCCATCTCGACGTCGTGCAACATGTCCAGTCCGCCCCGGCCTCCGGAACGCGCGGGAGCCGCCCGTTGAGAGATGTTCACCGCCCCCGGGTCGTCGCCCGGCCACTGGCTCAGGGCGAGAGCGAGCACGGCTCGTACCGCCGACTCGTCGCGGAGCGGGACCGCTATCGCGCCCTCCTTCGCGGCCAGCGCGCTGAGCGCGACCTCCGGCTCCATCAGCTGGCCGGGATCGAGCACCACCGGACCGAAGACCCGGGCGGCCGCCTCGAGAGCCGGCCGGACCGCCGCCGTGAGGTCCAGTTCGCCGAGCGGGCTCTCCCGGAGGGCGTCCGCCAGGTCCTGCCCGACCACCACGAGAACCTCACCGGAGGCCGCGCCGGTGAACCGCGCCGTGATCGCCTGGCCCTCGATCACCGTCCCGGCGTCCGGTATGACCGGGTCGGCGGCCACCAGGGCACGGCTGGTGGGCAGGACGGCCAGCGCGGCCTCGGCCGCGTTCCGGGCCAGTGCGAGCTGAGGCGCGGTCATGGTGGGCGCGGTCATGGGCGGCCAGACTCCTTGGACGAGCTCTCGTTGGGCGACGGCACGACGAGACACGCGAGCCGGGCGCCTTGATTACCGGGAACTGCATGAGCGAAAACGATGTCGTTTACGGTCACCTCGAGCGGCCGGCTGGTCATATGTCCGAGCGGGACGACGTCACCGGGGCGTAGATCCACGATGTCATCGGTGCGCATCCGAATGGGCTGGAATCGCACTGCTACGTCGATCGGAGCGGCGGAAAGTCCGGCGGTCAGGTTCCGCAGGGCGGTGTCCTTCACCTGCCGTTCGGCCGCGCTCAGCACGATCGTCTCGGTGCGCGACAGCACCGGCAGAATGGTGTTGAACGGCAGGCAGATGGTGGAGATGCACTCCTCGGCGCCGATCTTGGTCTCGAACGAGGCCACCACGACCGCGTCACCGGGCGCATGCGCACGCAGGAACTGCGCGTTGTACTCGATCTCCTTGAGCTTGGGCGTGAGGTCGACCATGCTCTCGAAGCCGTAGCGCAGCTCGCCGAGCATCCGCTCGATCAGACCACGCAGCAGCGGCATCTCGACCTCGGTCAACGGCCGCTCCGGCTGGGTGCCTCCGGGGCCGCCGAGCATGTGATCAATCGCGGTCATCACTGCCGACTGGGCGATCTCCAGCAGGACCGTGCCGGGCAACGGGTCCAGTGTGACCACACCGATGATCGTCGGGTTGGCGAGCGCGGCGACGTACTCGTCGTAGTTCAGCTGCTCGATGGAGATCAGGGAAACGTTGCTGACCACCCGGAGACGGGTGGTCAGCAGGGTGCCGCAACTCCGTGCGTACGACTCGAAGACCATCTGCAGCGTACGGACGTGCTCGCGGGAGAGCTTGATGGGGCGCCGGAAGTCGTACGCGGTCGGGCCTCCGCCTTGGCCGCGACGTGAAATCCTGCCGGGGGATCGTTGTGCGGTGGTCACGTCGTCCTCATCGGCTCAGTTACCGAACCGCTGAGCCGTGGCGGCGTTTTCATCCAGTTCTCGCGCCGAAGGGCGGATCTCCCTGGGGAGACCCGCCCGGCGGCAGTGCCTTACTGGGTGACGAAGGACGTGAAGTACAGGTCCATCACCATCGGCGTCCCGTCGTGCTCGTAGGCCTTCTCGATCTTCTCGAGCAGCTCGGCCTTGAGCTTGTTGCGGCCCTCCTCGGTGGAGAGCTCGGCGATCGGACGGCCGGTGTACTGCTCGATCGCGAGGTTCAGCGCCTGGGAGGCGTCGATCTCCTCGTGGCCGGCCGCCTCGGTCATCTGGAGGGAGAACCCGAACTTCAGGTAGTGCCCGTCCGCGAGGTTGACCGTCAGCGTGCTGTCGATCGCGACAACCGCGCCCTTGACCGGCTTCTCCTCGGCCGCCGAGGCCGAGTCGCCGCGGAGCATGAAGAACGCCCCCGCTCCACCGCCACCGAGGACGACAAGTGTCATCGCGATGACGATCATGAGCATCTTTTTCGACTTCTTCGGCGCCTCAGCCGTTTCCTTCTCGTCAGCCATCAGAACTCCCCCTCAGTTCAGTCGTGGTCGGTGGTGCTGGTCGTGGTCTTGGTCGTGGTGGCCGGGGCAGTCGCGCCGGTGCCGGCCTTCGTGGCCGCGGCCTTCTGCTCGGCCAGGTACTCGGCCGTGGTCTGGCCGGTGTGCAGCTGCCCGTCCTTGCCTGCCGCGGAGGGCAGCAGCGCCGCCTGGTCCGCGGTGAGCTGGGTCAGGACGACGACGTCCACCCGGCGGTTCATCTGGACCGAGCGCGGGTCCTTCGGATCGATCAGCGGCTTGGTGTCGGAGAAGCCCACCGCGCTGAGCCGCTTCTTCGCCAGACCGTGGTCGGTGAAGAACCGGACCGTGGTCGACGCACGCGCCGCGGACAGTTCCCAGCCGCTCGGGTAGTACGTGGTCCGCGCCTTGAGCTGGTTGGTGTGCCCGTCCACCTCGATGTTGTTCGGCAGCCCGGCCAGGGTCGGTGAGATCGCCTTGAGGATCTTCTCGCCGCCTTCCTGGAGCTCGGCCCGGTTGCCGGCGAAGACCACCTCGTTGGTGACGATGGTGACCACCAGACCGCGCTGATCGATGGTGAACTTGGCGCTGTTGAGCATCTTCTGCGCCAGGAGCGCGTCGGCGATCTTCCGCTCGATGGCCTTCAGATCCTCGACCTCCTTGGCGGCCTTCTCCGCGTTGGCCGAAGCCTTCTTGCGGTTCTCCGCCACGATGGCCCGCTCGACCGCTTCCTTCTGCTTCTGGTTCAGGCCCTCGGTGCCGGAGGTGCCGTCCCCCGGGTTGGAACCCGGGTCGATCTGCACCACCTGCGCGTTGTTGGCCGATCCGTCAAGCGGAGCGCTGTTGCCCTGGAAGGCCGGGCTAGGAGCTCCGAACCCCGCCGAGAGACCGGCCGCCAGCTGGGCGAACTTCTTGTTGTTGACGTCGCTCATGGAGAAGAGCACCACGAAGAGAACGAACAGCAGGGTCATCATGTCGGCATACGACACGAGCCAGCGCTCGTGATTGGCGTGCTCCTCGTGCTCCTCGTGCTTCTGCTTACGCTTGCCCCCGCCGGAACTCATCTAGGTCAGGCCGCCTTCTTGCTCGAGGCCGCAGCTTCGGCCTTCTTCATCTCGTCGGGCGGCAGCAGGCTGCGCAGCTTCTGGGCGACCAGACGCGGGTTCGAGCCGGCCTGGATGGCCAGGACACCGTCGATGACCAGTTCCATCTCCTCGGCCTCGATCGCGCTCAGCCGAGCCAGGCGAGCGCCCATCGGGAGGAGGATCATGTTGGCGCTGAGCACGCCCCAGAGGGTGGCGCAGAACGCCGCGGCGATCGAGTGGCCGAGCGTCTCGGGCTTGTCCAGGTTCTCCATGACGAGCACCAGACCCATGACCGTGCCGATGATGCCGATCGTCGGGGCGTAACCGCCCCAGGACTCGAAGAACTTCACACCGGCCTTGTCGGCCTTCTTCTTGGCACCGACCTCGGCGTGCAGGATGTCGTGCAGCTCGTCCGGGTCGGTGCCGTCGATGGCCAGCTGCAGACCCCGCTTGAGGAAGGGATGCTGGACGGTCTTGACGGCGTCCTCGAGGGCCAGCAGGCCCTCGCGGCGCGCCCGCTCAGCCAGCTTCACGACGCTGTCGAGCAGCTCGGCGGGCGGGATGACCTTCTTGGTGAAGCCCTTCTTGAGCTGATCGCCGAAAGCCTTCGTGTCCTTCATGACGCCACCCGCCATGGCGGCGAAGAAGCCGCCACCGAAGACCAGCAGCATCGACGGCCACAGCATGATGGAGAGAGGTGAGCCGCCCTCCACGATCTGGACCAGGAAGACGACGGCCAGGCCGGCGGCGACACCGATAATCGTAGCGAGGTCCATCAGCGTTCCTTCCGGTGCAGCGGGAGCACCTTGGCATCGAGCTCGTCATCCGAGGAGGACGAGGAAGTGGTGAGGGCCGAGGGCTCGGGCTCCATGCGACTCGCCTGGGCGATCAGCGAGGCGCGGTAGTGACGCACCGAGTCGATGAATTCGGGCACGGACTCGGCGATGATGTACTTGGTGCCGTCCACCAGGGTGACGACCGTGTCGGGCGTGCAGTCGACGCGCTCGACCAGGTCCGGGTTCAGAGCGAACACGGCGCCGTTGATACGAGTTACGAGGATCAAGACAGTTCCGTCCTTGGGTCGTCCTTGGCTGGTGGGGCCGTCCGTGGCCCTTCGCCTGTTACTTCGGCCCGATCCCGGTTGCCGATGAGATCGAGGTGGTCGCTGTTCGGGTGCGACTGCGATCACCCGGAGAGATCACAGAACGGCCGGGACAGGCACGTATGCCTGTCCCGGCCGTCCGGGTACAGCTAGGGTCAGCGCTTCATGCTGACGAGCTCCTGAAGGATCTCGTCAGAGGTGGTGATGATGCGGCTGTTGGCCTGGAAACCGCGCTGGGCGACGACCAGGTTGGTGAACTCCTGCGCGAGGTCGACGTTGGACATCTCCAGCGCGCCGGAGACGACCTGACCCATGCCGGCACTGCCGGGTTCGCCGACCTGTGGGTACCCGGAGTTGACCGTGGTCCGGAACAGGGAGTTGCCCACCTTCTCCAGGCCGGCGACGTTCTTGAAGGTTGCCATGGCGACTTGGCCCAGCGTTTGCTTCAGGCCGTTGCTGTAGACGCCGATGATCTCCCCGCTGTCGGACACGGTGTAGGAGAGCGAGGTGAGAGCGCCGGCCGTCTGGCCGTCGACGTTGAAGACCCGCGCGTCGGTGAGGCCCGAGTACATGGTCAGGTCAGCCATGTTGATCTTCAGGCCGGGGTCCGGAGGAGTGGCGTTGGGGTTGGCCGGACGGAAGACCATGTTGCCGTCGGAGTCCAGGTTTCCGGCTGCCGGCGTGTCGGTCTGCTCGATCGTCGGCTTGCCCTTCGACATGTCGAGGGCCATCTGGCTCGTACCGGCGACCGGGACGTTCGCGGTGAGGCCGGTGGGGTCGTAGTGCTCGTACAGGTCGATGGTCCAGTCGGTCACCACGGTCGTCCGGTCCGGGACGTTGCGGCTGTACACGGCGGTGACCGTGCGGGTCGCACCCTTGTCGTCGAAGATCTTTACCGGGATGGTGACCACGTCCTTGAGCGCCAGCGGGTCGGCCGGGTAGTCGCTCGTCAGGTTGCCCTTGAGGGTGACCTCGGTGGTCTGCTTCGGCGGGATGGTCGCGCCGAGAGGCATCCTGATGTCGCCCGGCTGCACACCCGAGTTGACGACGCCGTTGGCGTCCGCGGTCCAGCCCTGCACCGGCTCGCCGGTGGCGGTGGCCAGCGTCCCGTTCGCGTCGAAGAAGAACGAGCCGGCACGCGTGTACAGGTTCTCGTTGCCGCTGCGGGTGATGAAGAAGCCGTCGCCCTGGATCATCATGTCGCCGGACTTGCCGGTGGTCTGCGCCGAGCCCTGGCTGAAGTTCGCGGTGATGCCACCGACGCGCACGCCGAGGCCGACCTGGGCCGGGTTCGTACCGGCCATCCCGTTCTGCGGCGCACCGCCCGCACCGAGCATCTGGCTCATGGTGTCGTTGAACTGCACCTGCGACGACTTGTAACCGGTGGTATTGACGTTCGCGATGTTGTTACCGGTGACGTCGATCATCCGCTGGTGGGCATTGAGGCCGCTGATACCGGAGTAGAGAGAACGCAGCATTTAGACGGAATCCTTCGCGGTGGGAGGAACAACGAGCCCTGCTTCCGCTTTTCGGGTGGCGGGCAGGGCGGCGGTCGGATGGGAGATCATGCGGTCTTGTTCTCGGTCGTCGAGATTTCCGTGACCTTTGACAGCTGCACATCCGTGTTCCCGACCCTGAGCGTCGGTTCGCTGTCTCCGTTGAGCTTCGCCGAGGTGATCACGCCGGTCTGCAGGGCGCCGAGGGCGTCCTGGTACGTGACGGTCTTGCCGACCAGCGAGCTGGCCCCGATCATCCGCTGCGACTGCAGCATGTCGATCATGTCTTCAAGCTTCTCGACCTGCGTGAACTGCGCGGTCTGCGCAAGGAACGCGGTCGAGTCGGCGGGCTTGGTGGGATCCTGGTATTTCAGCTGCGCGACGAGGAGCTTCATGAAGGTGTCCTTGTCGCCGAGCGACTTGCTCTTGGCCTCAGAGGCTTTGGCCGCGGCCAAGGCCTTGGCGGCATCGGCTCCGGTTGGTCCGGACATCGGTGAGGTCATCGACTTCTCCTGTCCCGTATCAGGCTCAACCTAAGCTTCGGCCCGGGCCCCGGATTACTTAGAGACAAATTTGCGGGCCCGCCGATGACTCGGCGGGCCCGCAACGGAAGATCTTCAATTTGGTACGCCTAATGCTCTGCAGGGTCAGGGTGCGAGGGACAGGCTCAGCTTGCCCTTTCCGTAGCGGTTGACCTCGACGCTCAGGTCCAGGCGGCGCCCCAGAGCGAGCAGGACCGCGCGAGCGTCACCCGGCAGCTCCTGGTTCGGGTAGATCACCTGGTACAGCTTCACGTGCGGGGCACCCTCACGGTTGAGGAGGCTGGTGAACACGTTGCACAGCTCGAAGACGTTCTCCGCCAGGTTCGGGAAGAGCTGCTTCTCGTCGATGCTGTCCTCGGCGGCGCCGGCCGGCAGCAGGCCGAGCGCGGCTCCCGCGTTGGCGGCGAGGCTGAGCGTCATGCCCATGACCGCGTAGATCTTCTGGCTGTTGTCGGTGAAGATCGCGCATGTCGTGAGAGGTACCTCCGGCGCGCCGATGGGGTCGCCGGGACTGACGGTCACCTCTCGCCCGAGGAGGTCCTCGAACAGGTTGCGTACGGCTAGAGAGCCGGGAAGAACCGAGACGTCTGACATGTCTTAATCATCCCAAAATAGGAGCGAACACTTCATCGAATCGCTCAGCAGTGAAGGGTTTGACGATGAAGAACGCGGATCCGGACGCCTCGGCCGCCGTCTTCATCTCCGGCGTGCACTCCGAGGTCACGAAGCCGAACTTGACGTTGTTGCCGGCGGCACGGAGCTGCCGCAACACCTCGATCCCAGTCAGGTGCGGCATGTTCCAGTCCGAGATGACCAGATCGGGATTCTCCGTGGTGGCCTTGTCGAAGGCTTCCTGGCCGTCCGCCGCCTCGATCAGGTCATGGTCTCCGAAACCGGCCTGCCGCAGGGTCCGGACGACGATCTGCCGCATCACCCGGCTGTCGTCGGCGATGAGGATCTTCATGCACCCTCCTCCTTGTTGTCGGTGCTGCTCTGCCACATCGAAATGGACACCGGTTCCCCTTCCCACACCCCGTACACCCCGGTGATCCGCTGGGTGTTCGGGAAACGCGCCGACGACTCCGGCGCGAGATTCACCTGGGGGAGCGACAAATGTGCCCCCGGCGGCAACATCGCCTTGACGTTGCCGCCGACGATGTTGGCCAGTTCGCCGAGCGTGTCGGAGATGTCGTCGTCGCTCACTTCCTCAAGCTCCATGGCGAGGAAGGCGGCCGCGGCGCGCTGGGCGGCGGCACGGGATGAGGCGTAGACGACATGCCCGTTCCAGGACCCGGTGATGGAGACCGAGGAATGCACCTCGGACGGCTGGTTCTCGTCGTACGTGGGGATCAGCGGGCTGACGCCCTCGGGATCCAGGTATGACTCCCACACCTGTTCCACCATCTCGGCGAGGTCGCTCTCGTCGACCTCGACTTCGACGCTCATGAGTTTGCTCCGGTCGGGACGAGGCCCAGCAGGGCCAGCTTTTCGATCATGGCGCCCTCGGTGAAGGGCTTGATCACGTACTCGTGGGCGCCCGCAGCGAGCGCCCGTACGATCTGGCTCTGTTCGCTCTCGGTGGTGACCATGACGAGAGTCATCTCCCGCAGCCGTGGATCGGCCCGGACCTTGGTGACGAACTCGAGCCCGTTCATGTTCGGCATGTTCCAGTCGATGAGGGCCAGTTCCGGCACCTCGGTCATATCGGCGAGAAGGTCCATCGCCTCCTTGCCGTCCCCCGCCTCCACCGCCTCGAAGTTGAGCTTCGTGACAATGCGCTTGAGGATCATGCGCATCGCACGCGAGTCGTCGATCACCATGGCGCGCATCGGCGTCATCCCCTTCTCGCGGCACCGACGGGCGCCGCGTTGCGAGTCCGGTAGGCGGAGGTGCGGCCGGCGGCCACCCGCTCGTAGTTGTCGTCGATACCGATCGTCGTCTCGGCCGCTCCGAGGAAGAGCAATCCGTCCGGGCGCAGGATCCTGGCGGCGTTCTGCAGCACCTGACGCTTGGTGGCCACATCGAAGTAGATGAGGACGTTGCGCAGAAAGATCACGTCGAAGGGCTGCATCGGCGGGAACGGCGCGGTCAGACTCATGTGCTTGAACGTGACGTTCTTGCGCAGCGACGGGACGATCCGCCAGTGCGCACCGGCCCGCTCGAAGTACTGCACGAGCTGGGTGGCGGCCAGACCGCGGTTCACCTCGACCTGGCTGTATTCGGCCTTCTGCGCCCGCTCGACCATCGCGGTGGAGATGTCAGTGCCGACGATCTCGTACGACCATCCGGCCGGCAGTGTCTCCTGCAGCGTGATGGCCAGGCTGTACGCCTCTTGCCCACTGGAACTGGCGGCCGACCAGAAGCGCAACTTGCGTACGCTCGCCCGAGACTTGATCAGTTCGGGCAGGACGACGTCAGTGAGCGCCGAGAACGGCTCGCGGTCCCGGAAGAACGACGTCTCGTTGGTGGTCAGCGCGTCGATGATCTTGCGTTGGTGCGTGGGGTTGGGACGCTTCTGCAGGTCGCCGATGAAGTCGTTGACATTGGCCGCGCCGACCGTCCGTGCGACGGGAATCAGCCTGGCCTCGACCAGGTACTCCTTTCCCGGAGCCAGGACGATTGACGCCTCCTTGCGCACCAGGTTGGAGATGAAGGTGAACTCCGCCTGGGAAAGAGTCATCGCGCCACCGCCGGCGACCGGCCCACCCGGACACGGTTGAGCAGGGCTCCCGCGATCCGGTCCAGCGGCAGCACCTCGTCGGCCAGGCCCGCGGCGACCACGGCTCCGGGCATGCCCCAGACCACGGAGGTCGCTTCGTCCTGTGCCAGCACCTCGGCGCCCGTGTCTCGCAGCACTTTCGCACCACTCCGTCCGTCTTGTCCCATACCGGTGAGGATCGTCGCGAAGCACGACCCGCCGTACAGAGCCGCCACCGAGCGGAACATCACATCCACGGCCGGGCGGCACGAGTTCTCCTGCGGGGCGCTGCTCAGTTGCGTGAGCGTCGCGACCCCGCGGCGCTGGAAGACCAGGTGCCGGTCACCCGGGGCGATGTAGACGGTGCCGGGCGTCAGCTCCATGCCCTCGCCGGCCTCGACGACCTTCAGCGGTGTGCTGCGGTCCAGTCGCTCGGCGAACATCTTGGTGAAGACCGGTGGCATGTGCTGGGTGATCACGATCGGGACGGGCAGGTCCGCCGGCAACCCCAGCAGAACCTTGGTGAGCGCGTCGGGGCCGCCGGTGGACGAGCCGATCGCCAGGATCTCGACCTTCCCGCCGGGACTGCGCTTGACCGCCGGCCGGCCCGGAGCCGGACCGGTGGCGCCCGGACGTCCCGGAGCACCGGGCGGGGCGCCGGGCCGCAGCGGTGCGGGGCCGGAGGGTCGCAGCCCGGCCGGCGCCGGTCCCCGGCTCGGCGGTCCGGCCGGCGGACGGCGGCGGCCACCGAGGGCCTGGATCTTCGGTACGAGCTGTTCGCGTACCGCCATCATCGACTCCTGCACCGAACCGACGTTGCTCGGCTTGGTGACGTAGTCGGTGGCGCCGGCGGACAGCGCCTCCAGCGTGGCGGTCGCGCCCGCCGCCGACAGCGTGCTGAACATGATCACCGGGGTGCTGTGCCGCTTGCGCAGCTCGCGGACCGCCTCGATGCCGTCCATCTGCGGCATCTCGATGTCCATGGTGATCACGTCAGGTTTGAGCTGATCGATCTTCGCCTGTGCGAGCAGACCGTTCGCCGCGGTGCCGACGACCTGGATGCCCGGCGCCTCGCCGAGAGCATCGACGATCAGTCGACGGACCACCACGGAATCGTCGACGACGAGAACCGAGATCATTCGACCACTCCCTTCAACCGAGCCAGGCCGGGCCGAGCGCCGCGACCACCGGTGCGAGCAGCCGATGAGCCGTGGCGGTGTCCAGCAGGTCGCGCACCACCAGCGCCTGAACAGCGCCGCTGAGCATGTTCCAGACCCCACCGGCACGATCTGCCAGCGGAATGTCGGCCGTGTCGACCGCCTGCACGAGCAGCATCTGTGCCGCCGCCGCGGTGCGGACCCGATCCGAGAGGTACGCCGCCCACGAGGCCGAATGCACCGCGGGCGACCAGCCGGCGGTGTTGCGACGGGCGTCGTCGGCCGAGGTGGAGATACGCTGCCGGTCCTCCGGCCGCAGTGTCCGCAACCGGTCGAGGAGGGCGGACACCGTGTAGTGATGCGGACCCAGGTCGATCGGGGCGCCGGCCGGCAGCTTCCGCATCGCCGACACCCATCCGGCGCCCAAGCGGCGCCGGATGTCCTCGTCCAGAACCTCGCGCAGGTAGCTGGCCACCGCGGCGTCACAGAGCAGCGCGGTCGCGGCGGCCGCGTCCTCGCTCTGCCGCGCGTCCCGGCCGG
The DNA here is from genome assembly GCF_040639655.1 of Actinoplanes sp. NPDC023801. Classification (NCBI taxonomy): domain Bacteria; kingdom Bacillati; phylum Actinomycetota; class Actinomycetes; order Micromonosporales; family Micromonosporaceae; genus Actinoplanes; species Actinoplanes sp. NPDC023801. The sequence goes on along the minus strand of NZ_JBFAAI010000001.1, from coordinate 283,770 downwards.
TCCCCTCCCAGGTCCACGACATCACGTCGTAGCGCAGGCAGGTCAGCAGCGCGTCGACCGAACCGATCGGCGCGCGTTCGACGAGTGCCAGGTTTCCGGCCGGGTCGTCCTTCGACATTCCCTTGAGGGTGGGCATCCGCCGGGCGGCGCTCTCCACCTCGACCCACAGCGGCCCGCGGACGTTCTCGTCCGGCAGCCGCTCGGCGAGCACCGGCAGGTCCCCGCTCTGCAGGCGCAACGCGCGCAGCATGACCTCGGCCGCGGCCGGCCCGCCCTCCAGGCGGGTCAGGTCGAAGCCCAGAACGGGGGCGCTGACCAGGCTGTACATCAGTTGGTGGCGCGGTAGGTATCGACGGCCTGATTGACGTCGAGGGCCAGCATCAACCGTCCGTCCAGCTTGAACGTCCCCACCACCAGCTCCCGGGTCGGTCCGCTCAGCGTGTCCGGCGGCGGTTCGAACGTCTCGTCGTCCAGATCGACCACCTCGCCGATCTTGTCCACCAGCAGCGACACCGGTTCCCCGTCACCGCGCAGGATGACGTTCATGACCGGCCCCCGCAGGGCCTGCCGGGCCAGGCCCAGCTGCACCCGCAGGTCCACCGCGGCGATCACCTGACCGCGCAGGTTGAACAGGCCACCGACGGCGGGCGGGGCGAGCGGCACCGGGGTGTACTCGTTGTACGAGAGCACCTCCTGGACCGTATGCACCTCGACCCCGAAGAGCTGGCCGTCCACCTCGAAGGTGGCGAACTGACGACTCGCCATGTCAGGCCTCCACCAGCATGTCGTCCATCGAATCGCTGTAGAAGTTCGGGTCGGCGGCCAGGATCGCGCGGCGCACGTCGAGCAGCTCGGTGACACGCTGCTGGATCACGGCGGTGCCGACCAGGCCGTCCTCTTCCGCGTCGCGGCGTGCGGTGGTCGAGTTCTCGGCGATGTCCACGATGCGGTCCACCACCAGTGCCACGCTCTTTCCGCCCTCGCTGTAGACGACCACCGACACGGTGTCGCCCTCCGACTCCTCGCCGTACGCCCCGAGCAGGTGCGACAGGCGCACCAGGGGCAGGATCTGGCCGCGGTACTGGACCACCTCGCGGGAACCGGCGTGCTCGATCCGGTCGCGCGGGAACTCCTCCAGTCGCGTGACCGTGTCCAGCGGGATCGCCACCCGGCGTTCGCCGACCGCGGTGACCAGCAGGCGCTCGGTGCCCCCGCCCTGCTGTCCGCGCTTGTCGGCGACGGTCTCGCGTTCCGAGTCGACGGCCAGGTGCGAACGGCGGGCCAGCGAGGACACGTCCAGGATCAGACCGACCTTGCCGTCGCCCAGGATCGTCGCTCCGGCGTACAACCCGATGTCCTTGAATCTGGTGTTGAGGGCCTTGACCACGACCTCTTCGGTGTTCAGCACCCGGTCCACGACCAGGCCGAACCGCCGGCCGTCGGCCTGCAGCACCATGATGTAGACCCCCTGGTCGCCACCGACCTCGAGGCCGAGGGCCCGGTCCAGGCGGACCAGCGGGAGCAGCTTGCCGCGCAGCCGGTAGACCGGCGCGCCGGAGGCGTACTCGACCTTGGTGGTGTTGCCGTCGATGAAGACCAGCTCCAGCACCGCGACCTGCGGCACGACATAGCGCTGGTCGGCGCAGTCGACGGTGAGCGCCTGGATGATCGCGAGCGTCAGCGGGATGGTGAGCCGCCAGACCGTACCCTCGCCGGGTGTCGAGTCGACGCTGACCGCGCCACCGATGTTCTCGATGTTGGTCTTGACGACGTCCATGCCGACACCACGGCCGGAGACGTTGGTGACCTTCGCCGCGGTGGAGAAGCCCGGCTGGAAGACCATCGCCATGATGTCGCGCTTGTCCATGTTCGGAATCTGCTCGGGGCGGAGCAGACCGTTCTCCACGGCCTTCTGCGCGATCCGCTCGACGTTCAGCCCGGCGCCGTTGTCGGCGACCTCGACCGCGACGTGACCGCCCTCGTGGTAGGCCCGCAGCGTCAGCGTGCCCTCCGGCTCCTTGCCGCTGGCGATCCGCCGGTCCGGCTCCTCGATGCCGTGGTCGACGGCGTTGCGCACGAGGTGGGTGAGCGGGTCCTTGACCGCTTCCAGGAGGCTGCGGTCGAGCTCGGTCTCCTTGCCCTCCATCACCAGGGCGACCTGCTTGCCGAGCGAGTTGCTGAGGTCCCGGACGACTCGGGGCAGCTTGGACCAGATGTGCTCGATGGGCTGCATCCGGGTCTTCATGATGCCCTCTTGCAGCTCGCTGGTGATCATGCCGAGCCGCTGGGCGCTTCGGACCAGGGTCGTGTCGCCGATCTCCATCACGCCGCGGACCAGCTGGTTCCGGGCCAGCACCAGCTCACCGACCATGTTCATCAGGGTGTCCAGCAGGTCGACGTCGACGCGGATCGCGCTGTCCGCGATGCTCCGCTTCGGCGCCTGGGACTGCAGCGCCTCATTGACCGCGGCCGGCTGGGTCTTGCCCTCGTCGAGCAGGATCGTGCCGAGTTTGCGCTCGTCACCCTCGATCTGCTGCTGCAGTGCCGAGGCGACGTCGGAGGGCTGGGCCGCACCCGCGTCGACAAGCATCTGACCGAGCGGCTGACGCTGATCGGCAACCGGTTCGGGAGCCGGCCGGGCCGCCTCCGCCTCCTGCTCGACGCTGACCGGAGCCTCGCTCTCGGCGGCCGGAGCGGCCGGTGCGTCGGCGGCCGGAGCCGCCGCCGAGGCGTCCGCCGGCACGTCCATCTGCGCCTTGATCCGGACGATCATGCTCTCGATGTCGACCTCGGCCTCGGACCCGTTCTCCTCGATCGAGGCGAGGATGGATCGGACGCCGTCGATGCAGACCAGCAGGACGGTGATGGTCTCCGGAGTGACCGGCTGGACCCCGTCACGGAGCCGGGACAACAGGGACTCACCGGCGTGCGCCAGCTTCTCCAGGCGCGAGAACGCCAGGAATCCGCTGGTGCCCTTGATGGTGTGGATCGCCCGGAAGATGCGGGAGATCAGGTCACGCGAGCCCGGCTCCTGCTCGAGGCTGACGAGGTCCCGGTCGATCTGGTCCAGGTTCTCGTGGCTCTCCATGAGGAATTCGCCGACGATCTCGCCAAGGTCTTCCACGGCTTTGCTACCTCCTGCTCGGCTTCACAGCCCTCATCGACCCCTCGGGGCACCAACTGAGAAGATCGCCCGGTGCGCCGGAAGGATCAGGACTCCCCGCCCGGGCGGCGGTAGCGATAGCCGAACCCGCGGACCGATTCGATCGGCGACTCTTCGGGATCGGACCAGCCGAGCTTGCGCCGCAGACGCAGCACAGCGAACTTGACCCGTTCCTGGCCGATGCCGGTCGGGTCGTCCCAGGCCTGGGTCAGCAGCTGGTTCGGCGAGAGGACCGCGCCGGCATGCCGCACCAGCGCGTTGAGCAGGCGGAACTCGGTCGGGGTGAGCCGTTTCTCCTCACCCTTGACGTACACCCGCCGCTTGGTCGGGTCCAGATGCACCAGGCCGTCGTCGTAGACCTGACTGGCCCAGTTGTTCTGCCCCGAGGACGAGCGCCGCAGCAGCGCCTCCACCCGGGCCAGCAGTTCGTTGTTGGCGAACGGTTTCGTCAGGTAGTCGTCGGCGCCGCCGCGCAGGCCGCGTACCTTCTCCGCCTCCTGGCCGTGTGCGGTGAGAACGAGCACCGGGACGTCCGAGACGTCACGCAGCCGTTCCAGCACCTGCCAGCCGTCCATCTCCGGCAGACCGACGTCCAGCACCACCAGGTCGGGGTGCTCGGCGTAGGCCTCCTTCAGCCCGGACCGTCCGTCGGCGGCGTGCGCCACCTCGTAACCGGCTCGACTGAACAGCAGCCGGAGAGCGAGTGCGATGTCCGGGTCGTCCTCGACCACGAGAAGGCGACTCATCGTTTGCTCACCCTGCCCCCAACCCGCGCTCGCGCCCTGTTCGGGCACGGCTGAACTCCGGGCACGCGGACGTGTACCGAGGATCAGCTTCTTGCCTGGCACCGCCCGCGCGACCGCGAGCGGGAGGGTCCGCCGACGTAAACCACCAATAGCGTGATGTCACCGTCTATTTACGGACAGTGACAGTCTAGCGTCGGGTGCCGGACTCCGAGCCGGTCCTCGAGGATCCACCGGCACCGTTATCAAGCCGGGTGGACCGAGGCCTGATCGAGACATCCCTACAGCCTGACATTTCTCGTACGGCTTATCGCCCTTTCCGCGAAAGATGTGACACGCCGCGTGCAACGGGGTGCGATAGCCGTGACGGGCGATCCGCGCCCGTATCTGCGATCCGGGAGGCACCCGTGTTCGACCTGGTGGTACGACGTGTCGCCGCATTGGTGGCGGCACCCGCGCTGTTCGCGCTCGCGGCACCCGCGATGGCCCACGGACCGATCACACCGCCCCGCCCGCAGGAGAGCCCGGCACCGCCGGCCGTCACCACACCGCCCGCAGCGCCCGCACCGGCCAGCCCAGCCCCGGCCGCACCCAAGCCGGCCGCACCCCCGGCACGCCCCGCCGCCAAGGCTGTACCCGCCGCCAAGGCTGTACCCGCCGCCAAGGCCGTGCCCGCCGTCAAAACCGTACCCACCGCGAAGACCGTGCCCGCCGCGAAGACCGTGCCCACTGCCACGCCCACGCTGAGCCCGGCCCAGATCCGGGCCCGGGCAGTGATGGTGGAGGTGGCCCGCCTGACCAACGACGAACGCCGAAAGGCCGGCTGTCCCGCCCTGGCCGTCGACGGCCAGCTCGTCACGGCCTCCCTGCGGCAGTCCCACTACATGGCGCGGACCAGACTGTTCAGCCACGTCTGGCGGGACGGCTCGACCTTCGTCGACCGCAGCGAGGCGGCCGGTTACCGGCAACCGGCCGGGGAGAACATCGCCTGGGGTTACCGCACCGCGCCCCAGGTGATGGACGCCTGGATGGGGAGCCCCGGACACCGCCGGAACATACTCAACTGCAAGGCCAAGTCGTTCGGCACCGGCGTCGCCTTCGCCCCGGACGGCACTCCTTACTACACCCAGGTGTTCGGCTGGGAGTAGCTCACAGCTCGCAGCCGACGAGTACCGGCTCCGGATGCAGCTCGACACCGAACCGCGACCGGACCCCGTCCCGGATCGTCCGGGCCAGGTCGAGCAGAGCAGCGGTGGTGCCCGTCCCGCGATTGGTCAGCGCCAGCGTGTGCTTGCCCGAGATGGCCACGCCGGCACCGGCGAACCCCTTCGGGAAACCGGCGTTCTCGATCAGCCAGGCGGCCGGGATCTTCACCGTGCCGTCCGCTGCCGGCCAGTGCGGCATCTCGCCGAGCGTCGCGAAGAACGCGGCGCTGACCACCGGATTGGTGAAGAACGAGCCCACCGACCAGGTGTCCCGGTCCTCCGGATCGAGCACCATGCCCTTGCCCGCACGCAGTTTGAGCACGGTCTCCCGGGCCTGCTGCAACGGCACCCGGTCACCGGCCGAGGCCCCGAGCGAACGGGCCAGCTCCGCGTACCGGATCGGGGCCGACTCGCCGGAGCGGGCCAGCCGGAAGTCGACCGCGGTTACCAGGTATCGGTCGTCGTGCTTGAAGACGCTGGTCCGGTAGCCGAACCGGCACTCGGCCGGGCTCATCACCCGGGTCTCGCCGGCCCGCCGGTCGTAGGCGTGCACGGCCTCGATGGTGTGCGCCACCTCCTGGCCGTACGCCCCGACGTTCTGGATGGGGGTGGAACCGGCGGCACCCGGGATGCCGGACAGGCACTCCACCCCGGACAGGCCGTTCGTCACCGCGTACGACACGAAATCGTCCCAGGACTCACCCGCGGCGACCCGCACCAGCACGCCGGAGGCGTTCTCCCCGGTCACCTCGATGCCGTGGGTACGCAGCAGCAGCACCTCGCCGTCGAAGCCGTCGTCGCCGATCACCACGTTGCTGCCCCCGGCCAGCACCAGCAGACGCCGCCCGGCCGCGGCCGCCGCGCGCACCGTTTCGACTGCCTCGTCCGTATGGACCGCGGTGGTCACTGTGCCTGCGGGCCCGCCAAGGCGTAGCGTCGTGTACGCCGACAGGAATCTCTCCGGTGCCGAAGGGGTATCAGTCACGACGCCAACCCTAAGGTCCGTCCGAGGGAGGCTTTCACCGGCGGTCCGGCTGAGCGGGGAGACGACTGCGATGAACAGGTTGCACGCGACGAAGGATTTCTGGCTCGGGGCGCTGCGCGCCGACGGCCCGGCACTCTTGGACGCCGTCGGTGAGTGCGGGCCGGACCCGGCCGTGCCGGGCTGCCCGGATTGGACCGTCGCCGACCTCACCCACCATGTCACCGAGGTGCTGCACCGGATCCGGATCGCTGTCGCTCGCGGTGTGACCGACCGTCCGGACGATGTGCCCGCGCTGCCCCAGGGCGACTGGAACGAGACACTCGACCACCTGCGGCGCGAGCTGACCGGCACGATCGAGACGCTTGATGCGCTCGACCCGGACTTCCCGGCGTGGAACTGGGCACCGCAGCCCAAACGGGCCAGCTTCTGGCACCGGCGGGTGGCACACGAGATCTCGGTGCACCGCTGGGATGCCGAGTCGGCCGTCGGCCGGGCCACCCCGATCGAGACGAAACTCGCCACCGACGGGGTCAGTGAGGTCCTCGACACCTGGCTCCCGGCCGGGCGACGCGGCGGCCCGACCGACCTGCACGGCGTGGTGCACCTGGTCGGAACGGACGCCGGGCAGGAATGGTTCGTCCGCTTGCGGGGCGCGGGGATCGCGCTTCTCGACACCGGAACGATCCTGGACACCGACGATCATCACCCCCGTGCGAAGGCGACCGGCAGCGTGAGCGACCTACAGTTGGCGCTGATGGGCCGCAAACGGGCCGACCAGCTTGCCCTCACGGGGGACCCGCGCCTCTTCCAGGCACTGCGTACTGGCTGAACTTCCGGCCTCACACCCTTGTTAGAGCGCTCTCAAGCCGTAAGATGAACCGGTTAAGTTCGGCGGATCATCAGGAGCAGATGACATGACGGCAACCGTCACGTCCACGTCGGCGCAGCCGGCCCCCACGGGGATCACCTTCCCCGAAGGCTTCGTCTGGGGGACAGCCACGGCCTCGTACCAGATCGAGGGCGCCGCGAGGGAGGACGGCCGCGGCCCGTCCATCTGGGACACGTTCAGCCGTACGCCGGGGAAGGTCCACGCCGGCCACACCGGCGACGTCGCGTGCGACCACTACCACCGATATGTCGATGACGTCGCCCTGATGGGCGACCTCGGCCTCGCGGCGTACCGATTCTCGGTCGCCTGGCCGCGCGTCCGCCCGGACGGCACCGGCCCGGTCAACACCCGGGGTCTCGACTTCTACGACCGGCTCACCGACGAGCTGCTCGGCAAGGGCATCGACCCGGTCGTCACCCTCTACCACTGGGACCTTCCCCAGACACTCGAGGACCGCGGCGGCTGGACCGTGCGGGAGACCGCCGAGGCCTTCGCCGAGTACGCGCAGATCGTCTACGGCCGCCTCGGCGACCGGGTCAGCACCTGGACCACGCTGAACGAGCCGTGGTGCTCGGCGTACCTCGGTTACGGCAACGGCATCCACGCCCCCGGCCGGCGTGACCCCGCCGGATCGCTGGCCGCGGTGCACCACCTGAACCTCGCCCACGGCCTCGCCGCCCGGGCGCTGCGGTCGGCCGGCGCGCAGAACATCAGCATCACCCTCAACCCGTGCGAGGTGTCCCCGCTCGACCCGGCGAACCCGGCCGACATCGAGGCCGCCCGCATCATCGACGGCGTCGCCAACCGGATCTTCCTCGACCCGATGCTGCGCGGCCACTACCCCGCCGACGTGCTCGAGCACATCTCGCGGATCACCGACCTGTCGTTCCTGAAGGACGGCGACGAGGCGATCATCAACGCGCCGATCGACGTGCTGGGGATCAACTTCTACACCCCGTCGTACGTCTCCGCGAAGCCCGGCCACCCCGCCGCCCTCGACTACCCCGGCAGCGAGGGCATCGCCTTCCGCAAGCCGGTCGGCCCGGTCACCGACATGGGCTGGCAGATCGAGCCGGCGTCGCTGACCCGCCTGCTCACCCGCATCCACCGGGACTACCCGGGCACCCCTCTCATGATCACCGAGAACGGTGCGGCCTACCCGGAGGGCGTCCACGACCCGCTGCGCATCGAGTACGTCGACGCCCACCTGCGCGCCTGCCACGACGCCCTCGCGTCGGGGGTCGACCTCCGCGGGTACTTCGCCTGGTCACTGATGGACAACTTCGAATGGGCCGAGGGGTACGCCAAGCGCTTCGGTATGGTGCACGTCGACTACACGACGCAGCAGCGTGTGCTCAAGGACAGCGCGAAGTGGTACCGCGAGGTGATCCGGCGTAACGGCCTGGAGTGAGTCGCGATCGCACCCTGCCCACGGCCGTACGCGGCTCAAGGTAGGGTGCGAGATCTCCATCGTCGCGAATATGGCTCACGTCAGGGGGACGGCTTGTGACGACGCGCGAACGGCCGACCCTGGAAGCGGTTGCCCGTCGTGCCGGGGTCTCCCGCGCGACCGTGTCCCGCGTGGTCAACGGGTCGACCACGGTCGCCGTCGCCATCCGTGAAGCCGTCAACCGGGCCGTCGAAGAACTCGGATATGTCCCGAACCAGGCAGCCCGCAGCCTCGTCACCCGGCAGACCGATTCGATCGCGCTGATCCTGCCGGAGACCGCCAACCGGGTCTTCTCCGACGACCTTTTCTTTCCCGCGATCATCCGCGGTGTCGGCTCGGAACTCGAGGCCGCCGACAAACAGCTGGTCCTGATGATGGCCGGGTCCGCGGCCGGCTATCACCGGGTCGAACGCTACGCCGTCGCCGGCCACGTCGACGGCGTCATGTTCGCCTCCATCCACGGCGCCGACCCGCTGCCCGGTCTCCTCGCCCGGCGCGGTATCCCGGTCATCTGCAGCGGCCGGCCGATGCTCGCCGACCCGCCGGTGCCCTACGTCGACGTCGACCACGCCGGTGGCGTCGCCGCGGCCCTTCAGCTGCTGATCACTTCCGGCCGCCGGAGGATCGCCACGATAGCCGGTCCGCAGGACATGGTCGCCGGGCTGGAACGCCTCACCGGGTATCACCAGACACTTCGCGACGCCGGCCTGCCGCCGCTGGTCGCGGCCGGCGACTTCACCCGCGATTCCGGCGTCGCCGCCATGCGTTCGCTGCTCGAGCAGGATCCCGGCCTCGACGCCGTCTTCGCCGCCTCCGACCTGATGGCCCACGGCGCCCTGCAGACCCTGCGGGAGGCCGGCCGCCGGGTGCCCGACGACGTGGCCGTCATCGGCTTCGACGACTTCGACATCAGCCGTTACAGCGATCCGCCGCTCACCACGGTCCGCCAGCCGATCGCCGAGGCAGGACGCGTGATGGCCCGCCAGATGCTGCGGCTGATCGCCGGCGACCCGGACGTCGAGCCCGCCATCGTCCTGCCCACCGAGCTGATCGTCCGGGCTTCGGCCTGAGCCGACCGCACCCTTTGTGCACCGGCTAGAGGGCCTCGGCGACGCGGCGGGCCGCGGCGGCGGTGTCGGCGCCGTACAGGACGAGGGCCGCTTTCCGCAGGTTGACCGGCTCCGCGGCTCGCAGCACGGTCAGCGCCTGCCGGACCGCGTCCTCCACCGGCCAGCGGTAGACGCCCGCCGAGATCAGCGGGAAGGCCACCGACTTCGCACCTAGCTCGTCGGCCACCCGCAGCGAGTTCTCGTAGCAGGCCCGCAGCAGTTCCGAACGGTCCTCGTCGGTGCTGTGCACCGGGCCCACGGTGTGCACCACCCAGCGGGCCGGCAGCCGTCCCGCGGTGGTCGCGACCGCCTGGCCGACCGGGAGGCCGCGGCCGTACTTCGAGGCCCGCAGCATCCGCGTCTCGGCCAAGATCTCAGGGCCGCCCTTGCGGTGGATCGCTCCGTCCACACCCCCGCCGCCGAGCAGGGACGAGTTGGCCGCGTTGACGATCGCGTCGGTGTGCTGGGCGGTGATGTCGCCCTCGATCAGCTCGATATCCACGTCGCAACCCTAGTTCGGGTCACAACGGAGCAGTGTCGATGATCGCGATGGGCTTGCCCAGGGAGCGGCGGGCGAGCAGGGTGGCGCCGGCGATCGCGGCCGGCATCAGCAGGACCGCTCCGAGCGGGATCAGGAAGGTGGCGAAGACGGCGCTGCCGAAACCGAGGGTCAGCGGCTTGTTGCGGGCCAGCACGACCCGGCGGTGCCGCAGACGCTGGCCACGCCGCTGAAAGGGGACGCCGGTCAGTTCCAGGGCGAGCAGCCAGCCGCCGGCCGCGCCGGCCACGACCGGGATCACCGTCTGGCCGACGACGGGTACGAGTCCGAGCAGGAAGAGCGGGACGGCGACCAGGATCGAGACGCCGATGAGTTTGAGCGAGTCGGCCAGACTCCGGCGCAGTCCGCGCCAGAAGCCGGTGTCCACCGCGTCGGGTACGCCGCCGAAGCGGTCCTCCACCAGCTCGGAGACCTTCTCGTAGAACGGGTCGCCGATGAGCAGGGTGACCGCGGTGAACGTGAGCACCGACAGGAGCAGTCCCAGTCCGAGCACGGCGATGCCGCCGAAGAACCGGACGGTCCCGCGCGTCCAGCCGGACCAGTCGTCGGCGAACCAGGTGGCGCCGGCGGCCAGGTCGGGCAGGTAGCGGATCAGCAGAACCAGAGCGACGGTGTAGAGGATGCCGGCGAGTACGGCGGGCAGCAGTCCGAGCAGGAGCAGCCGGGGACTGCGCAGAACCAGGCCCAGCCCGCGCCCGAGCAGCCCGGCACCGGTCGCGAACTCACGGAAGGCCGACACCGGCCGGTTTTCACTCAGATCACCGCTCACGTCCGGGGAGCTTAGGACCCGGGCAGCAGATCGGAAAACCCGGCTGCCGCATGGTGTGCGACAGCCGGGGACGGCGGTCAGTGCCAGGGGCGGTACCCGGAGCGGATCAGCCGGTCCAGGCGGGGATCGAGGGTCAGGTCCGAGGCGGACGGGTTTTCGGTGGGCGTCGGCACCGGTGGCGTCGCGGACGGGTCGGGCGGCGTACTGACCTGCGTCGGTGTGGGCACCGGGGGGTTGGTCAACGACGGATAGTCCGGCTGTACGGGCGACGACGGCACCGTGGTCGGCACGACGGTCACGACTGCGGTGACCGTGCTGGGCCCGGCGACCGGGACCGTCCGGGTGGCGGCGGGGTCCACGGTGGTCCGGGGCCGGCGTACCGGATGGCCGTCCGAGGTGTCCCGGACCGGGCTCGTTCCGTCGGGGGCGGAGCCGAGACCGCCGTCGCCGCTGGCGAAACCGCCCATGCCGGCGGCGCCGAGAGTGGCCTGGCGGTCGTCGGGAGCTCCGAGCGCCCAGCCGGTGACCACCGAGAACGGCAGCCCGATAGCCACCAAAGCGAAAAAGACGGATTTGGGGGACAAGCGCACGTACCACTCACCGGGTTCGAGCCCGGAAAAGTTACGGCTTTCGGACATTTGACACAGCCCCCGAATCGGCCGGCAGCCCACCGAACCGGGCCCGACCAGCCGGTATTCACCGAATGGGCCGCACGAGGCGCGGCGAGACCCGGAAAAGCGTCCGGGCTCAGCGGTTCAGGAACTCCGAGATGCGGTTCCGCAGCGCGGCACGATTGCTCCAGAGAACCGCCGGGCGGTCGTACACCTCGAGGTCGGCACCGGGCAGCAGGCCGGCGATCCGCTCCGCCCAGCTCGCCGGGTGCGTCTCGTCGCCGAGACAGCCGATCACCAGCGCGCGTCCCCGGAACTCTTTGAGCAGCCACTCGTCGGCCAGTGCGGGCGCCGACCAGACCGACTCGATCTCCGGCGCCAGCCCGTCGCGCTGCAGCTGCTCCACCCGCTGCCGCAGGAAGCTCCAGCCGGCCGGGGTGTTTCGCACCGACGGCGGCATCTCCTGCTCGACCGCGTCGGCGATCATCGCGGCCTCGCCTGATTCCACCGAGGCCAGCAACCGGTCCAGCCGCCGGACCGAACCGTCGGCGCGGGAGCCGTCGAGCGGGGCGGGCAGATAGAGGACGACCCGTTCGAACCGATCCGGGGTGGCAGCGAGCAGGCGGCAGAGCGCGGCCGCGCCCATGCTGACGCCCACTGCCCCGGTCGCCCCGGTCAGGTCGGCGACGGCACGCAGCTCACTGGCGAGGTCGTCGAAGGACCACGGACCGGGCGGGGCGTCGGAACGGCCGTGCCCGCGGAAGTGGAAGAACACCCGGCGACCGGCGACCGCGCTGCCCAGCGGCCTTGTGCCGGAGATGTCCCCGGCGAGTCCATGCGCGAAGACCGTGACCGGATCACCCGCACCGGTGGTGAGGTGCTCGAGGCGTACTCCCGAAGGAAGGGTGACCAGCTCGGTGGCCGGACCCGGCAGCGTCGGGCGACCCGTCCGCGGCCCGGTCCGGTCGACGCGCTGTGTGCGGGGCCCGCCGTCCGGCGGAGGCGGGCCGAAACGACCCCTCACCCACACACCCGGATCACCAGAAGCCCTTGCCGTCCGACAGATCTTTCAGGCCCGGACGGATGTCGAGCATGTAGACGAGCGCGGCGGCGATCCCGATCATGCTGATCAGCATGTAGCCGTAGGTCACCATGGTGAGCGCCAGGCAGATGCCGATGATGCCGGCCCACGCACCCTTGGGGAGGGTGCCGAGAGCCTGGAACCCCGCGCCGCGCTGCGTCAGGCAGTGGATCAGGGCGACGGCCTGCACCACCACCGAGACGATGAGCATGGTGACGTCCAGGTAGAGGCGGACGTCGTCGAAGAAGATCGGCGCTGCTGTGGCCATGAGAGAGAGTCTATGCCGTGGGCCCCGGCGCTGCCGGGGCCCAGGGATCATGTCGCGTAAGCGTCAGCTCACTCGGCGGGCGCGGCCGGCTTGGCCCGCTTGCGCGGCTTCGGCGCAGCCTCGACGGCCTTGGCGTCCTCGACCGCGGCCTCCACGGCCTTCGGCTGCTCGGTGGCCTCGATGTCGGAGTTGACCACGTCGGCGGCCTCGACCACGCCGGTGCCGACCACGCGCTCGCCACGGGCGACCAGCTCGTTGTAGACGGCGATGGCGCGCTCCTGGGCGACCTGGGCGAAGGTGACCGCGGCGCTGGTGGCGTTGTCACGCAGGGCGGCGATGTCGGCCACCTGAGCCTTGCCGCGCAGCTCGGCGGCCTTGCTGCCGGCCTGCTCGTTGTAGGTGCGCAGGGAGGCGGCGGCCCGGTCGCTGAGCTCGTTCAGCACGGCGGGCAGCTTGCGGAGCTGCTCGTACGCCACGTCACCGGCGCCTGCGGCGGCGTACAGCGGGGTGGGGATTTTGGTCTTGGTCTGCTCGGTCACTTCTGCTCCTCAGCGTCTTCTGCGGGCGGCGCGTTACGCGCGTTCTCGTTGCGGAATGTCTCGTAGATCTGCGTCAGGGACTGCTTCTGCGCGACCGTGAGCTCCGGGTCGACCGCGATGGCGGCCAGCACACCCTGCTGACCCTCGCCATCGAGCAGCCCGGCCCGCAGGTACATCGCGGGCGTCGACACTCGCAAGGCGCTGGCGATCTGCTGCAGCACCTCGGCGCTCGGCTTTCGCAGGCCCCGCTCGATCTGGCTCAGGTAGGGGTTGCTCACCCCGGCCTTGTCGGCGAGCTGCCGGAGCGAGATCTTCGCGGTCTGCCGCAGGTCCCGGATGAAAGTTCCGATGTCCTCAGGCAGGTCCTTCGGCGTGGCCATGCATACGAAGGTAGCCCGGGGTGCTAGCTGTTGCAAGCAAAACGCTTGCAATAGCTAGCGTGAACCGGGTCACCCGGCATCTAGAAGACCGCGCGGACCTCACCGACCGGACGTCCGCCACCCAGGACGGGCTCGGTGATGGCCGGGACCTCCAGACCCAACCGGCGCAGGGCAGCAAGCAGGACCGGCACCCGGGCACGCGTGGCGCCGTCCGAGATCTTCAGCGCCACCGCACCCGCGCCCGGCATCGCCGCCGCCGACACCCCGTCGGCACCCCGCTTCACGATCAGGCCGGGCATCGCGTTCATCAGCACGGTGTCCTCCGAACCGGGGCCCGCGACAAGTTCCGGATGAGCCCGCATCGCGTCGGCCACCCGGCGCTCCGGCGTACCCGGCTCCGCCTCGACCAGCCGCAGGAAGGCCCGCGCCAGACCGAGCGGGGAGATCGCGAAGATCGGCGCGCCGCAGCCGTCGATCCCGAGTGCCGCGATCGGCTCACCGGAGAGCCGGCTCACCGTGTCGGCGAGCGTCTTCTGCAGCGGATGGCCGGCCTCGAGGTACGACTCCAGCGGCCAGCCGTTGACCACACAGGTGGCGAGGAACCCGGCATGCTTGCCGGAACAGTTCATCAGGATCCGCTCGGGCCCGCCGCCGGCCCGGAGCCGGTCCCGCTTCGCCGCCTCGCTCAACGGCAGGTCAGCCGGGCAGCGCAGAGCCTCCGGGCCGAGCCCGGCCGCGGTCAGGATGGCGCGCACACGTTCCACGTGGAACGGTTCGCCGTCGTGACTGGCACTGATCAGGGCGAGGTCGGCCTCCTCGCGCGGGACCAGCCCGGCGGTCAGCAGCCCGACAGTCTGCAACGGCTTGTTCGACGAACGGGGGAAGAACGGCGACGTGACATCGCCGACGCCCTCACCGGAGCCGCCGTGGACGGCCACGATCCCGTGGTGGACGCTCTCCACGAAACCGGAGCGGACTACCTCAGCGACGATCATCGGGCCGGGACCCCGAGCAGCTCACGCGCCTGGGCCGGGGTCGTCGGCGGGCGCTGGGCCAGCTGGGCGAACCCGACGGCACGTGCCACGAGCTGCATGTTCGACTCGACCGGGCGGCCCTTGGCGTACGTCAGGGTGTCCTCCATGCCGACCCGCAGGTGGCCGCCGGTGGCGAGGGACGCCAGCATCACCGGCAGGGTGCCCCGGCCGATGCCGGTCGCCGAGAACGTGGTGCCCTCCGGCAGGTCCCGGATCGCCTGCTCGCACGCCACCAGCGCGCCAGCCGTCCCGGGCATCCCGCCCGGCACGCCCATCACCAGGTCGACGTGCACGTGCCCGCCGAACGGCAGGCCGTACTTGCCGAGCAGCCGCTGCAGGCTGGTGAGCTGACCCAGGTCGAAGATCTCGTACTCCGGCACGATGCCGCGCTCCTGCATGCGGGTGTGCAGGCCGACGATGAACTCCCAGCGGTTCAGGAACACGTCGTCACCGAAGTTGACGGTGCCCATCGTGCAGGACGCCATCTCCGGACCGGCGTCCAGCACGGCGAGCCGGTCCGCCTCCGGGTCGTGCACCGAACCACCCGAGGACAGCTGCACGATCAGTTCGGTGGCCTCGCGCAGCCCGGCGACGGTGTCGCGCAGCCGGCCCTGATCGAGGGTCGGGCGGGCGTCGTCGTCACGGATGTGGACATGGATGATCGAAGCGCCGAGCGCCTCGCACTCCCTGGCGGTGGTGGTCAGCTCGGCCAGGGTCACTGGCAGGGCCGGCACATCCACCTTCTTGCTCTCCGCGCCGGTCGGGGCGACGGTGATCATGGTCCCGGTCATGCCTCGCATACTGCCATGACTCAGTCGGCGTCGATGGCGGCTGCCGACTCCCCCACAGTCAGGCGGGCATCATCCGGAACGTTGCGCTTCAGCACCGCCAGAGCCACCATGCCGAGCTCGTGATGACGGACCGCGGTGCCGACGAAACCGACCGCCCGGCCGTCCAGCTCGACCGCCGTCCCGCGAGCAGGCGGATGATCGGTGGCCACGCCGTCCAGGTGCAGCAGAACCTGACGGCGGGGCGGACGGCCCAGGTTGTGGACCCGGGCCACCGTTTCCTGACCGCGGTAACAGCCCTTCTCCAGGTGCACGCTGGTCGCCATCAACTCGATCTCGGCCGGGATGGTGCGGTGGTCGGTCTCCCAGCCCAGCCGGGGGATGCGGTGGGCGACCCGGACAGCCTCGTACGCCCAGAGTCCGGCCGGAGCCACGCCCAGCTTCTCCACGACCGCCGCCTTCGCGGAACGCGGCACCAACAGGTCCACGCCCAGCGGCACGCGACGGGCCAGGCCGCCTTCGAACGGCCGTACCGAATAAAGGGAAGTGGGCTGAGGTGGCACCGACCCGGCGGCGAACCGCGTGGCCGGCACCGGGCTCACCCGAGGGGCCGCGAGGTCCGGGAAAAGCGCCGCCGCATCGGGGCCGACCAGCGACAGCACCGCGATCTCGGCGGTCGCCTCACGCGGCTCGACCTGGGTGAAGAAGCGCATCATCTCCAGGTATTTCAGGAGCCCCGCACCGGCGCCCGGCTCGGTGTCCAGCCACGCCGCCGTCCCGTCCTCGGTGACGAACGCGTGCTGCTCGATGTGCCCGTTCGGCGAGAGGACCAGCAGCTCACTGGCCTCGTTCGCCGTCAGCGCCGACAGGTGCTGGGAGGTGAGCGTGTGCAACCAGCCGGCCCGCTCGGCACCGGGAACCGCGATCACCTCACGGTTCGACCGGTCGACCAGGCCCACCCCGGTCTCCAGCAGCCGCTGCTCGCGCATCGGGTCACCGAAATGGGCCGGCACCCCGGCATCCGCCGACCCCGGCTCCAGGTCCTCGACCATCACGACGGTCACTCGGCCTCCTTGCAGTCGCCGCACACCCCGAACAGGGAGACGTGTCCCACATCGACCCGGAAGTCGCGCTCCCGCAGCAGCTGGTCGGTGACCGGGTCCATCACCGCCGGATCCACCTCGGCGATCGAGCCGCACGACCGGCACACCAGATGGACGTGCTGGTCCTCGCCGGCCGGATGGTACGTCGGCGAGCCGTGCGACAGATGCGTGTGATTGACCAGCCCCAGCTCCTCGAGCAGCTCCAGGGTCCGGTAGACGGTGGTGATGTTCACCCCCGCGGCCCTCTCACGGACCGTGTTGTGCACCGACTCGGGTGTCGCATGACCGAGTTCGTGCACCGCTTCGAGGATCAGCTGGCGCTGTGGGGTGAGTCGCAGACCCCGCTCGCGGAGCATGGCGGCTAGCGATGTGGCGGACACATGACGAGCATAGTTCGGGTGACCGACAGGATCCTTGTCGCGCCCACCGAGCTGCTCGGCGACGGCGTCTTCGAAACCGTGCACCTGCGCCCGGCCGGACCGTGGCTGCTCGACGAACATCTGGCCCGGCTGTCCCGGTCGGCAGCGATCGTCGATCTGCCGCCGCCCGCACTGCCGCCGCTGCGGGACCTCCCGGAGACGGGCGCGCT
Source organism: Actinoplanes sp. NPDC023801 (assembly GCF_040639655.1). Taxonomy (NCBI): domain Bacteria; kingdom Bacillati; phylum Actinomycetota; class Actinomycetes; order Micromonosporales; family Micromonosporaceae; genus Actinoplanes; species Actinoplanes sp. NPDC023801. The sequence goes on along the minus strand of NZ_JBFAAI010000001.1, from coordinate 266,505 downwards.
ACGGATCGTCTACACCCGGAACATCCTGGACGTCTCGGTCAGCCCGATCCCCCCGCAGGTGCTGCGCGAGCGACGCGACGGGGTCCGGGTTCTCAGTGCGGATCAGGGCGTCTCGGTACGGCGGCGTCCGCCGTGGTCCATCTCGGCGGCCAAATCACTGTCGTACGGGGAAAACTTCGCGGCCCGGCGGTGGGCGGTACGGCAGGGCGCCGACGACCTCATCTGGCTCTCCACCGAGGGGTACGTGCTCGAAGCACCGACCGCGTCGGTGGTCTGGCTGACCGGCGACGAACTCGGCACGGTCCCGCCGTCCGAGGCCGGGATCCTGCCCGGAATCACCGCGGCACATCTGCTGTCGCTGGCGGCGCGGGCCGGCCTGCGTCCCGTCGAGCGCATGGTCACACTCGACGAACTGGCATCCGCCGACGCGATCTGGCTGGCGTCGTCGCTGCGCGGGCTGGCCGAGGTGGTCTCGCTTGACGGGGCACCCCGGCCCCGCTCACCGTGGACGCCGCGCCTGCTCGCCCTGCTCGGCTTCTGACCCTTCACGTGGCTGCCACACACCGCTGTCTCGGAGGTGCTGAGGCAGCGGTGGTGTCCAGCCGGGGTGGGGGTCAGCCGCCGATACGGAGGAGGCGGGCGGACATGTGCGGTTTGAGGCCGCTGTGGTCGACCGCGATCTCGTGGGCGTACAGCAGGGCGCCCTCGACGATGCCGAACAAGCGGTGCCCACCGGTCACATGCAGACCCGACGGGGTGTACGCCACCGCGTCGGCCGCCATCTCCAGCCGGGTCGTGGCCGCCTTGCCGAGGTAGAGCTCGGCCACCCCGTCCGGGCGGATCATCGTGGCCTCCATCTCGTCACCCGGACGCCCGTCGACCAGCACCGGCCGCCAGAATCCGGACTCCACGAGCGCCTGCCCGAGCGGCTTCGACTCGTCGTCGAGCAGCCACGCCCGTGACTCGTAACGCAGGAACGACCGGCCGTCGTGGCTGATCCTGATCTCCTGCGCGAAGTTGTAGTCGTCCTCGTGGGGGAAGCCACCCTGACCCCGGCCACGCCACAACCCGACGAACGGCAGCAGGCCGAGCAGCGACGGGTGCAGGTCCGGACCCGACCGCAGGTCGTGAGTGTCCTCATAGGGATACTTCCCGACCGGCGGAGCGTTGAGCCACGGCGGCGGGCCCAGTGGGTTTTCCGTCTCGTTGCTCACCAGCGTCCCCTCGAAATGCGCATTGCCAGATAGCCGAAGCCGCCGGCCAGCCCACCAAGGGCGGCCACCAGCAGGCTCACGAACCCGATCTCCGTAACCATGACCGGCCCATCTTATGCTGGCCGGTATGGCACGTTTGCTGGTCGTCAAGGCCACCGCCGGCGCGGACGCCCCGGAACGCTGCAACCAGGCGTTCAACGTGGCCGGCACGGCCGCCACCGCCGGCGTCGACGTGTCACTGTGGCTGACCGGCGAGTCCACCTGGTTCGCCTTGCCGGGCCGGGCGGCCGGGTTCGAGCTGGCACATGCCGCACCGCTGCCCGACCTGATCGAGGTGCTGCTCGAGGCCGGCCGGATCACTGCCTGCACCCAATGCGCGGCCCGCCGCGACATCGGCCCGGCCGACGTCATCCCCGGTATCAGGATCGCCGGCGCCGCCGTCTTCGTCGAGGAGATCATGTCCGAGGGCGCGCAGGCTCTCGTCTACTGACCGCTCCCGACCACGTGGCGGCCCACCGGCCCGCCCACGGGCGCAGATCACCACGCAAGGAACCCGCGTCAGGCCGCGTGGCGACCTACGGTCCACCCGCGGGCGCACGTCACCACACAACCCACCCGCACCACATCGCGCGGCAACCTACGGTCCTCCCACGGGCACACGTCACCACACAACCACCGCGCCAGACCGCGTGGGGCACCTACGTCCACCCAATACCGCAGGGGCGGACGGGATGACGCCCGGCGGAGCAGACAGAAACGGCCAGCGCAGAGGGCCGGGACGAAGGGAACGGCGCGAGGCCAACGGAACGGCGCGGAACGGAGGACGCAGCGCCGGGCGGGCCGGACAGGACGGCCCGGAACGGACTGGACGACGCGGAACGGACGGGAGGCGGGTTCAGGTGGCGCGGCAGGCGGTGGTCACGCTCAGCCGGAAACGGTCGCCGTCTCTGGCGACTACCACCGAGTCGGAGCCGATCCGGTACGCCCAACCGTCCGCGTCCGCCCAGATCGGGGCCGCCCCGTCCGGGATCCCTCGCGGCGCGCTCTCCGGCTGTGCCGGGCCGGCGTCCAGCACGAAGGTGGCCGCGGCCCCGTCGTCCGGGCAGGCCACCGCCCGAGTTTCCGGCGGGTCGGCGGTGCTGCTGCCGGTGATCGCGGCGGCTGTGGTGCCGAGCAGGGCCGGTTCGCTGCCCGCTGGCGGATCGGCCGGGTTCAGACCGTCCACGGCCGGGCGGCAGCCGGTCCGGATCAGCACGCTGAGCACCTGGTCGGACGAGTGCGCCTCCGCCTCGATCCCGACGTGTTCGCCGGCGTCGGCGTACAGCGACAGCCGGGTAGCCCCACGGGTGGCCAGCATCTCGGCGGCGAAGTCGGCGGGCAGTTCCTGAGCGATCGTCTCGAGCGCTGCCCGTGCGTCGCCTTCCGGCACGTAGAGCCGCACCTCCCGGGTGGCGGCCTGCCCTGCCCACGCCGGGTTGACCGAACAGTCCTCGACCCGTAGCTCACCGATGCTCAACGCCCACCGCTCGTCCTCGGCAGCAGCGACCACGGCCCCCGACGCCACCCTCAGCGTGGCCAGCGCCTGCGCGATGTCACGCTGCTCGGGCACGGTCGGCGGATCGGTCCGCGCCGACCAGAACACCGCGGCCAGCAACACTGCGGCCCAGACTCCGGCCACGACTCGAAGCCACCACCGGCGTCGTGCCCCGGCCACCGGCGGTGGTGCGTCAGATTGCGGCCTCGTCACGGCAGCCATGGTGACACGCGCCATCTCCCCAGCCCCACCAGCATCAGGCCGCTGACCACCTCACCGATGACGCGGCCGACGGTCAGAACCAGTGAAGACGCGGTCCTGACAAAGACCCCGGCGCGGTCAGAACCAGTGATGAGCGGTCCTGACAAAGGCCCGACGCGGTCAGAACCGGGGGTGGACGTCAGATGAGATCGGAATACTCCGGCGAGGCCAGGAAACGCTCGATCATCTCCGCGGTGCCCGGTGTGAGCGGGCGGTCCAACGCCTCGGCAGCCGGGATGAACAGCATTGCGGCGCCCTCGCCGAGCACCACGTCCTCCTGCCGGGCGGTGGTCGCCGCGTAGAAGTAGCTCTTGATCCGTCTCTGTTCGGGCAGTTCCTGCCGGGCGAAGAGCCGCAGCTCACCGGACGGTCGCAGGCTGGTCTCCTCCCACAGCTCCCGGGCGGCGCCCTCGGCTGGTGTCTCCCCGTCCTCGATCGTCCCGCCCGGCAGCCCCCACGTGTTCGGGTAATAGGGCGCCTTGTCGTCACGCAACTGGAGCAGCAACGCACCGTTCCGGTCGACCAGGAACGTGCAGGCGATGAGGATCAACGAGGTTCCCTTCAGGAGTTGGCGAGACGGCGGAGGGCGCCCTCGGCGACGTCGGGCCGGGTGGTGTACCAGAACGGCGGCAGTGACTTGCGCAGGAAGGCGCCGTAACCGCGGGCCGTCTCCAGGCGGGAGTCGAGGACCGCGACCACACCCTTGTCGCCGGTCGAGCGGATCAACCGGCCGACGCCCTGTGCCAGCCGGACTGCCGCGATCGGCACGCTGACCGCGGTGAAGCCGGAACCACCGGACGCGTCGACGGCTGCGGCGCGGGCCGCGGCGAGCGGCTCGTCGGGCCGGGGGAACGGCAGCCGGTCGATGACGACGAGCTGACAGGCGTCGCCGGGCACGTCGACGCCCTGCCAGAGCGACATCACCCCGAACAGGCAGCTGTTCTGGTCCTCCTTGAACTTGCGGACCAGGATCGGCAGTGTCTCCTCGCCCTGCAGCAGGATCGGCAGGTCGGTCTTGGCGCGTAGAAGCTCGGCGGCCTGGGTGGCGGCCTTGCGGGAGGAGAAGAGCCCGAGCGTACGCCCGCCGAGTGCCTCCACCAGCCGGAGCAGTTCGGCCCCGGCCGCGTCGGGAAGGCCGGACGCCGCGGGCCGTGGCAGGTGCGCCGCCACGTAGAGGATGCCCTGCTTGGGATAGTCGAACGGCGAGCCGACGTCGAGTGACGACCAGCCGTCGCCGGACGAGGGCCGTCCGTCGGCGCCGGGTGCGGCCACCGGCAGGCCGAGCGAGCGGGCGACCGTGTCGAACCGGCCGCCGAGGGTGAGCGTGGCGGAGGTGACCACCACGGTGCGGTCGGCGTACAGGTGTTCCGACAGCGTGCCGGCGACCGAGAGCGGCGCCACGACGAGTGCCCGCCGCCCGCTGCCGAGGTCGGATTTCTCGACCCACGCGACGTCGTAGGAGTTCTCCTCGAGCAGCCGCTGCGCTGTCGTGGACAGTTCGTCGAGGACCGCTTTGGCCTGCTGTTTGCCGACCGGGTCGGGATCGTCGGACTTGACCTCGCCGATCGCGCTGAGCCCCGCCCGGGTGGCGGACTCGAGCGTGGCGACGGCCATCCGCAGCCGTTCGGGCAGGCCGTCGGTGAGCCGACCGGCGGGCAGGTCGGCGAGGCCGACGGTGAGCGCGTCGGCGGCTTCGGCGAGCGCTTCCGCGGCGGCTGGGGTGATCATGGTGCGGGACCGGCGGCCGGCGCGTTCGACCGCTTCGGGGGTGATCTCGGCCTGGGCCGCCGAGGAGACCCGGTCGGCGAGCTCGTGTGCCTCGTCGACGACGAGGAGCTTGTGCGGCGGCACGATCTGCCGTCCGGCGATCATGTCGACGGCGAGCAGGCTGTGGTTGGTGACGACGATGTCAGCCTCGCGGGCGCGGGCGCGCGACGCCTCGGCGAAGCACTCCTGACCGTACGGGCATCGGCCCGCCCCGACGCAGTCCCGGGCCGGCATGGAGACCTGACGCCAGGCCAGGTCCTCGACGCCCGGGTCGAGCTCGTCGCGGTCACCGGTCTGGGTCTTCTCGGACCATTTCCGGATCCGCAGGATCTGCTTGCCGAGCCGGGCGCCCTCACCGAGCCACTGCCCGGCCTTGGGTGCGGCCTCCGCGTCGAAGAGCGTGTCGGTGGGGCCTTCCTCGTCGGCGTGCTCCATCTTCGCCGCGCAGAGGTAGTGGTGCCGGCCCTTGAGCACGGCGAACGTGGGCTTGCGCCCGAGCACCGGCTGGACGGCCTCGGCGAGCCGGGGCAGGTCGTGCTCGACGAGCTGGTTCTGCAGGGCCAGGGTGGCTGTGGAGATGACCACCGGACCGTCGACGAGCAGGGCCGGCGTGAGGTAACCGAGGCTCTTGCCAGTGCCCGTGCCGGCCTGGACGAGCAGGTGTTCCTTGTTCTTGACGGCCTTGTCGATGGCCTCGACCATGGCCTGCTGACCAGGGCGGGCGGATCCGCCGGGAACCGCTCCGACGGCGGCGGCGAGGACCTGCTCGGCAGTGGCTTTCTTCTTACCGGTTCCGGGCACGGAGGAACCGTACCCGCCACCACCGACATATCCGGGTCACCGCTAGGGTGCAAGCCATGCCGAGCGAGATGGTCCGGGTCATCTACACGAAGTACGACGGTTCGGCACATCGTGACTACCCGGCTCGTCGTCTGGCCGAGGACGACCTCGGCATCTGGGTCGGCGTGACCCGGGGTACCGCGTCGGTCTATCACGGCCGGCCGTCCGTGGAGCAGATCCCGTTCGTCCTGCTGATCCCGCACTATGCCTGGTGGACGGGCATGTTCAACCCACCGCCGCGGACCAGCGAGGTGTATTGCGACATCACCACCCCGGCCCGCTGGGAGGGTGACACGGTTCACATCATCGACCTCGACCTGGACGCGGTCCGGCGCCGTGAGACCGGTCTGGTCGAGCTCCGCGACGAGGACGAGTTCGCCGTTCACCGGGTGGCGTTCGGTTACCCGGACGATCTCGTGGAGCACGCCTTCGCGGCGTCCCGGCAGCTGCTGACAGCGCTGGGCGACGGCACCGAGCCGTTCGCCTCGCACTACCGCAAGCACCTGCTGGAAGTCACTCCCGGCAGTGAAGAAGTCACTCCCCAGCAGTAAAGGTCCACCACTCAACCCAGGTCGCGGGCGAGCCTCAGCTTCTCCGGGTTCTGCTGGTTGTAGATGCCGGTGATCCGGCCGTCGGCGACCGTGACGATGCTCACCACCATCAGTGGGCTGCCGTCCGCCAAGGTACCGCGAAGCATGGTGCCGGCCGAGCCGTTGACCACGACCGGGTCGACCTTGATGTCGGTGACCTCGGCCAGCCGGTACGTGAGCAGGCCGATGAAGAACCGGGCGACCTTGTCGGCGCCGAGAACGGGGCGCAGCGCGGTGCGGACCACTCCGCCGCCGTCGCCGATGGCGACCACGTCGGGAGCGAGCACGGAGGCGAGGGTACGCATGTCGCCGTCCTGCGCCGCGGCCAGGAAGGCGTTGAGCACCCGCCGCTGTTCGGCCAGCCCCGCGGTGTGCCGGACCTGACCGTCGGCCACCGCTTTCCGAGCCCGGGAGGCATGCTGCCGGGCGGCCGCCGGCGTGCTGTCGAGGACCGCCGCCACCTCGTCGAACGGCACGCCGAACGCATCGTGCAGGACGAACGCCACCCGCTGTTCGGGGGTGAGCTTCTCGAGCACCACGAGCAGGGCGATGCTGATCTGGTCGGCGAGCTCGGCGTGGTCGGCCGGGTCGGCGTCCGGCTCCACCACGTAGACGGGCAGCCACTCACCGGGGTACGCGGTTCTGCGTACCCGAGCGGAATTGAGCTGGTCCAGGCAGATCCGTGCGGTGACCGTGGTGAGCCACCCCCGCGCATCGTGGATCTCCTGGGTCTGTTGCGCGTAGCGCAGCCAGGCCTCCTGGACGGCGTCCTCGGCTTCGGCACGGCTGCCGAGCATCCGGTAGGCGACGGCAGTGAGGTAGGAACGCTGGGCCTCGAAATCGACCGCGGACGGTGACGGCATGAAACAAATTCTGCGCGACATTGCCGGTCTGCGGGTATCGGCTGTGCCACAGTATAAAACACCCATAAAGTACGAATCGGATGGTGCACGCGGTGCAAGACATGGCGACTATCGCGGGAGGCCTGGCCGGTCTCGCCGGAGCCGGCGGCGCGGTCTCGGTCGCCATGCTGCGCCGGAAACGGCCCTGCCTGCCCGCCGGGCACGCGCTGACCGGCCCGGACACGACCGACCCGCTGCCCGCCGTGCTCAAGCTGGGGCTGGCCGGGATGACGGTCCGGGTGGTGCCCGGCCCGCACGGCGAGCTGTACCTCGGTCCCGGTGCTCCGCAGCCGGGCCGCACCCTGCGCCGGCTCGTACTCGCCCCGCTCTTCGCCCGCGCCGGATCGGCCGGCGGACGGCTCTGGCCCGACCAGCGGGTGCCGTTCCGGCTCGTGATCGAGTTCGGTGGCGCCAACCGCGACCCGGAGGCACTGCTGCGCGCCTACCGGATGCTGGACCGGCAGCTCCAGGACCACGCCGGCCTGCTGAGCCGGTGCCAGGGTGAGCAACTGACCGCGGGCGCCGTGACCGTGACGGTGACCGGCATAGTCGATGTCCGGGAGCTGCTCGCGGCACAGCCCGAACGGTGCGCGTTCGCCGACGGAACCTTCGACGACCTGGGTTCCCGCTTCGCCCCGCCGTCCCTGGTCCCGGTGATCAGCGAACCCTGGACGCGCCGCTTCGGATGGGACGGCCGGGAACCGATCACCGCCGAGGAACGGCACCAGCTGCACGCACTCGTCCGGGCCGCGCACGACGACGGGCGCAGGGTCCGGATCTGCGGTCTGCCGGACGGTACCCGGAAGGCGCGCGCCGCGATCTGGACCGAACTCGGTGCGGCCGGTGTGGACGTGATCGCCGACACCGATCTGGCCGGTCTCGCCCGCCACCTGCGCCGGAACCCGATCACCGGCACGCCCCGGCCACACCTTCCGACCAGGGCGGTTCGCCGTTCCGCGCCGCGCCCGAATGCACCCAGGACAGTTGGACGTCACGAAACGGTTTAGGGCCGTCGCGATAGGTGAACCTCCACGGACCGATAGCATGCCTCCGGAGATCCATTCATAAGCCCGTCGATCGAGGTCCGCGCCGTGAAGTTCTCATTCCGCCCCGTCGAGGGGGCCTTCTACGAACTGTTCACCAGGGCCGCGTACAACCTGGTCAAGGGAACCGAACTGCTGAACGAGCTCGCGTTGCCCGGTGTGGACGTCCAATCGGTCGCCGACCGGCTGAGCGATGTGGAGCACGACAGCGACTCGATCACCCACGAGCTCTACAAGAAGATCAACTCCACCTTCATCACCCCGTTCGACCGGGAGGACATCTACTCGCTCGGCTCCCAGCTGGACGATGTGATGGACCACCTCGAGGCGGCCGGCAACCTGCTCTACCTGTACGGCCTGACCGACCTGCCGTCGCTCCCCCGCGAGATGCACGAGCTGGTCACCGTGCTGGACCAGCAGGCGAAGGTGACCGCCGAGGCGATGCCGAGACTGCGGTCGCTGAAGGGCATGGAGGAGTACTGGATCGAGATCAACCGCCTGGAGAACGACGGCGACCGGGCGTACCGGATGTTGCTGGTCCGTCTCTTCTCCGGCGAGTACGACGCGCTCACCGTCCTCAAGATGAAAGAGGTCGTCGACGAACTGGAAGCGGCCTGCGACGCGTTCGAGCACGTGGCGAACACGATCGAGACCATCGCGGTCAAGGAGTCCTAGAGCGTGGATCCCGAACTCGTCGCCGTTGTGGCGGTGATTCTCGCCGCGATGGCGTTCGACTACACCAACGGCTTTCACGACGCCGCCAACGCCATCGCCACGAGCGTCAGCACCCGCGCGCTCACCCCGCGGGTCGCCCTGGCCATGGCCGCTGTCGGCAACTTCGTCGGGGCGCACCTGGGCACCGAGGTCGCCAAGACGGTCGGTGACGGCCTCGTCGACCTGCCGCTCGGCATCCCGAGCCTCGGCATCGTCTTCGCCGGTGTGCTCGGCGCCATCACCTGGAACCTGATCACCTGGTACTTCGGCCTGCCGTCAAGCTCGTCGCACGCGCTATTCGGCGGCCTGGTCGGCGCCACCCTCTTCGCGACCGCCGGCACCGTCCAGTGGGACAACATCATCAACAAGGTGCTGATCCCGATGGTGGTGTCGCCGTTCGTCGGCCTGGCACTCGGTTTCGTGATGATGGTCGCGATCATGTGGATCTTCAGGCGTGGGCACCCCGGCCGGCTCAACCGCGGCTTCCGGTACGCCCAGACCGTCTCAGCGGCCGCGATGTCCGTCGGGCACGGCATGCAGGACGCCGCCAAGACCATGGGCATCGTGGTCCTGGCCCTGTACACGGGCGGATTCCAGAGCAGCTCGACGCACATCCCCGAGTGGGTGTACTGGACGTCGGCCACGGTGCTCGCGGCGGGCACCTACGCCGGTGGCTGGCGGATCATCCGAACCCTGGGCCGCAAAATCATCGACCTGGGTCCGTCCGAGGGGTTCGCGGCCGAGACCGTGGCCAGCTCGGTGCTCTACTTCAACGCCCTCGTGCTGCACGCGCCGATCTCGACCACCCACACCATCACCTCGGCGATCATGGGCGTTGGCGCGACGAAACGACTCAGCGCGGTCCGCTGGAACGTGGCGGGCAACATCGTGATCGCCTGGATCACCACGTTCCCCGCCGCCGCGTTCTTCGCCTGCGTCTTCTACTTCATCGTCCGGCCGCTGTTCGTCTGATCACGGGTAGGCGACCCCGACCTGCTCGCGCAGGGCGTCCAGCAGGGCCATCACCTCCAGGGTGGTGGTGTGCGAGACGACCGGGCTCTCCAGCTCACCGGCGAGCAGGGCACGCTGCACCTCGGCCGCCTCGAACTGGTAACCGCTGCCCTCGGAGGGGAACTCGAACGTCTCCGGCGCCCGATCCGGCCGGGTCAGCGTGAACGAGCGCGGCACGAAGAAGCCCACCGGCAGGTCGATCCGGCCGGCCGTACCGGTGATCGAGGCCGCGTTCCGGCTGGCCCCGTTGATGCTGCAGGTCAGCGCGGCCACCGCGCCGGACTCGTAACCGAGCAGCACCCCGGTGTTCTCGTCCACCCGCTCCGGGGTCAGATGCGCCCACGCCTGTGCCGACGCCGGCACGCCCAGGATCAGATGCACCAGGTGGATCGGGTACACGCCCAGGTCGAGCAGCGCGCCGCCACCCAGCTTCGGGTCACGCAGCCGGTGCGACGCGTCGAACGGACCCTGCAGCCCGAAGTCGGCGTGAATCGCACTGACGTCCCCGATCGCACCGCCGGCGACCAGCTCGGCGATCTTGCGGATGGCCGGGTTGCAGCGCATCCACATGGCTTCCATCAGGAACACCCCGCGGTCCCGGGCGGCTTCCACGACGCGGGCCGCCGACGGCAGGTCCAGGGAGATCGGCTTCTCCACCAGGACCGCCTTGCCGGCCGCGATGCAGAGCATGGCGGCCTCCAGGTGGAAGGCGTGCGGCGTCGCGACGTAGATCACGTCGACACCGTCGTCGGCGGCCAGATCCGCGTACGAACCATGGGCCCGCGCAAACCCGTGCCGCTGAGCGAACGCCTCGGCGCTCGCGAGATTGCGTGAGCCCACCGCGGCGAGCTCAGCGCCCTCCACCAGGGGCAGATCCGCGGCGAATGTGCTGGCGATCCCGCCGGGGCCAAGAATCCCCCAGCGCACCTTCTTTCCCGTCATGATCGATACCGTATCGTCCGGGCCGCGCCCGGTGGAACGATCGTCCGTGACCTGACCGGCATGGGGTGCCAGGATCGAGCGGTGACCGACTCGATGCAGCTTCCGCCCGCCATGTCACAGCGCGCTCGCGAGTTCACCGGGCCGCCCGCGCCGGCCCGCCCGGCGGCCACCGTGGTCCTCCTGCGGCCCGACGACCACAACGGCTTCGAGGTGTACGTCCTGCGCCGCGCCTCCACGATGGTCTTCGGCGGCGTCTACGCCTTCCCCGGCGGTGTGGTCGACCCGTCGGACCAGCCGTCGACCATCCACGACGACTGGTCCGAACGCCTCGGCGTACCCGACGAGCAGGCCCGCGCCGTCGTCGGTGCCGCCGCCCGCGAGCTGTTCGAGGAGGCCGGCATCCTGCTGGCCGGCCCGCTCAGCGAACCCGACCGCACCGTCACCTCCACCGGCACCGACGACTGGGAGGCCGACCGGGCCGCCGTCCAGCGCCGCGAGCTCACCATGACCGACCTGCTGGCCCGCCGAGGCCTGCGCCTCCGCGACGACCTGCTGCTTCCCTGGGCCCGCTGGATCACCCCGGACTTCGAACCACGCCGTTACGACACCTGGTTCTTCGTCGCGCTGCTTCCCGGGGCGCAGACCGCCCGCGACGTCTCCGGCGAGGCCGACGAGACCGCCTGGATCAAACCCGGAACCGGCGGCCTCACGATGCTGCCGCCCACCCGCCGGACCCTCGACGAGATCGCGGCCTTCCGTACCATCCCCGACGTGGTCGCCGCCTCCGCGCACCGCGACGCCGCGACCCCCCTCAACCCCCGCATCGAGGTCGGCGCGGACGGCCAGGTCACCGTCCATCTCCCGTCAACTACCCGCCCATGAATGGGCGGGCTTGTGGATCTCTGCTCCCGCTGGCTGCGAGGTCAGGCCACGTACGGACGGTTGACTGCGCCCCAACCGGCAGCACCACGTACGGCGATGTTGACGGCAGCGTTGACGTCCGCGTGGGCAACGACTCCACACGAACGGCAGATAAACGTGGCCTGGTCGGGTCGGTTCCTCTTGTCCCGGTGACCACACTTCGAGCACGTCTGCGACGTGTATCGGGGGTCGACTTGGACCAGGGGGATACCGGCCCGGCGGGCCTTGTAGATCAGGAACTCTCCCAATTGGGCGAAGCTCCACGAGTGCAGTGTGGCCCGTTGGGGCTTGTTACGGAGCCGGACCCTGGTGCGGATACCCGTCAGTTCTTCGACCGCGATTCCGCGCGAGGTGCGTTCAGCCTCGGCCACAATGCTTTTCGATATGACATGGTTGACGTTCGCGGCGTGCCGCGACTCCCGCCGGGATCGTTTGGTGAGCAGGCGGCGGGCGGACTCGGTCTTCTTGGCCTGCAACTTCGCGCGCAGCCGGATCTGCCGGCGCCGGTACCGGTTGAGCTGCTCACCCGCATACGTTCGCCCGTCGGAGTCGGTGGCGATCTGTACGACGCCCATGTCGACACCAAGAAATCCCTGCGGCTCGACCAGCCTGGCCTCGGCGACGTCGACGGTCGCGTAGAGAAACCACATGCCGTCACGGTGGACCAGGTCGGACTCGCCTACGGGCAGCTCGGCGATGGCTTTGAGCTGGTCCGGGGAGCCTGTGTACGCCACGTTCTTCATCCGGCCGGTCACGGTCCAGATCGACACGGTGCCGGCGTCGTGCTGCCACGTCAGCATCCGTGCGTCGTACGGCTGGGCGGCCCGCCACCGGAACCTGACCGGCTCGGACGCCACCCGCCGGTAGCGTTTCGACTCCGGCGCTCCGTAGTTCCCGGCCCGCAGGTTCGACGCGAGAATCTTGTACGCGTCACAGACCTTCTTGATCACGTGCTGAGCAGCCTGCGCACCCAACCCGTGATCCGTTTTAATGCCCGCGTAGACGTGCTTGCGCAACGCGTAGTTGCGGTACACCCGCGCGGTGCGGGCCGTCGCAGCGACCTCGGTCGCGGCGGTGTTGCAGGCGCGCAGGGTTGCTTCCAAAGCCGACGCCTGTTCAGGAGTCGGCAGCAGCTTCACCTGGACCACCAGCTTCACACCGCCACGATAGCATTTGGTCTATGTCACCAAGATGGACCCCGGACCCGGACGTACGCAGAGGCCGCAGCGTCGTCTACAACATGCACGTCCATCTGGTCTTCACCACGAAGTACAGGCGCGGAGCGCTCACCGATGCGATCCTCACCCGCTGCGAAGAGATCATGCGGAACGTGTGCGTCGACTTCGGTGCCGAGTTACGCGAGTTCAACGGCGAGGACGACCATGTCCACCTGCTCGTGCACTACCCACCGAGCGTCGCGGTGTCGAAGCTGGTCAACAGCCTCAAAGGCGTCTCGTCGCGCTACCTGCGGCAAGAACACGTCACACACCTGCGCCGCTACCTGTGGGATGACCACCTGTGGTCCCCGTCGTACTTCGCCGGATCCTGCGGCGGCGCACCACTGGCGGTCATCAAGGAGTACATCGAAAACCAGAAACGTCCTGCCGGGTGAACGGGGTTCCTCCCGGCTGTCACCCGGCGCTCGACGCCTGTTCGCCTTGTCGGCGAACAGGCTTTCCCTGCCCTGCTTCGCAGGCGATCCGTTTCCTCCCGGCCGTGAACGGCCGGGGTTCCACGGAGTATCCGGCTGAAATCTGCCGGTACGGGCTACGCCGCCCCGCCGAATCGGAACAGTCCGGGACTGTTCCGATTCGGGGGGCGGCGTGGCCCGTACCGGAAAAGGACGAACGCCGGCCCTCGCAGTGCGGGACCGGCGCTCGAACGCGGGCTTGATCAGCCGAAACGGCCGGTGATGTAGTCCTCGGTCTTCTTCTGCGACGGGTTGCTGAAGATCTTCTGGGTGTCGTCGTACTCGATGAGCCGGCCGGGGTCGCCGGTCTTGTCGATCGAGAAGAAGCCGGTCTTGTCGCTGACCCGGGCGGCCTGCTGCATATTGTGCGTGACGATGATGATCGTGAAGCGGTCCTTCAGCTTGAACATCAGGTCCTCGATCGCCAGCGTGGAGATCGGGTCGAGCGCGGAACACGGCTCGTCCATCAGCACGACCTGCGGCTCGACCGCAATGGTACGGGCGATGCAGAGGCGCTGCTGCTGACCACCGGAGAGGCCGGCGCCGGGACGGTCGAGGCGGTCCTTGACCTCGTCCCAGAGGTTCGCCGAGCGCAGCGACTTCTCGGCCGCCTCGTCGAGCAGCGACTTCTTCTTGACGCCGTTGAGCTTGAGACCGGCGACCGCGTTCTCGTAGATCGACATCGTCGGGAACGGGTTGGGCCGCTGGAAGACCATGCCGATCATGCGACGTACGGCCGTGACGTCGACGTCCGGGTCGTAGATGTTCTGGTCGTCGATGGTCAGGCTGCCCTCGATGCGGGCGCCCGGCAGCACCTCGTGCATGCGGTTGATGGACCGCAGGAACGTCGACTTGCCGCAACCGGACGGGCCGATCAGTGCGGTGATCGTCTTCGGCTCGACGGTCATCGAGACACTGTCGATGGCCTTGAAGGAGCCGTAGTAGGAGGAGACGTTGCTCGCCTCGATGCGCTTGGCCATGGAGGACACCTTCTTTACCGGGACAGTTTGTTGCGACGGGCGAGCAGCTTGGCGGCGACGGTCAGGACCAGGACCAGCGCCACCAGGGTGAGCGCGGCGGTCCAGGCCCGGTCCGGCGCGTAACGGGAGGCGTCTCCGGCCTGCTGGTACACGAAGAGTGAGAGGGACTGCTGGTTGCCGCCGAACGGGTCGTAGTTGATCGCCGCGGCACCGCCGGCGACCAGCAGGACCGGTGCGGTCTCGCCGGCCGCGCGGGCGACGGCGAGCATGACGCCGGTGACGATGCCGGGCAGGGCGGTCGGCAGAACCACGCTGAGGATCGTCTTCCACTGGGGTACGCCGAGCGCGTACGCACCTTCGCGCAGCGGCCCCGGCACCAGCCGCAGCATTTCCTCGGTCGATCGGACGATCGTCGGGAGCATCAGCACCGCCAGCGCCAGCGCCGCCGCGAAGCCGGAGAACCGCGGCTGCCCGTTGTTGAACCAGGGGCTGACGATGAGCACCCAGAACGACAGGATGAACAGACCGGCCACGATCGACGGGATACCGGTCATGACGTCGACGAAGAAGCGCACCGTGCCGGCGAACTTGCCGCGGCCGTACTCGACGAGGTAGATCGCGCCGAGCACGCCCAGCGGAACGGCCATCAGCGTGGCGATACCGACCTGCTCCAGCGTGCCGATGATGGCGTGGTAAGCGCCGCCCTCGGGGTCACGGGCACCGATGTTGTTCATCGAGGTGCCGAAGAAGTTGCCGTCGAGGCGGGCGACACCCTTGGAGATCAGCGTCCAGACCACCGAGGCGAGCGGCAGGATGGCCAGGATGCAGGCGGAGTAGATCAGCGACTTCATGGTCCGGTTGCGGGCGGCCCGCTTGCCCTCGATCCGGCCTGCCACGACGGAAAGGCCGATCAGGTAGAAGGCGCCGCCGAGCACGACGACCAGGACCCAGTTGCCGATGCCGAGCCCGAGCACGACCGCGGCGGCGACCACGAACGCGGCCACCGCGACGAGAAGGTTCGTCGCCAGCGGAAGCTTCCGGGTACGGATGTTGTCCGGCGTCATGACGACGCCGGGGCTCTGCTGCTCAAGAAGACTCATGCCGCACTGTCCCGGAACTCGCGGCGGCGGTAGATGATCGCCCGCGCCGTCATGTTGACCACCAAGGTGATCGCGAAGAGCACCAGGCCGGAGGCGATCAGCGCGCCGCGACCGGTGTCGTTGGCCTCCGCGAAGGAGTTCGCGATGTTGGCGGCGATCGAGTTGCCGCCGTTCTCGATGACGTTGAACGAGATGTTGAAGGCGATGCTCAGGGTCAGCGCGAGGGCGATCGTCTCGCCGAGGGCGCGGCCGAGGCCGAGCATCACGGCGGCGATCACGCCGGGCTTGCCGTACGGCAGCACCGCGGTCCGGAGCATCTCCCAGCGGGTGGCGCCGAGCGCGAGCGCCGCCTCCTCGTTCATACCGGGGGTCTGCTGGAAGACCTCACGGGAGAGGGAGGTGACGATCGGCAGCACCATGATCGCCAGAACCAGGCCGCCGAGCATGATCGACTGCCCGAACGGGCCGTCGCCGCCGAAGAGCGGGATCCAGCTGAAGTAGGTGTTGAGCCAGATCGAGAAGTCGCGAACCGGCTCCTGGAACACGTCCCGGCCCCACAGACCGAAGACGACACTGGGGACGGCAGCGAGCAGGTCGATCACGAAACCCAGCGGCGTGGCGAGCCGCTTGGGCGCGTAGTGCGACAGGAACAGCGCGATGCCGAGCGCGATCGGGACCGCGACGATCAGCGCGATGATCGAGCTGAGCACGGTGCCGAAGGCGAGCGCCGCGATGCCGAACCGGGCCGGGTTCTCGTTCGGGAACCAGGTCAGCTCGGTGAGGAAGTTGGCCTCGTTCGCCTGGAGGGCCGGAACCGCCTTGGAGATCAGGAAGACGGCGATGGCGACGATGATGACCAGCACCATCGCACCGGAGGCCGTGGACAGGCCGCGGAAGCCTGCCTCGATCGAGAAGCGGGATTTCTTCGGCAGTGCGCCACCGCCACCGAGCGGGGGCTCGTTCGAATTGCTCGGGGAAGAGCCGTAGCCGGCGCCCTGGGCGTGACGCGGAGTCACGCCCAGGTCGCCGGCGGTGGCGTTCACCGAGCGGGAAGGGTAGTCACCCATCTGCGCGCTCGCTGTCGTCTCGGAGGGATGGACTGGCTGATCAGGCGATCGAGGCGACGGACTCGGCGACCTTGGCGCGCAGGGTCTCCGGCAGCGGGGCGTAGCCCAGCTCGGAGAGCTCCTTCTGGCCCTCGGTGCTCGAGGTGTACTTCAGGAAGGACTGGACCGCCTTGGCCTTGGCGCTGCCCTTGCTGCAGGCGATCTCGTAGGTCACCAGCACGATCGGGTACGCGCCCGGGGTGGTGGTGGCGTAGTCAAGGGACAGGGCCAGGTCGCCGTCCTTGCCCTTGATCTCGGCGTTCTCGAAGGTCTTGCCGGCGCTCTCGGCGGACAGCGTCGCGAACTCGCCGGCACCGTTCTTGATCTTCGCGGTCTGCAGGGCCTGGTTCTCGGCGAACGACATCTCGACGTAGGAGATGGTGTTCGCGGTGCCCTTGACCTTGGTGGCGATACCGTCCGACTTGGAGACCGCGGTGCCGCCCGGAGCCTTCCAGGCCTTGGCGTTGCTGAAGGTCCAGTCCGCCTCGGCGGTCTTGCTCAGGAACTTGGTGAAGTTGTCGGTGGTGCCGGACTCGTCGGCGCGGTGCACCGTCTCAATGTTGGCGTCCGGGAGCTTCGCACCGCTGTTCTCGGCGGCGATGGCCGCGTCGTTCCACTTGGTGATCTTGCCAGCGAAGATCTTCGCCAGGGTGGCGGACGAGAACTGCAGACCGTCGGCGCCCTCGACGTTGTAGACGACGGCGATCGGGCCGATGACCATCGGGAGGTTGAGGGCCTTGCCACCGGCGCACTTGGCGTCGGCCTGCGGCTGCTCGTCCTCCTTCAGGGCCGAGTCGGAGCCGGCGAAGTCAGCGGTGCCGGCGATGAACGCCTCGATGCCCGCGCCCGAGCCGGTGCCCTGGTAGTCGACCTTCGCGTCAGCGCCGCACTTGGTCTGGTAAGCCTTGATCCACTCGTCCATGGCGTTCTTCTGGGCGGTGGAGCCCTGTGCCGTCAGGCTACCGCTCACGCAGTCGCCGGGAGCGGCGGACGATCCGCTGCCACCGCCTGCCGGTGCGTTGTCCGAGCCGCACGCGGTGAGCGCGATCGTCGCAGTCAAAGCAATGCCGGCCACGAAACCGGACCGCTGGAGCTTCACGGTTGTCCCTTCGGGTTCTGCAGCCGGTCTCTCACCGGCTCACACCCGAAAAGCTAGGAAGGCCAAGTGACCGGATCCCCGGTCGCAAATGAACTGGGAGTGAACAGGTCCGCGCCGGAAGGTAGCCATCCACCGGAATACAGTTGTCCGTTAAGTGAACTGCGCTCCAGCTACCCGATATGTCGGTTATTTACGTACAGTCGTGACCGTAGCGAGACATTCGCTTGACCGGGCCGTTATCGGCGGTAGTTCACGTCCGTCTTGTAAACCTCGAACCCGAGCCCCCGGTACAGCTTCACGGCGGCGGAGTTCGACTCGTCGACATAGAGGCTCGCGACGGTTAGGCCGGCCCCGGCCAGATACCGCAGACCGAGCACGCTCAGCGCGGCACCCAGACCGCGACGATGCCCCGACGGGTCCACACCGAGCACATAAATTTCACCGACCGCCGGTTCGTCACCCGACGCCGGATGCACCTTGGTCCAGTGGAAGCCGAGCACGGTGTCCGTGATGTCGACGGCCAGCAGGAACCCGGCCGGGTCGAACCACGGCTCGGCCTCCCGGCTCAGCAGGTCGTCGAGGGTCCAGCGGCCCTGCTCCGGGTGGTGGGCGAAGGCCCGCGCGTTGACGCCGACCCAGGCTTCCTCGTCGGAACCGGGACGGAAACCGCGAACCGTCACACCCTCGGGCAACGGAATGTCCGGCAGGGGTTCGAGCAGTGAGCGGCGCATCTGCCACAGCACGCGAGCCCGCTCGAAGCCGTTCCGTGCCGCGAAGGCAGCCGCACCGGGATCGTCGCCGTGCGCCCAGAAGCGCATCGGACCCGGACCGGCGGCGGTCAGCAACTCGGTGCCGACACCCGCGCGACGGAAGCCGGGATGGACGATCAACTCGCCGGAGGAGTCCTCCAGGAAGGCGTAGCCGGCCAGCCGGTCACCGGCGTACGACAGCAGGTGCCGCCCCTGATAGGGAACGTCGCCACGGACCCGCAGCACGACGTCCTCGGAGAGCGGGTAGACGTCGTCGAGGTGCGCGGCGGCCGCGGCCAGGGCCAGCACGTCGTCGGCCTCGGACGACGACAGCCGGCCCGTGACACGGACCGGCTGTCGACTCGTCATGAAAGGAACCCGGCTCAGACCGGAAGCGAGACCGGCTCGTTGTCCGGCAGCTGACGGCCGGACGGCGGGACCACGAACTTGTAGCCCACCTGGCGGACGGTGCCGATCATCGACTCGTACTCCGAGCCGAGCTTGGCACGCAGCCGGCGCACGTGGACGTCGACCGTCCTAGTACCGCCGAAGTAGTCGTAGCCCCAGACCTCGCGCAGCAGCTGGTCGCGGGTGAAAACCCGGCCCGGGTGCTGGGCGAGGAACTTGAGCAGCTCGAACTCCTTGTACGTGAGGTCGAGCGGGCGGCCCTTGAGCTTCGCGGCGTAGGTGTCCGGGTCGATGTTGAGCTCACCGGCGCGGATCGAGCCGCCGGCGCCGGCGGTCGCGTTGTTGAGACGGCCGACCGAAAGGCGCAGCCGGGCCTCGACCTCGGCCGGACCCGCGCTCGCGAGGATCACGTCGTCGACGCCCCAGTCGGCGTTCAGCGCGATCAGGCCGGCCTCGGTGACGACAGCGATCAGCGGGACACCGATCCCGGTGGCGTGCAGCATGCGGCAGGTGGCACGAGCCTCGGAGAGCTCGGAGCGCGCGTCGACCAGGACAGCGTCGGGGCTGGGCCCGGAGACCAGGGTGCGGACGTCGCGGGGGGCGGTACGAACCGAGTGGGGCAGAAGGTCCAGAGCGGGCAGTACGGCAGAAGGCTCACCGGCACGTGCTGTGACCAGCAGAAGGATCTCCACACTCACCTCCGTCCTCGCGGCCAGCGGCCGCTCGGGTGACCCGGTCTGCGAGGGGTAGGGGGCCTCGCCACCGGAGAATAGGTCCCGGCGTCACCGACGGGTGGGTTGCGCTCACCTTAACCGATGCATCACTGCGGAAACCCCTGTCGCGCACGCAAGTGATGTAGAGAACGCCCATGAGGTGGCCGAACGGCGGATTCGTAACCAGCCTTTTACCCGACCGGTGAGGTGCCCGCGGCAGCGATTGGGTGCACGGTCGCGGGTCTGGCACGATCGCAGTCGTGTTTCCCTCCATGCCGAACGACGACCCCTGGGACGCCGAAGCCTCTCAGCAGGTCGCACGCTTGAACCCAGGCCGGCCCAAGGCCGGGTTCTACGGCGCTGTCCCGGACGAGGACGAGGCGGGCACACCCTCCCCGGACGCCGAGGGCGAGGAGGAGTTCGAGGAGATCGAGATCCTTCCGGTGCGGCCGAAACTGTCGGCCGCGATCGGCGGGTTCGCGGTTCTGCTCGCCGTCGCACTGATCATCGGGGGGCACGCGACCGGGCCCGGAGCGCGGGTGTCGTACGCGATCGTGCTCTTCGGGGTGCAGTTGCTCGGTCTGCTGGCCTGGACCATGGCGCTGCAGCCACCGGCGGCCGGCGCGACCGCCGCGATCATCGCGGTGACCGCCCTCGCCGCCGACTACCTTGCCGTGACCGGCGAGCCGGGCGAACTGCTGCCGCTGGTCTGGGTCGCGCTCGGCGGCTTCGTGGCCGCCATGATCGCCCAGGTGATCCGGGCCGAGGACCGGCAACGGGCCAAGGACTCGTGGCGCACCACGCTGCTCATCGTGTCCGGGGCGACCGCGTACGCCGTGCTGATCACGCTGGTCCGGGAGCCGCTCGGCGCGCCGGCGATCCTGGTCTGCTGCACCGGCGCCGGGGTGGCCCTGCTGGTCGCCCGCCTCACCGACGCGGTCTTCCCGAAACCGCGGATCGCCGCCCAGGTGCCGCGCGGCGCGGCCGGCATCGTGCTCGGCGCCATGCTCGGCACGCTGACGTCGGCCGTTCTCGGCAGTTACCTGGTGTTCCCGTTCGATCCCACCAAGGGCGCGGTCCTGGGCCTGGTCGCCGCGGTGGCCGCGCACCTGGTCGACCTGGCCGTCAACTTCGGTGAGGCGGGACGCCGGCTGGCCGGTGACGCGCCGACCTTCTGGCTGGCCCGGCACATGCAGGGCCCGCTCGGCGGCTTCGCCCTCACCGCGGTCGCCGCCTACGCCTCCGTTCACTGGTATCTCTCCTGACACTGCCGTTTCGTCGAACCCTCGACCGGGGCATGTACGTTCCTCAGGCATCAGCCGATTCAGGAGGAACAGTGGCCGAGGTGTACGGAACGGATCGTCCCCGCCGTCGCCGGGGACGAAAACTGCTGTTCGTCGTTCTGACGCTGCTGATCATCCTGCTGGTCGGGCTGGTGGTGCTGGACCGGTTCAGCAACTCGTACGCCGAGAACGTCCTCGCCGACAAGGTGACCGCGGAGGTCGCGAAGCAGAAGGCGGAGAGCAGCCGTCCCGTGGTGACCATCGCCGGCGTCCCGTTCCTCACCCAGGTGCTCGCCGGGAAGTACGAGGAGATCCGGATCGAGCTGCCCGACTTCGCCGCGCAGACCGGCACGGGCGAGACCATCCGGATGGCCGTGCTGGACATCCGCGCCCGGCAGGTGACCGCCCCGCTGAGCACACTGCGTTCCGGCCAGGGCGAGGTCCGGGCCGGCACGGTGACCGGCACCGGCACCCTGGACTACGGGGTGCTCGCCGACGCGACCGGCCAGGAGGGCCTGAAACTGGCCGAGAAGGACGGCAAGCTGGTCGGCTCGGGAAGCGTCAAGATCTCCCAGACCCAGGAGATCCCGCTTTCCGCCGCCGCGGACCTGAAGGTCGACAACGGCAAGGTGCAGGTACGTTTCTCCGATGTGACGGCCCCCGGCCTGCCGGACAACCCGCTGGTACGCAATCAGGTCAACTCCTTCGTGGAGCAGATGGCCTTCGAGCTGGACGTGCCGAAGTTGCCGATGAACCTGGTGGTGCAGGAGTTGCGACCGTTGCCGGAGGGCCTCAAGGTCACTTTCGCAGCCAATGATGTCGCCCTCACCGCGGCCGGGGTGTGACGACCGTCCGATCCCGGATCGTGGTCGGTCCTGTTCCGAGAGTTGGGCACGCTGGTAGGGTCGTTTCCCATGAGCCTGTTGCTCACGAAAAGGCGCGCGGTCGACCTGTGCCGCGTGGCCGCGTGCCTGTGTCGTCCCGTCATCTGACGGGGCCACCTCGTGCTGAGCACCTTCTGAAGCTCTAGCTAAGCCAAGGGCACCAACTTGCCCGGCAGTGGCGCCGTCGCACAGCAGCCCGTGATCCCACCCACCGATGGGTCCGCGCGGAGTGCGACAACAAGCTCTCTCCGTGCGCTGACTCTCCCTCCACCCACCTTCCACAGGGAGTGAACCGATGAGTCGCGACACCGCACTCGTCTCGGCCGAGTGGGCCGAGCAGAACCTGGAGACCCCGGGGCTCGTCTTCGTCGAGGTCGACGAGGACACCACCGCCTACGACGGCGGCCACATCCCCGGCGCCATCAAGCTGGACTGGAAGAAGGACCTGCAGGACCCGGTCCGGCGTGACTTCGTCAACCAGGAGCAGTTCGCCGCCCTGCTGTCCGAGCGCGGTATCTCCAACGACGACACCGTGATCCTGTACGGCGGCAACAACAACTGGTTCGCGGCCTACGCGTACTGGTACTTCAAGCTGTACGGCCACGAGGCCGTCAAGCTGCTCGACGGCGGCCGCAAGAAGTGGGAGCTCGACGCCCGGGTCTACACCAAGGACGTCCCGGTCCGCGCGCGCACCGAGTACACGGCCAAGGCTCCCGACCTGTCGATCCGCGCGTTCCGCGACGAGGTCGTCCAGGCCATCGGCGTGCAGAACCTGGTCGACGTGCGCAGCCCCGACGAGTTCGCGGGCCGCCTGCTCGCCCCGGCGCACCTGCCGCAGGAGCAGTCGCAGCGGGCCGGCCACATCCCGACCGCGGTCAACGTGCCGTGGAGCAAGGCCGCGAACGAGGACGGCACCTTCAAGTCGAACGAGGAGCTCGCCGAGATCTACGGCGCCGCCGGGTTCGACGACAGCCTGGACACCATCGCGTACTGCCGCATCGGCGAGCGCTCCTCGCACACCTGGTTCGTGCTCAAGGAGCTGCTCGGCAAGGAGAACGTGAAGAACTACGACGGTTCGTGGACCGAGTACGGCTCGCTCATCGGTGTGCCGATCGCCCTCGGCGACGAGCCCGGAAAGGCCTGATCAACATGACTTCTCCCGCAACCAACGTGGCCGCCGACATCGCGGCCGGCTGCGCCGCCCCGGACCAGTCCGCGCCCCTCCCCAGCAGCGTGGACCTGGCCAAGGAAACCGTCATCACCGGCATCGTCCGCAACGCGGAGGATGAGGTCGTCGGCGGCGCCTACGTGCGCCTGCTCGACGGCTCGGGCGAGTTCACCGCCGAGGTGGTCTCCTCGCCCGAGGGTGTGTTCCGGTTCTTCGCCGCGCCCGGCTCGTGGACCGTGCGGGCGCTGAGCCGGCACGGCAACGGCGAGCTCGCCGTCGACGCCGCCCGCGGCGTCAACGAGATCGCGCTGACCGTGGCCACCGCCTGACCCACGCTCTGTTCAGCTGGCTCTCACCGCTGTCTCAAGCTCGCTGAGACAACGGTGAGAGCCAGCTCGTTTTTCTCGGCTGTGGCGGGGTTTCAGGCCCCTCCGGTGGTGACGACCTCGGCGTGCGGCGGGACCTCCGGGCGGCGCCGGGACAGCCGCCGCACGGCCGTGTTCAGGACCGCGATCAGCGGTACGGCCACCAGCGCCCCGATGATCCCGGCCAGCACCACACCGCAGGCAATGCCGATGATCACCGCGAGCGGGTGCACCGCGACCGCCCGGCCCATGATCAGCGGCTGGAGCACGTGTCCCTCGATCTGCTGCACCAGGACGACCGCGCCGAGCGTGATCAGAGCGATCACCCAGCCCTCGTCCACCAGCGCCACCAGTGCGGCGACCGCGCCCGACACGCTGGCACCGACGATGGGCACGAAGGCGCCCAGGAACACCAGCGCAGCAAGCGGGAACGCGAACTCCACCTCGAGCACCACCAGCGCCAGGCCGATACCGACCGCGTCGATGAAGGCGACCAGCACGGTGGCCCGCACGTAGGAGCCGAGCGTGGACCAGGCGGCGTCCCCGGCGTCGGCCATCGACCAGCGCGCGTTCACCGGGAACAGCCGGACGATGAACCGCCAGATCGACCGGCCGTCGCGCAGGAAGAAGAAGGTCGCGAAGATCACCAGCAGCATGCCGGTGACCAGCTCGGCGATCGTCGCGACGGTGGCGATACCGGTCGAGGTCAGCGCCGCCGTGTTCGAGTTGATCCACTCCTGCGCCGCGGCGACGCCCTGATTCACCTGGTCGTTGGAGAGGTGCAGCGGCCCGGTCTGGGCCCAGTTCTGGATCTGGCTGACACCGGCGGCCGCGTTCTCGGTCAGTTTCGGCACGCCCGCGATGAACTCGTTCACCACCAGGGTCAGCGTGAGAACGAGCGCGCCGATCCCGGTGACCAGCACCAGGAAGGTCGCCAGTGAGCGCGGCGCCCGCATCCGCAGCAGCCATCCCACCGCCGGCCCGAACAGGGCGGACAACAGCAGAGCGATGGCCAGTGGGACCACCACGATGCTGACCATGCTGATCAGCCGCAGCAGCGCCCAGCCGATCACACCGACCACGATCAGCCGCCAGCTCCAGGCCGCGGCGATCCGCAGCGTCTGTGGCACGTCCGCGTCGTCCCGGCTGGCCGTCGAGTGGTGCACCAGCTCCGGCTCGTCCGCGGATGGATAGAACTCGTCGTACTGATCAGGCTCCGGCGCCGGGCGCTCGGCCCGGGCCTGCCGCACCGAGTCCCGCCCCGCGTCGTAGGCCTTCCTCAGGTTGTCCCTGACCCGCTGAATGCGGTTCAACCGCATAACCCCCTCGACCTCTTTGATGCGCCGTGTTCACGCTAGTACCCAGATACCTGGATCGCCTTCCCCGGCGACCGGGCGAATGCGTGGCGGCGTACCGTCTGCAGCGTGAGTGCCGACACCCGTACCGAGACCGGACTGCCGATCCGGATGCTGCACGACCGCGTCCTCGTCCGCCAGGACGGCGGTGAGGGGGAACGCCGGTCCAGCGCCGGCATCGTGATCCCCGCCACCGCATCGATGGGACGGCGCCTGTCCTGGGCCACCGCGGTCGGCGTGGGCCCCAACGTGCGTTCGATCGTGGTGGGTGATCGGGTCCTCTTCGACCCGGACGACCGCTCCGAGGTGGAGCTGCACGGCAAGGGTTACGTCCTGCTGCGGGAACGGGACGTGCACGCGGTCGCGGCCACCCGGGTCGAGTCGGACGGGACCGGCCTCTACCTCTGAGGCGGCATCGGCGCGTACGGCGGCGGGCCGCCGTACCCGTACGGGCTGCCGTAGGACGGCGGCGGTGGCGGAAGCGACGGCAGGACGACCGGCACCGGCATGACCGGCTCAGGCGGCGGCGCCACGGTACGCACCTCGCCGTCCGGGAACGTGATCCGGTAATTGCGCCCGTCCCACCACGACGGCGGTGTCTGCGGGTCCCGTCCCGCGAACGCCGACCGGTAATTGGTGATGGCGACCAGCAGCTCCCGCTCCTCGCGCAGGGTCCGGTCCTGTTCCCCCGGAGTCTTCGGCAGCCCGCGTTCCAGCCCGTCGCGGAGCAGCGCGAGCCGGGTCGCCGCGAACTGGAACTCGCGCATGGCCCGGTGCCCGATCGGCCCCGCCACCCGGCGCGCCCACTCGCGGGCGGCATGCCGGCGGCCGAGCGTGCCGAGCGCGGCCACCTCGGACGGGGCGAACCAGCCGGCCTCCGCGTACGGGTACAGCACCCGCTCGGCCAGGCGGCCCTCCCAGCTGCGCAGGGCGATGGCCAGCCCGACGACCGCGAAGAAGAACGGCACCATGAAGCCGAGGTAGCCGTACAGCATGATCAGCGTCTCGCCGGTGGCGGCGGCCAGCGTCGGCAGCAGGTTGAAGATGCCGTGCAGCATCATCGCCAGCAGCAGGCCGGCGATCGGGGCGAGCACCCGGACCGTCCGGTTCCCGGAGCGCGCCGCGATGCCCAGGCCGAGGCCGGCCATCGAGGTGAAGAGCGGATGCGCGAACCCGGTGAACAGGATCCGCACGATGAAGATCAGGAAGACGTTCTGCAGGCCGGTGGCCGGGCCGTACTCCGACTCACCTGCCGCGTAGCCGTGCCCGCCCAGGTAGAGCACGTTCTCCACCATGGCGAAGCCGAGCGCCGACAGGCCGCAGTAGACGATGCCGTCGGTCATGCCGGACCACTCGGAGCGCCTCCGCCAGAAGAGCAGGAGCGGACCGAGGAACTTCATCGACTCCTCGATGAACGGCGCGACCAGCACCGCCACCAGGGCGTCCGGCAGGCCGGCCCGGTCGAACAGCCAGGCCGATCCGGTGTTCACCCCGAGGGCCACCGCGGTGGCGATCGCGGCGCCCCAGGCGAAACTGAAGACCAGATATCTCGTCGGTTCCGGTTCGTAGCGGTCCAGCCAGATGAAGCTGCTGGCCAGCAGGGGCACCGGGAGGATGGCCGCGGTCAGGCCGATCGCCAGGCCGGTGATGCCGATGGTGTAGCCGAGGTAGGACAGCATGCCGATGGCCACCCCCCCGATCCCCAGGACCGCCAGGGTGATCGGCAGCCACCGGGGCCAGCCGGTACGGCGGCCGGGAACCGCGGCCTGGGCCGCGTCGGTCATACCCGGGTACGGCGGAACGGGTGCCGGCCCGTCCGCCAGCACCACCGGGGTGTACTGCGGCGGTGCCGATGACGGAGGCGCGAACTGCGGCGGCGCCGGAGTCATCAACGGCTGAGGCGCCGCGGAGACCTGCTCGGGTAACGGGGAGACCTGTTGTGAGGGTGCCGGGGAAACCGGCTGGGGCGCCGGGGAAACCGGCTGCTGAGGCGCTGGGGAAGCCGGCCGCACCAGGGGCGGGCCGGGCGGCACCGGCGGCTGCCCGAAGACCGGCGTTTCGAACGCGAGAGGAGCCGGAGCCTCGGGGACAGCCGGAGGAGCGGACTGCGGACGGTCGGCGGAATCGGGCGGTCCGCTCGGCGAGACATCGGCCATGACCGCCAGCGTAGTCATCGGATTCGCGTCCGACCGGCCCGAGGAGCCCGAAACGGATCAAGAAGGCATCGAACCGCGCCGTCCCGGCCTCCGGCGGACCTTCTGCGGCCGCGCCGTCCAGCCGATCGCGTCACGCACCTGCCGGGTGGCCTCCGCGTACTCGACCCCGGTGGCCCGCAGCAGGTCGGCCACCGCGGTCCGGGCCTGCGCCACCACCACGCCGCCGGAATAGCCGACACCCTCCCGGTAGGCCCGGCCCGACTCGGCCACCGCCCGCAGTGCCCGTTCCCGGGCCGCGATCGGCTCGACGCCCCGGTCCCACTCCTGCCGCAGCAGCTCCACGGCGTCGCCGAGGTGCCGTACCGAGACCGGCAGCACGTCGGGGATCGGCTCGGCGTCGTTCAGCGCGGTCTCGGCCCGGCGCAGCAGCACCCGGACATTGCGCAGCGCATAGGTGAGCTGGGCGGAACCCTCGACGTACTGGGCCAGGGCGCCGCGGGCCCGCCACCGGGCCGGTGCGAACGCCACGTTCTCCCGGGCCGCCTCGATGGCCGCGCTGAATGCCGCGAAGGTGCCCTCCGCCGCCCGCAGCCGGTCGACCGCTCCCCGCACCGCACCGGCGTCCCGGCCGGCCAGCCCGCGGGCCGCGTCGTGCAGCCCCCCGGTGAAGGCCCGCAACGCCGGATCGGCGGCCCGCCGGACCACGGTGAGCGGGTTGAGCGGCAGCAGGACCGTCATCACCACGAGCGCGATCCCGCCGCCGACCAGCGCGTCCAGGAACCGGGTCCACGGCTGGCCGGTCGTCGACGTCAGGGTGGCGACCAGGACCGCCGACGAGGCGGACTGCACGATCAGCGCCGCCCCGCCACCGGCCGCGGTCGCCAGCAGCACGGCGAGCAGCACGATCACGCCGATCTGGACCGGACCCGCACCGATCAGCAGGATGATCCCGTCACCCAGGCCGATCCCGGCGGCCACCCCGGCCACGAGTTCGGTGGTGCGCCGAAGCCGCTGCCCGACCGAGGAGCCGAGCGCGATCACCGCGGCGATCGGCGCGAAGAACGGCATCGGCCGCGCGAACAGGTCGTGCGCCACGAACCAGGCCAACCCGGCGGCCAGACCGGCCTGCAGCGCCAGCATCAGACCCGCACGGGTCCGGGACAGCGCGGCGGTCACCCGGATCATGACCTCAAGGTACGTGCCAGGATGCGGGGGTGACATCTCTGCCCGATGCTTTCCGGTCCGCCGCCCGCGGCGCCGGCGCCACCGCGAGCGACGCGGACCTGGACGCCGCCGCGCAGTACCTGATCGGCCGCTGGACCGAACCGCAACGCCACTACCACGACGTGTCCCACCTCGCGTCGGTGCTCGAGGTGATCGATCGCTTCGCTCACCTCAGCCCTCATCCCGATCGGGTACGGCTCGCCGCCTGGCTGCACGACGCCGTCTACGACCCCCGCGCCCTGGGCGACGCGAACGAACGCGACAGCGCCGAGTTCGCGGCCGGACTGCTGCAGAGCCTGGGCGCCCCCGACGAGGTGTCCGCCGAGGTGGCCCGCCTGGTCAGCCTGACCGCCGGGCACGCCACCGAGGACGACGACCCGGACGGCGAACTGCTCTGCGACGCGGACCTGTCGATCCTGGCCGCCGACGAGGAGCGCTACGCCGGCTACACCGAAGCGATCCGCCGCGAGTACGCCCACGTCCCGGACGACGCGTTCCGGGCCGGTCGCTCCCGGGTCCTGACCGAACTGCTGAAACTGCCGTCGATCTACCGCCTGGCGCCGATCCACGAGGCCTGGGAGGAACGCGCCCGGGCCAACCTCACGGCCGAACTGGAACGGCTTGCCGAGGCACCAGATGCTTAGGCCGGCGCAGGCCCGCGGCGCGGAGCCGGGCGGTGAGATCCCGGGACGGCAGCAGGGTGGCACCCAGCCACAGAGCGCTGCGGAACCGGGACTCCGGGATGTCGTAGTGGTCCCGGTCGAAGGCCCGGCGCGGCGTACCGAGCATCTCGGCGAACACGTGCAACTCGGCAAATGACACGTCGCTGACCAGGTGCGACCAGAGATGGCCGCGCGCCGGCCAGCGAGGCTCGTCGACGAGTATCAACGTGGCGTCACAGGTCGACCTCGAGCAGCGGCAGCCGCCGGTCGGCGGCCAGGCCCCGCACGTCCGGCACCCCCATCCGGGCGGCGTCGGCGGTGGCGTCGTCCGGCATGGTCTGCGACTGCCGCTCGGCGGTGACCCGGGCCAGGTAGTGCTCGATCTCCTTCTGCCGGACGGTCGCGTCCCAGCCGAGCGCCTCACCCATGATCTCGGCGGCGTGCGCAGCCGACTCGGCACCCCGGTGGGCGGTCTCGAACGAGATGCGGGTACGCCGGGTGAGCACGTCGTCGAGGTGCAGCGCACCCTCGGCGAGCGCCGCGTACGCCACCTCGGCGGCCAGGTATTCCGGTGCCCCGGCGAGTGGCACGGCCAGTCCGGGCTGGGCGGCCATCATCGCCAGCAGGTGGATCGTCAGCGTGCCGTACCGCTCCAGAAGGTGTTCGACGACACCCGCCGTGACGCCGTGCCGCCGGGCGATGTCCTGCCGGTCACGCCACGCGGCGGCGAAGCCGTCCGCGCCGAGCAGCGGCAGCTCGTCGGTGCGCGACGGCCGGGCCGGGCCGCCGAGGCGGCGGACCGCCCGGTCGATGACGTCGGCCGCCATCACCCGGTACGTCGTGTACTTACCGCCGGCCACCAGCATGAGCCCGAGCATCGGCTCGACCACCGCGTGCTCGCGGGACAGCTTGGAGGTGGAGTCGGCCTCGCCGGAGAGCAGCGGGCGCAGCCCGGCGTAGACGCCCTCGATGTCGTCGGTGGTGAGCGGCCGGTCCAGCACCGTGTTCACCTGATCGAGCAGGTAGCGGATGTCGCGGGCCGAGGCCGCCGGGTGGGCCCGGTCGAGCTGCCAGTCGGTGTCGGTGGTGCCGATGATCCAGTGTCCGCCCCACGGGATGACGAAGAGCACGCTGGTGGCGGTCCGCAGGATCAGGCCGGCCTCGCCGGTGATCGCCGAGCGCGGAACCACCAGGTGCACGCCCTTGGAGGCGCGGACCCGGAAGCCCGGGCGCACCCCGACGTCGCTGAGCATCTGCGACATGTCGTCGCTCCACACCCCGGTCGCGGCGACCACGGTGCGGGCTCGTACCTCGAAGGGTTCAGCGTCGGGGGACTCCAGGTCGCGCACGCGGACGCCGACCACCTGCCGGGCCTCGCGGAGGAAACCGACCACGCGGGCGCTGGTGGCGACGGCCGCGCCCAGGCTGGCCGCGGTCCGGGCCAGGTTGACCACCAAGCGGGCGTCGTCGACCTGGCCGTCGAAGTAGCGGATCGCGCCGGCGATCCGGTCGGCGCGCAGGCTCGGGAAGAGGTGGCGGGCGCCGTCCCGGGTCAGGTGCCGGTGCAGCGGCATGCCCCGGCCGGAGCCGAACATCCCGGCGAACACGTCGTACGCGGCGACGCCGAGCCCGTAGTAGCCGCGCTGCCAGGCCCGTTTCGGAAGGCCGGCGCTCGGTAGCGGGACCAGGATCGGCACCGGGCGCACCAGATGGGGGGCGAGCCGGGTGGCCAGCAGGCCACGCTCGGTCAGCGCCTCGTGCACCAGGCCCAGTTCGAGCTGTTCCAGGTAGCGAAGGCCGCCATGGATCAGCTTGCTGGACCGGCTGGAGGTGCCGGCGGCGAAGTCACGGGCCTCGACGAGGGCGACCTTGAGCCCCCGGGAGGCGGCGTCGACAGCGGCACCCGCGCCGGTGACGCCACCACCGATCACCAGGACGTCGAACTGCTCGTCACGCAACCGCCGCAGGTCGGCGGTGCGACGGATCGGAGAAAGCCGGCCGGCCGAGTTGCGGGAGACGGAGGGATCACGCACCCGTCCCACGTTAGCGCCCGCACCTGTCACCCCGGCGAGGGAATGTCACTGACTTCCGATATGACGGGGATAGTGAACATTACCCCATCCGCCGGGTTTAGCGTCACACCTGTGCCGGGCCGCCGGGGTCCTGCTTGCACTGGCGAGGACGACGACCATGCGACGAACCGGAGCCGCGGTACTCCTGATCTACGCCCTCATGCTGGCGGCGACCGTACTCGTGGTGCACCGGGCCGACGCCGCCGTCACATCGCCGTTCACACCGCGGTACTCAGCCAATGTCAACGGCTCGATCCTGCTGCGCGGCAACGCCAGCCTGGTCTGCCCGGTCAGCAACAACGACTGCCCGCTTGCCCGGCAGGGCCAGAACCCGTCCGGTGAGTCGCTGGACAACAACAGCTACGCGATGCGGTACGCGGACGCCGACGGCGACCCGGTCACCACCTTCAACGACAGCACCGCCACGATCACCCTGCCGCCGGACAGCACGGTGCTCTTCGCGGCGCTGTACTGGGCCGCGGACCCGACGGCCGGAAACTACGGTTCGGGCGCTCCGACGCCCGGGCACCGCAACCGTGTCCTCTTCCGTACCCCGGTGACGGCCTCCTGGCAACCGGTCCAGGCGTCGACCGTGTACGGCGGCGCCTCGTTCAACGCCTACCAGGCGTTCGCCGACGTCACCGGCCTGGTGGCGGGAGCCGGCAACGGCGTGTACCGGGTCGCGAACATCCAGGCCGGCACCGGGCTCGGCCGGTTCGCCGGCTGGACGCTCGCGATCGCGTACCGCAATCCCGCCGAAAGCCTGCGGGCGCTGCGTGTCTACGACGGCTTCGGGTCGGTGAGCGCCAGCTCCGGAAGCAGGTACGACATCACGCTGGGCGGCTTCGAGACCCCGCACACCGGGCCGGTACGCGCCGAGATCGGCACCGTCGTCTACGAGGGCGACCGGGACAACAGCGGTGACGGGCTGGCACTGGACGGGACGGCGATGGGCGATGCCGAGAACCCGCCGGCCAACTTCTTCAACAGCACGTTGAGCGACGGCGGTACGGCTGTCGGCGGCCGCGACCCGGCCTGGAGCAACCTGTTCGGCGTCGACATAGACCAGTTCGACGCCACGAACCGGCTCAGGAACGGCGCCACCTCCACGACACTCACCCTGAGCACCACGAACGACACCTTCTACCCGGGCGTGGTGACCTTCGCCATCGACCTGTACGCGCCACGGATCACGACGACCGTCACCGGCACCGACATGAATGTGGGCACTCTGCAACCCGGTGACGTGATCGAGTACCGGATCACCGTCAGCAACGACGGCAACGACACCGCCGACGACGTGCTGATCTCCAATGCCATCCCGGCCGGGACCACGTATGTGCCGAACTCGCTACGCATCCGGGACGTGGCAGTGACCGACGCGGCCGGGGACGACGGTGGCACCTACGCGGCGGGACGCGCCGATCTCCGGGTGGGCCCGATCCCGTCCCAGGGAGACGTTTACGTGACCCTGCGCGTCCGCGTGGACACCACCGTCCCGGCCGCCTTCACGATCACCAATCTGGTCAACGTCGGCTACACCGGCCGCTCCGCCCAGGTCAGGGTCACCGGGCCGGCCGCGACGCTGACGAGCACGGTGGCCGCCCCCCAGGCGGACCTGGCGGCCGGCCTGACCGTGCAGCCCGCCGTCGTCCAGCGTGCCGCCGTCCCGGCAGCGATCTCCTACACCGCGACTGTCACCAACGGCGGGGCCGCCACGGAGACCATGGCCACGGCCGAGCTGACCCTGCCGGCCGGGGTCACTCCCGGCGTCCTGCCACCCGGGTGCACCGCCTTCGCCCAGGTGGTCACATGCGTGCTCGGGCCTCTCGTGACCGGCACCACGGCCACCGTGGTGATCCCGGCGACGGCCGGTGCCCTGGCCGGTGCGACACCCGCCGCGAGCCTGCACGCCTCCGGCAGCGGAATCGACGGGAACGCCGCCAACGACAACGCCTCGGCGTCGTTCCGGATGAACCGGGCACCGGTCGGCGGGGACGACAACGCCACGACCACCCTCGCCGGCCCGGTGACCGTGACCGTGCTCGACAACGACACCGACCCGGACGGCCCCGACGCCGGCCTGACCGTGTCGATCGGCGCCCCGCCCGGCCACGGCACCGCGATCGTCACCGCGGACGGCGAGATCACCTACACGCCCGCGGCCGGATGGGCGGGTACCGACACCTTCACCTACGTGCTCGGCGACGCGGAGGGCGGCACCGTCACCGCGACGGTGACCGTCCGCACCACGAACGCGGGCCCGATCGCGCGGAGCGATGCGGGGGCCACCCCGTCCGGGACCCCGGTGAGCATCGACGTGCTCGGCAACGACACCGACCCGAACGGTGACGCACTCACCATTGTCACGGTCAGCGCCCCGCAGCCCGGCAACGCCGGACATGCCGGCATCGTCGGTGACGAGCTGGTCTACACACCGTCCATCGGGTTCAGCGGGACAACGGTGCTCGACTACACCGTGAGCGACGGTGACCTGACCGCTCAGGCACAGGTCACCGTCGAAGTGGCGAACGCCGCGCCCACGGCCGCCGACGACCTGGGCCGGGCCGGCTACCGGGGCAGCGTGACGATCCCGGTGCTCGCCAACGACACCGACATCAACCAGGACACGCTCACGGTCATCGGCATCAGCAATCTCACGTCCGGCTCCGCCACCGTCACCGCACTCGGCGAGATCGAGTACCAGGCGGCGGCCGGCTTCTCCGGCCGTGCGACGTTCGACTACACCGTCCACGACGGCACGGACCCCTCGACCGCACAGGTCACCGTCCTGGTCGGCAACTCGCCCCCGACCGCGCCGAACATCACGGTGACCACGCCGTACCTCACGCCCGCCACGGTGAAGCCGCTCACCGGCGCTGCTGACGAGAACGGCCACCCGCTGCGGGTCAGCGGAACGAGCGGCGCGGTGCACGGTCTGCTCGTGCACGACCCGGACGACGACTCGCTCACCTACACGCCGGACCCCGGCTGGTCCGGAACCGAGACGATCAGCGTCACGATCACCGACACCCCGCCGGACCCGTTCACCCCGGGAGACACCGTCACCGTGACCCTCACCGTCACCGTGCTGAACGCGCCACCGGTCGCCCGGGACGAGGCGGTGACCGTCCCGACCGGCCTGCTTTCCGTGATCGACGTGTTCGCGAACGACGAGGACCCGAACGGCGACCCGCTCACCATCACGATCAGCACCCCGGCCGGAAGTGGCACCGCCAACGTCCGTGCCGGAAAGGTCGAGTATCAGCCGGCGCCCGGTCACAGCGGAACCGACTCGTTCCGCTACACGATCAGTGACGGCCGTGGCGGCAGCTCCCTCGCCACCGTGGTGATAGAGCTGCTCAACGCCTTTCCCGCGGCCGAGGCCGACGCCGCCGTCACCGACACGAACTGGCCGGTCACCGTCGATGTGATCGCCAATGACACCGATCCGAACGCGGAGACGCTCAGGGTCACCGGCTGGTCCGCGGCGGCACACGGCACAGTGACCGCCGGCACGACCGGAACCCTTCTCTACACCCCCGATCCTGGATTCACCGGCCTCGACGGCTTCGGCTACACGGTCGAGGACCCGCATCGGGCCGGCGCCACGGCCCTGGTGACGATCACGGTGCGCAACGCGGCGCCGGTAGCGGTCGACGACGCCTACACCGTCCGTCAGCAGGGCGCCGCCATCCTCGCCGTCCTCGGTAACGATCACGACCTGAACACCGGCCAGATGCTGACCATCGCGGCGCTCGGCTCCGCCCGCCAGGGGACGGCCACTCCGGCCGGCGACGGGACCGTCGAGTACACCCCGGCCCCCGGCGCGACCGGTCAGGACAGTTTCGACTATCTGCTCAGCGACGATCTGGGTGGAAGCGACACGGGCACGGTGACGATCACGATCGACGCCGCCCCGGTCGCGGTGGACGACTGGGCCGACGCTGCCGCGGACACCCCGGTGGAGATCACCGCCCTCGCCAACGACGCCGACCCGGAGCTGAGTCCCCTGGTGGTCACCCAGGTCGGTACACCGGCGAACGGCTTCACGGCCATCCAGGCCTCGGGGCGGATCCGGTACGTGCCACGGCATGGCTTCGCCGGGACGGACGTCTTCGACTACACGATCCGCGACCCGGCCGGCAACCTCGCCCGCGCCCGGATCATGGTGCGGGTCGCCAACGCCGTACCCGTCGCCCGTGCCGACCACGCCGCCACTCTCGCCGGCCGCCCGGTGGAGGTGGATGTGCTGGCCAACGACAGCGACGACAATCCCGGTCAGACGCTGACGGTCAGCGTGCTGGGCGAGCCACGCCACGGGTCCGCGAGCCGGTCGGGCGATCGGCTCCGGTACGCGCCACCGGCCGGATGGACCGGTCAGGATCTCTTCCGGTACGAGGTGAGCGACGGTCACGGCGGCACCGCGGAGGCGGTCGTCGAGGTCACGGTCACCCATCAGATCCCGTTCGCGGTCGCCGACTCGCACGCGACCCCGTACGGCAGGGCGGTCACCGTGCCGGTTCTCGACAACGACCTGGACCCTAGCGGCACCCTCCGGGTCACCGAGGTCACCGAGCCGGACCACGGCACGGCCCGGATCGACGACGCCACCACGGTCACCTACACCCCATCGGGCGGATTCTCCGGCGTCGCGGCGTTCGGCTACACCGCCGTCACCGCCGACGGCGCCGAGACCACCGCGACCGTGACCGTCACCGTCGGGTCACCGCCGGCTGCTCCGGACCGGGAGGCCACCACCCCGCCCGGCGAACCGGTGGACATCTCGCTGCCCGCCTCCGACGAACTGGGCCGGCCGGCGACGATCGGCCGGATCGGGCAGCCGCAGCACGGGAGCGTTCGGACGAACCCGGACGGCACTATCACCTACACCCCGGAGCCCGGCTTCACCGGAACCGACCGGTTCACCTACGAGATCATCGACGAGAACGGGAACATCGCCTACGGCACGATCATCGTCAACGTTCCTGCTCCGGAAACGCCGCCGACCCCCTCCACGCCACCGGTCCCTTCCACACCGCCGGCCCCGTCGACACCGCCGGCCCCGTCCACACCGCCGACCCCCTCGACACCGCCGGCGAGGCCTACGAGCGCTCCCACCAGCGTCCCGGTGACTCCGTCGCCGGCGGGTCCGCCACTTGTCCCGCCGTCCGTCACCCCGGCTCCGGAGCCCGCACCGATACCGCCCGATCTTCCGGCGACCGGACCCGGCCTGGCCCCGATCGTCGTCCTCAGCGGTCTGGCCGGCCTCGTCGGCTCCCTGTTGTACGCGTTCGGCAGGCCCCAGCAGGGCCGGCAACACCCCTGACACGCCGGAAGGCGGCCCGCCGAAGCGGACCGCCTTCCGGTTGGGAACGAATGGACTCAGAAGTCCATGTCACCGCCGCCCGGGGCGCCGGCCGGGGCCGGGTTCTTCTCGGGCTTGTCGGCCACGACGGCCTCGGTGGTGAGGAACAGCGCGGCGATCGACGCGGCGTTCTGCAGCGCCGAACGGGTGACCTTGGCCGGGTCGATGATGCCCGCGGCCAGCAGGTCGACGTACTCGCCGGTCGCGGCGTTCAGGCCCCAACCCGCTTCCAGGTTGCGCACCTTCTCGACCACGACGCCGCCCTCGAGGCCGGCGTTCACGGCGATCTGACGCAGCGGGGCGTCGAGCGCGACCTTGACGATGTTGGCACCGGTGGCCTCGTCGCCCGACAGGTCCAGCTTGTCGAACGCGGTCTTGCCGGCCTGCACCAGCGCGACGCCACCACCCGGGACGATGCCCTCCTCGACGGCCGCCTTCGCGTTGCGAACGGCGTCCTCGATGCGGTGCTTGCGCTCCTTGAGCTCGACCTCGGTGGCCGCGCCGACCTTGATCACCGCGACACCGCCGGCCAGCTTGGCCAGGCGCTCCTGCAGCTTCTCACGGTCGTAGTCGGAGTCCGAGCGCTCGATCTCGGCGCGAATCTGGTTGACCCGGCCCTGGATCTGCTCGGCGTTGCCCGCACCGTCGACGATGGTGGTCTCGTCCTTGGTGATGACGACCTTGCGGGCCTGGCCCAGCAGGGACAGGTCAGCGGCGTCCAGCTTGAGGCCGACCTCTTCGCTGATGACGGCGCCACCGGTGAGGGTGGCGATGTCCTCCAGCATGGCCTTGCGGCGGTCACCGAAGCCGGGGGCCTTGACGGCAACCGACTTGAAGGTGCCACGGACCTTGTTCACGACCAGGGTGGCCAGGGCCTCGCCCTCGACGTCCTCGGCGATGATCACGAGGGGCTTGCCGCCCTGCATGACCTTCTCCAGGATCGGGAGCAGGTCCTTCACCGCGGAGATCTTGCTGTTCGCGATGAGGATGTAGGGGTCGTCGAAGACGGCCTCCATGCGCTCGGCGTCGGTCATGAAGTACGCCGAGATGTAGCCCTTGTCGAAGCGCATGCCCTCGGTGAGCTCGAGCTCGAGACCGAAGGTGTTGCTCTCCTCGACGGTGATGACGCCTTCCTTGCCGACCTTGTCCATGGCCTCGGCGATGATCTCGCCGACCGTGGAGTCACCGGCCGAGATGGAGGCGGTGGAGGCGATCTGCTCCTTGGTCTCCACGTCCTTGGCGAGCTGCGAGAGCGCCTCGGAAACGCTGGCGACCGCGGCCTCGATGCCCCGCTTCAGGCCGAGCGGGTTCGCGCCCGCGGCCACGTTGCGCAGACCCTCACGGACCAGCGCCTGGGCGAGGACGGTCGCCGTCGTCGTGCCGTCACCGGCGACGTCGTCGGTCTTCTTGGCGACCTCCTTGACCAGCTCGGCGCCGATCTTCTCGAAGGTGCCCTCGAGCTCGATCTCCTTGGCGATGGATACACCATCGTTGGTGATCGTGGGAGCGCCCCACTTCTTCTCGAGGACGACGTTGCGACCCTTGGGGCCGAGCGTCACCTTCACGGCGTCGGCGAGCTGGTTCATGCCGCTCTCGAGGCCGCGACGGGCTTCCTCGTCAAATGCGATGATCTTGGCCATACGGCGTTGTCCTCCCGGACATCCGCGGTGCCGGGCCTCGTCGGCCCCGCTCTCCGCACGTTGAGGAACGTCTGCGGACGTCACCACCTGGCGATGTGACGTCCTCAGGCCGAGCCGGATAGCCCGCGACGACCGGCTCCGTGCCCCGATGCCGATGGCAGCACCGCGACCGGAACCCCACCGTCCCGACCTGCTGGCACTCAGCATGCGCGAGTGCCAATCACTTGTTTAGCACTCTCCGATGGCGAGTGCAAGAAACCCCATCTTCTCGCGAAACCCCCGAACAGGCCGCCGTTTCGGTTAAGGATCTTGCCGCCGCAGGTCAGCGGGGGTACCGGACCACGCGGAACCTTTCGGGGCCGACGTGACGAGCACCGCAAACGACCACACCATGACGAGCAACGCCCACAGCGCCGTCCCGGCCCACCGGTTCAGCCCCAGCTCCCCCAGCGGCATGGTCACCAGCATCACGGCGACCGACGCCACGACGATCACCACCAGGTCGGGCCCTCGCATCAGTGGGTACCCCGGGAGCGGCAGCAGCCGGCGGGCCGCCACCGCGGCGAGGACCAGCCAGCCGATCTCGATCACCT
Source organism: Actinoplanes sp. NPDC023801 (assembly GCF_040639655.1). NCBI lineage: Bacteria > Bacillati > Actinomycetota > Actinomycetes > Micromonosporales > Micromonosporaceae > Actinoplanes > Actinoplanes sp. NPDC023801. The sequence continues at coordinate 228,151 of NZ_JBFAAI010000001.1, read as the reverse complement.
TGAGCACGACCGTGGTCCCGTCGCTGCCCGCACCGCCGTAGACCGCGAGGAAGGCACCCATGATCAACAGGTTCTCCACGATCGACAGCAGAGCGGAGAAGGCCCACAGCGCCAGCGCCCGGCCCACGGTCACCCGGCGCCCGGCGAGCGCGGCGATCACGACCAGCGGCACCAGCAACGGGAGGGCCCCCAGGAACGGGAGGAAGACCCACTCGGCCAGCCGGTTCACGAGGCCGTACGACGCGTCCAGCTCGGCGATCGGACCGGTGGCCGGAACCCAGTGCAGCCACACCCACACCTGTGCGGCCGTCAGCGCGACGGCGAGCACAGCCGTCGCGGCGACGGCCCACGGCCGGGCCCGCACGAGCTGGAAGCCGGAGAGCGGCTCGGCGGAAGGGGGCGCCTCCGCGTACGGCCGGGGCAATTCATCGTTCATCGTCGAATCATGTCGCAGACCACCACTCAGCTTCGCGACAACCCGGTTGCCGACCGGATCCGGCGGCGGTAGGGATGACCCATGGAGAACTGGGAGGTACGCCGCGTCACGCCGGAGGACACCGCGCGTGTCCGGGCGCTGCGGCTGGAGATGCTCGCGGACAGTCCACTCGCTTTCCTGGAGACCCTGGCCCAGGCCGCGGCCCGGTCTCACGAGGGCTACCGGCAGCGCATCCGGCAGTCGGCCGAGGGGTTCGAGACGGCCCAGTTCATCGCCGACCCGGGCGGGCCGCTGATCGGGCATGCCGGCGGCACCACGGTCCCCGGCGAACCGGGCTGCACGGTGATCTTCGCGGTCTACCTGACACCGGCCCACCGGGGCGGCAAGCTGCTCGCCCAGCTCGTCGAGGCGGTCGCCGACTGGTCCGCGGCGGCCGGGCGTGACGAGCTGATGCTCGAGGTGGTCTGCGGCAACGACCGGGCCGTCCGGGCGTACGAGAAACTCGGTTTCGTCGACACCGGGGTCCGCATGCCGCATCCGACCGTCCGGGTCCTGACCGAGCTGCAGATGCGCCGGCCGGTCTGAGATGGCCGGGCGCGGGTGGCACGTGACCCGGACGGCGCTGACCGCCGTGAACGGGACGACCCTCGTCGGGCTGCTGCTGGCCGCGGTCACCGGCACCCGGATCCGGCGCGGCCGCCACGGTGTCCTGATAGCCGAGAACTTCCGCTTCAGGATGCCGGCCGGAAGCTGCTTCACGGTCGGCTCGGTGATCATCACGAACCGGAGCGCCGAGTGGCTGCTGGCGGAGGAACGGGCCCCGCTCTTCACCCACGAATGCCGCCATGCCGGCCAGTACGCGTTGTTCGGCCCGCTGTTCTGGCCCGCCTACTGGGTCGCGTGTGGCTGGTCGATCGCACTGACCACGTCGTACGGCGTCCGCAACTGGTTCGAGAAGAACGCGGGACTCGCCGACGGGCATTACCCGGAAGAGCTCCCACTGCGGCCGTGGGTTCGCAAGACTCTTGACCGGCCGGGGGTTCGCAGGATTTTTGGTCGGGAGGACGGACGCACAGCACCTCCGGGCACGTAGCCAGATGGGTCAGCGCTGGATCGTTGGGACCCTCGGAGATTGTCGCCAATGTCCAGGTGAGGGGCCTCGTACGGCGTCGCATCCTCCCGCAGAGAGCATCCTGCCGATCCGGAGATCGGAGTGCAAGTCCTCGGAGGAGGTAATTCTCGACAACCGGCTGATTGCCGATTACCGACAGTGAGAGAAGGTCACGAAATGGTGACCTATCCCAGCAGACCGGCCTCCCGCGCGCCCTTCAGCGACGGCTTGATCGTGTGGGTCGGTCCAACCTGGCCGGCCACCGCGTCGAGCGTCTTCAGACCCTCACCGGTGTTGTAGAGGACGGTCTCCTTCGCAGGGTCGAGCTTGCCGCTCGCCACCAGCTTCTTGAGCACCGCCACGGTCGTGCCGCCGGCGGTCTCGGCGAAGACACCGGTCGTCTCGGCGAGCAGCCGGATGCCCTCACGGATCTCGTCGTCGTTCGCGTAGTCCATCCAGCCACCGGTGCGGCGGACCGCCTCGATCGCGTACGGCCCGGCGGCCGGGTCACCGATGTTCAGCGACTTCGCGATACCGGTCGGCTTGACCGGGGTGATCACGTCGGTGTCGGCGTGCAGGGCCACCGCGATCGGGTTGCAGCCCTCGGACTGGGCACCGAAGACGGTCCAGCCGCCCTCCGGGGCCTCGACCAGTCCGATCTCGACCAGTTCGGTGAACGCCTTGTCGATCTTGGTGAGCAGCTCACCGGACGCCATCGGGATGACCACCTGCGCCGGGATGCGCCAGCCCAGCTGCTCGGCCACCTCGTACCCCAGGGTCTTCGAGCCCTCGGCGTAGAACGGCCGCACGTTCACGTTCACGAACGCGGTGTCCTCGAACTCGTCGGTCTCCACCAGTTCGCTGCACAGCCGGTTCACGTCGTCGTAGGAGCCCTCGATGGCCACCAGCTCGCCGCCGTACACCGCGGTCGTGATGATCTTGCCCTGCTCCAGATCGGACGGGATGAAGACGATGCTCGGCACCCCGGCACGGGCCGCGTGGGCGGCCACCGAGTTGGCCAGGTTGCCGGTCGAGGCGCAGGAGAACCGCTTGAAGCCCAGCTCCTTGGCCGCGGTCAGGGCCACCGAGACGACCCGGTCCTTGAACGAGTGAGTCGGGTTCTGCGAGTCGTCCTTCACCCACAGCGGCGCCTGCAGGCCGATCGCGGCGGCCAGCTGCGGTGCGGCGACCAGCGGGGTCAGGCCCGGGTCGAGGGTCACCCGGGTCGCCGGGTCCTGTCCGGCCGGCAGCAGAGCCGCGTAACGCCAGATGTTCTGCGGCCCCGCCTCGATCTGGGCCCGCGTCACCCGCGCGAGTGCCGCCTCGTCGTAGGCGACCTCGAGCGGGCCGAAACACTCGTAACAGGCGTGCTGCGCGGCGAGGGGGTACTCGGCACCACAGGCGCGGCAGATCAGGCCCTTCGCGGGCGACGTGGAGGTGGCAGAGGGTGCGCTGACGACAGACGTCACTAGAGTTTCCTCTCATCTTTCCCCGCGGCGACCTGCCGGAACGGGGACGGAATTAGCACCTGCCACACGCGGCTCGTCATCGAGAATCGCTGCGCGGTGGTTGCCGGGGCTTCGTCGGGCCGTATCCCTCTGCCCCTCTGGATGAGGTATTCAGTTGTTTCCCACACCTTACGACGAGATTCCGTCAACACCACCCTGAGTTCCCGAGGTGTGAGCGACCTCCTTCTCCAGAACCTTTCGCCGGTACGCCCACCGGCGCCGCCCCACCCCCGCGTGGTCACCTACGCCCACCAGCGCACCGCCACTCACCACGGGCTGCGGCTGGGTTACGAAGTGAGGGTGGCCAGGCAGGACAACTGGGTGGCGATCGGGCGGTAGCCGAGACGGGAGTTCACGGCCAGCATCGGGGTGTTCGTCTCGTCGTTGCTGGTGTAGGCGGTGCGCACGCCCCCGGCCGCGGCCCGGCGCAGCGTCTCCGTCTTCACCAGGCGGGCCAGGCCGCGACCACGGTGCTCCGGAACCGTGGCGGTCATGTCCGACCAGGCCCGGTCGCCGTCTCGCAACAGCAGCGAGAACGACACGATCACTCCGCCGGCCACGGCCGCGGTGCTCACGTCCCGATCCAGGCCCGGCTCCTCCCAGGTCTCGTAGCGCCATGTCGGATAGGGCATCGGCTGGGACGGGACGTCACCCGGCTCGTCGGTGGCCGCCGCCACGTCGGCCTCGTAGAGCGCCTGCTCGGTCACCTCGCTCAGCGGTACCAGCGTGATGCCCGGCCCGGCATCGGGAACGCCGGTGAACGCGGTCAGGTCCAGAGCCGAGTAGCGCATCTCGCGGGACGGCTCGAAACCGTTGCGGCGGGCGAACCCGAGCGACTCCGGGACGGCCCAGGTATCGGCCCGGGTGACGCCGACGGCCCGCAGGTAGTCGGTGGCCTCCGCCAGCAGGGCGGTTCCGATGCCCCGGCCCCGGTGGTCCGGGTGCACCTGGACGGCGACCTGGCCGAATCCGGCATCGGCGGAACGCGGCTGGCGGAACGCGGACACCGTGCCGGCCGGCTCGCCGGCCCGATCGGCCACCAGGAAGATCCGGTCCGTGCCGGGCGGCGGCGAGACGATCATCCGGCGGATCGTCGCCTCGCCCCGGACCATGTACGGGTAGACCTCCCGCCGGAGCGCCGCGAGGGCGGAAGCGTCGCCGGGGCGGGCGGGGCGGATCGAGAAGTCAGCCGTCACGGGCGCCATGTCACCGCCCGGATGCCTCAGCCGTCAACCGATATCGGCCGGTCGTAGCCGTCTCCCCATGCATGAGCCGGCGGCGTGGGACGGTCCGGAGTGCCGCCCACGCCGTCCGGCGGAGTCACGGGACCCTGCGAGTCCCGTACGAAATCAAGAAGTGACGTCCTTGCGGGTGAACCGGTAGAAGGCGAGGCCCCAGAAGAGCGTGGCGTAGATGACCGCCGAGATCGCGCCCTTGGCCAGCTCGTCGGACTGGATCGGAGTGGACAGCATGCCGCGCCAGGCTTCGGTGTAGTACGTCGGAAGGACTTTCCGCAGGTTACCGAGGGCCTCGATCTGGTTCAGGATGTTGGAGAGGATCCAGAGCATCACAGCGCCGCCGACCGCACCCAGGGCCGCATCGGTCAGCACCGAGAGCAGGAACGCCAGGCCGGCGACCACGAGCATCGTCACCGCGAGGTAGGCCACGATGCCGAGGAGCCGGGCCAGGCCTTCGGCCGGTGGGATCTCGGCGGCGATGGTGCTGCCCATCGGCGACCAGCCGTACCGCACCGTGCCGATCAGCAGCGCGGTGCCGACGAGCAGGAACAGGGCCAGCAGCGAGTACGCCCCGGCGACGATCAGTTTGATGCCGAGCAGCCGGGCCCGGGGCACCGGGACCGCAAGCAGATAGCGCAGGCTGCCCCAGCTGGCCTCGCTCGCCACGGTGTCGCCGAAGAACAGCGCCACCACCACGACCAGCAGGAATCCGGCCGACACCGCCAGGCTGAAGAGGGCGAAGTTGAGCCCGCCGGAGGTGGCGAGGTCAGCGATGCTGCTGAACGAGCCGCCGCCGTCACCGTCGTCGTCGCCCGGTTCGGCGTTGCCGAACTCGAAGGCTGCCCACACGATGACCGGCAGCAGCACCATGAACCCGAGTGCCATCTGGGTGCGCCGCCGCGAGGCCTGGCGACGCATCTCGGCCCAGATCGGCAGGGTGCCCGACGCCTTGTATCCGACCGCGGCCTCCACCGTGCTCATCGGTCTCCACTTCCTCGCGAGTTGTCGCCGACCAGGGACAGGAAGGCGTCTTCGAGCCGCCGGCGCGGCACCAGCCGATCCACCCCGATGCCGGCCCCGACCAGCGAGGCGACCACCTCGGACCGGGCCGTGCCGTTCATGTCGACGATCAGGCCGTTCGCACCCTCCGTCTTCACCGACCGCACGCCCAGCTCCTCCAGGATCCGGGTGGCGGCCGGCACGTCCGATACGTCGAGCTGCACCGACGGGGATTCCCCGACGATGTCGCTGACCGGGCCGGACGCGACGATCCGGCCCTTGTTGACGACCACGGCGTGCGTGCAGGTCTGCTCCACCTCGGCGAGCAGGTGGCTGGAGACCAGCACGGCCCGGCCGTCGGTGGCGTACCGCTGGAGCACACGGCGCATCTCGGCGATCTGCGGCGGGTCGAGCCCGTCCGTCGGCTCATCGAGGACCAGCAGTTCGGGCAGGCCGAGCATGGCCTGCGCGATGGCGAGCCGCTGCCGCATGCCGTGGCTGTACTTGCGGGTCTTGCGGTGCACCGAGTCACCCAGTCCGGCGATCTCGAGTGCCTCCTCGAAACGGGCGTCCTCCCACGGGCGGCCGGTGGCCTGCCAGTACGCCTTCAGGTTCTCGTAGCCGGACAGGTGCGGCAGGAAGCCGGGCCCCTCGACCAGCGAACCGACCCGGGACAGGATCGGCGCGCCCGGGACCAGCCGGTGCCCGAAGACGTAGATCTCGCCGGCGGTCGGCTGGGTGAGGCCCATCAGCACCCGCAGCGTGGTCGTCTTGCCCGCGCCATTCGGGCCGAGCAGACCGACGACCTGGCCGCGTTCCACCGTGAAGCCGATCTCCTGGACGGCCACGAAACCGTCGCCGTACGCCTTGCGCAGCCCGTTGACCACGAGCGGGGTGTTCGCATGCTCCTCGACGACGGCCACGTCCCGGCGGCGGTGCCGGATCCGGCTGACGGCCAGCAGCACGGCCAGGCCGAGCAGGATGAGGCCGACGACACCCGCGAGCGCATACCACCAGAGCGCGCCCGGGTCGGCGATCGGCGTACCGAACAGGGTCGGCAGGACCAGGGCCGGTTCCACGGCGACGGTGTACGTGGTGGGCTGCGCGGGGGTCAGGAACGCCTGGTCGGAGGTGGCGACGGTGATGCGTACCGAATGTCCCGCGTCGATCTGCCGGACGATCGCCGGAAGCGTCACGCTGACCGGCTGGGCCTGCGCGATGTCGGCCGGCAGGCCGGTGAGCCGGATCGGGGCGACCAGGCCGGCGCTGAGGGTCGCCGCACCGTTCTGGTCGACGTCGAAGAGCTTGACGAAGACGATCGCCTCACCGGTCGGTGAGGCCACCCGCAGCCGCACCGACGGCGATCCGGCCACCTCGACCGCCGAGGTCAGCGGAGCGGATTCGAAGTTCGCGTGCTGGCCGGGCACGTCGAGGGCGACGCCGCCGCTGAGCACCGAGCTGAGCCGGCCGGTGAGTCCCGGCATGGAGGAGATGGCGCCGGGGTTGCCGTTCGGCGGGTTGGCGATCGGCTGTGCCGCGCCCTCCAGGGTGATCTCGGTTCGTCCGGAGCCGTTCAGCCCCACATACGCCTCGGTCGAGTAGCCGTTGGTGACGAGCCCGCGGTCGAGCGCACTGAACCCGGCGACGCGGGAGAACGTGAAGTCGTCGCTCGGCGTCTCGCCCTCACCCTTCAGGTAGTGGTCGAGCCACTGGACCGTCAGGAACTTGACCCGGTCGGAGTCGGAGGCAGGGCCCTCGCCGCCGTCGTGGCCGCCGGTGAACCAGGCGACCTTGACCGGGGTGCCGGTCGCGGCGATGCCACGCGCGTTGGCGTCCGCCTCGGAGAGCGGGAACAGCGTGTCGACGGCGCCCTGGATCAGCAGGGTCGGCGCCTTGATCTTGTCGAGGACCGTGGCCGGGCTGGACTTGCGCAGCAGGGCCAGGGTGGTCTCGTCGGGGATGCCGGTGGTGGCCATCTGCAGGTACGCCTTGCAGACGTCCTCGGCGAACCGGCCGCAGGCGGGATCTCCCTGCTCCGGGACTCGACCGCCGCCGCCACCACCGCCCAGCAGGCCGATGGCGGAGGCCCCGCCGTTGCCGAAGAAGTAGCCGGCCCAGGCCTTCTTGAAGACGCCACCCGGCACCAGCGCCTCGGACAGGTCGTTCCAGGTGATCTGCGGGACGATCGCGTCGACCCGCTGGTCCTGGCCGGCCAGCATCAGGGCGAGGGCACCACCGTAGGAACCGCCGACCGCCGCGACCTTCGGGTCGCCGGGACCGTCGGTGGTCACCTCCGGGCGCTGGGCCAGCCAGTCGAGCAGGCGCTGGGCGTCCTCGACCTCGTGGTCGGGGCTGTCCAGGTGGATCTGTCCGGTGCTGCGGCGGAAGCCGCGAGCCGTCCACGCGAGGACGGCGTAGCCTCGCTCGGCCAGCGACTCGGCGTCGCTGCGGACCGAGTCCTTGCTGCCGCCGAACCCGTGCGCGAGCAGCACCGCGGGCACCTTGCCGTCGCGGTCGGCCGGCAGGTAGAAGCGTGCGTCCAGCTCGACGTCGGCACCGGCGATCCGGAGGTCCTCGGTGGTCCAGGCGTCCGGCGCGGGCCGGACCGCCCAGACGGCGGCGCCGGCCAGCACCACGAGGGCGGCGGCCGCGGGCAGGACCCGGCGCCGGGGAAGCCGGGACAGCGCACGGCGCAGTCGGGCGGTCAGGTCAGGCATGGCGCACACGCTAGCCCGATCCGGCTGAGCGGCTGCTGTGAATCCGCTCGGCCGCCCCCGCTACCCCGGTCCGGATAGCGTGGACGCCTCGGACCGAACTTTCGCGAAAGGCACACCTGGTGGCTGATGAGCTCACGCTGACCGTGACCCTGCGGCCGGCAGCGCTGGACGCGCGACGCGGCATCGTGCGGTTGCATCCGGAGGTGATGGCCGCGCTCGCGCTGCGCCCCGGCGACCCCGTCCGGCTGTCCGGGTCCCGGACGACGGCCGGGATCGTGGCCAAGGCGGAGCAGACGGCCGGACGCGGGCTGCTCTACGCCGACGATCTCACCCTGGGCAACCTCGGTATGCGCGACGGCGGCCAGGTCACGGTCACGCCGGTCCCGGTGGTCGCAGCCACCCGTGTGACGCTCGCCGGGCCGGCTGAGGTGGTCGCCGTGGTCTCCCCCGAGATGCTGCGGCTGGCCCTGCTCGGCAAGGTGGTCAGCGCCGGCGACGATGTCTCCCTGCTGCCGCAGGACGTACTCCCGGACGCCGGGCACCGGCCACTCGTCGAGGCCGCCCGGCGCAGTCTCGCCAACCGGGTGGGGTACGCCTGGACGAGCACCCTGCTCACCGTGATCGAGGTCACCGGCGCGGACGCCTCCCTGGTCACCATGGACACCGTCGTGGCCTGGCAGGACGGCGCGTCCGCCGGCGCCGCCACGACCCGGCCGGCCGTCTCCCGCACTGCGCCCGCATCGACCGACCCGGACGTGCCGCCGCTCAGCCTCGACGACCTTCCCGGGCTCCGCGCCCAGGCCAAGGAGCTGGAGGAACTGCTCGATCTGGGGTTCCACCACCGGGAGGTGCTGGCGAAACTCGGCACCCGGGTGACGCTCGGCGTGCTGCTCTCCGGCCCCTCCGGGTCGGGCAAGTCCGCGCTGGTCCGGGCGGTGGGCGCGGAGGTCGGCGCGGAGGTCCGGACGATCTGGGGACCGGAGCTGGCCGCCCTCACCAACAATGCGGCGGCGGCCCGGTTGCGTGAGATCTCCTCCGATGTACGGGCGAAGCACCCGGCCGTGCTTCTCGTCTCCGACGTCGAGGCGCTGATCCCCCGCGAGGAACCCGGCCCGATCGCCACGGTGTTCCGCCAGGTGCTTGCGGACACGCTCGCCGCCGGTACCGCGGTGGTCTGCACCACCAGCAAGCCCGAGTCGGTCGATCCGGCCCTGCGCGGGCCGGACCTGCTCGCCGTCCAGCTGACCGTGCCGCTTCCGGACCAGGCGATGCGGCGCGAGCAGCTCGGCGCGCTGACCCGCGGGATGCCGCTGGCCGAGGATGTGCGGCTGGATGACGTCGCCGGGCGTACCCCCGGGTTCGTGGCCGCCGATCTCGGCGCCCTGGCCCGGGAGGCCGGGGTCCGCGCCGCGCTCCGGCAGAAACTGGAGGACTCACCGATCGTCACCATGGCCGACTTCGACGCCGCGCTCGAGGTCGTCCGGCCGACCTCGATGGCGGAGTCCACGCTGGAGGTCGCGGCGGTGACCCTGGACGATGTCGGCGACATGGCCGAGGTCAAGCAGGTACTCACCGAGTCGGTGCTGTGGCCGCTGACCTATCCGGACACGTTCGCCCGGCTCGGTGTCTCCCCGCCGCGCGGTGTGCTGCTCTACGGCCCGCCCGGCTGCGGCAAGACCTATCTGGTCAAGGCCATCGCGGGTACGGGTAAGGCGAACGTTCTCTCCGTCAAGGGCGCCGAACTGCTCAGCAAGTGGGTCGGTGACAGTGAGCGTGCGGTGCGGGAGCTGTTCCGCCGGGCCCGGGAGGCGGCGCCGACGCTGGTCTTCCTGGACGAGGTGGACGCCCTGGCCCCGGCCCGCGGCCAGGGCACCGACGGTGGCGTCACCGACCGGGTGGTGGCCGCGCTGCTGACCGAGCTGGACGGTGTCGAGGACCTGCGTAACGTCGTGGTCATCGGTGCGACGAACCGGCCGGACCTGATCGACCCGGCGCTGCTGCGCCCCGGCCGGCTGGAGCGGCTGATCTTCGTCCCGCCGCCGGACGCCGAGGCCCGCACGGCGATCCTGCGCGCCTCGTCGAAGGCGGTCCCCCTGGACAGCTCCGTCGATCTGGCCGCACTCGGAGCCGACCTCGACGGCTTCTCGGCGGCTGACTGTGCCGCACTGATCCGGGAGTCGGCGCTGGCCGCGATGCGCGACTCCCTGGAGGCCACCACGGTGACCGCGGCGAACGTGGCGACGGCCCGCTCCCGGATCCGCGCCTCCCTGGACCCCGCGCAGGTGGCGTGGCTGGCCGCCTACGCCGACTCCCACCAGCCCTGACAGGGGCCGGCCCGCACCGCCGGCCTGGGCCGCGGGGGACGGCGGTGGTGCGTGGTTGGGGTCAGCGGCGGCGGGTGCGGGCCCGGGCGGAACGAAGGCGGCGGAGGCGGCCAACCAGGACCGGATCGCGTTCCAGCGCCGCCGGGTTGTCGAGCAGAGCGTTCAGGAGCTGGTAATAGCGGGTGGAGGACAGTCCGAAGGTGTCCCGGATGGCCTGCTCCTTGGCACCGGCGTGCTTCCACCACTTGCTCTCGAACGCGAGGATCTCCAGCTCCCGATCGGTCAGCGGGGAGTCCGCCGATATCGGCTCCGCCGCACGCGGGGCAGGGATGTGCTGCTGCTCCTCGACGGGCTGGTCACCGGTCGGTTCGGCGGCGGGCTGCATGGCACTCCAGACGGCATCGGCGACCACGGATTTGAGGGATCCTCAGCATAGGACGCACCGAAGAACCCCGCAGACGCTACCCGAAGCGACGGATTGGCTACGGACTGTCCAAATGGCCGCCACCCGATCGGCTGGCAGAACGCCGATCTGACGAATTCAGGCGGTGATGACGTCGACTCCGGCGTCCTGGAAGGCGGCAATCGTGGAGGCGGGCGCCCCGGAGTCGGTGACCAGCGTCTCGATCTTGCTGATCGGGCAGATCCGGGCGAACGCGTGGCCTCCGAGTTTGGACGAGTCGGCGATCACCACGACCCGTTTGGCGCGGGCCACCATCAGGCTGTTCATCGAGGCCTCGCCCTCGTGGTGGGAGGCCGCACCCAGCTCCACGTCGAGCGCGTCGACGCCGAGCAGCACGATGTCGAGGGTGACCTCCTTGAGGAGCGCGCCGCCGAGCGGACCGACCACCTCGAAGGACTGCGGCCGCACCACACCGCCCGCCACCACGATCTTCATCCGTGAGCGCAGCAGCAGCTCGTTGGCGATGTTGAGGGCGTTGGTGACCACGGTCAGCTGGGAGCCCTCACCGCCGGCATTGAGGTCGGGACGGACCGCCAGAGCCCGGGCCACCTCGGTGATCGTGGTGCCGCCGTTGAGGCCCACCACGGTGCCGGGAGTGACGAGCCGGGCCGCGGCCTCGCCGATGCGCTGCTTCTCGGCGGAGTGCTTGGCACTCTTGTAGCGCAGCGGCAGGTCGTAGGAGACCCCGTTGGCGACCGCGCCACCCCGGGTCCGGGTGATCATCTGCTGCTGGGCGAGCTGATCGAAGTCACGACGGATGGTCGCTTGGGACACGTCGAGCCGCTCGGAAGCCTCCTCGACGGTTACCCGCCCGCTCTCCGTCAGTAGCTCGAGCAGGGCATTCCACCGCGCGTACCGGTCCACCCACCACTCCCCGATGCACGTTCCATGATAAGTGTGTGCACATTAGTGCGCGAAAGGCCCGGAAGCAAAGCCATCTGATGCGCGAAGGACCTTTGGAACTTGCCCCCGCGGCACCACTCTGAGCACAATAACGCGCGAAAGACCCGGGAACCGAGCGCGAATGCGCAGCATCAACCGGTGAGGAACCGACATGAGCCATGTCAAAGCGGAGATCGCCACACAACCCGAGTGCTGGCGGCAGGCGGCGAAGCTAGCCGCGTCACCCGGCCTTCCGGCCCGTGGAGAGCGAGTCGCAGTCGTCGGATGCGGCACCTCCTGGTTCATGGCCAAGTCCTACGCGGTGCTCCGCGAGCAGCTGGAACACGGCGAGACCGACGCCTTTCAGGCCTCCGACTTCCCGTACGCCCGCCGCTACGACCGGCTCGTGGCGATCACCCGATCGGGCACCACGACCGAGACCCTCGACGTGATGCGTGCCGTCGGTGAGCACACCCCGGTCACCGTCTTCACCGCCGACGCCGCCCAGCAGGCCGCCGAGATCGCCGACCACTCCGTCGTGCTCGACTTCGCCGACGAGAAGTCGGTCGTGCAGACCCGCTTCGCCACCAGCGTGCTGGCCACCCTCCGCGCCCACCTGGGTCACGACATCGAGAGCGCGGCCGCCGACGCCGAGGTCGCCATCCGGCTGCCGCTCCCGGTGCACCCCTCGCTCGTCGACCAGATCACCTTCCTGGGCCGGGGCTGGACCGTCGGCCTGGCCGAGGAGGCCGCACTCAAGTGCCGGGAGACCGCCGGTTTCTGGACCGAGTCGTACCCGGCCATGGACTACCGGCACGGCCCCATCGCGATCGCCGGGCCGCGCCGCGTCGTCTGGGCATTCGGTGACGTCCCGTCCGGGCTGGCCGAGGAGGTCGAGCGGACCGGTGCGGCGTTCGTGCACAGCAAGCACCACGGCGGCTACGGCTCGATCGGCCGCTGGGTCGGCAGACGCGCCCCGCTCGACCCGATGGCCGACCTGATCCTCGCCCAGCGGGTGGCCCTGTCCCTGGCCACGACGCAGGGCCTGGACCCGGACAACCCACGCAACCTCAGCCGTTCCGTAGTCCTGACGTGAGCGACGGGATAGTCGTCGCCCTCGACGTGGGCGGCACGGGGATGAAGTGCGCCCTGGTTCGCCCGGACGGCACGGTTCACCACGAGGAACGGCACCCGACGCTTGCCGACCGGGGCCCCGCGGCGGTCACCGAGAGGATCCTGACGGTCGCCGGGTCGCTGGCCGATCGGGCCCGCGCCGACGGGTTCGTCCCGATCGCGACCGGGATCGCGGTGCCGGGTGTCGTGGACGAACCGGCCGGCGTCGCGGTCTGGTCGGCAAACGTGGGCTTCCGGGACGTACCGTTGCGCGATCTCGCCGTGCGGCGGCTGGGGATACCGGCCGCTCTCGGGCACGACGTGCGGGTCGGCGCGCTGGCCGAGGCCCGTCTCGGTGCCGGGCGCGGGCGGCGGCACGTGCTGTTCGTGGCGATCGGTACGGGCATCGCCGGTGGCCTGGTCATCGACGGCCGCGGCTATCCGGGCGCGCACGGCGCGGCCGGCGAGCTGGGACACGTCGTGGTCCGGCCGGGTGGCAGTCCGTGCGGTTGCGGGCTGCGCGGCTGCCTGGAGGCGGAGGCGTCGGCCAAGTCGATCGGCCGCAAGTACGCCGAGGTCTCCGGTGAGGCCGGCGCGACCGCGTTCGACGTGGCCACCCGGGCGGCCCGCGGTGAGGAGCTGGCCCGCCGGGTCTGGCAGGACGCCGTGGAGGCTCTCGCCGACGGCCTGCTGACCGCTCAGGCGCTCTACGACGTCGGGGTGGTCGTGCTCGGCGGTGGGCTGGCCGAGGCCGGAGACGATCTGCTCGAACCGGTCCGGGCCGCGGTCGCGCAGCGGGTCACCTTCCATCGGTCCCCCGCGATCGTCCGGGCCGAGCTCGGCGACACCGCCGGCTGCCTGGGTTCCGCCCTGCTCGCGCTGGACAGTCTGAAAGGCTCGCAGTGACCCGTATCTCCGGCCGGATCGTCACCCCCGACGCCGTCGTCCGCGGCCATCTCGACTCCGGCGGCGGCCGGATCACGGCGATCGTGCCGGACGACTCGGCCGGCGACGACGTCATCGTGCCCGGTTTCGTGGACCTGCACTGTCACGGCGGCGGCGGGCACACCTTCACCACCGGCTCGGCGGAGGCGGCGCGGGGCGCTGCTGCCTTCCATCTGCGGCACGGCACGACCACGATCCTGGCCAGCCTGGTCAGCTCACCGTTCGAGCTGATGCGCTCGGCGGTTCAGGAGTACCGGCCGCTGATCGACGAGGGCGTGCTCGCCGGCATCCACTTCGAGGGGCCGTACCTGTCCGCGGTCCGGTGCGGGGCGCAGAACCCCGAGTACCTGCGTGACCCCGCCATGGCGGAGATCACCGAGCTCGTCAAGACCGGTGAGGGCGCGGTACGGATGATGACCGTCGCCCCCGAACTCCCCGGCGCTCTCGAGGCGATCACCTATCTGTCAGATTCCGGGGTTCTCGCGGCAATCGGGCACACCGACGCGACGTACGACCAGACCCACGCCGGAGTGGCGGCCGGCGCGACCGTGGCCACCCACCTGTTCAACGGCATGCGCCCGCCGCACCACCGCGAACCCGGTCCGGTCGTCGGCCTGCTCTCCTCGACCGCGGTGGTCGAGCTGATCGCCGACAACATCCACCTGCACCCCGGCATGCTCGCCTTCGCCGCCCGCGACGCCGGTCCGGGCCGATCCGTGCTGGTCACCGACGCGATGGACGCCACCGGCATGCCCGACGGGCAGTACGAGCTGGGCGGCCAGGAGGTGGTGGTGGCCGACCGGGTGGCCCGGCTGGCCCACAACGGCTCGATCGCCGGCAGCACCCTGACCATGGACGTGGCCCTGCGCAACGCGGTGGCGGCGGGTCTGCCGCTGGTGGATGCGGCCGCGATGGCCTCGACCACCCCGGCCCGGCTGCTGGGCCTGTCGGACCGGCTGGGCGCCCTGGTGCCGGGTCTGCGCGCCGACGTAGTCGTACTCTCCGCCGACCTGGCCCTGAAGTCGGTGTTCCGCGCCGGCGAGCAAGTCCGTCAGCCGTAGCCCAGCCACGGAACCCAGCCGCGCGGGGTGGCTCAGCTACGGCTGGCGGTCTGTCCCCGGCCCCCGAAGCGCTCCAGCGGGCCCAGCGGCACCCGGTCCCAGGGCATGCGTTCGATCAGACGGGCCAGCACCAGCCCCAGGAAGACGGCCGCGATCGAGTCGGTGATCCAGTGGAACCCGGTGTAGACCGTGGTGGCGAAGACGATCACCACGGGCAGAACCCGGACCAGGAACGTCTCCCGCCGGGTGAGGGCGCGCCCCAGCAGCGCGGCCAGCAGGATCGCGATGACGGCGTACCAGACCAGCGCGTTCGCCACGTGCCCGGACGGATAGCTCACCGACAGGTTTCCGGAGGCGTCCGGGTTGAAGAGGACCGTCCGGTTCTCCAGCGGGAACTTCGGCGCGGCCCGGTCGAACCAGATCTTCGCCGGGCCGATCGTGAAGTACGTCAGGACGAACGCCGCGACGAACGGCAGCGCCGCCCGGATCGACCGGGTCCGGCGCCACCACAGGAACGTCAGGACGGCCGCCACCGGCATCAGGACCTGCGCGCCCTGTCCCAGGTAGTTGAAGATCCGGGCGGTCCAGTACACCTGCCGCTGGCCGTGCTGGGCGAAAGCCCAGTCGGCCACCCGCTGGTCGAAGTCCAGCAGGTGGCCGCGGATCAGGGCGACGGTCAGGACGGCGAAGGCGGCCACCGCGAGCAGATCGGGCCACCAGCTCCGGGTGATCTTGTCGGTCACCCTTCCAACCTAGAGGTACGCGCGCAACCGTCCCGCCAGCAGATCGCCCCGCACCCCCGAGTTGGGGCAGCCGCCGAAGTGGTGCAGGGCCACCACCTTGTTCGTGGCGCGGGAGATGACCGGCGAGCCGGACGAACCGCCGGCCGTGTCGCAGAAGTACGAGACGTCGGAGCGCGGGGCGTACCCGGTGTAGTCGGGGTTGTCGACCGCGCAGTTGCCGGCCGCCTCACCCTGGCTGCCGGCGATCCGGGCCGGTTCCCCGGCCGGGTGCTGCGGTACGTACAGCTCCTGGCCCTTCTTCGGCCGGGTGGTGTCGAGGGTGAGGTAGCCGAACTTGCGCACGGTCTCGAAACCGTCGACGGTGAAGAGCGTGTAGTCGTACGTCTTGTCGGTGGCCAAGACCTGATCGCCCCAGACCTTCGTCGGCTTGAACACGTCGTAACCACCACATCTGGCGCACTGATAGTTGAACCACACCTCGGTGTCGTACGCCTCGTCCGAAGTGGTCAGGCAGTGGTTGTTGGTGATCATGCGGTTCTTGGCGCCGACCCGCCAGCCGGTGCACAGTTCGGTGCCGTTGATCAGGAGCCGGGCGATCGCCTTCGACTTGGTGTAGGCGGCCGGGTCCTTCGACTGGTAGCAGATCGCGTCGGTCGAGGTGTCGGTGCCGCAGACCGACTCCTCCCGGCCCGGTCCGGCCGCCGGCTTGCGCTCGTCTCCGCGGGCCACCCGGTCGATGCCGACGCCCAGGGTGCCGAGTACGTCGCCGAGACCGAGCGGGTTGACCTGGCGATGCACCTCGACGATCGCGGTGTCCCCGGTGATCGACATGGCCCAGCGGCCGTCGCTGTCGCTCTCGTAGCGGTACGACTCGGTGCCGGCCGGGTTGGAGACGGTCACGTAGTCGCCGGGCAGCATGGTGAGCCGGTCGAAGTGCACCTTCACGTAGGAGGCGCCGGGGTAGGCGAACTCCTGCCGCTGCGGGCCGGCCAGGTAGCCGAGCAGCCGGTCGACCTCGAGAAGCCGTCCGATCCGTTCCCGTCCGGTGGATCGGGTCCTCGCCGACTCCAGACGCCGGTCCTGCGCCTTCTCCAGAACCTTCTTGTCCGGTTCGACGGTTCTGCCCGAAGTGGAGGCAGTGGCGGAAGTTGTTCGCGGGACCGGTGACATCGAGGCCGGCGGGGCGGCGGCGGTGGCGGAGCCGCTGGTGGCGGTGGACGGAGCCGGCTGCCCCGCCACGGGGGTACGCGCCACGGCCACCGTCTCGTGCCGGATTCCGGCCGGATCACCACCGCTCGGCGCCGAGACCACCACACCGGCCACCCCGGCCAGCGCCATGGCGGCGCACGTTCCGATGACGATGCCTGTCCTGCGTCGCATGCCACTCCCGTACTCGTGGGCCGTTTCGCACCTGTGTAACGAGCCACGTGCGGGCACGACGCGCCGCACGAACCGGCACACTTGGAGCCGTGCGCATCACCTCCGCCCTCATCGACCCCGCGCTGCTGGATCTGCCGTGGCACATTCCGCTGGAGGACTGGCCCGCCGATCATCTGGTCGCGCTCCCTCAGGGCATCTCGCGGCACATCGTCCGGTTCGTGAAGCTCAACGGTGTGGTCTACGCCATGAAGGAGACCCGGGAGCGGATCGCCGAGAAGGAGTACGACCTGCTCCGCGCCCTCGAGCGGATCGACTTCCCGGCCGTGCAGGCGGTCGCCATCGCCACCGACCGGCAGACCCGCGACGGCGAGCCGCTGGAGACCGTGCTGGTGACCCGGCATCTGCAGTTCTCGCTGCCGTACCGCGCCCTGTTCTCCCGGGTTCTGCGGCCGGACACGATGAACCGGCTGCTCGACGCCCTGGCCGCGCTGGTGGTGCGGATGCACCTGACCGGTTTCTCCTGGGGTGACTGTTCCCTGAGCAACACGCTGTTCCGGCGGGACGCGGGGGCCTTCGCCGCCTATCTGGTCGACGCGGAGACCGGCAATCTGTACCCGAAGCTGTCCGAGGGGCAGCGCAGCGAGGACATCGAGATCCTCCGGCTGAACATCTTCGGCGAGTGTCTGGACCTGCAGGCCGCCGAGCTGCTGCACGAGTCGATCGATCCGCTGGCGGTGGTCGACGACATCGTCGCGCGCTACGAGCGCCTGTGGCACGAGGTCACCTACGAGCAGGAGGTGGCGAAGGACGCCCGGCACCACATCGAGCGGCGCATCCGCCGGCTCAACGAGATGGGCTTCGACATCGCCGAGGTCTCGATGTCGACCGTCGACGGCGGCTATCTGGTCCGGCCCAAAGTCGTCGACGCCGGCCATCACGCCCGCCGCCTGATGCGCCTGACCGGCCTGGACGCCGAGGAGAACCAGGCCCGCCAGCTGCTCAACGACCTGGACGCCTACCGCGCGGAGAGCCACCTCACCGACGAGCAGCAGGCCGCGCACCGCTGGCTCACCGAGGTGTTCGAGCCGGTGGTCCGGGCCGTGCCGGTGAGTCTGCGCCGCAAGCTGGAGCCGCAGGAGGTGTTCTCGCAGATCATCCAGCACAAGTGGCTGCTCTCCGAGAAGGCCGGACGGGACGTCGGCATGGGTCCCGCGGTGCACGGTTACCTCACCGACGTGCTGGTCAACAAGCCGGACGAGCAGGCCGTGCTGGGTGTCGAGGCGGAGTCACTCAGCGGGACGCTGTAACGGCGGGCTGGCCAGCTCGGCGAGTGCCCGCAGGCCGCCGCGGCGGGCCACCACCAGGATCTGGTCGCCCTCGGCCAGCACCCGGCGGGGGTCCGGCACCCAGTCGACCCACTGCTGGCCGGCCGCTGACATGCCGAGCACCCGGGCCTCGCCGGGGTGGTCGGCGTGTTCCAGCGGCGCTCCGTCCAAGGGGGACATCGCCGCCACGGTCACCGTGGCGACCAGCACCGAGTGCCGGTCGACCGGGATGGTGGCGTGCACGTCGCGTTCGAGCAGGGCGGCGGCGAAGACCGGCGCACAGATCCGGGACACGCTGCGGGACGTGTTGATCTGGAACGCGGTCTCGACGCGCTGCGCGAAGTCGTCGTCGAAGAGCCGCAGCACCACCCGCAGGTCCGGCCGGGCGAGCCGGGACTGCAGGGCGGCCTGGAGGTTGACCGTGTCGTCGGTGGAGAGCACGACCAGCGCCCGGCAGGTGTCGATCGAGGCGGCCCGCAGGGTGACCTCGGCGGAGGCGTCACCGACGATCACGGGTACGCCGCGCCGCTGGGCACTCTTCACACCGCGGGCGTCGGCGGTCCGGTCGATCGCCACCACGCGCAGGCCGAGGTCGGTGAGCTGGCGCAGTACCTGGGTGCCGACGTTGCCGAGGCCGACGAGCACGATGTGGTCGCTCATCTCACCCGCGATCCGGCCCTGGCTGAGCGCCAGCCGGGCGTTGACCATGCCGTCCACCACCGCGGCCGTGATCAGCGGGATCAGGGCGAGGCCGGCGATGGTGAGGACGAGCTGGGCGGCCTGCGCCACCGGATTGCGGTCGACCTCCACATCGGACGAGCCGACCGCGGTCAGCAGCGTCATGTAGATCGACTCCCAGAGGCCGTGCCCCTGCCCGTCGTCGAACCTCGTCAGCACCAGCCCGGCGACGAGGGTGGTGGCCAGCGTGATCAGGACGGCTATGCCGAGTTTGCGGCTGAGTGCGGCACGCAGGGCACGGCCGATGGCGCGTCCCGGCCGCCGGCGGCGTCCGGCCCGCCGCAGCAGCCTGCTGGTGACGTCCTCCCCCGCCGGGCGGCCGGTGGCCTCGGCCAGCACCAGATCGTCCGGCTTCGCGGCCGCGCCGGGGCCGGCCGGCAACACTCCGCCGTCGGCGGTGGTCAGGGTCAGGACCACCGAGGATTCCGGTACGTCCGAGCGATGAGCGACATAGAGCGTACGACCGGCGCGCCGGAAGTGGGTCGGAGCCACCTCCCCCAGCGACGCCGCGACGAAGGCGGGCGCGGCCATCTCGGCGTCGGACAGCACCGCGCAGTCCGGGAAGAGCCGGACCACGCTCTGCCCGAGTCCGGTGTTGTACATCCGCACCACCACGCGCAGCTGGGCCTCGACCTCGCGGGCACAGAGCGCGGCGTGCAGGTTGACCATGTCGTCCGGCATGACGAGGGCGAGCGCGGAGGCCCCGGTCAGGCCGGCATCGCGGAAGGCCCGCTCGTCCAGCCGGTCGGCCTTGAGCCATTCCACCCCGCGGTCGGCGAGCTGGGCGAGGTCGGGCACATCCGGCCGGATCCGGTGCGGAGTGATCACCGTGATCCTGATCCGGTGCCGTGCGTTGGCAAGCTCCTCGGCAAGCGTGTACACCAGCGCATCGGCGCCGCACAGCACCAGGTGAGGCCGGCTGTCCTCATCGGACTCGGAACGGGTGTGGATCTTTTCGGTCGGCGCGGCACTCACGTTCACGAATCGTAGTCAGCCGGAACCGGCTCGTGGGGACGCTCGTTCCCCATCCGACACCTAATGTCCGACTTGGTGGGTATCACCCGAACCGCCGTCCGATGTGGCCAGGAGAAGATCAGTGCGCAAGTTGTGGTGTGCCGGAGCGATCGCGAGCGGAATGCTGTTTCTCGGAGCGGCGCCCGCCTGGGCCGACGAGCCCCCCACCCCCGGAGCCCCTGGAGCCCCCGCGCCGGCGGCCGCCCCCGGCTCCGCCCAGGGCCCCCTGAACACCGCCCTCGGATACGCGTTGGAACCGACCAACGGCTGGCGTCTCGGCAGCCCGATCGCGTCGGACCCGCTCAGCGGCCAGCCGCTGGTCCAGCTCGAACCCGGCCCCGGCCGCAAGCTGATGCAGCTGCCCGGCGGTGACGGAACGCCGCGGCTGGAGGACACCAAGGCCGCGACGAACCGGAACGTCAAGCGCTCCAACGGCCGGCTCGTACCCTCCGCCGACGTGCTCCGCACCCTTCCGCAGACCGGGCAGACGCCCTCCGGACCGCTAAGTGGCCTGCCCGTACAGGGTGTCCCGATGCCGCTGGCCGGTCAGAAGCTGCAGGTCGCCAACATGCCGGTGGACGGGCTCGTCGGCCGGGCGCTCGGCGGCTTCGGCGGCCTGACCCCGTCCGGCGTGTCGTCGGTGCCGGTCACCCGGACGCCTGCCCCGGACGAGCGCCCGATCGCCGGCCAGCGGCTCGAGCGGGCCCGGTCCGAGTTCCCGCTGCTCGGCGGGCTCGGTGGCGCATTCCCGGTCCGTACCCTGTCCGAGGAGATCGTGGACTTCCAGTCCGGCGTCTCCGGCCTGCCGATGGGCGGGGAACCGCTCCGGACGGCCCGGTCCGCCCAGGCGACGCCGGACGACGGCAGCACGCCGGACGACGGCAGCACGCCGGCCGCCGAACCGGCCACGGCATCGCCGAGCGCGTCGGCCGGTATCGACGCCACCAGCGCCCCGGCCCAGCCGTCCGCGCCCGCCGGGTTCAGCACCGGCGAGCAGCCGAAGCCGGCGAGCGACCCGGCCATCGACGACCCGCGGCTCCACGAGGAGCCGGTCGACGGGTTCGTGGCCCCCGAGAAGTAAGGCCCGCGAGAAGAGCGCGCGCCCGCGACGTCGACGCGGCGCGCGCTCTCACATGTCCGCCCCGCGCCGTAGGGTTCCGGAATGGACATTCCCCGCCTCGGCCCGCTCACCCTCGACGAGGAGGGTGAGCACAGCAGCGCACCGGTCCCGGTCCCGCTCTTCGGCAGGTCCTGTGTCTTCACCCTGGCCGACCCCGACGGGTACGCGGCCGGCCCGGAACAGGTGCACCGTGCCGTCGCCGCGTTCCTCGATCTGGACGCGGCGGCACTGACCGCGGCGGCGCCCGACGTCTACGAGTACTACCGGGACGTCACCGACTTCTTCGAGGCCGAGGGATACCCGTACACCCGGGTCGCCGACCGGACCCGGATCTGGGAACACGTCACCTTCGGGCCGGTCGTGCGGATCGAGTTCGAGGACGGCCGGGTCTATCTCTCGGTCGAGTGCGAGTGCTCGTGGGAGATCGAGCACGGCCTGCAGCTCGTCTTCCGGGACGGCCGGGCGATCAGCCGGATCAGTGCCTACGACGGCCGGCTCACCAACCACGGGACCGACGCGATCTACGTGAGTTGACGTGAGGTCCGGCCGCCGGCGGCGGAGAATCGGAGAATGCAGACGTTCCTGCCGCTCCCCGGTTTTCTGGCGTCCGCCCGTGTCCTCGACCCGAAACGGCTCGGCAAGCAGCGGGTCGAGGCGATCCAGGTGCTGCGCGGCCTGGTCCGGCCCGGCTACGGCTGGCGGCACCACCCGGCGGTCAAGATGTGGCACGGGTACGAGGAGGCCCTGGTCCGGTACGGCCTCGACATGTGCGCGGTCTGGACCGAGGGCGGCAATGCGGACACCTGCGCCGCCACGCTGGTCACCGATCTGCGCGGGGCGATCGGCATCGAGGACGTACGGTCACAGCCCGCCCTCGCCGAGGCCGGTGACCTGCCACCCTGGCTCGACGACGCGGACCTGCACCTGAGCCACCGCTCCGCGCTGATCCGCAAGGACCCGGCGTTCTACCGGCCGCTCTTCGGCCCGGACGTGCCGGACGATCTGCCGTACGTCTGGCCGGCCTCGGACCGTCCGCCGGCCCCGGTCGCGGCCGGCCCCGGAGTCACTTCGTGAGGTCCCAGCTCAGCAGGGTGAACGTCATCTCCTCGTCGGCACCCGCCCGCCGATAGGTGGCCAGGGCAGCCTTGTTGTCGCTCTCGGTCGCCACCCACATGCCGTAGCAGCCGTTCTTCCGTGCCAGCTCGGCCATCGCGTCGACCAGCGCGGAGCCGACGCCCTGCAGCCGGGCCACCGGGGCGACGCCCAGCTCGTAGATCAGCATCTCGGTGCCCTTGTCGGGATGGGTCGTCTCGACACCGGTGATCATGCCGACCGGCCGGTCCGCGTCATCGTAGGCGAGCAGCAGATGGTGGGTCGGGTCGCTGAGGAATCGCCTGGTGACCGACTCGATCGGGGCCGTGTCGAAGAGGTCCGCCGCCCGATGGACGTCAGCCTCGGCGGTTACTCGTTCGATGCGCATGTCGCCACGATAGCCAGGCGTCAATCACGACTCGGCAGTCGTTTCGGCTCCGGTGCCCGACCGCTCGCCCGACTGATCATCGATGCCGGGCTGGGTACCATGACCTGCCGATGTGGCGGAGAAGGGCGGGAACATGGCGGGTCCGGCAGATGACGCGACGCAGCCTCCGGAGGCGACTCAGCCGGTGAGCCCGCCGCCGGGCGTCCGCTATGCGACCGGGGTGTCCGAGGCCGCGACACCGACACCCACCCCGGCCACCGTCGAGGAGAGCCCGCGGACACCGGTCGACCCTCGGGACGCCCCCACCCGGCCGAAGATCGAGAACCCGCCGGCACCGGTCGACCCGCGGGACGCTCCCACCAAGCCGGAGATCGAGTACGCGGATCCGGTCGACCCGTGGGCCGCCGCCGAGGCCGCCGCGATCGCCGCGGGCGGGCAGCCCGGCGGCTACACCGCGCACCCGCATCCGGAGTCGACCTGGACCGTCCCCGGCGCCGGCGGCCCGGCCTCCGGACCCGCCTCGGAACCGGCCGCCGCGAAGCCCGCGCCGGCTCGTAAGTGGCTGCTGATCGGCGGGGCGGCCACCACGGTCGCCGCTGTCGCCGTCGCCGCCACCGTCTACTTCTGGCCCGGCTACCCGGCACTCGACTACCACCGGGTCGAGCTGATCAAGCAGATCACCCCGGCCGTACCGATCGCCTCGTCCTTCACCGACTCCGAGGTGCTCGGCGACCGGGCCTACTTCGCCAGTGCCGGCAGCGACGGCCGGCTGCACGTGGTCGCCGCCGACACCGGGTCCGGCGACAAGCCGCTCTGGGAGAGTGACGCCGCCGGGCAGGCCACCACCTGGGACCGGATGATCGCGACACCGTCGGCGCTGCTGCTCTTCTCCGGGATCGACTCCTCGACCAGCACCAGCCGGATGGCAGTGCTCGACCCGAAGGACGGCAAGCTGCTCTGGGAGCGGCGACTGGGCTACAACGACGACGTCATCCCGGGTGACAAGGCGCTGGTGGTCTCCGATCGGGAGGGCAAGAGACTGCTCGGCCTCGGATGGCGCGACGGCGGGCCGAAGTGGACGCAGGCCGACCCGGACGCCACGGCGATCGCACCGGTCCTGACGCCGAAGAATTTGACCGGGCCGGCCGGCAGCACCGGGCGGCCGTTCGCACCCGACCTCGCCGATGACGGGCGGTTCGTCCAGTTCGACGCCGACCGCATGGTGACGGTTCGCGACGTGGACTCCGGCGACAGCCTTCAGACGCGGGCCAATGTGGCTTCCAGCAGCGACAAGACGGTGGCGTACGACGGGCGCCTGTACGTCCTGGAGACCGGCACCCCGAAACGGATCCTCGAGTACGACCTGGCCGACCTGGCCAAGGAGCCACGGATCGTGCACAACGCCGACGCCAAGGACGACGTCAAATGGCTCGGGCCGTGCGGGAAGCTGCTGTGCCTCATCCAGAACCCCGGCTACGAAGCGGCCGAGGCCAAGGTCGTCGCGGTCGGCGGTGAGGGCGCCTGGAGCCTGCAGGTGCCGAAGGCGGAACGGCTCGTACCGGTGGGCGACACCGGGGTGCTCGCCATCGGCGACGAGGGCACCACGCTGATCGTGGACGGCAGGCAGGTCTGGTCCGACACGACCCTCGCGGTCCGGCTCGACGCCGGAAACGTGCTGCGCTTCTCGGAGGACCTGACCACGTCGGTGAGCGACCGTACGCTGTCCGGCTTCCACGTCGGCGACGAGCCCGGCCAGATCAGCGAGCTGGGCCAGGTCCTCGACGTGCGGTCGGACAGTTGCTCCTGGAACACCTCGGTGCTTGCGTGCGCCGCCGAGGAGAAGTACGTCGTCTACTCGTTCGCCGGCTGATCGTCGTACGAAACCACGAAGGCGGCCTCCGGTCCGGGAGGCCGCCTTCGTGTTCAGTCAGCGGTGCTTCAGATGCGGAAGCCGGAACCCGCGTTGAAGACGTGCATCGCGCTGGTCTGCGGCCGGACGTAGACCGTCTCGCCCATGTGCGGCATGTAGCGACGCTCGGTCCGGACCACGAAGCGCTCGGAGCCGCCCGCCAGGTCGGCGTGGCCGTACACGTTCGCGTCCGAGCCGAGGTCCTCGACCAGGTCGACCACGATCGGCAGCGCGTCCGGCGCCTCGCCGACGACCTCGGCCGCCTCGGGGCGGAAACCGATGGTCACGTTGCTGTTGCCACCCTCGCGGGCCGCCGCCACCTGCTCCCGGGTGAGCGGGATGTTCAGCGCGCCGAAGTGGGCACCGCTGTCGTTCAGCGGAACGGTCTTGATGTTCATGGCAGGCGAGCCCATGAAGCCGGCCACGAAGACGTTGCCGGGGGTGTCGTACAGCGCCCGCGGGGTGTCCACCTGCTGCAGCACGCCGTCCAGCATGACCGCCACCCGGTGACCCATGGTCATGGCCTCGACCTGGTCGTGGGTCACGTAGACGGTGGTGACGCCGAGCTTCGCCTGCAGCGAGGCGATCTGCGAACGGGTCTGGACACGGAGCTTGGCGTCGAGGATCGACAGCGGCTCGTCCATGAGGAACACCTGCGGCTGACGCACGATCGCGCGGCCCATGGCGACACGCTGACGCTGACCACCGGAGAGCGCCTTCGGCTTACGCGACAGGTACTCCTCGAGCTGGAGCAGGGCCGCGGCCTCCTTGACGGCGCGGTCGATCTCCGACTTCGGGGTCTTGCGCAGCTTCAGGGCGAACGCCATGTTCTCGTACACCGTCATGTGCGGGTAGAGAGCGTAGTTCTGGAACACCATCGCGATGTCACGGGACTTCGGCGGGAGGTGCGTGACGTCCTTGTCGTTGATGAGGATGCGGCCACGGTCCACGTCCTCCAGACCCGCGAGCATGCGCAGGCTGGTGGACTTACCACAACCGGAGGGGCCGACGAGGACGAGGAACTCTCCGTCGCCGATCTCGAGGTTCAGCTCGTTGACCGCGGGGCGCTCGGAGCCCGGGTAGACCCGGGAGGCCTTGTCATAGGTAACGGTAGCCATGGTGAAGCGACTTCCTTTCCACCGGCAGGAACGTGCCGGACGATCCGAGTAGAAGGAACAGCCCCGCCACCGTATTTGTTTTCTTCCGACCTGCCAAGATGGCGACCGCATCACAGGACGTTATGATGATGCCCATCGCCCCTGTAGCTCAGTTGGCTAGAGCACGCGTCTTGTAAACGCGAGGTCGTCGGTTCGATTCCGACCGGGGGCTCCACATACCCCTCACCTGCGGGTCGGCGCTCCGCGTGGGCTGTGCGTGCCGGTGCACATCACCCCGGCCGCGCGTCGCGGTGATCTACCTGCCCCGGCGCCGCTGGTCGGTGTCTCGTCCCGGTGCGGACAGGTCCCGTCCCGGTGCGGACAGGAACACGGTGGCCGCGGGACGCCCGGCGGTTTCCTGATGGGCGGCCGGCGCTTCGGCCTCGGCGGCTTCGGCAGCCTCCGGTTCGTGTTCCCGCTGGTGCGACTTGTCAGCCTTGTCGCGAAGCTGTTGCAGGGTGATCTGACCGCGCTCGCCGCTGAGGTCGAGCTCGATGCGGCAGAACCGATCACAGGGATATTCGACGACAAGCATCGTCTGCGGGTTGGGGGTCATCGCGTTCCTCCGCCGGCGCGAAACATACGGGCGCTGCCGCATACGGGATTGCTGTGCATGTACCGATCGTAGTCGCGGCCGGGGCCGCCCGCGCTCGAGCCATGCGTGTACCCCATGACGAGGGCCCCGGCGCGGGAAGCGCCGGGGCCCAGGGTTACGGGTTTGGTACACCATCTACCGGCAGGTTCGCCGGCTTGTCGTTTCCACACCTCGCCGCGGTGAGCGACTTCCGGTGCGAGGACCGCATGAGCGTGACCGCAGACCATCACACGTTCGATGGCGCTACGGTGTCCGCCTCAGAACTGCTTGCATGTTCTGACGGCAGGCGATCCAACGGTGCTCTGCCCTCCCTTTCCTCTACTTTCATGACCTGTGTTGCTGTCGTACCACCCCGCCGGTGTGGAGGCCCCACGCAAACTTCATGGCCCCGCACACGTGCGGCGGATCCTTCTGCATCAGGCCGGGTCCCGAAACTGCATCGACCCTGCCCGCGTTTGCCCTGACCTGGAATTACGTCAAGGTCTTGCCCTGCTACGCGGGAATCTGCTGCCCACGTCCGCCGAGCGGGCCACGAACGTTCCGGGCCCTGCTTCACGCTCGGCTCAACACGTCTGCGTCTTCACACGTCTGCGTCTTCAAATCTCCGCTTCGAACGAAAGGAACACTACCCGTACCGGAGAAGAAAATCTAGTCGTTCGAACCCAGATTTTTTGGTCGGCCGACGAGGCTTTCCGTAGACATCGACGCCCGTGAGAGCGGACCGTTGCGGGCACACGAAAAGACCTCCGGCGTGGCGGAAGTCGTGACGCTTCCACCACGCCGGAGGTCTCATGGCTCACCGTGATGCCCGGCGGCCCCTCACGGGCGTCAGAACGGCGCGGGTCCGTGCCCCGTCAAGGACATCAGCAGCTGCGTGGCGAGGAGCTTGCGCATGCCGGTGACCGCGACGGTCCCCACCCGGTCGTAGGGGAGTTCCAGCTGCAGCCCTTCGCCGGCGTTGCGCAGATCCGTCGTGATCTCGTCGGGACGGAACGTGCCGCTCCAGCCGTTGATCCCGCCACGCTGGTTGGTGCTGAGCGAGACCATGCCGGAGATGCATGCGCCGTCGACCAGGGTCAGCCTCGCGGGGCCTGAATAGGTTGTTGCCATAGCCGTGTCCTCCGGGGGTGTCGCGCGATGACTTCAGGGGTCGCGACTGTCAGGTATGCGTCTGGAGCACGAGGCTGGGGGTTCGTGCTGCTGTGCTCGACCTGGAACGCGACCGTACGTACATGGTCACTGCAGTGCGGCGGCGACGCGAACTTCCGCCGGTTACCGATGGAGGGCAGAGCAACGCCCGGAGTCGGACAGTGACGAGAGCAGCACCCGATGGCGATGACGGGAGTGATGGCGGGGGGCCATACCAGTCTGTCGTGGGGTTCTGCCCGGGGAGATCCGCACGACGCCGTGGTGGACGTGCGATGGCGCGGCCGGTGCGGAGAACGCCGAACGGCGGCCCGCTGAATCAGTCGGGCCGCCGTCAGCGGAGCGTGGATCAGAGCGGGCGGATGTTCTCCGCCTGCGGGCCCTTCTGGCCCTGGGTGATGTCGAACTCCACCTTCTGGTTCTCCTCGAGGCTGCGGTAGCCGCTCGTGGAGATGGCGGAGAAGTGGGCGAAGACGTCGGCGCCGCCGTCGTCGGGGGCGATGAAGCCGAAGCCCTTGTCGGCGTTGAACCACTTCACGGTGCCTGTAGTCATGTCTGCTCCTCGCAGGCTGTCGGAGACCGCCCTGTGCGGACCCCTATACGCCGCCGCGTTGATCACCCGCGTCGAAACGACACGAAAAACGAAAAGCGCCTGCACGGGTTTTAGATAACCCATCAGGCGCCATAAAACGTCTACGGAAATCAAAACTGCAACCCGACAAACATAGCAGGTGATTTGCCGTCGGGCCCCACGACCGCATGTGGCACAGGTCACTGTCCGTAGGCCGCCACTGGGACGGGATGCCCGGTTACCGAGCCACCGTCGCATTCCGCGAGGCGTCGCTGCGGGGCTCGGCATCCGACCCGGTGAGGAGGTCCGCGCGCTGGTCGATGGCATGCGCCTGCGCTGTCACCTCGTCTCCGAGAGCGTGCAGCCGGGTCGTGGTCCTCGGATCCGGTGACTCCTCGGCGCTGCGGTGCAGGATGTCCTCGGCCACCTCGAGCTGCTCTGCGGTGCCGTGCATCGCCGCGGCGGTCCGTTCCCGGCTGAACGTTCCCTCTTGCGAAGTCATTCTCCGGATCTACCCCGGGCAGGAGGAGCGGACACATCACCGGGAGAGGAAGCCCGTCGGCCGACGGTCCGGCCGGGGGTTCCCGCGCTCCTCGGAGCCACCCCCGGGCAAGACCGTCTCCGGGTGGACCGCCTCAGCGGCGGGCCGAACGTGCCGCCTCCAGCGCCTCGACGAAGAACGCGCCTCCGTCCTTGTCGACGCCGGAGATCGACACCTCTCCGCCGGCCAGCAGGGTGATGGTGCCGAGGTTGACGGCGGTCTCCCACCGGACAGCGGTGATGTCCGGGATCTTGATGTCCACGAAGGCCTTACGGATCAGGCCCTCGAAGAGGAACAGCACTCGCGAGTCGGTCAGTACGAGCAAGCCGTTGCCCGGACCGTGGCTGCCGGCCACCAGTGCGGCCACGTTCTCGCCGGGCGCCAGGTGGTCCGCCAGGTCGTTCAGTTCCTTCTTTGCCCCGATCGCCGATCCCATGCGATCCGCTGCCCGGGAGATGTCGGCCCTCAAGTCCTCAAACACGTGTATCACCTGTTCCCGCTAGGAGATCGACTCGGATTGCCATTGCCGGCGAAGTGCGTCAGGTCTAGAGACGCCCTCGCCGGAGAGCCAGGGGCACCACCACGACCAGCACCAGCACCAGTAATCCGGCGATGGTCAGCAGCATCGGTGCGGCGGAATGCCCGTCGATCGCGTATTTCACCGCGATCGCACCGACGATCACGTCGAGGATCACGGCCGCGATCACCAGCACGCGCATGCCGGTCTTGCCGTAGGGGCCACTGCTCGGGAGATTACCGCTCATGTAACGATCCTCACCTGGCTGGACGGCACGTTGCCCACCGCGCCGCGCGGCGGCCCGTGAGCCGCCGCGCGGACGATGAAGCAATCGATGTCAGCGCATTACCCGCGATCCGCGACGCGATAAACGCCACGGATCGCGGGGCCGGGCGCTATTCCTCGAGCTTGTTCGACACTGCATCACCCACCTGGGTGGACAGTGCGATGCAACCGATCTGGCCGATCACCATGGACGCCCCGGCGGTGGCCGGTGCCGCGAAGCCGAGGACGATGTTGCAGGCGACCTCGGTCGCCAGGGCGAAGAACATGGACACGGCCTGGCGTTCCAGGGCCTCCGTGTCACCCTTCGCGAAGTTGACGGCCGCCTCCCCCAGATCTCCGTACCAACCGACGTCCCCGATCAGGTCGGCGATGCCGTGCCCGGTGGGATCGGTGTAGTTCACCGGATTGGCGGTCGCGTACGTGTAGGGCAGGTCCTTGCCGGACGGGTCGCGCTGGGTGAAGCGACCGAGGCCGGGGTCGTAGTAGCGGGCGCCGAACTTGGTGAGCCCGGTGAAGCTGTCGTAGAAGCCGCTGGCGTACCGCCACGGGTTGTGGATCTGCTGCGATGCGGAGAGCTGATTGCCGTACGGGTCGTAGCTGTACGAGTTGACCTTCGCTCCGCTGGTGTTCACCAGGCCGACCACCGACCCGAGCCCGTCGAGGAGGTAGTAGTACCGGACCCCGTTGGCCCGCAGACCGATCAGGTTGCCGGTGTTGTCCCTGGTGTAGTAGTCCGAGGTGCCCCACGGCGGTTCCATGTCGTCCGGACCGACAGTGGTCGTGGTGCTGACCCCGCCGGCCGGCCGGCTCGCCGAGGCGACACCGAGGGCGCTGGTCGTGTAGTTGACGCTGCCGGCCCGGCGGCGTTCGGTCTGGGCTGCTCCGCCGTACTGCAGCGGGGCGTGCAGCGACTTGCCGGGCGCGGTGATCCCGGTCGTCTGATTGTTGATGCTGTTGTAGTCGATCGCGAAGCCGTTCGACGAGCCGGCGAGGTTGCCGTTGGCGTCGAAGTTGTACGTCACCGATCCACCGCTGGTGAGCTGGTGCGCGTCGTTGTAGTTGTAGTTGGTGGTCGTACCGTTCTCGGTCTTCGACGTCCGGTTGAAGTTGGCGTCGTAGCCGTAGCCGCGCGACAGTCCCGGCCCGGAGGCCGCGGTGAGCCGGTTCAGCTTGTCGTAGGTGTACGTGGTGGTGCCGGACAGATCGGTCATCGAGTGCCGCAGACCGCTGTCGGCGCCGCCCTTGGTGTAGTCGTACGTGAACGACGACAGCTTCGCCCCGGTGCCGTCGTTCGTGGCGACGATCGAGGTCTGCCGGCCGGACTTGTCGTACTTCATCTCCACGGTGACCCGGGGGCTGGTCGGCAGGTACATGAACCGGCGCCGGTTGTTCTCGTCGTAGGTGAAAGTCACCGGACCGGGCGCGCCCGGCTCCCGCAGGGAGGTGACCAGGTTGACGGCGTTGTAGGCGTAGGTGACCGTGCCGCCGCCGTCGGTGTACTCGGTGAGGTTGCCGTTGCGGTCGTAGCCGTAGCGGATCGCCGCGGCACCCGGCACCTGCTTGCCGGTCACCCGGCCGAACTTGTCGTACGTGAACACCGTGAGGCCGCTGGGGTCGGTCAGCCGGAGAAGATTGCCGTCCCGGTCGTAGTCGTAGTCGACGACCGAGCCGTTGTGGAACGTGATCCGGTCGATCCGGTCGAGCTGGTCGTAGGTGTATCGGGTTTTCTGCCCCTTGCCGTCGGTCTGCTCGCTCATCCGCGACAGGGAGTCGGGGACGAGGGCGATGTCACCGAGCGGGGCCGGGTTGTCGACCTTGGTGAGGTTGCCCTTGGCGTCGTAGGTGAAATTGGTGCGTACGTCCTTGGCATCCTCACGCCATTTGACCGTGCCGTTGTCGTTGTGCTCGGCCTCGAAGATCTTCTGCCCCGGGTACTGGCTGCTCTCCTCGGCGGTCTTGTTGCCCTTGGCGTCGTAGGAGTAGCTCGTCGTGTTGCCCTGCGGGTCGGTCGTCCCGGTGACCGAGTTCGGATGCGACGTGTCGTTGTAGCTCATGTTGGACTTCGCGCCGGTGGCGACGCCGACCGAGGTCAGGTTATTGGTGTTCGGGTCCCAACCGAGGGTCGAGGTGTTGGTCAGCGAGTCGGTGAGCGTCTCGACGTTGTCGTTGGCGTTGTACTTCTTCGACCGTTCGTGGCCGAGGGCGTCCTTGACCTTGGTGACCCGGTCGCGCGTCTCGTAGTCGTGCGTGGTGATGCCGTCGGTGGTCGACGAGGTGGCGGTGCCGTTCGGGTCGGTCACCTCGGTCTTGCCGCTGGAGTAGGTGAACGTGTAGCGGGCGGTGTCCGGGGTACCACCGGGGTTGGTCAGCTCGTAGTAGTCGAGCATCCGGGAGGTGTCCGGCTCGTACCCCAGGTTCGTGATCCGGCCCTCGGGAGTGGTGATCCTGGTGAGCCGGTCACCGGTGTACTCGTAGCGGGTCACGCCGTTCGCGGTGTCGGTGACGGTCTCCAGGTTCTGTGAACCGTTGTAGGTGTAGGACACCCTCCGGCCGGTGGAGTCGGTGGCCGAGGCCAGCCGTCCCGACGCGTACGCCAGCGTGGTGACCCGGTTCTGGGTGTCGGTGATCGTGGTGACGTTGCCCGATCCGTCGTACTCGAAAGTGATCTTGTTGTCGTTCTTGTCGACGCTGCGCAGGAGCCGGCCGGTGCTGTCGGCGTAGTAGAAGCTCGCCTCGCTCTTGTCGAACTTCAGGCGCAGCTCACCGGTGCTGGTGTTGCGGGTGAGCTTGGCGTCGATGCTCGGCGGGGTACGCCAGGCGTTGGTACCGGAGTTGATGAACTTGGCGGTGAAGCCGCTCGGCGCGTGGTAGGTGACGTCCGCCGTCGAGTGGTCGCTCTTGGAGTACACGAGCTTGACGTCCTGGGCAGTACCGAGGGACCAGCCCTTGCCCAGCGTCGTCGTCGACGTGTTCCGGGAGTTGTAGTACCGGTCGAGCGTGAAGTCCGTACCGGTGCCGCGGATCTTCAGGTCAGCGCCCATGACGAGCAGGTTGCCGTTCGCCACGTTCACCTTGAGCTCGAGCCGGTCGGTCAGCTTCTGCTCCTGGAACGAGAACCGGCCCTGTTCTCCGGTCGGCGATCCGTCCGAGGTGGTCATGAACCGCCATCCCGACCACGGGCCGGCGAGACTGCCGTCGTAGCCGCGGGCCCGCCACCGGTAGGTGGTGTTCGCGTTCAGCTTGTCGTTCGGCACGGTCCACGACGACTCGTTGCCGTTGGCCACCGTTCCGCCGGAACCGGACGTCAGCAGGGTCGCGCCGGTCCGGTCGTAGACCTCGAACTCGACCCGTCCGGTGCCGCCGTCCGGGTCGCTGAACACACCCCTCATGACCGGCGTACGGGTCTGCGTCTCCGCGGCGTCGCCCGGCTGCAGCTTCAGCGGGTCGAGCGCGTTCGGGTAGCTGTTGTAGTTGACCACCGCGTACGGCTGCTGGCCCTGCTGCTCCGGTGCCGACGGCTGGCTGGAGCGGAACTGCTTGAAACCGATGCTGTCGATCGACGTCTCGTCGGTGG
This sequence comes from Actinoplanes sp. NPDC023801, assembly GCF_040639655.1. NCBI lineage: Bacteria > Bacillati > Actinomycetota > Actinomycetes > Micromonosporales > Micromonosporaceae > Actinoplanes > Actinoplanes sp. NPDC023801. The sequence continues at coordinate 195,259 of NZ_JBFAAI010000001.1, read as the reverse complement.
CCCGCAGCCCCATGTGCGCCTTGGACTGGCCCGCGTTCACCGCGCGCTGCAGGAACGACGTGCCGTTGACCGAGACCCAGCCGTCGTTGCAGGAGGAGTTGAAGCCCTTGGTGGCGGTGCTGGTCACCTCGCGGGTGCGCCAGGCCGGCTGGTTGGTCCAGCGGGTCGCCGCAGTGGCCGCGTCGGTGGTCCACACCTCCCACTGCGCCGCCGTGCAGGACTGGGAGAACCAGTTGTAGAAGTTGAAGGTCGCGGATGTCACCTGGCGGCCCACCAGGGCACTGGTGTCCCAGCTGATGAAGGACCGCGCAACATTTCCGGAGGTCAGACCGAACTGCAGGTCATTGGTGCCCGACCGGTCCGCCGAGTCGCCCTCCTTCACGTAGGTGTCGAAGGTGACGCCCAGCGGGTTGATCTGCGGGTCCACGGTCACCGGGTACACCGTCGCCGGATCGTCGAAGAACTTCTGATCCGGGGTCAGCGCCAGGTCCGTCACACCGGCCTTGCGCGCCGTCTGCTTCACCGCGACCTTGGAGATCCGCTTCGGCCCGCCGGTGGCCGGATCGATCGACGAGTCCCACATCTCAGGCGTGGGCGAGGTCCCCACGGTCCGGCCCTTGGCGTCGACGAACAGCAGCCCACCGGAGCCGTCCGGCTTGGTGGACAGCCCTTCGGCACGCACCGGGACCTGCAGGGCAGCCACGCTGTCCGCGGCGTCCCGATTCTTCACGACGAAGAACTGCTCGACACCGGTGGTCGAGGCCTCGACGACGAGATCGACGCCAGTACGGACCTCGCGATAGATTGCCCGGTTGCCGTCCAGCACCGGGTCGGTGAGCACGCCGTCCCATCCGATGCTGACCCGTTTACCGCCGACGGTGATGCTCAGCAGATCATGCCGGCCCGCGCCGGCCTTGCCGGACAACCGCAGGTCCCCGGGGTGTGCCACCGGTGCGACCGAACCATCCGCCTCCGCACGCATGGTGAGGTCGATCTGCTTCCAGGCCCCGTCGGCACCCCGCATCCGCACCGGGCCGGCGTAGATCTTCGCCGTCCAGGTGCCGTCCGGATTCGCGAAGACATCCTGTGTCTCCGAACGCGCCCCGGCGTTCTCCACCGCCTTGCCGCAGGCCCGGGCCGCGGTCATGGCGCTCGGCTCGTCCGGCTGCGCGGCTGTGCAGTCCGGCGCCGTCACGGCTTCCGGGGCTGCACCCGGCGCCGCCGGCGGTGCCGCGCTCGCCGGCCGTGCCTGCACGGGAACGCCCGCCGCGACGACGGTCAACGCGACCGCGGCTCCCCATCTTCTCTTCCATGGTGCACCCAACCTCGCATGGGCATGATTCATCGCCGGACCTCCGGTCCACATAGGAATAAGCGATGATCAGAACCCTAGAGTGACGTAAGTCTATGGGTCAATCAATACTTTGGGTCGCCGAAGAAGCCTCAATAAGGAGGAATCGCACATTGATACAGCGCTGAGTGATCAATGGCCCCGCTGGACCGCTGCGGCCCGCATAACACCTGGCCGGACCGGATGCAGCGATTTCTGATCGTTCACCTCGATTACCTACTAATCGCGGTCACACCCACAAAAAGGCCCAGAAACCTTTGCTACCCGACAACAACTTGCGGATCCGCACCCGGCGGCCAATTACCCGGATCAATGCCAACACACACCGGACCGCCCGCCCGAACACGACCCCGCTCCGCACGACGAACAGAGGGCAATCGGATCGATGCCGACCGGGAGCGTTCTTCGTTGATCATGTATGAGCTCCGTACTGACCGCCGCCCTCGCCGCGGCATTGAGTTTCCCCAGCCCGACACTCCCCGCCGCGCCACCGTCGGAGTGGACCCAGACGGGATACGGGCCTGGACTGACCTACTACAACCCGTACGAGAACAGGCTCACCCCGGCCTCGGTGAACGCCATCTCGCAGCGCTGGGAGATTCCCACCCAAGGCGCCCCGGAATGCGAGGTAGGCCGGGAACCGCTCGCCGGGGACGGTCGGATCTACACCAGCGACCCCGGCGGCATCGGGGCGTACGACCCGGCCACCGGCGCCCGGCGCTGGCACGTGAGCCTGCAGCGCCGCGGCGTCACCCGGATGGCCTTCGCCGAGGGCATCCTGGTCGCCCTCACCTACGCCTGCGACAACCAGCACAGCTTCCTGTCCGCGTACCGGGCAGCCACCGGCCAGCGGCTCTGGGAGATCCCGCTCGGCGCGCCCACCCAGGACATGATCGTCGACCGGGGCGTGGTCGTGGTCGACACCCGGCCCGACTTCGAGACGTCCACGGTCGCGCACCGGCTGACCACCGGCGCCCGGATGTGGAAGCTGTTCGGCACCCGGGGCGACGGGCTGCTGTCGGCGCAGGGTCGGATCCTGCTGCGTACCGAGGGACAGGGTTCCCGGGCCGTCGACATCAAGACCGGAGCGACGATCTGGCACACGCCGGAGGACTGGTACGCGGTCGGCAGCAACCCGAGCGGCTCGCGCTTCTACATCGGGGGCCGCAACGGCGGGCTCAGCGCCATCGACTCGATCAACGGCAACGTGGCCTGGAACTCGGCCTGGCCGGCACACTCGGTCACCGCCGACGAGGAGCGCCTCTACTTCCCGCGGTACCGCAGCGTCATCTCGCTCGACGCGAAGACCGGCCGGAAGCTCTGGTCGGTGCACCTGCCGGACGGTGCGGGCCAGCCGGTCCGGGCCGGACGCCTGCTCTACAGCCCGTCCGGCATGGGACACCCGCTGTCGATCGTCGACGCCGTCACCGGTCAGGCGATGAAGGGCGGCATGCCGAGCGAGCAGAACTACCCGCCGGCGGTGGCAGGCGGCCGCCTCTTCCTCACGGACGGCAACCGCCTGCGCGCCTACTACTGACGGGCCGCTCAGCCGTACAGGCGGCGGCGGCTCACCTCGGCGAGGGTGACCGCTGCCGCCACACTGGCGTTCAGCGACTCCACGTCGGAGGCCATCGGGATGCTCACCCGCAGGTCACAGGTCTCGCCGACGAGGCGGGACAGACCGCGGCCCTCGGAGCCGACGACCACCAGCAGCGGCCCGACCGCGGCCTCCAGCTGGTACAGATCGGTCTCCCCGTCGGCGTCCAGGCCGATCGCGGTGAACCCGGCCTTCTGCGCCGACTTGATCGCCCTGGTCAGGTTGACCACCTGCGACACCGGGACCCGGGCGGCTGCGCCGGCGCTGGTGCGCCACGCGGTCGCGGTGATCCCGGCGGCCCGCCGCTCGGTCATGAAGACGCCGTGCCCGCCGAACGCGGCCACCGAACGGATCACCGCACCCAGGTTGCGCGGGTCGGTGATGCCGTCGAGCGCGACCAGCAGCGGGGCGGTCTGCTCGAGGGAAGCCGTCACCAGGTCGTCGAAGTTCTCGTAGGCGAACGGCGGCACCTGCAGCCCGACGCCCTGGTGCAGCACCCCACCGGTCATCCGGTCCAGCTCGGTGCGGCTGATCTCCAGGATCGGGATGCCCCGGTCGCCGGAGGTCCGGACGATCTCGGTGACCCGGTCGTCGATGTCGAGGCCCTGCGCCACGTAGAGCGCGGTGGCCGGCACCAGCGCGCGCAGCGCCTCGACCACCGGGTTACGGCCGAGCAGCAGCTCGGGGCCCTCTTTGGTGGGGTTGGACCGGCGGCCCGGAGCGATCCGCGGACCACGCGGGCCACCGCCCCGGACACCACCGCGGGTCGCCTGGGTGCGGGTCATCCCGGGAGCACGACCACCGCCGCGGCCCCAGGTGGTGTCTTTGGTGCCGGGCATGCCGACCTTGGGCACGCGGCCCTCGGCGGCCGCGGCCCGGCGCTCCTTGTCCTGCTTACGGGCGGTCTTCTCGGGCAGCTTCTCGGTGCCCGAGTAACCCTTGTGCCACGGCCGCTCGTCGGCCGGCAGGGTCTTGCCCCGGCCCTTGAGACCGGCGCGGTTCTTGCCACCGGAACCGGCGACGGCACCCTTCTTCGAGGCCGTACGCTTGCTCGCGTTGAATGAATTGCCCGGCATCAGTGCTGTTCTCCTACCGTCCATCGCGGCCCGGCCGGAGTGTCCTCCACCTGAATACCCGCGTTCTTGAGCTGGTCGCGCACCGAGTCGGCGGCCGCCCAGTCCTTACGTGCACGGGCCTGCGCCCGCTGCTCCAGAGCCAGGGCGACCAGCGAGTCGACCACCGGCTTCAGGTCGTTGCCGCCCTCGCCGCCACGCCATTTCTCGTCGAACGGGTCGAGCCCGAGCACGCCGAGCATGGCCCGGACCGCGGTGAGCGCGCCCCGGATGGCGGCCTCGTCATCGGCGGCCAGGGCGGTGTTGCCCTCCCGCACGGTGTCGTGGACGATCGCCAGCGCCGCCGACGTGTTGAGGTCGTCGTTCATCGCCTCGGCGAAGGCCGGTGGCACCTGCTTGGGCCGGCCCTGCCCGACCACCTCGGCGGCCCGGTGCACGAAGCCCTCGATCCGCCGGTAGCCGGCCGCGGCCTCGCGAAGCGCCTCGTCCGAGTAGTCGATCCGTGAGCGGTAGTGCGGGCTGCCCAGGTAGTAGCGCAGCTCCACCGGCCGGATCCCGGACTCGACGAGCGAGGTCAGGTCGATCACGTTACCCAGCGACTTGCTCATCTTGGAGTCGCCGAGGTTGAGCAGGGCGTGGTGCACCCAGTAACGGGCGAACCCGAGGCCGGCCGCCTTGGACTGGGCCACCTCGTTCTCGTGGTGCGGGAACGTCAGGTCCAGTCCGCCGCCGTGGATGTCGAACTCGTCGCCGAGGTAGCGCCGGGCCATCGCGGAGCACTCGATGTGCCATCCCGGCCGGCCCTTGCCCCACGGCGACGGCCAGTAGGCGTCCCGCGGCTCGTCGGGCTTCACGCCTTTCCAGAGTGCGAAGTCGCGATAGTCACGCTTGGCGGGGTCGTCCGCCTTCGGCCGGCGCAGGTCCGCCGGATCCTGACCGGAAAGGGCGCCGTACCCGGAGAAGGAGAGCACGTCGAAGTAGACATCGGCGCAGTCGCCACCCACCGGGTACGCGTGGCCACGCTCGATCAGCGTCTCGATCAGCTCGTGCATCTCCATGACGTGGCCGGTGGCCAGCGGCTCGTAGGTGGGCGGCAGCACGTTGAGGGCGGAGTAGTCACGCTCCAGCAGCAGCCTGTTCTCGTAGGCGATGGCCCAGAACGGCCGGCCCTGCTCACCGGCTTTCTCGAGGATCTTGTCGTCCACGTCGGTGACGTTGCGGACGAAGGAAACCTCGAGCCCGGTGTGCAGCAGCCACCGGCGCAGCACGTCGTAGTTGACGGCGGAGCGAAGATGACCGATGTGGGGCGAGGACTGCACGGTGACGCCACACAGGTAGATCCCCACCTGACCGGGCGTCATCGGGACGAAGTCCCGGACCGATCGGGTCGCGGTGTCGTACAAGCGCAGAGTCACCGTACAAGGGTACCGGCCGGTCCTCAGGGACGCGTCATCCGGAGCACGTCGAGTGCCTCGTCCAGCTGAGCCTCGGTCACCGTGCCGGCGGCCACGTGCCCGCGCTCGATCACCACCTCGCGGATGGTGCGCCCGGTGGCGAGTGCCTGCTTCGCGATCGCGGCCGCCTCGTCGTACCCCAGGTAGCGGTTGAGCGGGGTGACGATCGACGGCGAGCCCTCCGCGTACCCCCGGGTGATCTCCTCGTCGGCCTCCAGGCCCGCGACGCAGCGATCGGCGAGGAGCCGGGCCACCGCGGCCAGCAGGCGGATCGACTCGAGCACGTTACGGGCCATCACCGGCAGCATCACGTTGAGCTCGAAGTCGCCCTGGGTGCCGGCGAAGGCGACCGTCGCGTCGTTGCCGATGACCTGGGCGGCGACCTGACGGACCGCCTCCGGGACAACCGGGTTCACCTTGCCCGGCATGATCGACGAGCCGGGCTGCAGATCGGGCAGGCGCAGTTCCCGCAGGCCGGCCCGGGGACCCGAACCCATCCAGCGGATGTCATTGGCGATCTTGTACAGGCCGGCAGCCACCACCCGGAGCTGCCCGGACACCTCGACCAGCGCGTCCCGGGCACCCTGCGCCTCGAAGTGGTCCCGTGTCTCGGTCAGCGGCAGACCGGTCTCCTCGGCCAGCAGGCGGATCACCGCGGGCGCGAAACCGGGCGGGGTGTTCACGCCGGTCCCCACCGCGGTGCCGCCGAGCGGCAGCTCGCCGAGCCGCGGCAGGGTGGCCTGAAGCCGCTCGACACCGTTGGTGACCTGCCGCGCGTACCCGGAGAATTCCTGCCCCAGGGTGACCGGCGTGGCATCCATGAGGTGCGTGCGGCCGCTCTTGACGATCTCCGAGAAGTCGGCGGACTTCGCGCTCAGGACCGTCGCCAGATGAGCGAGCGCCGGGATCAGGTCGGTGGTCACCGTCTCGACCGCGGCCAGGTGGATCGAGGACGGGAAGACGTCGTTCGACGACTGCGACGCGTTGACGTGGTCGTTCGGGTGCACCGGGCGGCCCAGGTCGCGGCCGGCCAGCGTGGCGATGACCTCGTTGGCGTTCATGTTGGACGAGGTGCCGGAGCCGGTCTGGAAGACGTCCACCGGGAACTGGTCGTCGTAACCGCCCTCGGCCACGTGCGCGGCCGCGGTCGCGATCGCCTCGGCCAGGTCCTTCTCCAGCACTCCGAGGTTCGCGTTCACCCGGGCCGCGGCGCCCTTGATCCGGGCCAGCGCCCGGATGTGGGACGGCTCCAGCCCACGGCCGGAGATCGGGAAGTTCTCCACCGCCCGCTGCGTCTGCGCGCGCCACAGGGCGGCGGACGGCACGCGTACCTCGCCCATCGTGTCGCGTTCGATCCGGAAACCACTCTCGTCAGTCGTCACCGGACCATCCTCTCTCGAGGTCCGCCGGACCGCAGTCGATACCGATCCGGCGCAACCGCCCGGCCAGGACGTGACGTTCCGGGGTGCCCATCTCCTCGAACATCCCGCGGGCCTCCGACCACAGCCGCCGGGCCCGATCCGGGTCACCGCCGGCGACGCAGTCACCGATTCCGGCCAGGGCACGGGCGATCGAGTACGGCTGACGCGCCTGCCGGGCCAGGCGCAGGGAGCGCTCGAAGCTGGCCAGAGCCGCTTGGTCGTCCCCTGACCGCAGCAGCGTGACCGCATAGTCGTGCAGGTGTTCGGCGGCGTATCGGACCTCCCCGACCCGGTCGGCGATCTCCACGGCCAGCCGGTGCTGGACCACTGCCGACTCGAAGTCGCCCTGCTCGGCCAGGACCGTGCCGAGTTCGGTACGCGCGTCGGCCTCCAGGACCGCGATGCCCTGCCGGAGAATCAGCCGGAGGGCGACCTCGACGTACCGTTGCGCGGCCGGCGCCGTGGCGAGGCCGAGCCGCCGTTTGCTCCGCTGGATGTTCAACAGCGAGCCGGCCTGCTGGTGGGCGTTGTCGCGGATGTCCCCGGAGAGCAGGCGGATCCGGTCGAGGCGCAACGCCTCGGCGTAGTTGCCGAGATGCTGGTAGGCGTTCGAGAGCTGGAAGAGCGCGGCCATGCCGATGATGCGGGACCGGCCCAGTGCGGCGATCCGGCCGGCCCTCTGGGAGGTCTCGACCGCCTCGGCGAAGCGGCTGGTCGCGATGTCCAGGGTGGCCAGGTTGCCGAGTTTGTTGGCCATGATCCGGAGGTCTCCACGCTTCTCCGCTGCCCGGACCGCGATCAGCACGTACTTGCGGGCGGTGTCGTACTCCCCGCACCGGTAGTGGTAGGAGGCCAGACCGTTGACCATCATCGCCACTGCGGTCTCGTCGCCGGACCGCTGAGCGACTGCCAGCCCACGCTCGTGCAGCACGCCGACGTCCTCGGTGTAGCCGCGGTAGAAGAGCAGGCACCAGGCCGCCCGGGGAAGCAGCCACGCGTACTGCGGATGCTCGGAACGGGCCGCCGCCTCGACGAAGGCGGACAGGTCGGCCCGCTGCCGTTCCAGGCGGGCGAACGGATCGGCGATCGCCGCCGCCAGTTCCGGCCGCCGGTGCGGCACATGCTTGAACTCCTCATCCAGCGACGGGCGGGACGCGCTGAAGCACGAGGCGACGGCCGCATGGGTCTCCAGATCCAAGAGTCCCAGCAGGGCCTGCTGCCGCTCCGGCTCGGACAGCTGCCCGGCGAGCGCGGCGGCGAACTCCCGGAGCAGGTCGTGCAGCCGGTAGACGCCGGGCTCGGGCTCCTCGATGAGGTGCACGTCGACGAGCTCGTCAAGCAGTTCCCGGGCGCAGTCCAGGTCCGATCCGCTCAGCGCGGCGGCCGCCGGAGCGTCCAGCGACATGCCCGGGTAGAGACCGAGCAGCCCGAAGAACCGCTGTGTGCCCTCCGACAACTGACCGTAGGAGAGGGCGAACGTGCTGGCCACGGTCCGGTCCTCGGCGGCCAGCTCGGGCAGCGCCGACTCGCCGAGGCGGCGCAGCAGGTCGGCGACCCGCCAGCGCGGCCGGTGCGCCAGCCGGGCACCGGCCAGGCGCACCGCCAGTGGCAGCCCGCCACACCGGCGTACCACCTCGGCCGAGGCTTCCGGATCTTCCCGTACCCGCTCGCCGACGATCCGCTCCAGCAGCGCGATCGCCTCCTCCTGGGCTAGCACCGGCAGCGACTCCGGGTTCACCCCGTCGAGGCCGGCCAGCCGACGGCGGCTGGTGACCAGGGCGACGCTGCCCGGGGAGGTCGGGAGCAACTCGGCGACCTGCGCGCTGGAGCCGGCGTTGTCGAAAATCACGAGGGCGCGGCGGCGGGCCAGTTCGGTACGCCACAGCCCGATCCGGTCGACCAGGGCAGGCGGGATGCCGTCGGCGGGCAGGCCGAGCTGCCGCAGCAGCACGAGGAGGGCGGCGGACGGGTCGACCGGGTCGTGCTCGCTGTGGCCCTGCAGGTCGACGAAGAGGTGCGCGTCAGGGAAACGGTCGCCGAGCAGGCCGGCCAGGTGCAGGGCGAGTGTCGTCTTGCCGCTGCCGGCCATCCCGTCGATCACGACGATGGCCGGCCCCCGCTCGGTCGCCACCGCGCCGGCGAGCAGCCGATCGACCAGACCGGCCCGTCCGGTGAAGTCCGGGACCGAGCGCGGAAGGCAGTGCACCGGTACCTGGCGTACCGGATCAGCCGGGATCACCACGGGGGCGACCTCGGGCACCGTGCCCACCAGGATGTCACGGTGCAGTTCCTGCAGCTCCCGGCCGGGTTCGATGCCCAGTTCCTCGCTCAGGACGTCACGGGCCCGCCGGAACTCGGCAAGCGCGTCGGCCTGCCGGCCCGAGCGGAACAGCGCCAGCATCAGCTGGCCGCGCAGTCGCTCCCGCAACGGGAACCGCTCCACCTGAGCGGTCAGCTCGCCCAGCAGCTCACGGGCCCGGCCCGCCGCCAGCTCCAGGTCGATCGCGTCCTCGATCGCCAGCGCGTGGCGCTCGTCGAGCATCGCCGCGGCCTGGCGCACCCCCGGCGCCTCGATCTCGGCGCAGGCCGGACCACGCCAGAGCTCCAGAGCCTGGCGGTACGCCGCCCGCGCGTCCCCGCCGTCCGGTGCGGACCGGGCCGTCTCGACGAGGGCGAGGAAGCGTTCCGAGTCGAGGTCGCCGTCCGCGACGTCGATGCCGTACCCGGCCGGGTCGGTGATGATGGCGTCCGGCGGGAGCAGCCGGCGCAACCGGGAGATGCAGGTCTGCACCTGGCCGCGCACGGTGGCCGGAGGCGCCGTGCCCCACACCGCCTCGGTGAGTTCGCCCAGGCCGACTATCCGTCGCGGACGGAGAAGCATCATCGCGAGCATGGTCCGGTCACGACCGGCCGTGATTGCTACCGGGCGCTCATCAATAACTACGGAGAGTGTTCCTAAGATCCGATAGCGCAACGTAGTCACCCCGTCCGTGGAGCCGCGTGCGAAGCCTACCGACCACATCGAGAGCGAAACGACAGCGAATCGACAGCGCGCTACGGAAACCTTCTCCCCAGCGCCGCTTCGTCACCGATGTTTCCCAGAAACGCCCCAGAGCGGGGGCGGGGCGGCCCAAGCCTCAACGGGGGAGATGCAGCCCGCTCGCGGTTCGCCGCGAGCGGGCTGCTCGTATCTTCAGCGATCACGCAGAGTTGGACGTCGCTGCCTTCGTTACGTACCGTCGGCTGCGTTTGGATGACCCCGACGAAGAGGAATCTCCGATGCGACGCGCCATCCTGGCCGTGTTCGCGGGCGGTGCACTGCTGACCAGTGCCGCCTGCGGCGACGATCCGAAGACCGAGAATGCCGCCGCGCCGGCCGTCACCACCCCGGCCGCGTCCACCGCCGCCGCGCCGGACGCCTCGTCCCCCGCCCCCGACTACACGGCCGACAACCTGCGGATCTGCGACCGCGTGGACAAGGTGATCAGCACCGAGTTCAAGGGCTTCGGCGACGCGCTGGGCAAGATGATCGCCTACAAGGAGGCGAAGGACACCGCCGCCGCGGACAAGGCGGAGAAGCAGGCCGCCACCGAATTGAAGGCGGTCGCCACGCAGCTCCGCAAGGAGACCACGAAGGCGCTGGACCCCGAACTCAAGACGCTGGCCACCACCTCGGCGCAACGGATCGACACGAGCGCCAAGAATCTCGACTTCATCGAGCGGATCAAGACCAGCAAGGACCTGGACCGCACGCTGCAGGAACAGCTCTCCGACTGGATCAGCCCGGTCGTCGGCCACTGCGCCGTCGCCAGGGCCGCCGAGGCGCCGTCCGGGTCGCCGTCGGAGCCGCCCGCCTCGGCGGCCCCGTCAGCGTCGGCGGGATAGACGTCAGCGGCGGGACAGACGTCAGCGGCGGCCGATGTTAAGAACCGGCTTCGGCTTGGTGACCTCGGCGAAGAAGTCGTTGCCCTTGTCGTCCACGACGATGAAGGCCGGGAAGTCCTCGACCTCGATCTTCCAGACCGCCTCCATGCCGAGCTCGGGGAACTCGAGCACCTCGACGTGGCGGATGCAGTCCTGGGCCAGCCGGGCCGCCGGGCCGCCGATCGAACCGAGGTAGAAGCCGCCGTACGTCTTGCACGCGTCGGTGACCTGCTGCGACCGGTTGCCCTTGGCCAGCATCACCATCGAGCCGCCGGCCGCCTGGAACTTCTCCACGTAGGAGTCCATCCGGCCGGCGGTGGTCGGGCCGAACGAGCCGGAGGCGTACCCCTCCGGCGTCTTGGCCGGGCCGGCGTAGTAGACCGCGTGATCCCGCATGTACTGCGGCATCGGCTGGCCGGCGTCGAGCCGCTCGGCGATCTTCGCGTGCGCGATGTCGCGGGCCACCACGAGCGGGCCGGTCAGCGACAGCCGGGTCTTCACCGGGTACTTGCTGAGCTCCTCGCGGATCTCGGCCATCGGCCGGTTCAGATCGATCCGGACGACCTGCTCGGTCTCCAGGTTCTCGTCGGTGACCTCGGGCAGGAAACGCGCCGGATCGGTCTCCAGCCGCTCCAGCCAGACACCCGAAGGGGTGATCTTGGCGACCGCCTGCCGGTCGGCCGAGCAGGAGACCGCGATCGCGACCGGGCAGGACGCCCCGTGCCGGGGCAGACGGATCACCCGCACGTCGTGGCAGAAGTACCGTCCGCCGAACTGGGCGCCGATGCCGAAGTCGCGGGTCAGCTCCAGAACCGCGGCCTCCAGCTCCAGGTCGCGGAATCCGTGCGCCAGCATGGTGCCCGAGGTCGGCAGATTGTCGAGGTACTTGGCGGAGGCCAGTTTCGCGGTCTTCAGCGCGTGCTCGGCGCTGGTGCCGCCGACGACCACGGCCAGGTGGTACGGCGGACACGCCGACGTACCGATCAGCCGCAGCTTCTCGTCCAGGAACTGCATCATCCGCTGCGGGTTGAGCAGCGCCTTCGTCTCCTGGTACAGGTACGACTTGTTGGCCGACCCGCCGCCCTTGGCCATGAAGAGGAACTTGTACGCGTCCGGGTGACCGCCCGGGTCCTCCGCGTACAGCTCGATCTGCGCCGGAAGGTTGGTGCCGGTGTTCTTCTCGTCCCACATGGTGATCGGGGCGAGCTGCGAATACCGCAGGTTGAGCCGGGTGTACGCCTGGTAGACGCCGAGCGCGATGGCCGCCTCGTCGGTACCGTCGGTGAGCACGTGCCGCCCGCGTTTGCCCATCACGATCGCGGTGCCGGTGTCCTGGCACATCGGCAGCACGCCACCGGCCGCGATGTTCGCGTTGCGCAGCAGGTCCAGCGCGACGAACCGGTCGTTCGGCGACGCTTTCGGGTCGTCGATGATGCCGCGCAACTGCGCGAGGTGCGCCGGTCGAAGGTAGTGGGCGATGTCGTGCATCGCCTCCGCCGTCAGCTGGGTGAGCGCGGCCGGTTCGACGGTCAGGAACCGTCGTTTGCCCGGGCCTTCGACGACGTCCACGCCCTCATCCGTGACCAGGCGGTACTCGGTCAGGTCGTCTCCGGTCGGAAGGAGCGGCGAGTACCTGAAATCGACGCTGGAGCTCATGAGCGGAAAGCCTAGGCCAGCGGGGCGGCGGTATGCGAACCCATCCCCGGGGCGCTCCGCTTTCAGGCGAACGGCAGATACGCCATGTCGCGGCCGGAGACGAGGATCATGCCGTTCGCGCCGACGGCGAAGACCTTCGCATCGGTACGTACATCGGCACGAACCGCACCGGTCGCGGGTGCCAGCGCCGTCACCCGGCCTTCCGAGGCCACGATCGCGGCGTACGGGGTGAGCGCCGCACCCGCCTCCTTGCGGCCCTCCTGCCTCCAGACCGTCTTGTCCTTCGTGAACGAGAAGCCCCGGATCGAGCTGCCCTTGCCGATCACCGCGTACGTGTCGTTGACGGCGAGCACCGTCGACTCCTTGTCGCCGTACCAGAGGTTCCGCCCGTCGTAGCCGTTGATCAGAACCTCCCGGCCGTACGGGTCGACGCCGAGCACCACGTTGTAGCCGCCCGCCGGGTCCCGCGACTGCTCGCAGGCCGAGCCGTTCTCAGCGGTCCGCAGGTTGAGGCCGTCCCGCTGCCACACGGTCTGCCCGCGGGGCGGGCTGCCGGCCACCACGCCGTAGTAGCAGGTCCCGTCCCGGGCCGTGCCGGTGACCGTGAGAACCCGCCCGCCGACCACCGCGACCCGCTGGTTGCGTTCCGGCCGCAGGGTCTGCACGAGGCGCCCGGTGGCCGTGTCGATCACCCGGACCTCACCGTCGTGCGGGAGCCCGAGCAAGCCGGGCAGCACCGGCGGACCGGCGACGTCGTCGTCCACGGCTCCGGAGATCAGCCGCCGGGTGTCCGGCAGGTCGGGGTTCGCGGCGTCCAGGACGAAGCCGATGCTGCCGGTACCGACGCTCCACAACTGGGTGCCGGCCCGCGGGTCCCAGGCGGTCAGTTTGCAGTCGTCGCCCCCGCCGCAGCTCAGGTCGACGATCGCGTCCTGGTACGTCCAGACGGCTGAGGCGACGGTGTCGGCCCGCCGTACCGCGCCGGTGGCCGGATCGAGGACCTGGTAGCCCTTGGTCAGCAGGCGGCCGGTCACCACCACGGCGTTCGAGCCCTTGCCGGCGATCGCGGCCCAGTCGGCGTCGGAGGACCAGAGCTTGACGGCCGCGGTCAGGCCGTAGGCCTCCACCGACGTCCGGTACTCGACGATCACCGCCTCACCGGCGATGGCCACGCTCTGCGGGGTGCCGCCGAGCGCCTGCTGCCATTGGGTGCCCGGCGCGACCGGCCCGCTCGTGGTGATCCAGGACCAGACCTGCGGCCACGGGTTCCACACCCGGGTGGTGGCCAGCACGGTGACGGCCACCGCGGCGACGGTGACCACCCAGAGTCCCTTCCAGGAACCGCCTCCCGAGGCCATGCGGGCAGGGTAATGACCTTCGATCCCGGAAGCCCCGAGCGCGGAAAGTCCGTGTCGTTGCGTTATGCCTGACTTGCTGCCCGAACCAGAGGCACGGTCCGGTACGGGATCAGCTCGGCCAGCGCGATGATCGTGTGCGCCCGGACGATGCCCTCGTAGCCCACGATCTGATCGATCACCCGCTGCAGGTCGGCGTTGGATCGCGCCACGATCCGGCACAGGATGTCACCGCTGCCGGTGATCGTGTGCGCCTCCAGGACCTCGGGAATCTCGGCCAGATGCTCGGCGACGGCGTCGTGGCCGTACCGCTGGCTGATCTCCAGCGTCACGAAACTCATCACGCCGAACCCGATCGCGGCGGGAATCACCTCGGGCCCGAAGCCTTTGATCGCGCCGCGCGCGATCAGCTTGTCGAGCCGCGCCTGCACCGTGCCCCGGGCGACCGCGAGCCGCCGGGAGAGTTCCAGCACACCGATCCGGGGCTCGGCCGCCAGCATCGAGATCAGCCGCGCGTCGAGCACGTCCAGCTGGACATTCTGCTCACCCACCCGGGGAACGTACCGCACCGATCGCACACGTTGCGCATCGAAGATCGCGACAGTTGCCCATGACCGTGGGCTGCGTCACCGTCAGTCGACCTGTGACACTGTGATCAGGCCTCGCGCCGGCCGACCGGTGCGCAGAGAAGTGTCAGGCTGTCGTGGTAAAGGTTTGCGCATGAGTTCCGTTCCCGCGGGTTGGTACAAGGACCCGGCCGACACCAGTACCCAGCGCTATTGGGACGGTGAGGGCTGGCTGGGCAAGGCCATCCCGGCCGACGCCGTCCCGCCGGACGGCCCGCCCGCGGCCGAACCGGAGCCACCGGCCCCGGCACCACAGCCGCTTCCCGTCACCGGCCTGCCCGCCGCCGGCCCGCCCGCTCCGGCACCGCCCGGCTGGACGCCACAGCCTCCGCCCCCGGCCGGCTGGATGCCGCAACCCCCGCCACCGCCCGGCTGGCAACCACCGCCCGGCATGCAGCCCCCGCCCGGATGGCAACCTCACCCCGGAGCCCAGCCTCATCCGGCGGCCCAGCCTCATCCCGGAGCCCAGCCATACCCGGGCGCCCCGCCTCACCCGGGCGCCCAGCCCATGAAGGCGCAGCCGTACCCCTATCCGTTCCCGTACCCGATGCCGATGCCCGCGGTCCGTCCGCACGGCATGGCGCTGGCCGGGCTCGGCAAACGACTCACCGCGCGCCTGATCGACATCTTCGCGGTCCTGCTCATCAACATCGTGGTCAACGGCTACTTCGGTTACCTCTACCTGCAGGACTTCCGGCCCGCCTTCCGCAAGTACATGGACGAGGTCGCGGCCGGCAACACCGCGCCGATCCTCCCCGTCACCGATCGGATGCAGACGCTGTCACTGGCGATTGTCATGATCGCCACGCTGGTCTGGCTGGCCTACGAGGCGCCGGCGATCGCCAGCAGCGGCCAGACCCTCGGTAAACGGATCATGGGCATCAAGGTCGTCCCGGTGGAGAAGAACGAGCCGCTCGGCTTCGCCCGCGCGTTCGCCCGCTGGGGCCGGCTCGGCATCTGGAACCTCTTCTGGTGGTGCGGCGTCGGCCTGATCGTCCAGTTCGTCTTCGCGCTCTCGCCCGCCTTCGACCCCCGCCTGCGGCAGGCTTGGCATGACAAGGCGGCGGCCACCGTCGTCGTCGACGTGCCGCCCGGCGGAGCCCCACCGAGCACCCCATCCGGAGGATCCCGATGACCCGCCTCACCCGCGCCGACCTGGACGCGCTGCCCAACTACGTGCCCGGCCGCAACGTCGCCGACCTGGCACGTGAGCTGGGCATCGCCGAGGCGGTCAAACTCGCCAGCAACGAGGTCCCGTACGGCCCGCTCCCCGGCGTGGTCGAAGCGGTCACCGAGGCGGTCCGGTCGGTGCACCGGTACCCCGACATGGGCGTCGTCGAGCTGCGCGACCGCATCGGCGCCTGGCTCGGCGTCGACCCGGCACGGGTGGTCACCGGCTGCGGGTCGGTGGCGCTCGCCGAGATCCTCGTCAAGGCCACCTGCCTGCCCGGCGACGAGGTCGTCTACTCGTGGCGGTCGTTCGAGGCGTACCCGATCATCGCGGCCGGCGCCGGCGCCACCAGCGTGCGCGTGCCGAACACCCCGGCGCACGGGCACGACCTGGCCGCCATCGCCGAGGCGATCACCGACCAGACCCGGATCGTCTTCATCTGCAACCCGAACAACCCGACCGGCACCTTCCTGCGCAAAGCCGAACTCGACCGGTTCCTCGCCGACGTGCCCTCCGACGTGCTCGTGGTGCTCGACGAGGCGTACCGGGAATTCGTCACCGACCCGGACGTGCCCGACGGCGTCGACGTCTACGGCGACCGGGCCAACGTCGTCGTGCTGCGCACCATGAGCAAGGCGTGGGGCCTGGCCGGTCTGCGGATGGGATACCTGATCGCCCAGCCCGACGTCGCGGCCGCCGTCCGCAAGGTCGTCACCCCGTTCTCCACCAGCCTGGTCGCGCAGGCCGCCGCGCTCGCCGCCCTCGACCAGGAAGCCGAGGTACGCCGCCGCTGCGCCCTGGTCGTCTCCGAACGGACCCGGGTCGCCGAGGCGCTGCGCAAGCTCTCCCTCGACGTGCCGGACAGCCAGGCCAACTTCGTGTGGCTGCCGCTCGGCGACCGTACCGCCGCGTTCGCCTCCGCCTGCGAGAACCGGGGCGTCATCGTGCGCGGCTTCCACCCCGAGGGGGCGCGGGTCACGATCGGCACGCCGGAGGAGAACGACCAGTTCCTTGCGGCCGCCGAGGCTGCGCTGAGCTAGCTGGCTGAGCTTGCTGGCTTCGCTTCGCTCCGCGGCAAAATGCCTTGTAACCGGTGATGAGTCAGGCGATTTACCGCCACCCAGCAAAACCCGCTGGGCGTCGGTAAATCGGCTGCCTCATCACCGGCGGCATTTTGCGGGGTCGCTCTGTGGCTCCGGGTGCACTGGGAAACGTGCGGGCAAAGGGCGGGCTGCTCTGTGGCTGCGGGTGCACGGGGAACGTGGGGGCAAGGGCGGGGGTGCTCTGTGGCTGCGGGTGCACGGGGAACGTGGGGCGAGTGCGGGGGTGCTTTGTTGTCATGCGCGCATCGGGAAGTTGTGGGGGCACTGCGGGGCTGGGTTGTGGGGGCTGGCTTTGTTGTCAGGTGGTGGCGGTTTCGGCTTTGGCTTCCTGTTCTGCTCTTTGGTGGTCCTCGGTGGTTATCCGGTGCGGGAAGACCCTGGGGGAAAGGGCCGTCAGTACCGTGGCGGTCAGGGCCAGTGCGCCGGCCAGCAGGGGCAGTGTGCCGAGATGGCCGGTGCTGACCAGGCGCTCGCCGAGGAAGGCGCCACCGCCGATGCCGACCTGGAAGGCCACCACGTAGACAGCCGAGGCGGCGTCACGGGCGGTCGGCGCGACCCGCAACGGAGCCGTCGACAGGAACACCGGGATCGCCGTGAAGGCGCCGCCCCAGAGCAGCGTGAACACGATCGTGGGCGCCGGGCCGAGCACCGGTGCCATCATCACCACGGAGACGGCCACGGTCGCCGACAGGCCGATCACGAGCGGTCCCGGCCGCAGGTCCACGAACCGCCGCACCACGAAGTTGGCGATCAGCCCCACCGCGCCGTACCCGAGCAGGAGCGCGCTCAGCGCGGCCCCGTCCAGCCCGGCGTCCCGGCGGACCAGCGGGGCGATGTAGGTGTACGCCGCGAAATGCCCCACCACCAGCACCGTCGTGATCAGGCAGAGCCGCGCCACCCGCCCGTTGCGCAGAATCCCGATCGCATTGCGCATCAACTGCCCGGTCGGCGTCTCGCGGTCCCGCGGCAGCGCCGGCAGCTTGGGCAGCACCGCCAGCAGCAACGCCACACAGACGGCGCCGGCCACCGCGAAGACACCGACCGCGACCCGCCATCCCAGCCACTGGCCGAGGGCCGTACCGGCCGGCACCCCGAGCACGATGGCCAGCGAATTCCCCACGAAAACCATTGCCGTGGCGCGCCCGCCGTGCCCCGGCGGCGCCAGCCGGACGATGATCGGCGCGATCACCGACCAGAACACCCCGTGCGCGAGGGCGCAGATCAGCCGGGACAGCATCAGGATGAGGAACGTCGGTGCGACCGCCGCGGCCGCCTGTGAAACCGCGAACACCGCTACCGTCACGGCGATCAGTGTGTGCCGCGGCAGCCGCATGGTGAGCGCGGTCAGCGGGATCGTGCTGACCGCGGCGACCACGGCGTAGCTGGTCAGCAGCAGGCCAACCTGCGCTTCGGTGACGTCGAGGTCGGCCGCGATCTCCGGCAGCAGGCCGACGGGAAGGGTTTCCGCGGCGACGTAGCAGAAGGTGGAGGTGCTGAGGACGAGGAGCGCCGGGCGGTTGAGTCTCACCCCTCACACAATAAACTCTGAGCTAGAGCTTAAAAAGGATGACGATTGTGACGACGCGCTCCACCGAACTGCTCCGCATAGTGCACCGCCACCCCGGCGTGACCCGGGCCGACGCTGCCCGCATGCTCGGCATCGGTACCGGCGCCGCCACCGAACTCGTCACCAAACTCAGCCGTGCCGCCCTCCTCACCCAGGCCCCGGCCGCACCGAGCGGTACTCGGGGCCGTCCCACCACCGTTCTGCTGCCACACCCCGACGGCCCTCTCGTCCTGGCGCTCGCCATCACCCACGAGGCGTGGCGGCTCGACGTCGTCGAACTGGGCGGGGCCACCGCCGCCTCCATCGCCGAACGGCACGGCGACCCCCGATGGGCAGACGTCCGCGCGGCGGTCACAGCCGCGATCAAAGACCTGACCACGCGGTACGGCCGAAGGCTGCGCGCCATCGGCATCTCCGTCCCCGGACCGGTCTCCCGAAGCCTGCGCCTGGAAGCGTTCAAATCCGACTGGCACGGCATCGACCTGAACGACCTGTGGCCCGAAGCCGGCCTCCTGGTAGCCGGCAACGACGCCACGCTGGCCGCCACCGCCGAACACCTCCGAGGTGCAGCAGCCGGCGCGGCTGTGGCCCTGCATCTGCGCATCGAGGCCGGCCTGGGCGGTGCCGTTATCGAGGACGGCCGCCCGGTGATCGGCGCACACGGAGCCGCCGGCGAATTCGGCCACATGCCCTTCGGCGACCCCGCCGTACGCTGCGGTTGCGGAGCAAACGGCTGCTGGGGCACCACCGTCGACGGCACCGCTCTGGCCCGCCTCCTCGGTGCTCCACGCCCCCGCGACCCGGTCACCTACGCCCGCCGGGTGATCGCCACCGCGGCCCGCGCACTGACCGCACAGCGTGCCCGCCAGGACCTGGCCGGCCTGCCGCCGTCCGCCGCTGCCCCGTCACCGGACCCCGTGCCGCTGGATCCCTCCTCGCTGACCGCCGGCCGCCTCGCCGATCGCAGCCGGCCTGCAGGAGCCGACGCCACGGCCGGTCCCCCGATCGCCAGTCCGTACAGTTCCGGCGAGGCGGGCCCGGACACCGATCCGATCGCCGCCGTAGAGGCGGTCCGAACCGTCGGAATCGCCCTCGGCAGAGGCATCGCGGGCCTGGTCAACGCTCTCGACCCGGACCTGGTCACGCTGGGCGGTCTTGGGGTCGACCTGCTGGCCACAGTTCCCGAGTCGATCGATGCCGCGTACCGCGACGGCCTCATGCTGATCCACCGCGACTCACCGCCGCCGATCCTTCCGGCAGCTCTCCCCGACGACGAGGGCCCGATCGCTGGCGCGGCCGAGGAGGCATGGTCGGCCCTGCTCCCCCGCCTGACGTGACCCGGCGGCCCCAGGCCACCTCAAGCCGCCTCAGCCGGGCCGTTCTCTCGGCCGGGCCGTTCTCTCGGCCGGGCCGTTCTGAGCCGATCGTTTCCCGTCAGGCCGTTGTCAGTCAGGAAGCGCGGTGACCAGGACGGCGTCGAGGGTGAGGTAGTAGACCGGCGACTCCGGGTCGTCCGGCGCATCCCGGTTCAGACGCTCCATCGACAGGAACCCGTCGGTCACGTGATAAAGGCCCGGCTTCCAGTCGGTGCTGTCCGCCTTGTCGGGTGGGAACGTCATCGGGAACGAATACTTCAGCGCTCCGGTCTGGGCATCCACTCCCTTCAGCATGTTGTCCGGCGTCAGCAGCAGCACCGTCCGCAAGTCTGCCCCCAGCACCCGGACCGGCCCGGAGGTTATCCACAATGTCGCTCCGTCCACAGACCGCGCGGCGATCTCTGCGGAATAGGACGACTGTGGGTTCCCGGACCCGGAGGTTCCGGCATCCACCGGCGGGGCCTTCGATGTCGGCAGCGCTGCGGTGGCACTGGAAGACCACAGGGCCGGCAACGCCGCGGTGGCGCTGGAAGACCCCGGGGCCGGCGTCGCGGAGACGCCGGACGACGCCGGGGTGGGCAAAGCAGCCGGCGACGGAGCGACGGGAGACGCGGAGTGCGAGGTGGTGGAGGTGAGCACGACACCGGCGGCGAGCGTGGCGGCCGGGTCGTCGAGGGCCGGCACGCGGCGCGGTTCGGCACCGGTGACGAGCCAGGCCTGCCCGGCCCCGTCCCGGACGGCATCGCACCCGGAGGTGACACATCCGACCGGCGTGTACGGACCGGCCGGCCACCCGGTGAGCGGGACACCCGACGTCGCCTCATAGACACCGGTCGCGCAGAGGTACGCCCCACCGCTGGTGGTGAGGCCTCCGGAGCACCCGGCCGGGACGGTGGCCGCCCAGATCGGCCGGCCGTTGCTCACGGCGTACCCGGAAAGGCTCTGTCCCTCGGTGACCACGAGGGTGCCGCCGGCCAGACGCAGGCCCGGAGGGTTCCAGACCGCCGCGGCGCCGGTCCGGTGTCCGGCATAGCCGGGCGCCGCCGGACCGTCGGCCCGCCAGGTCACTTTTCCGGTACGCGCGTCGATCGCCACCAGTTTCCCGTCGGACCACCGGGTGACGACCGTGGTGCCGCTCGCCACCACCGCACTGAGCTGCTGGGGCCAGCGGCGGAACGACCAGCGGGCGGTGTAGACGGTTCGCGCGGTGACCGGCCCGTCCGCTTTCACCTGATGCTTCGCGGCGTACACGCGCACCCGGCCGTCGACGATCAGCGGCGCGATGTTGAGACGGCTCGTCACGCCGAGGAGCACGGCCGACGGTGTGGGAGGGTTCGGCGTCCTGGCGCTCGCCGACAGCTCCGCGGGAGCCAGCACACGCCAGCCGATCAGGCCGCTAACCACCAGCAGAAGCGCGGCCGCCATGATTCGCAGCAGCACCCGGTTCACGGCCGAGAGTATTCCAGGTCCGTACGGATGACCTCACCACCGGGCAGATGACGGGCACGCTCCGGGGATACATCGCGCGAACCGTGTCCCCGGCGGGACTGCGGCGCTACTCGTACCCGCCGTTGATCAGCCCCAGGCGGACGAGTTCGGTGAGTGGTTCGACCACGTTGGCGGCGCCGAATCCGACGAACAGGGGGCGTGGCGCGTGCCGGTGGGCGCGGGCCGGCTCGACCAACGGGACCGGGTGGGTGGCCGCGAGCGCCTCGGCGACTTCGGCGACCTCACCTCCGTCGGCGGCGACCACGGTGGCGACCAGGACGTTGAGGAACCCGTGGTGGGTGAAGCCGGTCTCCGGGTCGGTGTGCCGGGTGGCGTGCCGCAGCCCGGCCGCGAGTTTGAACGGCAGTTCCCGGTCCCGGCAGGCGCAGATGACCGCGGCGAGCTCGACGGGGGTGGGGAACAGTTCCGCGGCCAGGCCACCGACCCGGAACTTGGGCGCGATCGACAGTCCGCCGGACCGTGCCGCGGCGACCGAGTCGAGTGCGGCGAGCAGTCCCCAGCTGAGCGGGATCTCGGCGTACAGGGGCAGGCCGTTCTGCGCGGCGGCGAATTCGCAGAGGGTGGCGACGCCGGGTTGCGGGTCCTCACCGCGGCGGGCGACGGCGGCTTCGACGTGCTCGACGACGACTCCGGAGGCGCGCAGTTTCTCGACGGTGGCGGGGAGGGCGGCGGCCGGTACGTCGCCGATCAGACCGGCGGTGAGCCGGGGCACCTGTTCGGTGCCGACGATGGAAGCGGGTACGAGAAGCGAGCCGACCAGCCCGCGGTACCAGGCGGTGGCGTGCTCGCGGTGTTTAGCGACGGCGTCGGTGAGCCCGACGGGGCTGGGTGGGAGCAGGGAAGCGTCATCGACCAGCCCGGCGTACAGCGGAGGCACCATCGTTGACACGTTTCCGAACCTAATAGACGCCGTGAGATGCGGACAACCAAGTCCGTTATGTCACTTCCCAGCCCGACCGGACAACAAGACCCGTTCCGCAGTGACGGATCAGCCGGCCGGGCGAGGAGTCAGCGGCGTTTCCCGACAAGCGTCAGCAGCTCCGCCACGGCAGCCGTGAGCATCCCGGCGACCAGCGGAATCGGCCCGCCGACCACGGCGTACGCGAGAAGGAAGAGCGGCGCCGCAAAGGTCAGGTAGACCGCGACCGCGAGGTTGCGATCGCTGTTCCGCAGCCGCGGCAGCACCACCCTGGCCGGCTCGGGAAGGCGCCCCCGGAACCAGAAGATCACCGCACCGAAGACGAGGACACCGATCAGACCGGCCCAGACCCGCGAGATGCCGGTGCTGGTCAGGGTCATCGCGGCGGACAGAACCGCGGCGACGATGGTGCCGCCGGCGCCGTACCGGACGGTTTCCCGGACCGCCTCCGCGGATTCCCCGGAGATGTCCAGCACCGGGCGGGTGGGCCGGCTCACCGGCGGGGCAGTGGGTGTGGCGGCCGGGGGGGTGCCGGGAGTTTCGGTGGTGTTAGCGGGAACCGGCTCCTGGGGTGCGCTGAGCGATGCCTCCTCGGCGAGGTCCTCGAGGGCCTGCGCCCAGCGGCGCCGTTCGAACCGGACGATGCCGGCCTCCCGGCTCGCGTCGGCGATCGCCGAGTCGAGTTCGAGTGCCTCCCCGTAGGCCCGCTGTGCCAGGTCGAACAGGCGCAGCCGAGCCGCGACCAGGGCCAGCACCAGGTGGGCTTCGGCTTCGGCCGGCGCGACCTTGACGCCGTTCCAGGCGGCGTTGAGCGCTTCCTGGCCGTTGCGTGACTCGCTGAGGAGCGCGGCGCCGGTGCGTTGCGCGTACGGGTCGTCGGGCCACCTGCTCAGGATCTCGGCGGCGATCTGTGCGGCGTCGGCGTATCGCCGGCTGTCGGTGAGCGCCATGGCCCGTGCCACCAGGGCGGGCAGCGCCTCCGGGTGGGCCGCGGCGGCGCGGTCGGCCGCGGCGAGAGCTTCGGCGGGCTGTTCGGCGGCGAGGTGGATGCGGGCGAGGGTGGCGAGGAGGTTGACCTCGTGCGGCTCGGCGGTCAGTCCGGCCGCGATCTCGTCCGCGGCCTCGTCGTAGCGGCCGAGGTCGGCGAGCAACAGGGCGCGCTGCCGGTGTTCCTCCGGCGTGGTGTCGGGCTCCATGGGGGCGGGCACCTGCCGAGCGTAGGCCGTCTACCTGGAAATCACGTCAGTCGGGGTGCGGCGTCCGGAAGGACTATCGCCACCGCGATTCCGGCGAGTCCTTCACCGCGGCCGGTGAGCCCGAGGCCGTCGGTGGTGGTGCCGGCCACGGTCACCGGAGCGCCGGCCGCGTCGGAGAGCACCTTCTCGGCTTCGGCCCGGCGCTTGCCGATCTTCGGGTGGTTGCCGATCACCTGGATGGAGACGTTGCCGATCGCGAAGCCGGCGGCGCGGACCCGGCGGGCCGACTCGGCGAGCAGGGTGACCCCGGCCGCTCCGGCCCACTCCGGCCGGCTGGTGCCGTAGTTGCTGCCCAGATCACCGAGTCCGGCGGCGGAGAGCAGGGCGTCGCAGGCGGCGTGCGCGGCGACGTCCGCGTCGGAGTGCCCGGCCAGCCCGGGTTCGCCGGGCCAGTGCAGACCGGCCACCCAGCAGGGGCGCTCGGGGTCGAAGGCGTGAACGTCGGTACCGATGCCGACCCGCGGAATGATCACGCGGTGAAGCCTAGGGCTCGAGGCTCAGCACGTGGGTGGCGAGGGCCAGGTCGATCGGCCGGGTGATCTTCAACGCGAAGTCGGACCCGGGGACGCAGATCACCGGACGGCCCAGTTTCTCGACCGCCCCGGCGTCGTCGGTGTGCAGGTCGGCGGCGGCAGCGTGGGCGGCCCGCAGCACCGTGGCGCGGAAGCCCTGCGGCGTCTGAACGGCCCGCAGCACCGACCGGTCGACGGTGCCGAGCACCGTGCCGTCGGCGGCGACCTCCTTGATCGTGTCGATCACGGGGAGTGACGGGATGACCGCGTCGGCCCCGTCGCGAACCGCGGCCGCGACACGCTCGAAAAGGTCGGGAGGTGCCAGGCAACGGGCGGCGTCGTGCACCAGCACGATCCCGATGTCGCCGGGAACGACCGCGAGCGCGGCGGAGACCGAGTCCTGCCGTTCTGCGCCGCCGGCCACCACGGTGACCGGCGCGATCGGCGCGAGCAGGTCATGCACGGCCTCGACGTCGGCGGGTGGAGCGGCCACCACGATCATCCGGACCGACGGCGCGGCGGCCGTCCGGCGGATGGCGTGGACGAGAAGCGGCTCGCCTTCGAGAAGGCGTAAAGCCTTGGGAGCACCGGGCCCGAGCCGCACACCGGCACCGGCCGCCGGAACGACGACGGCGACGTCACCGCGAGCATTGAGCTGCGCGGTCACGTCGCCGTCGTCGGACACGATATGAAGAGGGATGGCGTCGCTGGATCAGGCCTCGGTGAGGACCTTGTCGAGCAGGACCTCGGCCTCATCCTTGGTGCTCTTCTCAGCGAGGGCGACCTCACCGACCAGAATGTCACGAGCCTTGGCGAGCATCCGCTTCTCACCCGCCGACAGGCCACGCTCACGCTCACGACGCCAAAGGTCACGAACAACTTCCGCGACCTTGAGCGGGTTACCGGAAGCGAGCTTCTCCAGGTTTGCCTTGTAGCGCCGCGACCAGTTGGTCGGCTCCTCGGTGTGCGGTGCGCGGAGGACGTCGAAGACCTTGCCGAGGCCTTCCTCGCCAACCACTTCGCGCACGCCGACTTCTTCGGCGTTCTCAGCGGGCACTCGAACAGTCAGATCGCCCTGGGCGACACGCAGAACGAGATACTGCCTTTCAACGCCCTTGATGACCCTAGTCTCGATTGCCTCGATGAGTGCGGCCCCGTGGTGGGGGTAAACAACGGTCTCGCCGACACTGAAAACCATAGGTTCGAAACCCCTTTCGCTGTGTCTAGGGTAACACGCCCAGGCGGCCGTGTCTCGCCCTGACGGTCACTGTTAGTGCAGCTCAGAGGCCCTGTGATGGGGCTTTCTACCGCTTGACAGCGAAGCCGGAAGCTGCCTAAGTAACGCAACGTGACGCGACCGTCACGGCTTCCACCAACGAGCCCGCGCTTGCCAAGTCGGGAATTTCGGACCTGATGGCTTTGTGAGATCAAGCTTATCGCTAAGGTCCGCATCAGTGCACCACTGGCGATGCAGCCCCACGTGGGGGAGGCTGGACGGGAGTCCCCGACCGAAGCAAGATCTGGTCGGCCAGGGGGGAGGTTGAGTCATGGCTGGCGCGAGCGACAACGGCGGCAGGCCGCCCGGGGGCGGGACCCCGGACGATCTCCCCGACTTCCCCGACGAGTGGGGAGTGATCGTCGTCCCCGACGATCTCGCCGAACTCGCCGACGAGGTCGCGGCCGTGCGAGCCGAGTTGCGCACCGGCCCCCCGCTCACCCGCATGCAGCGCCTGGCCCGGAGGCCACCGGTCCGCCGGCTCCGCCGGTTCGGCACCTTCCTGGTGCGCACTCCCACCCTGATCATCGCGATGGCCGTGCTCGTCACGGTGGCCAGCCTGTTCGCATCGGCCTGGCCCGGCCCGCCCAGGCAGCCGGCCACCCAGCGCACCTCGAGCACCAACGAGACCCCTATAGAGAAGCTGCCCGCGATGGATCTGATCGACACGGCCGACGGTGAGGCGGTCTCGGTCCGAGGCCGGTTGCCCGCCGTGGTGCTGCTCACCGAGGGTTGCGACTGCGCGAAGCTGATCACCGACACGGTCGCGGCGTCGCGTCCCGGCATCACGATCCTGGTGGTCTCCTCGATCAAGCCGTCGACCGGCGTGTCGGCTTCCGACGTACTACCCACCGCCCGCACCCCGGCAGCCGACGGCAAGACGCTGGTCTTCCTGCACGACCAGACCGACACGCTTCGTGGTCAGCTGGGCGTCGGCACCCCTGACGGCACTGCCGCGGTGGCTCTGGTCGACTCCCTCGGCAAGATCGTCCGGGTCCACCAGCGAACCGCGTCGGTGGAGACGATCCGCCCCGATCTGTCTCGCCTATAACGACCAAACCCCTTCTTCGGTACGAAACACGCAGAACCCGACAGCACCAACGCAGCACCCGGGCCTACTACGCGGCGCAGGTGCCCCTTCAGGTCTCCAGCGACCGCCGGCCTCATGCGGCTGCGTTCTTGAGCAAGGCCGGGCTCTTGACTTCAGGCAGCCACTTGCGCCCGCCGGAGCCCGTGATCGTGGCGGGCGAGATCACCCGCTGGAACGCTGCAGGGCGTAGCGGAAGACGACCGGCCCGGTGGATTCGACGGTGACCTTCAGGCGCATCTGGTCGATGAGACTCACCGAGAAGACCTCTGGGGTGCGGGCTCCGGAGCAGCGCATCCCGCGGCCCGAGCCGTTGCCGAGGCTCACCCGTATCCGGCTGCCGTCGCCGCCCGCGCAGACGACCGACAGCAGGAAGCCGCCCTGTTCGACGTCGACGACCTCCTCATGGCCGGCCTCGGCTTCCAGGGCCAGCGTGTTGGCCAGCTCGTGGTCACCGACGTCGGGCAGCAGCTGTTCGGCGGCACGCCGCCAGTCGACCAGCCGGGTGTCGACGTCCGGGTGCGGCGCGGCACGCCACCACCAGAAGACGCCGGCTGCCAGGATCAGTGTGGCGAGTGCGTGCAGCACGGCGCCGTGTCCCCGTTCGACGCTCACGCTGCGAGAGTAGAGCCCTCCAGAAGGGTGACATAGAGCGTGAGGCCCGGCCCGAAGGCGAGCATGATGATCGATTTCGGGGGGTTCGGGCGGCGGCGCAGCTCGTCGAGGACCAGCAGCACGGTGGGCGAGGAGCAGTTGCCGTGAGCGGCGAGCACCGCCCGGGATGCGGCCAGAGCGGTGTCGTCGAGGCCGAGCTGCTCCTGAACGACGTCGAGGATCTTGGGACCGCCCGGGTGCACGGCCCAGCCGTCGACGTCGGCGATGGTCCGGCCGTGAGCGGTCAGGACCCGTTCGACGAGACCACGGACGTGCGCGGCGAGCACCGACGGCACCCTCGGCGAGAGCCCCATCCGAAAACCCTGGTCGGTGACCTCCCAGGTCATGTGGTCGGCCGTGGAGGTGTCGGTGATCGCGGCGACCTCGCGGACGGCGTACCCCGGACGGCCTGGCGTGACCACGACGGCGGCCGCGGCGTCGGAGAACAGCGCGTGGGAGACCATCTGCTGGATGTCCGTCCGGGAACCGGGAGGCTGCAGGTGCAGGCTGGTCAGCTCGGCGCACAGCAGCAGGGCCGGGCGGCCGCGGGCGGTGACGAAGTCGCTGACCGTGCCGAGGCCCGGGAGCGCCGCGTAGCAGCCCATGTGCCCGACGAAGAGCCGTTGCACGTTCGGTGACATGCCCATGTCCCGGGCGAGCAGGATGTCCACGCCGGGAGTGGCGTATCCGGTGCACGAGCAGACCGCGAACAGTCCCAGATCACCGGCCTCGATCCCGGCGTCGGCGAGGGCCCGGCCGACGGCCGCCTTGCCCAGCGGCATGACCTCGGCCTGGTAGCGGCGCATCCGGCGTTCGGTGGACCACTCCGAGACGTCCTCCAGCAGCGGACTGACGGCGGCCTGCCTCGTGCGTACCCCGGAATTGGCGAAGATCCGCCGGGCCAGGCCGTTGCGGGGCCCCGCGTAATGTCCGGCGAAGTAACCGTCCCAAAGGTCGTCCTGTGCGTTCGCGGGTGGCAACGCCACACCCAGACCGCTGATCACCGCCGTCACCATCGCGGAGCCACACCGTCGGTGTCGGGGTCGCCGCCGAGCGCGTCCACCCCGAGCCAGTCGGCGCAGACGTCGCTCGTGGCCGGCTGCAGTGAACCGGCCCGCGCGTCCCGGTAGAGACGCTCCAGCGGATGACCGCGACGCATCGCGGACGTCCCGGCGGCTTCCAGCATCGACGACGCCACCTCGGAGGCAGTGCTTCCGGCGAGCAGTTTCGCGCGCCACACCCAACGGTTCGTCTCGGCGTCACCGGGTGCCTCGTCGACCCGGCGGGCCGCTTCCCGGACCACCAGATGGGCGGCGGCGACCGCGGCGTCGGCCCGGCCGATCCGGGCGCGCACGGCCGGCAGCCCGGTCAGGCTGCGGGCCAGGACGTGTTCGACGGCGGCGTCCACGGCGGCCCGCGCCACGCCGACGTAGACGGCGGCGTAGCTGGCCACCATCCAGTGCGGCGCCAGCTGGGCCACCGCCAGGGCGAGGCCCTCGACCCCGCCGAGCAGGGCGGCGGCCGGGACGGTGACATCGACGTGCAGATCGTGGGAGGAGGTGGCGCGCATGCCGAGGGCGTCCCACGTCGGTTCCACGCGCAGACCGTCGCCGGCCGGGACCAGGAACTGCGAGACCTGGGACGGGTCGCCGGCACTGCGGGCGGCGATCAGGTACGCGTCCGCATGCCCGGCGCCGGAACAGAACGTCTTGGCGCCCCGGATCCGGTATCCGCCGTCCACCGGTTCATACGTGGTGGTGAGACGGGACAGCCGGGAACCCGCACCCCGTTCGCTCATCGCGACCGCGTACCAGCTGCCGCCGGCGGCCGCCTTCAGATGCTGGTCGCGGGCGGCCAGGGCGTCCGCCGGCAGGCCGAGCGCCTCGGCCAGTTCGTCGGTGACGCCGCTGAGGGCGCCGGTGACCGAGGCGTGCATGTTGAAGACCAGAGCAGTCGCGCCGTTGCCCCGGGCCAGCTCGTAGGCGACCTCGGCGTACTCGGCGAATCCGGCACCGGCCCCGCCGAGCCGCGCCGGGACCATCAGCCCGAAGAAACCGGCGTTCCTCAGGTCGGCGAAGTCGTCGACGGGGAACGTGCCGTCCCGGTCGGTATCGGCCGCCCGGGCCGCGAAACGCGGCGCCAGTCGTCGTGCCTCATCCAGCATGCCGCCGTCCCGTCGCCTGGTAGAGAACCGCTGTGGAGAAGGTGGGGACGATCCGTCCGGTGACCGCCTGCCGCAGCACCAGCCAGCGGAACAGTCCCACCAGCCCCGGACGTACCCCTCGCACCGTCAGATTCACGCCGTGGCGCGTGAACTCGGTCACCAGCCGGTCCGGCGACACGAACAGCGCCGGGTCGTGCAGGCCCGCCGGCACCACGCCGAAACGCTCGCCGAGCGTCACCGTGATCAGCCGGGCCAGCCGGGTGTCGTTGACCGTGTCCAGCACCATCAGGCCGCCCGGCCGCAGCACCCGGCACAGCTCGGCCACCGTCGCGGGCAGGTCGGTGACGTGTTCCAGGATCTCGCCGGCGACCACCACGTCGGCGCTGCGCGAGGCCAGCGGCAGTGCCGTCACGTCCCCGTTGAGCGGGGTCATCCCGTGCGGCGCGGCCTGCGCCAGGCCGGCCCGGCCCAGGTCGACGCCGATGTGCTGGTAGCCCTTGTCGCGTACGTACGGGGCGAGCAGCCCGCCACCGCACCCGGCGTCGATCAGGACACGGCCGGGCGCGTCGGCGGGCGGGATCAGGGCCGCGCGGGCGGCGGCCAGCCATTGAAGCAGAGCGAAGGGTCCATCGGGGCGCCACCACTCGGCGGCGAGGTCGTCGTACTGACGCGGATCGTTGCGCTGCATCGACGGCATGTGATCGAGCCTGGCACGGTACGGCCGAAGCGGCCACACTTACGAGTCATGTCCCGCGCGCTCGCACTGCTCAGATCGGCACATCCGGAACCGGGCGGCGCGGTCACCGTGGCCATGACGCTGCTGGCCGCCGGGGCGGGGCACCGCGGGTGGCGGCTGGCCACCGTCGCCGCGACGGTGGCCGCCACCCAGCTGGCGGTGGGCTGGGTCAACGACTGGCTGGACGCGGAACGCGACCGGGCCAGCGGGCGGCTCGACAAGCCGGTCGCGTCGGGGGCGGTCTCCGCGCGTACCGCCGGAATCGCCGGACTGCTCGCCGCGCTGGCCGTACCCATCCTCGCCCTGCCTCTGGGTCTTCCGGCCACGCTGGCGATCTCGGTCGCCATGGTGGTCGCCCTGCTCTACGACTGGCCGCTGAAGAACACCGCGTTCTCAGTGCTCCCCTATCTGATCTCTTTCGGTCTGCTGCCGGCCTTCGTGGTGCTGGCACTGCCCGGCGCCCCGGCTCCACCGGTCTGGCTGATCGCGGCCGGCGCCCTGCTCGGCGGCGGCGCACACTTCGCCAACGTGCTGCCCGACCTGGCCGACGACGCGGCCACCGGCATCCGCGGTCTGCCACATCGCATCGGCGCGACGGGATCACAGCTGGCCGCCGCGTTGCTCCTGCTCGGCGCGACGCTCACGCTGGTCCTCGGGCCACCCGGGCCGCCGTCGTGGTCGGGCCTGGCCGCGGGTGCGGCCGCCGTCGTGGTCCTGCCATGGGGCTGGTACGCGGCACGCCGTACCGAGGGACGCCCGGTCGCGCTCTTCCGGGCGGTCGTCGTGGTGGCCCTGATCGACGTCCTGCTACTGGTCCTCAGCGGCCGGGTGACCTGAGGTTCTCAGCGGCCCGGCGGCCTGATGGATGGGTCCCCGCACGCGCGCGATCGTCGCCCTCTACGCTGATCTAACACCTTGGTGTCTCTATTTGGAGGATCGTGATGCGCTCCCTGGGAACCCGTCGCGCCGCTCTGGTCGCGGGTGCCGCCACGGTCGCTGTGCTGGCACTGGGCGGCTGCTCGGCCGGCCAGGTCGCCGAGACCGCCATGCTGGACGCACCGATCGCAGGCGTCAACACGAAGTCCGCCAGCGGTAAGGTGCTCATCCGCAACCTGCAGGTGGAATACAACGGCGTCGAGGGTTACCACGCCAAGGAGAACGCGCCTCTCGAGGTCAGCCTCTTCAACGAGAGCAACGAGACGATCACCGTCACGATCAGCTCCAAGGCGCCGGATCGTCCGCAGGTCGTCGGCGCCACCCAGGTCGGGTTCGTCAGCACCGCCACCGTCACGACGCCGGGCCAGGTCGCCGCCTCGGCCAGCGCCAGCACCGGCGCGTCCGCCGCACCGTCCGCGAGTGCCGCGCCGACCGCCTCGGTCCGGCCCGCCCAGATCAAGATCGGCCCGCAGGGTTCGGCGGTGTTCCGGCCGACCGACAGCGCCCAGCTGCAGGTCATCGGTCTCACCGACGACCTCAAGCCGGGCATGGCCGTCAACCTCGTCTTCGAGTTCAGCGACGACCCCACCCCGCTGGAGGTGCAGGCCTCGATCGCCTCGCCGCTGACCCCGGCGCCCCGCGGTTCCGCCGAGACGCACGGCGAGGCCGAGGGCGAAGGCCACTGAGCGGATCCGTCGTACCCCCGAGCTAGCGTGTCGGGGTGACGACCTCCCGTTCCGCCGCCAAGGCTCCCAGGGCCGCCTACGTCTGTGACGCCTGTGGCAACCAGCCACCGAAGTGGCTGGGACGCTGCCCGGAGTGCGGTGAATGGGGCTCGATCATCGAGTCCACGGTCACCGTCCCGGTCTCCGGCCGGGTGGTCAGCTCCCGCATGCCGGCCGAGCCGGCCCGGCCGATCGCTCAGATCAGCGCCGCCCCGGCCCGGGCCGTGGCCACCGGTGTCGGCGAACTCGACCGGGTGCTCGGCGGCGGTCTCGTGCCCGGCGCGGTGGTGTTGCTCGCCGGTGAGCCGGGCGTGGGCAAGTCCACCCTGCTCCTCGACGTCGCACAGCAGTGGGCGGCCGGTGCCGGCACGCCGTCGCTGGTGGTCAGCGGCGAGGAGTCGGTCAGCCAGGTCCGCCTGCGGGCCGAGCGTCTCGGCGCGCTGCACGAGCGCCTCTATCTGGCCTCGGAGAACGACCTCGGCACGGTGATCGGCCACCTCGACGCGGTCAAGCCGGGACTGCTCGTCCTCGACTCGGTGCAGACCATCTCTGCGCCCGGCACCGAGGGCGTCCCGGGCGGTGTCACCCAGGTGCGGGCCGTCACGGCCGCGCTCGTCGCCATCGCCAAGGAGCGCGGCATCGCGACCGTCCTGGTCGGTCATGTGACCAAGGACGGTCAGGTAGCCGGTCCACGCGTTCTGGAGCACCTGGTCGACGTGGTGCTCCACTTCGAGGGCGACAAGCATTCGTCGCTGCGCCTGGTCCGCGGCGTGAAGAACCGGTTCGGCGCCGCCGACGAGGTCGGCTGCTTCGAGATGCACGAGGGCGGCATCACCAGCCTGCCCGATCCGTCCGGGTTGTTCCTCACCCGCTATCTGGAGCCGGTGCCGGGCACCTGCGTCACCGTGGCCATGGAGGGCCGGCGGGCGCTCGTCACCGAGGTGCAGGCGCTGATCGGTGCCGAGGTGCAGGGTTCGCCCCGCCGCACGGTGTCCGGTCTCGACCATGCGCGGCTGGCGATGGTCCTGGCCGTGCTCGAGCGCCGCACCAAACAGCTCAAGCTCTACAACCGTGAGGTCTTCGCGGCCACTGTGGGCGGCATCCGGCTGATCGAGCCGTCCGCCGACCTCGCCATGGCCCTGGCCGTGGCGTCCGGCGGTCTCGACCTCGCGATGGCGCCACACCTGGTGGCGATCGGCGAGGTCGGCCTGACCGGCGAGATCCGCCGGGTCGGCGCGGTGGGCCGGCGGCTCGCGGAGGCGGCGCGGCTCGGTTTCAAGGTGGCGCTGGTCCCACCCGGCTGCGGTCCCGACGGCGCGACCGGCATGCCCAAGGGCATGGAGGTCATCGAGGTCGGCAACCTGCAGGCGGCGTTGCAGAGCGCGGCGCGCGCCTCGGCCGAGCACAGTTCCCGATGAATACCACCCGTTTCAGTGACTGTGCGTCACGTTTCATCACGCTACGGAACATTCATCGAACCACGCCTCGGTGGGCTGGATGACAGTCCGTAGAATGTCCGGGTGCCGCTCGACCGCGATGGTTCAAAGCCCGCCGCCAGTTCAACGCCGCGTCCCGGCGTCAACGGCGCGGGACATCGCGCGATGACGCCGGCCGCCGGAACCGGTCTGACCGGTGGTGCCAGTGATCCGCTGAGGGCCAACCTGGCCCTGATGGCTCCCGGCACCGCGTTGCGCGACGGGCTGGAGCGCATCCTGCGGGGCCGCACCGGAGCGCTCATCGTCCTCGGTTACGACGCCGTCGTGGAGACCATCTGCACCGGCGGATTCCCGCTCGATGTGGAGTTCTCCGCGACCAGGCTCCGTGAGCTGTGCAAGATGGACGGCGCCGTCGTCCTCTCCAGCGACGGCACCCGGATCGTCCGGGCCGCCGTCCACCTGATGCCCGACCCGTCGATTCCGTCCGAGGAGTCCGGCACCCGGCACCGCACCGCCGAGCGGGTCGCCAAGCAGTCCGGCTACCCGGTGATCTCGGTGAGCCAGTCGATGCGGATCATCGGCCTCTACGTGAACGGCCAGCGCCACGTCCTGGACGACTCGGCCGCCATCCTGTCCCGCGCCAACCAGGCGCTGGCCACGCTCGAACGCTACAAGCTGCGCCTCGACGAGGTCTCCGGCACCCTGTCCGCCCTCGAGATCGAGGACCTGGTCACGGTTCGCGACGCCGTCGCCGTGGTGCAGCGCCTCGAGATGGTCCGGCGGATCGCCGACGAGATCTCCGGTTACGTCGTCGAGCTCGGCACCGACGGCCGTCTGCTCGCCCTGCAACTCGACGAGCTGATGGCCGGCGTCGACGCCGACCGCACCCTGGTCATCCGCGACTACCTGCCGTCCGGCCGCAAAGCGCGCACCCTGGACGAGGCCCTCGTCGAGCTCGACCTTCTCACCGCCACCGAGATGATCGACCTGGTGGCGGTCGCCAAGGCGATCGGCTACCCGGGCGCCTCGGACTCACTGGACGCGGCCGTCTCACCGCGCGGCTTTCGGCTGCTCGCCAAGGTGCCACGGCTCCCGGCACAGATCGTCGACCGGCTCGTCGACCATTTCGGCAGCCTGCAGCGCCTGCTCGGCGCCACTGTCGAAGACCTGCAGGCCGTCGAGGGCGTCGGCGATGCGCGGGCGCGGGGCGTCCGGGAAGGCCTGTCCCGCCTGGCCGAGGCCTCCATCCTGGAACGCTACGTCTGACCGCTGCCACCCGCCGTCGCCGCCGGCGGGTCACTCAGCCGCACCCTCACCGCCAGCGGGTCACCAGCGCACTCACCGCCAGCGGGTCACCCAGCCGCACCCTCACCGCCGGCGATTCGCTCTGCTACAACGCTCTGGACGCCCGAGGTGGACCGCTCCCGCCCTCGCCGTAGTCGCCCAACGTCCACACCGCTGCCGCCGGCACTGAGTGGCCTCCCCCGCTCCCTGCCCTGCACCACTTACCGGCCGACCCGAGGGGGAAAGCGGCGGACCCAGGTGGAAGTGATGGACCCTGCGGACTGCGAACAACTCAGGGGACTCAGCGCTCCCTGTTCCGGTTCTTGGCCCCTTACGTGGCCGCAACCAGCACCGGACCGGCAGATGCAATAGTCGGCGCCGAAGCAGAGCCCGGTTCCGCCCCGGCCCGACACCTGAAGGTCCTGTCGGATAGGTGCCACGGCCATCGGGTGAATCCCCGAGTGATATGCAGCACTGTTGACCCTAGCCGAGGTGGTCACAACACTCCCGATGACAGAGCCGCCACAGCGAAGCAGGTGGGCCAACCCCCCAGACGATCCCCACCAGCTGTGCAATCACCGCTGCCTCAACCTGCCTATGACCACGGTGACGGCCAGCCGAAAAAGCCGGCTGCACAAGACGCTGCCTCAACGCGCCTATGACCACGGTGGCGGCCAGCTGGGACGGGGACTCCGCGTCCTGGGGGAACCGGGCGGGTGTCTCATGCTGGGACAGCGGTGGGCGGTGCGACTCAGGCTGGGACTGGCTCGGATTTTGCGATGGGGCGGTGACCGGACGCCTCAGCCCGAAAGTGGCCCTGGGGCCCGGGACCACCGCGAACGTCGCCGGCGGAGCCACAGGCGTCCTCGTAGCCGTACGAAATCAAAGGGGGTGGCTGATGTCGTTGGAGTGGTCCGCCAGCGCCGCACCGACGACCGTGGCGCGCAGCGGCAGGTACTCCAGGCAGCGCCGGATCGCCGGCGCCATCACCGGGTTGGGGACCCGCAGCGAGATGGTGCAGTGCGGCACCCAACGTCCGGGCCGGTAGTGGTCCCAGATCTCGACGCCGCCCGCGGTGAGCCGTTCGTGGACGGCACGGTGGTGGGCGAGCAGCTCCTCCGTGACGGTGACGCCGAGCCAGAGGACACGGCCGACGAACTGGCCGACGAAGTCGAATTCGAGACTCAGGCCGCGGCCGACCGGGAAGCCGTCGAGGGCCTCGGCCACCGCCTGCGGGTCGATGCGGTGAGCGGCGGCCAGCGAGACGTGCGGGCGGTGTTTCTGGTGCAGGGAGCCCAGCGAGGGGATGCCCTCGTCGTCCAGGGCGCGCCAGAGGGTACGCACCCTGCGTGTCGTGTCGACGTCCAGGTAGAGCTCGAGTGCCGCGACCAAGTCAGGCGACGACGGTGAGTACGACGGGGGCGCTGACGATCGTGTCGAGGCGACCGAACAGCTGGTAGGCGCCGGTCGGCGGGAGGGGGCCGGAGGCTACCGCGCCGGTGCACTGGTTGGACTGCTTGCCGTTCCAGTTGACCTCGAACACCTTCTCGACGCCGGGGTCGAGACTCACGATGTCGTTGCCCTTGAGGGCCGCGCACTGATCGGACGACCAGAGCCGCTGGGCGCCCTCGGCGATGTACAGCTCCTGCGCGCTGGCTCCGAGGTCGCGGGTGCACGTACGGCTGCCGATGTTCTTGATCTTCAGCTTGATCGCGATCGTGGCACCACGCTGCGGTGACGTGTCGGCCGGGACCGGGGTGAGCGACATCTCGGTGTCAGCGCAGCCCTGGCCGGCGGCGGGCGCGTTGACGGCCCCGGTGGTCGCGGGCGGGGGCAGCGGGTCGCCGTCGCCGGGCTGCTGCGAGAGCAGGTCGGCCGGGTCGGGGTAGGCGGGGCCCACACCGGGAGGTGCGCTGTCCTCGATGGACGGTTCCGGTGACGCGCTTTGATCCTTCGGCGCCGGAGTCGGCAGACCCGTGCTCTGCGCCGAGGTCTTCTTCGGGTCGGGTTTGTCCCCGCCGGAGCAGGACATGAACAGCACGATGACGCCGAGCAGCACCGCGCCCAGCACGACCAGACGCCGCCGCCAGTAGACCGCGGGTGGGAGGGGACCAACCGTCGCACGCATGATGCCGCCCACCGTAAACCCGTACACCCGTCGCTATGTGCACGACGCGCCGGTTATGCGACACCAACTCACGCAAGGTTCGTTAATGATGGACCTCGCCTACAGTTGACCGGCTATGACTCTCGCAGACGACGCCATCGCCTGGTTCGACGTGAACGCCCGTGATCTGCCCTGGCGGCAGCCGGACACCACACCGTGGGGAGTGCTGGTCAGCGAGGTGATGCTGCAGCAGACCCCGGTCGTACGGGTCGAGCCCGCCTGGCGCTCCTGGATGACCCGCTGGCCCGACCCGGCCGCTCTGGCCGCCGACCCGCCGTCCGAGGCGATCCGCATGTGGGGCCGTCTCGGGTACCCCAGACGGGCGATGCGCCTGCACGCCTGCGCCGTCGCGATCGTCGAGCGCCACGGTGGCCGGGTCCCCTCCTCGCTGGAGGAGCTTCTGGCGCTACCGGGCGTCGGGACGTACACCGGACGGGCCGTCGCCACGTTCGCCTACGGCCAGCGGCATCCGGTCGTCGACACCAACGTGCGCCGGGTCGTCTGCCGGGCAGTCGAGGGCAAACCGGACGCCGGGCCGGCCACCACGGCCGCCGACCTGACCGCCATGGAGGCGCTGCTGCCCGGCGACGAGGCGCGTGCCGCGCGGGCCAGCATCGCGTTCATGGAGCTCGGCGCGATCGTCTGCACCGCCCGGGCCCCGAAGTGCGTCGACTGCCCCTTCCACGACGTCTGCGCCTGGCGGCTCACCGGGCTGCCGCTGCCCGAGGGACCCAGCCGGAAGCCGCAGCGGTACGCCGGCACCGACCGGCAGGTACGCGGCCTGCTCCTCGAGGTGCTGCGGCACTCCACCGGGCCGGTGCCCCGGCAACGGCTCGACATGGTCTGGCAGGACGAGGTGCAGCGGGCCCGCGCGCTGGCCGGGCTGGTCGAGGACGGCCTGGTGGAACGCCTGGGGGCGGACGATTTCGTGCTGGCCGGTGATGCGCCCCGCGGCGACGTCCAGCAGCTGCTCTAGCCGGCGTTGATGCGGGCGGCGATCGGCTCGGGCAGCGGGTACGGGCGCTCGGGTGGCAGCAACGCCGCCGCCCGCGTCTCGTCGTTGTCGTCGAGGTAGCCGCGGATCTCCGGGACCAGCCCGGTGACGTCGGTGATCGCGGTGGTCCACTCGTCGGCGTACAGCGGAACGGCCGCCCCGCCCAGGCCGAGCTGCAGCGACCGGTACGGCAGCTCACGCAGCCGCAGATCACGTTCCGGGTCCCACTGGACCCGGGTCGGGGCGCGTTTGAGTTCACGCTGCCAGGTCACCCGATCGGGGTGCAGGCCGCGCTCGTAGTGGCTGAGTGCCGCGTTCGCGAGAGCCCACTCGAACCCGGCACGGGTGATCGACACGGCTAAGACGTGCTCCTGGCCGGGCTTGGCGGCCCAGCCGCAGCGGTACATCATCCACAGGAACGACGGCTTGATCCAGGTCATCCGGTCGAGCTTGAACGGCGGCACGAACCGGCCGGCGCGTACGGCCGGAACGGCGATCGCGGGTGAATAGGTCTGATAGACGGTGACGGTGTCGTCGTCGTACACGGCCCGGATCTGACGTCGCATGGTCGTCGATTAAACGCGAACGGCCCGGCTGCATGCGCAGCCGGGCCGTTCGTCACTGTCTTACGACTCTTCGGTGGTCGTCACGCCGAGGTCGGCCGGCACCGCGTCGGGCACCGTCACACCCTTCTCGGCGCCCTTGAAGACCAGCTTCGCCTTCTCGAACTTGGCCGGGTCGCCCTCGCAGTCCACGACGACGATCTGGCCGGGGCGCAGCTCGTTGAAGAGGATCTGCTCGGACAGGGTGTCCTCCAGCTCGCGCTGGATGGTCCGGCGCAGCGGCCGGGCGCCGAGGACCGGGTCGAAGCCCTTGGCCGCCAGGTAACGCTTGGCGCTGTCGGTCAGCTCCAGGCCCATGTCCTTGTT
Organism: Actinoplanes sp. NPDC023801; assembly: GCF_040639655.1. Lineage (NCBI taxonomy): Bacteria > Bacillati > Actinomycetota > Actinomycetes > Micromonosporales > Micromonosporaceae > Actinoplanes > Actinoplanes sp. NPDC023801. Next base: position 157,001 of record NZ_JBFAAI010000001.1, on the reverse strand, counting down.
CTTCAGCTGCCCCTCGATGCGGGCGGTGAAGATGTCGACGATCTGGAGGATCTCCTTCTCACGCAGCTGGTGGAAGACGATCGTGTCGTCGATACGGTTCAGGAACTCGGGGCGGAAGTGCTGCTTCAGCTCGTCGTTGACCTTGATCTTCATCCGCTCGTAGGACGACTCCTCGGCCTCGGAGGCCTGGAAGCCCAGCGACACCGCCTTGGCCACGTCACGTGTACCGAGGTTGGTGGTCAGGATGATGACCGTGTTCTTGAAGTCGACGATCCGGCCCTGACCGTCGGTCAGGCGGCCGTCCTCCAGGATCTGCAGGAGCGTGTTGAAGACGTCCGGGTGGGCTTTCTCGATCTCGTCGAAGAGGACCACGCTGAACGGCTTGCGGCGCACCTTCTCGGTCAGCTGGCCGCCCTCGTCGTAACCCACGTAGCCGGGAGGCGCACCGACGAGGCGGGACACCGTGTACCGGTCGTGGAACTCGGACATGTCGAGCTGGATGAGTGCGTCCTCGGAGCCGAACAGGAACTCGGCCAGCGCCTTGGACAGCTCGGTCTTACCGACACCGGACGGGCCGGCGAAGATGAACGAGCCGGAGGGGCGCTTCGGGTCCTTCAGACCGGCCCGGGTACGGCGGATCGCCTTGGAGACGGCCTGAACCGCGTCCTCCTGGCCGATGACGCGCTTGTGCAGCTCGTCCTCCATGCGCAGCAGGCGGGAGGTCTCCTCCTCGGTGAGCTTGTAGACCGGAATACCGGTCCAGTTGCCGAGCACCTCGGCGATCTGCTCGTCGTCGACCTCGGACACGACGTCGAGGTCGCCGGCCTTCCACTCCTTCTCCCGCTGCGCCTTCTGACCGAGGAGGGTCTTCTCCTTGTCACGCAGCTGGGCGGCGCGCTCGAAGTCCTGCGCGTCGATCGCGGACTCCTTGTCGCGGCGGACCTGGGCGATGCGCTCGTCGAAGTCACGGAGGTCCGGCGGCGCGGTCATCCGGCGGATGCGCATCCGTGCGCCGGCCTCGTCGATCAGGTCGATCGCCTTGTCGGGCAGGAACCGGTCGGAGATGTACCGGTCGGCCAGCGTCGCGGCCGCCACCAGGGCGGCGTCGGTGATGCTGATCCGGTGGTGCGCCTCGTAACGGTCGCGCAGACCCTTGAGGATCTCGATGGTGTGCGCCAGCGACGGCTCGCCGACCTGGATCGGCTGGAAACGGCGCTCGAGGGCCGCGTCCTTCTCCAGGTGCTTGCGGTACTCGTCGAGCGTGGTCGCACCGATGGTCTGCAGCTCACCACGGGCGAGCATCGGCTTGAGGATGCTGGCCGCATCGATCGCGCCCTCGGCCGCACCGGCACCGACGAGCGTGTGGATCTCGTCGATGAACAGGATGATGTCACCCCGGGTGCGGATCTCCTTGAGCACCTTCTTCAGGCGCTCCTCGAAGTCACCGCGGTAACGCGAACCGGCCACCAGGGCGCCCAGGTCGAGCGTGTAGAGCTGCTTGTCCTTCAGCGTCTCGGGCACCTCGCCCTTGACGATGGACTGCGACAGGCCCTCGACCACGGCGGTCTTGCCGACACCTGGCTCACCGATGAGAACCGGGTTGTTCTTGGTGCGCCGCGACAGCACCTGCATGACCCGCTCGATTTCCTTCTCCCGGCCGATGACCGGGTCGAGCTTGCCCTCGCGGGCGGCCTGCGTGAGGTTGCGTCCGAACTGGTCCAGCACGAGCGACGTGGACGGCGCGGCCTCGCCGGTCGCGGTGCCCGCGGCGGCCGGCTCCTTGCCCTGGTAACCGGAGAGCAGCTGGATCACCTGCTGGCGGACCCGGTTGAGGTCGGCGCCGAGCTTGACCAGCACCTGGGCGGCGACGCCCTCGCCCTCACGGATCAGGCCGAGCAGGATGTGCTCGGTGCCGATGTAGTTGTGGCCGAGCTGCAGCGCCTCACGCAGCGAGAGCTCGAGCACCTTCTTGGCGCGCGGCGTGAACGGGATGTGCCCGCTCGGTGCCTGCTGCCCCTGGCCGATGATTTCCTCGACCTGCTGCCGGACCCCTTCGAGGGAGATGCCGAGGCTCTCCAGAGCCTTGGCGGCGACGCCCTCGCCCTCGTGGATCAGGCCGAGCAGGATGTGTTCAGTGCCGATGTAGTTGTGGTTGAGCATCCGGGCCTCTTCTTGGGCCAGGACGACAACCCGTCGCGCTCGGTCGGTGAACCGCTCGAACATGCCCTCGTGCTCCTCACGTGCCGTGCGCCAATGAACTGGCGGGGCCAGCGCACGGGCATCGGTGATGCCCGTGCTGTAACTCTATCGCCGCTGAGAGGCTCCGCCGGGTCCTCGCGACCCTTGGAAACGATCCGCAACGTTGATTTAGCCAACTTCGCACGCTCAGCGGCTGTTCCCCCACCCGAACGTGTACGCGTACAGCGAAATCCTGCCGATCCACAGGCTGTGGACAACTCTGTCCACCCCTGTGGATAACCGTAGTGAGTGTGCGGAGCGGCCGACGGGTAAACGCGGAGAGGGCGCCACCGACGTCGTCGGGGCGCCCTCTCCGAGGCTGGACCGGGAAATCAGGCCCGGCCGGGACCCTTGGCGTGGAACTCGTCCACGATCTCCTGCGGGATGCGGCCGCGGTCGGAGATCTCCTTGCCCGACTTCTTGGCCCACTCCCGGATCGCCTTGTTCTGCTCCCGGTCCGCGGTCGCTCCGCCACGACCACGAGCCGCACGACCACCGACCACGACACCGCCGCGGGCGACCTTCGTACCGTGCTTCAGGTAGGGCTCGAAGACCTCCCGCAATTTAGCGGCGTTCTTCTCCGAGAGGTCGATCTCGTACTGAATACCGTCGAGCGCGAACTTCACGGTCTCGTCGGCGTCGACACCATCGATGTCATCGACCAGCTTGTGAATGATCTGCTTGGCCACGCGCCGTTATCCTCCCGAACACAGGTTCTCTCCCCAGCAATGGGAAGACAATAACGCCAGGGACGCATGACCCGTCAATGGCGGGTGGGCAATTGTTACTCCGGCCGAACCAGGGGGAAGAGGATCGTTTCCCGAATGCCCAGGCCGGTGAGCGCCATCAACAGCCGGTCGATTCCCATTCCCATGCCACCGGACGGCGGCATTCCGTACTCCATGGCCCGCAGGAAATCCTCGTCCAGCTGCATCGCCTCGGGGTCTCCACCGGCCGCGAGCAGGGACTGCGCGTGGAACCGCTCGCGCTGGACGACCGGGTCCACCAACTCGGAATAGGCGGTCGCGAGTTCGAATCCGCCGACGTAGAGGTCCCACTTCTCGGTCAGCCCCGGAGTGGTGCGGTGCCCCGCGGTCAGCGGCGCGGTCTCCTCCGGGAAGTCCCGGACGAAGGTCGGTGCCTGCAGGCTGTCCGTCACGAGGTGCTCGAAAAGTTCCTCGGCCAGCTTCCCGGGGCCCCACTTCGGGTCGACCGAGAGCTGCACCTTGTCGGCGTACCGCTGCAGCTGGGCCAGGTCGGTCCCGATGGTGACCTCCTCGCCGAGCGCCTCGGAGATCGCGCCGAAAAGTGTGATCTGCGCCCACTCGCCGCCGAGGTCGACCTCGGTGCCGTCCTGGTGGGTGACCACATGCGATCCGGACACCGCGAACGCGGCCTCCTGAATCCACTCCCGCACCTGCGTCTGCATCACGTTGTAGTCGGCATAGGCCTGATAGGCCTCGAGCATGGCGAACTCCGGCGAGTGCGTGGAGTCCATGCCCTCATTCCTGAAGTTCCGGTTGATCTCGAAGACCCGGTCGATGCCGCCGACCACGGCGCGCTTCAAAAACAGTTCCGGGGCGATCCGCAGATAAAGATCGGTGTCGAGTGCGTTGCTGTGCGTCACAAACGGGCGCGCCGCAGCACCGCCGTGGAGCAACTGCAACATCGGCGTTTCCACCTCGAGGTAATTCCGGCGGAACAGCGACTCGCGCAGGCTGCGCACCACCGTGGCACGGGTCCGCACCACGTCGCGCGCCTGCGGGCGCACGATGAGGTCGACATAACGCTGCCGGACCCGGGTCTCCTCGGAAAGCGGCTTGTGCGCGACCGGAAGGGGTCGCAGAGCCTTGGCACTCATCGCCCAGGAATCGGCGAGAACCGAGAGCTCACCACGCCGGCTGGTGATCACCTCGCCGGTAACCGCGACCAGGTCGCCGAGGTCGACCAGGCTCTTCCAGTCGGCGAGGGACTTCTCGCCCACCTTGTCCAGCGAGAACATCGCCTGGATCTCCGAGCCGTCGCCGGCCCGCAGCGTGGCGAAGCAGAGCTTGCCGCCGTTGCGCACGAAGATCACCCGGCCGGTGATCGACACCTGGTCGCCGGAGGCGGTGTCGGTGGCCAGATCCGCGTAGCGGGCGCGGATGTCGGCGATCTCGGCGGTCCGCGGGACCTGTACCGGGTAGGGCTGCATGCCCTCGGCGAGCAACCGGTCCCGCTTCGACCGGCGGACCCGCATCTGCTCGGGAAGATCCTCGGCGGGGTCGATCGCTGGCGTGTTCTGCTCGATCACGGCAAGACTTCCTTCTCGGTGCTGGGACCTCGAAAGCCTACTCAGGCGGGCTCAGACGTTCCGCTCATATACCATCCGCAGCCCGATCAGCGTGATCATCGGCTCGTGCGCGGTGATCGTGCGGCACTCGTCCTTCACCAGCCAGGCCAGGCCACCGGTGGCGATCACCGCCTGGACCGGGCCGATCTCCTCGATCATCCGCTCGACGATCCGGTCCACCTGGCCCGCGAAACCGAAGTAGAGACCGGCCTGCAGACACTCCACGGTGTTCTTGCCGATCACCGAGCGCGGTTTGGTCGGCTCCACCTTGCGCAACTGGGCCGCCCGGGCGGCGAGCGCGTCGAACGAGATCTCGATGCCCGGAGCGAAGGCGCCACCGAGGAACTCGCCCTTCGCGCTGATCAGGTCGAAGTTCGTGGTGGTGCCGAAGTCGACCACGATCGACGGTCCGCCGTAGAGGCTGTGCGCGGCCAGGGTGTTGACCACCCGGTCGGCGCCGACCTCCTTCGGGTTGTCGATGGCGAGCTGCACGCCGGTCTTCACACCCGGCTCGACGACCACGCTCGGCACGTCGTCGTAGTAGCGCTTCAGCATGGTCCGCAGGTTGCGCAGCGCGGCGGGCACGGTCGAGCACGCCGCCACCCCGGTGATCTCCACGGCGTCGCCGGCGAGCAGGCCCCGGAACTTCAGCCCCAGCTCGTCGGCGGTCGACGCCGCGTCGGTCTTGATCCGCCAGCTGTGCACCAGCTTGTCGCCGTCGAAGGTCGCCAGCACGGTGTTGGTGTTACCGATGTCAATACAGAGCAGCACGGAGGCCCCTAAGAATCAAAACCAAGACCCCTATTCTGTACGGCCACGACTTCCCGGAAGCACCGGGACCAGTTCCGCCCTGCCCGGCCTCAGCGTGGCTGGAGGTCCAGCGCGATGTCGAGGATCGGCGACGAATGGGTCAGCCCGCCCACCGACAGATAGTCCACACCGGTGTCGGCGTAGGCGGTCGCCGTCTCCAGGGTGAGGTTGCCGGTCGCCTCCAGCTCCACCCGGTCACCGACCACCTGGACCACCTCGGCCAGCAGCTCAGGTGTCATGTTGTCGCAGAGCAGGAAGCCCGCGCCGGCCTGGACCGCCTCCACCGCCTCGGCCAGCGTGGTCACCTCGACCTGCACCGCCACGTCCGGGAACGTCTGCCGGACCAGCTGGTACGCGGCCGTGATGCTGCCCGCCGCGAGCTTGTGGTTGTCCTTGATCATGGCGACGTCGTAGAGGCCCATGCGCTTGTTGGTGCCACCGCCGGCCCGTACCGCGTACTTCTCCAGCATCCGCAGCCCTGGTGTGGTCTTGCGGGTGTCGAGCACCGTGGCACCGCTTCCGGCCAGCAGGTCGGCCCACTTGCGGGTGTGCGTGGCGACGCCGGACATCCGGCAGATCAGGTTCAGCGCGGTGCGCTCGGCCGTCAGCAGCGCCCGCGTCGGCCCGGTGATCACGGCCAGCACGTCGCCGCGCCGCACCCGGTCACCATCGGCGACGACCGCCCGGAACGTCGCCGATCCGGCGCTCGTCGCCGCGAAGACCTCGGCGGCCACCAGCAGGCCCGCCACCACGCCGTCGGCGCGGGCCACCAGCTCGGCGGTGTCGATCTGGTCCGGCGGGATGGTGGACTCACTCGTCACGTCACGCGGCGGGGTGCCGAGATCCTCAGCGAGCGCGGTCAGCACGATCCGCTGCACCTCACCGAGGTCCAGGCCCAGATCCGCCACGCCGGGACGCTCGTCCGGCAGGGGCTCACCCGGCGAAAGGGTTCCACCATCAGAAATAGTCACGCGTTCCTCCTCGGACGTGCTCTCCCGGCCCTTGCTCCGCTGCGGTGCGGTCGATCACGCTGTGCCTGCTCGGCGTGCTCTCCCGGCCCTTGCTCCGCTGCGGTGCGGTCGATCACGCCATCTCCTGGAAATCCTGCGTGAGCGCGCCGTCGGACGCCAGAGCGTTGAGCAGGTGGCCGCGCCACTCGTCGGCCGCGTTCGGGTGGTCCTCGCGCCAGTGGCAGCCACGGGTCTCCCGGCGGCTGCCGGCCGAGGCCACCAGCGTGGCGGCGACGGTGAGCAGATTGGTGACCTCCCACGCCGCGTTGTTCGGCCGGGACCGCTGCTCGGCGAGGCGGGCCAGCTCCTTGGCCGCGGTCTCGAGCGAGTCGGCGGAGCGCAGCACCCCGGCACCGCGGGTCATGGCGCGTTGCAGGTCGGCACGGATCGCCGGGTCGACGACCCAGGCCGGACCGGCGGCCGTACGGACCGGCTCGGCCGGTGGAGGCAGCTCGCGGGCGATGTCGTCGGCGATCCGGCGGGCGAACACCAGCCCTTCCAGCAGCGAGTTGCTGGCGAGCCGGTTCGCGCCGTGCACACCGGTGCAGGCCACCTCACCGCACGCGTAGAGCCCGTCGATGCTGGTGCGGCCGTGCAGGTCGGTACGGACGCCGCCGGAGGCGTAGTGGGCGGCGGGGGCGACCGGGATGAGGTCGGTGGCCGGGTCGACGCCGGCGGCACGGGTCGACGCCATGATCGTCGGGAAGCGGCCCTCCAGGAACTCCCGGCCGAGGTGCCGCGCGTCCAGGTAGACGTGGTCGGCACCGGTGGCCCGCAGCACCCGGTAGATGCCCTTGGCGACCACGTCGCGGGGCGCCAGCTCGGCCAGCTCGTGCTGCCCGAGCATGAACCGTTTGCCGGACTCGTCGACCAGGTGGGCGCCCTCGCCGCGCAGCGCCTCGGAGATCAGCGGCCGCTGCACCGAGTTGACGCCCGAGCTGACGAACGACGTCGGGTGGAACTGCACGAACTCGACGTCGGTGACCTCGGCGCCGGCCCGCAGCGCGAGCGCCACGCCGTCACCGGTGGAGACCGACGGGTTGGTGGTGGACGAGAAGATCTGGCCCATCCCGCCGGTGGCCAGCACCACGGCCCGGGCCAGCACCGCGCCGACGCCGTCCTCGCTGCCCTCGCCGAGCACGTGCAGAGTGATGCCACACGCCCGGCCGTCGGCGGAGCGCAGCAGGTCGAGGACGAGAGCGTGCTCGACGAGCCGGATCCACGGGTCGCGGCGGACCGCCTCGTGCAGGGCGCGCTGCACCTCGGCGCCGGTCGCGTCGCCGCCGGCGTGCACGATCCGGTCGGCGCGGTGGCCGCCCTCACGGGTCAGCATAAGCGAGCCGTCCGGGTTGCGGTCGAACTCGGCACCGCGGCGGATCAGCTCACGGATCCGGGCCGGCCCCTCCTCGACGAGCACCCGTACCGCCGCCGGGTCGCAGAGTCCGACCCCGGCGATCTCGGTGTCGTACGCGTGGGCCTGCGGGGTGTCCAGCGGGTCGAGCACGGCCGCGATGCCGCCCTGCGCCCACCGGGTCGAGCCGTCATCGATGTTGACCTTGGTGACGACGGTGACGTGCAGGCCCTGTTCCCGCAGGTAGAGGGCCGCGGTGAGACCCGCGATGCCGGAGCCGACCACCACGACGTCGGTGGTCTCGGTCCAGCCGGGCTCAGCGGCGGCAAGCCGGCGGGGCAGCGCCGGGAGATCCGCGAGAGGTGACATGTGTTTCAGTACACTCCGCCCGTACGGCTGCGTCACGGCGGGGGCGTCATCAGTGGTAACCGTTACTTGTACTGGACCGGAAGGGCCTTCGTCCCCTTGCCCTTGAGCGAGCCGGTCAGTGCGGCCCCGTCCAGCCAGAGGTAACAGCGCACCCCGTGGTCACCGTGTGCCCACACGTCGGCGTTCCCGGGCAGCGACACCACGCCCGTGCGGTACTGCAGGTTGGCGTCGTCGGGTATCCCGGCGTACTTCGCGGCCAGGCCACGGCAGCCCTCGTGGAACTCCTCCCAGGCGGCGTCGCCCTTCGGGTAGGCGGCCTTGGCCGGCGCGTTCCAGATCCCGGCGAACTCGGCGTTGTGCTTCTTCGAGCAGTCCACCGGCGGCATCGAGGTGATCGCCCCCGCGTCGTCGAGCTGGATGTTGTAGCAGGTCAGCAGCAGGTCGGACTTCTTGTCGGCGAGCGCGCCCCGCAGGCTGCCGGTCCGCTGGATCAGGGCACCGTCGTTCTCGATCGAATCGAGCTCCACCACCTCGCACCGGAACCAGCGGCTGCCGCCGCTCCACGCGGCCGGTGAGGGCTGGGTGACGCCGATCCAGAGGCGGGCGTGACGCCACGGGCCGCCGACGTACTCGGTCGTCTTCTGATCGCAGGTCTGATAGGCCGCGCGGGCCCCGGCGGAGGTGCCGGCCGGCGGTTCGGCGGCTTCCGCGGCCGGCCCGGTGAACTCGCCGACGAAGACGGTCTCGCTCCGGTGCGGGACTCCGCAGTCGGTCTCCTCGTAGGTGGCGCGTGGCCCGGAGACGGCGAAGTTGGAGAGGTGACAGGTCTCGGCGACCGGCACGAAGCCGGTCGCCGGAGCCATGGCACCCCAATCATTGGTCAGATCGCCGTCGACATCTCCGCCGCCACCACATCCGGCGACGGCGAGCAGAGCCGCGGTTGCGACCATCCCCCATCGGAATCGCATGGGCCGTGCCTCCCGAGCCTCGGCAGCTATATCCGATTCGCCGACTATATGGCTACATCTCAGGCCCGGGAGGTGGAATCGATGAAGAGCTACAGAGCGCTCAGCGTCAGGTCGCCGCGCACCAGGTCACCGGCCATCCCCTCGGCTGCGGCGGCCGGGTCGGCACCCAGCTCGATGATCCGGTTGCCGGCGTCCACATGCACGATCCGCGGCTCGTAGGCACGCGCCTCGGCGTCCTCCATCTGCCCGTACGAGATCAGGATGACCAGATCGCCCGGGTGCACCAGATGCGCCGCGGCACCGTTGATGCCGATCACGCCGCTGCCCCGCTCGCCCGGGATCACGTACGTCTCCAGGCGGGCGCCGTTCGTCACGTCGACGATCGCCACCTGCTCGCCGGGGATCAGATCGGCCGCCTCGAGCAGATCGAGATCGACCGTGACCGAGCCGACGTAGTGCAGGTCCGCCTGCGTCACGGTGGCTCGGTGAATCTTCGACTTGAGCATGGTCCGGAACATCAGGCGCCCTTCTGCAGTGTCAGCGGAACGTTGTCGATGAGGCGGGTACTGCCGACCCGGGCGGCCACCAGCAGACGCGCCGGGCCCTCGCCGGGGGCCGGGCCGAGGTCCGCGCCGGTCAGGGCGAGGTAGTCGACCCGTACGCCGGGCTCCTCGGAAAGGATCTTGTGGGCCGTCGCGAGAATCGCGTCGGGATCGCCGTGCGCCGCGCCCTCGCGCAGAGCGCGGGAAAGAGCCAGCGCGGCCCCGCGCTCCTCCGGCGACAGGTACCGGTTGCGGCTGGACAGGGCCAGACCATCCTTTTCCCGTACGGTCGGAACGCCCACGATCTCCGCGGGCAGCTCCAGGTCGCGCACCATCTGGCGGATCAGCGCCAGCTGCTGATAGTCCTTCTCGCCGAAGTACGCCACGTCGGCGCGGGTCAGCATCAGCAGCTTCTCGACGACCGTGAGCATCCCGGAGAAGTGCCCGGGCCGGCTGGCGCCCTCGAGGGTCTCGCCAAGCTCACCCGGCTGCATGGTGATCGACGGCGCCCCGTGCGGGTAGACCTCGGCCCGGCTCGGCGCGAACACCACCGAGACGCCCTCGGCCCGGCACGCCGCCATGTCCTCGTCGAGGGTCCGCGGATACTTCTCGAAGTCCTCGCCGGGCCCGAACTGCAGCGGGTTCACGAAGATCGTCACGAGCACGAACGCGGATCGTTCCCGGGCCACCCGCATCAGCTGCCGGTGCCCCTCGTGCAGCGCGCCCATCGTCATCACGACGGCGATCTCACCGGTCACCGCGTCCAGCGCGGCGTCCAGGTCAGCGCGGGTGTGCACCAGAACGGTCACGCTGTCCCCCCTTCTCCTCGTGTGCCGCCCGTGCCAGGACGTCCAGCAGCGCGGTGGCGTCGTGCGGGCGCAGGCGGCCGGAGGCGATCGCCCGGTCCGCGGTGCGCCGCGCCATCGCCAGGTATGCCGGCACCGCGTCGGCCGGCATCCGGTCCAGGTGCTTGGCGACCGTGCCCGCGTCACCGCGGGACACCGGGCCGGTCAGTGCGGCGTCGCCCATCCGCAGCGCGTTGTCGAGCGCGGCGGTCAGCAGCGGAGCCAGCACCCGCCCGGGTTCGCCGACCCCCGCCGCACGCAGCAGATCGGCCGCCTCGTTGACCAGGGTGACCATGTGGTTCGCGCCGTGCGCCAGGGCCGCGTGATAGACCGGCCGGGACTCCTCGGCCACCCACTCGGGCACCCCGCCCAGGTCGGCGACGAGCCGGGTGGCGAACACCCGGTCCGGGGCGGTCACACCCCAGGCGATCCCGGGCAGGCGGTCCAGGTCGGAGTCCGCGCCGGTGAAGGTCATCGCGGGGTGCAGGGCCATGCCGTTCACATCGCCCAGCACGGCGAGTCCATGAGCCCCTGAGGTGTGCGCCACCACCTGCCCGGCCCGCAGGGCACCGGTCCGGTCGAGTCCGGCCACCACCGCGGCCAGGGTGTCGTCCGGGACGGCGAGCAGCAGCAGATCGGTGGCCGCGCGGGCCACCTCGTCAGCGGGGAGGATCGCCGCGCCCGGCAGCAGGCGGGCGGCCCGCTCACGGGAGGCGGCGGAGACGGCCGCGGCAGCGACGACACGGTGGCCGGCCGCGCTCAGAGCCGCGCCCAGCACCGCACCGACCCGGCCGGCGCCGACGACGCCGATGGTCAAAGCGTTCATCCGTGGATCCAGTCCTCGTGGAGGGGTACCGGTCGAGCGCCAGTATGCGCCGCTTTGACACGTCCGTGACAACCACCTGTGAACAACTGCACCGGCATCGATACGACCGGGACGCACCCACCCACGATCGGTCACCGGCTCGCCCGCCTGAGCCCATCCCGCCGGCGGTACCCCACACCCGCCGAACCGCCGGACCGCCGGGAGTGGGCCGGAGCCGCGTGGACGACCACGGTGGTTGGTGCGGTTGGTGACAGCTCCGGGCGTACGAGATGAAGGTGTGCAGGCAGACGCCTAGGGTGACGGCATGGCTATCGGGTGGCGGCTGGCCATGCAGGCGGCGTTGTACGGCAGCGACGGGTTCTTCGTGCGGGAGCATGAGGGCCCCGCTGATCACTTCCGGACCAGCGTGCACGCTTCGCCGCTGTTCGCCGGCGCGCTGGCCCGGCTGATCGGGCGGTTGGACGCGGCTCTCGGGCATCCGGAGAGATTCGACCTGGTGGACGTCGGCGCGGGCCGTGGCGAACTCATCACCGCCCTGCTCGCCACCGTGCCGGCGGAGCTGGCCGGACGGCTGAACGTGACCGGTGTCGAGGTCGTTCCCCGCCCGCCCGGTCTGGAACCGGCCGTGCACTGGCGGCGGGACGTCCCGGAGCGGATCACCGGGCTGCTGGTGGCCACCGAATGGCTTGACAACGTGCCGCTCGACATCGTCGAGCCGGACGACGGCGGACGGCTGCGGAAGGTGCTCGTGGACCGGCGGACCGGGGCCGAGACGCTGGGCCCGCCCGCCGATCCCGCCGATCTGTTCTGGATCAACCGGTGGTGGCCGGGACCGGGCCGGATCGAGATCGGGTGGCCACGCGACGCCGCCTGGGCGGAGGCGGTCGAGTCCGTGCACCGCGGTGCGGCGCTGTGCGTGGACTACGGGCACGTCAAGGCGGAGCGGCCGGTGTTCGGGACGCTGACCGGGTTCCGGGAGGGCCGGCAGGTCGCACCGGTCCCGGACGGCAGTTGCGACGTGACCGCGCACGTGGCGATGGACGCGGTGGCGTGCGCAGCCGGGGTTCCGCATCGGATGGTCCGGCAGCGGGAGGCGCTGCGGGTGCTCGGTGTGGACGGTTCCCGGCCGCCGCTCGATCTGGCGCGCACCGATCCGGCGTCCTATCTGCGGGCACTGTCGGCGGCCGGGGCGGCGGCGGAACTGACCGATCCGGACGGGCTCGGCGGGCACTGGTGGCTGTGGCACAGCATCGGCCTCGACGACCGTGGCACGATGCTCTGGTGAGCGAAGCCTTGCGGGAGATGACGGTCGGCACGGGAGCCGGGCTGGACACAGCCGACATGGTGCTCAACATCGGGCCTCAGCACCCGTCCACCCATGGCGTGCTGCGTCTCAAGCTCACCCTGGACGGGGAGCGGGTGGTCGCCTGTGAGCCGATCGTCGGTTACATGCACCGCGGCGCCGAGAAACTGTTCGAGGTGCGCGACTACCGGCAGATCATCATGCTGGCGAACCGGCACGACTGGCTGTCGGCGTTCTCCAACGAGCTGGGTGTGGTCCTCGCCGTCGAACGGCTGATGGGCATCGAGGTGCCGGAACGGGCCACCTGGCTGCGGATGGCCCTGGCCGAGCTGAACCGGGTGCTCAACCACCTGATGTTCCTCGGCTCGTACCCGCTCGAGATCGGCGCGATCACGCCGATGTTCTACGCCTTCCGTGAGCGCGAGACGTTGCAGGCCGTGATGGAGGAGGTCTCCGGCGGCCGGATCCACTACATGTTCAACCGGGTCGGCGGCCTCAAGGAGGAGATCCCGGCCGGCTGGACGAAACGGGCGCGGCAGGCGGTCGCCGCGGTCCGCCGGCGGATGCCGGACCTCGACAACGTGATCCGGCGCAACGACATCTTCATGGCGCGTACGGTCGGCGTCGGCGTGCTGAGCGCGGCCGACGCCGCGGCATTCGGCGCATCCGGTCCGGTGGCCAGGGCGAGCGGTCTGGATTTCGATGTACGCCGGGACGAGCCGTACCTCTTCTACGACCAGATCGACGTGCCCGTGGTGACCCGGACGTCCGGCGACTGTCACGCCCGCTTCGAGGTTCTGCTCGAGCAGGTCCACGTCTCGCTGAACCTGATCGAGGAGTGCCTGGACCGGGTGGACCGCACCGGCGGCCCGGTGAACGTGCGGCTGCCCAAGGTGGTGAAGGCGCCCGAGGGGCACACCTACGCGTGGACCGAGAACCCGCTCGGGGTGAACGGCTACTACCTGGTGTCCCGCGGTGAGAAGACGCCGTGGCGGCTCAAACTGCGGACCGCGTCCTACGCGAACGTGCAGGCGCTGGCCACGCTGATCCCCGGCTGTCTGGTGCCCGACCTGATCGCGATCCTCGGCTCGATGTTCTTCGTGGTCGGGGACATCGACAAGTAACGGGTCACCAGTTCTGCGCGCTGCTGTCGTACCCGGGGTAGTTGGCGAAGTCGGCGAGAGTGCCCACATTGGTGTCGTTCGCGGACGGGCGGTGCCGGCGGGCCTTGTACTCGGCGCTGGTCTCGGCGGCGTCGTCGTGGCCGTTGGTTCCGGCGTACCCGTTGGCGGCCCCGAAATCGTCGTCGGGAGCCTCGGGCCGGCCGTACTGGACGCCGGGCCGGACGGAGGCCGCCGCGGGCCGCACCGAGACTGCCGCGCGGGCCGGCGGGGTCATCATGCCGTTGGGGCCGGGCCGGGCCATCATGCCGTTCGGACCGGGTGCGGCCGTCATCGCGTTCGGGCCGGGTGGCGGCGGCACGGCGGCCGCGGCTCTCGGGCGGGGCACCGCCTGCCCGACCGGGACGGCCGGAGGCGCCATCGGGACGGAGGCGGCTGCGGAGGCGCGGGCGACCGGCGCCGGCGGTACGGCCGCGCTCGCCCGGCCGGCCGGTGCGGGGAAGCCCTGACTGGTCTGCGCCGGGAAGCTCTGACTGATCTGGGCCGGCGAGACGGGCCGCACGATGCCGGGGACCGAGGCCCGGCCGCCGGCCGCCCGCACCGGGACCTCCGGCTCGTAGGACTGCTCGTCCTGATAGCCGTCGTCGTATCCGTAGCCGGCCTCGTCGTAACCGGACTCGTCGTAGCCGGACTGCTCATAACCGGACTGCTCGTAGCCCTGTTCGTAACCGGCCTGCTCGTAGCCCTGCTGGTCGTAGTCGTCGTATCCGTTCTCCGGCTGCCCCGCGTAGGCGACCGGCTCCGGCTGGTGCACGAAGGTGGTCCGATCCGGGAACTCCGGCTGAGCAACGTACGGCTCCGGCTCGGAGCCTCCGCCGTACACCTGAGCACGCCCGCCACCCGGGTTGCGCGGAACCAGCGGCGGCCGGGATTCGACCTCCGGTGCCGGTACGGCGGCACTCGAGAACTCGGCCCGCAACTCCCGGCGCATCGCGTCGACCTCCTGGGCGACCCGGTCCTCCACGTCCATCCGGAGCAGCACCGGATCGCTGCGGACCAGCACCGACGCGCCGATCAGCACCACGCTGACCGCTATCAGCAGCACCGCGAAGCGAGCCGTGTTGGAGTTGTCCCCGATCAGCACCACAGCGGCCGCGATCGGAGCGAGGACGACGCCCGCCCAGACGAGGCCACGGAGCATCCGCGCGCTGTGTCCCGCTTGGTTGTCCCGTTCCGGCATGGCCGCAGATGTTACCGAGAGCACGTCTCCGGCAAAACCGTTGAACCCGGTACGGCACGTTCGGTCACCTTCCAGCAGAAACCCGGCTGTTTCTCACCGCTGCCTCCGGGCGGCCGAGACAACGGTGGGAACAGCCGGGTTCGCTTGTCAGCGGGTACCGCGCCAGCCGCCGAGGGAGGCGAGGCCGATGATCCAGCCGACGAAGAAGCCGTACCCCGCGCCCGAGCCGGCCGCGTTGAACGCGCCGAGCAGCGACGGGTTGGTGAGGAACAGGGTGGCGAGCAAGGCAGCGAACGCCCCGGCGAAGATGTACGCGGCCCAGCCGGCCAGGAACTGGCTGATCGTGCCGCGCGCCCGGGCCAGCTGCGAGCCGGGCAGCAGGTACAGGAAGACGAAGGTCAGGACGACGACCAGGATCGCCTTGAGGTCCCCGACGATCACGTCCCGTAGTGAGTCGTCGGTGTCGAAACTCCAGGCCGGCCATGCCAGCAGTCGAAGCCACCAACCGCCGGCGGTGGCCGGGTTCGTGTTCTCCTGGGCCCAGTCCGCATACCACGGACTGCCGAACACCAGGACGAGTATCAGTGCGGCGAGTGTTCCCGCACCGGGTGCGGACTTGTAACGGTTACCGAGAGCCATGCCCGCCAAATTCCCAGCGGACACTCAGTTTCAAACGACGGACGTCGCTATCTGCTGAGGTAGTCGATGAACGCGGCGCGCAGCAGTGGCTCCTGAGCGCCGAGGTCACGGCCCTCGAACTCGCGCCACAGCGCGACCGCCTCGTCCACGGTCGGCCCGATCGAGTTGGGGGCGCCGTCGAGGGAGGCGGCGTCACCGGCGTCCGGCAGGTGTCCCAGCACGGACCAGAAGAAGGCGACGTCGTGCTTGGCACGGGCCTTGGCGAACGCCTGTTCCCGCAGCGTTTCGGTGGGCAGTGCGTCCAGTTCGGCGAAGCTGGGCGAGGTCATGTCCGAAAGCATACTTTCAGCGGTTGGCGCCCCACGGCCCGTCGTCCCAACGGTCGCTGCGCGGCGCCGGGGTGGCGGGGGTGTTCCAGGTCTCCGGCAGGGTCGGCGACCAGTTGGCGGCGCCGGACGGAGCCGCGTTCCACTCCTCGGGGGTCCGGGCCGAGTACGGGCTGCCGTACGACTCGACGAAGCGGGTCACCACGAGACCGGCGAGGCACAGGGCGCCGGCGATCGCGAACAGCGCGATGTCGAGGTCTCGGAGGGTCTGGTAACGCAGGAACAGGGTCAGCGCGGTGACCGCGAACAGGGTGCCGAAGATGCCACCGCGCCGCCCGTAGGCACTGGTGCCGGCCAGCAGGGCCAGGCCGAAGGCGATGCCGGTCCACTCGAATCCAGTCTCCGGGGCGATCGGCCCGTCGGCGCCGGCGGCGATCAGCACACCGGCACCGGTCGCGAAAAGCGACGAGAACAGCAGCGTCAGGATGGCCGGGACGGCGGCGGCGACGCCACGGCGCCGGGCCGGGTCGCCGGTCGGCCGGCCCCGTCCGAGGAAGCGGCGGACCGGGCCGATCGCGCCGAGGCCGGCACCGAGCACGGCAAGCAGCGCGACCCCGCCGAAGAGCAGGAAGGCCTGGCTTGTCGGGTCCCAGTCGCCCTGTACCTCGACCGGGCCGGGCCGCAGCTGGATGTAGACGATGACGGCGAAGGAGGCGGCCAGGGTGGCGGCCCAGGCGGGCACGTGCAGGACGGTCACGACCACGCCGGCCGCGAGGCCGCCGGCCGCCGCGATGATCATCGCGGGGACGATGGCCTGGGCCAGGCCCTTGTCGCTGTTCTCGGCGTACTGCATGGCGGCGGCCAGGGCGATCGGGCCGAGCGCCAGGTTGGGCACGCCGGCCCGCAGGGTCAGGCCCGCGCCGAGCGTGAGCAGACCGATGGCGGCGCCGGTGACCAGGAGCGCGTCCAGTGCCGGACGCTGCAGGGCGGCCGAGTCCTCGCGTTGGAGCAGGAAGCCGATGACCGCGGCGACGACCAGCAGCATGACCTCCCAGCTGAGGTGGATGCCGAGCCGGTCGCGCCCGTCCTCCTCGGCCGCGGGGATCGCCCCGGTGGTCACCGGGTTGCGCAGGGACTGGTCGAGCGTGTTACCGGCGGTGTCGTCGTCGTACTGCACCCGGCGCCGGTAGGCGGCGGGATCGGACTGGGTCGTCTCGTCACCGGGCCGGCGGAAGGTGGTGTCGTCGTACGCCATGGTCCGCGCCTCCTTACGCCTCCACGAGCGGTTCGAGGCGCACGCTACTCCGGCTCATCCTCGCCCACCGCAAAGCATACGGATACGAGACCATGTCAGTTCAGAGCACAAGTCTCTTCGAAGATCGTCGAACGCTCGACGACGAGAGTGCCGGCGAACCTCAGCGGCGCCCGGCCGGCGGATCGGACCGGTCGTCCTGGCGGTCCGGGTCCTCCGGGACCCGGCAGGCCCGCTCCAGCCAAAGCGCGGCACCGATCAGGGCGATCCCGGCGACCAGGGTCGTCACCGCGGCCGGGACGCTGGTGGCCGCCTCGTGGGTCGGCTCCAGCAACAGCCAGACGAGCAGCCCGGCGGTGAACCCCGCGGAGAGCGCGCCGACCAGCGAGGACGCCTTGGCCAGGGCGGCGAACCGGGCCACCGACAGCGCGTGAACCGGCAGCGCGCCGGGTTTGCGCTGGATCCGGGCACTGGTGTTCTGCGCGAGATAGGCCTCCGCCATCGCCAGTACGGCCAGCACCCCGGCGCCGGTCCACGGCAACGGCGAGATGAGATAGAACAGATCGTTCGTGGAGATCAGCAGCCACGCCACCGCGGCTGCCGCGAGGGCGGCCACCACCAGCGTCGACACGCTCGTCGGTCGCAGCGAGGGGTCGGTCCGGCGCGGGGAACCGCCGTCTGGGTTGACGCTCACTCCATCGACTCTAACGACAGGTCCGGGCGGGGCGTCACACCGGCGAGATCGGTCACCACCGCGGGGGTGTCCAGCAGGGCGGCGATCGGGCCGTGGCCGGGCAGCACGGCGTCCGGCTCGATCGCGTGCCACGGCAGCAGCACGAAGGCTCGCAGGTGCGCGCGCGGGTGCGGAAGTGTCAGTTCGGCGTCGTCGTCGACGACCGGCACACCCTCGTCCCAGACGGCGATGACGTCCACGTCCAGGGTGCGCGGCCCGAAGCGGCGCTCCGGGTCCCGGACCCGGCCCTCGGCCGTTTCGCAGGCCTGCGCACGGGTCAGCCAATCCCGGGCGGTCACCGTTGCGTCGTCGACGATCAGGACCGCATTGAGGTACGACGGCTGCGCGGCATCACCCCACGGCGGCGTCTCGTAGACCCCGGAGACCCGTACGACAGCCGGGTTCAGCCGGGTGACCGCGTTGCGCAGGTGTGTCAGGCGGTCGCCGAGGTTGCCGCCGATCGAGAGGAGGGCCCGGGTCACCGACGGCTCCGGCGCAGGGTCACGGCCACGTCGGCGAACTCGTGCGGGATCGGGGCCTGCGGCTTGTGCACGGTGACCTCGGCCGACTCCACCCGCGGGTCGGCCAGGCAGACGTCCAGGAGCCGGTCGGCGAGCCGCTCCAGCAGGTTGACCGGCTCGCCGGTGAGCACCGCGACCAGAGCGGTGGCGAGTTCGCCGTAATGAACGGTGTCGGTGACGTCGTCGCTGCGCGCGGCGGGACCGAGGTCGAGGCCGAGGGTCACGTCCACGACGAAGTCCTGGCCCTGCTCGCGCTCGAAGTCGTACACCCCGTGGTTGCCCCGGGCCCGGAGCCCGGTCAGCGTGATCCGTCCACTCATCTGTTCTCCGTATGCAGTCGGGGTGAACCCGTCGCCCGCCAGACGGCGAGCGCGTCGGCGGTCGCCCGCACGTCGTGGACCCGGACCCCCCAGGCGCCGGCGGCGACCGCCAGCACCGAGGTGGCGAGGGTGGCCGCCTCGCGTTCGCCGACCGGCCGCGGCGTACCGTCCGGTCCGGGCAGCAGCCGTCCCAGGTAGGTCTTGCGGCTGGCCGCGAAGAGGACCGGGAAGCCGAGCCCGATGAGACTGCCGAGGTTCGCGCTGAGCGCCCAGTTGTGCTCGGGCAGTTTGGCGAACCCGAGCCCCGGGTCGAGCACGATCATGCCGGGGTCGACGCCGGCCGCGATCGCCGCGTCGGCGCGGGCCCGCAGTTCGTCGCGAACCTCGCGGACGACGTCGCCGTACACCGCGAGCCTCTGCATGTCGCGGGAGTGGCCGCGCCAGTGCATCAGGATCCACGGGCAGCCGGCCGCGGCGGCGACCCGCGCCATGTCCGGGTCGGCCAGACCGCCGGAGACGTCGTTGACAACCGCGGCGCCGGCCGTCAGCGCGGCCTCGGCAACCGCGGCACGGGTGGTGTCGATACTGACCGGTACGCCCTGGGCGAACAACCTCTCGATCACCGGCACGACCCGGCTGATCTCGGTCCTCGCGTCCACCCGCTCGGCGCCCGGCCGGGTCGACTCGCCGCCCACGTCGATGACGTGCGCACCTTCTTGAAAAAGGCGGACGCCGTGCTGAACCGCGGCGTCGACACCGGTGTATCTACCACCGTCAGAGAAGGAGTCCGGCGTGACGTTGAGGACGCCCATCACTACCGGGTGATCCCGGCGAAGCAGTTCAGCCCCCGTGAGCTGCGCGTCTGTCGGCGAATTGGACACACGTGAAGGGTACGGGGCACGGGTGATTCGAACAGGCGTACGATGCGGTGTGACTGTGAATCACGCACTCCTTCACCTTGGGTAACGAAACGGGCGCTTGTTGCTCGCAAGTACGGGCCGTACTCTTCGGATCTGGGCATCATGAAGTGACCGAAGAGAGCAGAGACGAGCATGGCAGTGCCCGAACGACTCACTCGACGCGGTGAGTCAGAGGTAGCACCATATGGGCGTTGCCGTACGGCTTCACAACTGCAGCGTGTCCGTACCCCCCACGGACACCGGGAGGTTTACCGATGATCGCCACCGAGATCGCCATCCTGGCGGCAGAGCCATCAGGCAACATCAACACCGAAGGCATCGTCACCTTCTTCGCGAGCAACATCGCGCCGATCCTGCTCGCGGTGCTCGGCGTGATCTTCATCGGCCGGGCCAGCCGGGGTGAGATCTCGAAGGTCCTCACCAGCTCGGCGATCGCGATCGTGGGCCTGGCGTTCATCGCCGGTGCCGCGACGCTGTTCTTCGTCGGCGAGTCGATCATCGACCTGATCTTCAACTGAGATGCGGCTCCGGACCGACGACGACATCTACCGGGCGCGCCTGGTCTATCTCGGCCCGCCCGGTTACACACTGCCCGTCCACCTGCCCTACGCGCAGTACGGGATGTTCGTCGTTCTCGTGCCACTCTTCATGGCCATCCACTACGCATTCACCCTCGAGTTCGACCCGTTCCCGGCCTGGGAGATCGCCCTCGCCATGGTGACGACGTCGTACGTGTTCCGGCATGTCGACCCGGACCGACCCGCCCGCGTCGTCATCCGCACCGCGCTCACCGACTGGCGCCGCACTCGCGAGCCCGCCGTCGAGCAACGCGATCCGAGACTTGTCGCCACTCGCATCCGTGTCCGGGAGGAGTTGGTATGACCAGTTGCCAGGTCGTCCGCGCATACGAGGCCCACGCATGACCGGAACGTATCCGCACGGGCATCCCCCGGCGGACGCCTCGTCCCCGGGCAGGCAGAGTAACGGTGTGCGTCCGGACAACTACTCCTCGCCTGATTCGCTGGACGACGCCGACGAGTTCGTCGCCGCGCCCGGACATGGTGGAGTGGGCGTCTTCCAGGCACCCCAGCCGGTGCGGCCGCGTGGCACCGCCGTCGACACCAGTATGGACATCGACTCGCCGTTCCTGGACCTGTTCGGTGGAGCATCCGTTACCCGTGCGGGTGATCCTCAAACGACGCCGGCACCGCGTCCGGTCTCCGCGCCTTCAGCTCCGCAGGCAACCCCGGCACGCCCGGTGTCTCCGGCACGCCCGGTGTCTCCGGCACGCCCGGTGTCTCCGGCACGCCCGGTGTCTCCGGCACGCCCAGTGTCTCCGGCAGGGCCCGTGTCTCCGGCATTCCCCGTGTCTCCGGCAGGCCTGATCTCTCCGCCTCCCGTCTCCACCCCGCCGGCCATCTCCGCTGCCCCCACGCCGGTTCCGGCCCCCGCGCCGCCCAGCGGCTGGAACGGCGCGCCCTTCACCCGGGCGCCGGTCGGGCCGGAACCCGACTTCTTCCAAGAGAACGGCCACGCCGTTCACGAGAACGGCCGCGCCTTCCAGGGCAACGGCCACGCCTTCCCGGACAACGGCCACGCCGTCGCGCCGGATCCGGTGGACGACGAGTGGACCGACTTCGACGATTGGCCGCCCGCCCAGCCGGTCACCCGCCCCGCGCTCTGGCAGCAGCCGGCCGTTGCGGCCGCGCCCGCTCCGGTCGCCGACCCGGTTCCGCTGCCGGTGCCGGTCCCGGAAAAGGCCCCGGCCCGGCGCAAGGAAAAGGCACCCGCCAAGCGCAAGGAGAAGAAGGAGTCGACACCGGCCCCGCTGCGGCCGCAGAAGCTCAAGTTCAACGACCGCGACCCCTCCGTCGAGCTGGCGATCAGCGAGATCGCCGGGCACCTGACGTTCACCCAGAGCACCGTGACGGCGTGGTATTACCTGCCCGAGGTGCGCTGGGCGTTCCGGCCGGACGCCGAGCGGGAGGCGCTGCTCAGCGCCATCTCGGAGCAGTACGCGGGTCTCGCCGGCTTCCGCCTGCACCTGCGGCGCACCACCCGCCCCTTCCCTGCCGACGAGTGGGCCCGCACGGTCGACTCGTTCACCCCCAAGCCGCTGCCCGACGTGCACGGCTCCACCTCCTGGTCGGATCACCTGGTCGCGGCCCAGCGGCACCTGCTGTCGGTGAACCACGCCGAGGGACAGACCTTCCTCGGCGTCACGTTCGCCCGCCGCTCGCTCGGCGACACCTTCTCCGAGCGGATCCTGCGGGCCTTCGGCAAGGGCACCTCCGACGGCGAGCGGCGCAAGCTCGGCCGGACCGTCGAGCAGTTCGACGAGGTGCTCAACGCGTTCGGCATGCGCGGCCGGCGGGTCACCCCGCAGGAGCTGGAGTGGCTGCTCTACCGCTCGGTGGCCCTCGGTATGGCCCCACCGGGCCTGCTCTCCCCGGTCACCAACGGGCACTGGGAGACCGGCGACCTGCTCGCGCTCACCGAGGCGGTGGAGCGCTACCGGACGCCGTACGGCTCGACCGTGAAGCTCGTCAACCGGATGTCCGGCGAGGAACGGCACGTGGCAGTGCTGTCCGTCGGCCGGATGGAACCGCTGGAGATTCCGGAGAAGCACGAACCGTGGATGCACTTCCACGAGCGGCTGCCCTGGCCCATGGAGCTCTCCTCGCGGATCGACATCCTCGGCTCCAACAGCTCCTTCAAGAACCTCGAGCACCGGCTCCGGATGATCCGCTCCCAGCAGCTCGACTACGCGGAGCACGGCATCGACGCGCCGCCTGAGCTGGAACGCCTCGCCAAGCGGGCCCTGGTGATCGGCGACGAGATGACCACCGGACTGCCCGTCGAGTCGGCCCGCGCACACGGCTGGCACCGGCTCGCGGTCAGCGGCGCCAACCGCGAGGAGTGCCTGGAACGGGCCCGGCGGCTCATTCAGCTCTACTCACGTGAACTGCGGATCTCGCTGCAACATCCGAAGAACCAGGACCAGCTGGCCCGCGAGTTCATCCCGGGTGAGCCGATCGCCAACACCGGCTACGTCCGGCGGATGCCGGTCAAACTGCTGGCCGCGGCACTCCCGCAGGCGGCCTCGACGGTCGGCGACCGCCGGGGCGACCTCATCGGGCGTACGTCCGGGACGTGCCGTCGTCCGGTCTTCCTCGACCTGCACTTCCCGATGGAGGTGCGCGAGCGCTCCGGTCTCGGCGTGTTCGTGGCGGAACCGGGTGGTGGCAAGTCGACGCTGATGGGTGCCCTCGGTTACCTAAACGCCCGCCGCGGCGTCCAGGTGACCCTGCTCGACCCGTCCGGGCCGCTCGCCCGGCTGTGCCAGATGCCCGAGCTCCGGCCGTACTCACGGGTGCTCAACCTGACCGGCTCCGAGCAGGGGACACTCGCCCCGTACTCGCTCATCCCGACGCCGGTGCGTTCCGAGTTCTCGACCGGTCCGTCCGGCGACCGGGAGTTCGAGATCGCCGTCTCCAACGCGCGCGCCGAGCGGCGGATGCTCGTGCAGGACATCTGCTCGATGCTGGTGCCGCCGCAGGTCGCCAAGGAGGCGTCCACCGCCACCTTGCTCCGGCACGCGGTGCGGCAGGTGCCGGCCGAGGAGACGTCCACTCTCGACGACGTCGTCCGTACCCTGCAGGGCATCGACGACGACGGCAAGGAACTCGCCAACCTGCTCCTCGACACCGCCGAGATGCCGCTGGCGCTGCTGTTCTTCGGCCACCCGCCGCCGCACCTGCTCGGCGCCGACGCGGCCCTCACCGTGATCACCATGGCCGGCCTGCGGCTGCCCGACCTCAAGATCGAGCGGGAGTACTGGTCGGCCGAGGAGTCCCTGGCGCTGCCGATGCTGCACACCGCACACCGGCTCGCGGTCCGGCGCTGTTACGGCGGCTCGATGGCCTCCCGCAAGATGGTCGGCCTGGACGAGGCCCACTTCATGGAAGGCTGGCGCTCCGGCCGGTCGTTCCTGGTCCGTCTCGCCCGCGACTCCCGTAAATGGAACCTGGCCGCCCTCGTGGCCTCCCAGAACCCGCGCGACATCCTCGGTCTCGACGTGCAGAACCTCGTCTCCACGGTGTTCGTCGGGCGCATCGCCGAGGACCAGGAGATCGCGTCCGAAGCCCTGCGACTCCTGCGCGTCCCGGTCCACGACGGGTACGAGGCGACGCTCGCGTCCCTCTCCCAGATCGACACGTCCTCCCAGCAGCGACTCGGCTTCCGTGAGTTCGTGATGCGGGACGTGGACGGCCGGGTCCAGAAAGTGCGCGTCGACGTGTCGTACGTCGACGGACTGCTCGAACACCTGGACACGACACCGGGCGTGGCGCCGACTCAGGTCGTGCCACTTCCGTCCGACCTGGAGGTTTGAGATGGTGCGGCGGGGGCTGGCGTTTCTCACGGCATTGGTCGTCGCGATGGTGGCGTCGATCGCCTGGGCGGTCGCGTCGCCGAGCGGCGCGGCGGCGGCCCCACCGGCCCAGGCGCCCGGCGGTGCCTGCAGCGTCGAGGAATGGCAGCAGGACTTCCGGGCGTGCGTCGACCGCCTCGCCGAGGTCACCGGTGCGCGGGCCACGTGCCTCGACCCGCCGACGCCGAGCACGCCCGACTCCGGCCTGGCCGGCTGGTTCGCCGAACGCCCCGCCTCGTCGACCAAGAACAGCTTCCCCGGCCTCTACAGCGACTACGGCTACGCCGGGTACAACTTCGTCACCTACGACCTGGAGGGCGGCTGCGCCTCCACGGTCGTCGCCGCCGACCAGAAATTCGAGACGACGATCGCGAACGGCGAGTTCATGATCGCCACCGCGGTGATCGGCGCCTCGAACGCCCTCCGGGAACGTGCCTGGAACCCGGAGACGCTCTGGGGCTGGGCCGACCCGCTGGTGGACCAGGCCACCAAAGCCGTCTACCAGAAGGTCTTCACCGTCTTCGGCGTGATCACCCTTGCGGTGGTCGGTCTCTACCTTCTCTGGCGCTCCCGGCAGGCCGAGATGGGCGCGGCCACGACGACCGCGGGCTGGGCGATCTTCATCATGGTCGTGATCACCGCGATCGCATCGTGGCCCGTGCAGTCCGCCAAGCTCGCCGACCAGAGCCTGATCACCTCGCTCGGGGTGGTTCACGACGCCGTGGGACCGCAGCCCAAGGAACGCGTCGGCGAGTGCGCACTCGGCCCGGCGGCCTGCACGGACAACCGGCTACCCGCGGTACGTGCAAGTGACACGGCCACCGAAACCATGCTCTACCGGAACTGGCTGCGTGGAGTTCTCGGTTCTGCGGACAGCGAGACCGCGAAGAAGTACGGCCCGGCGCTGTATGACGCACGCGCTTTGAGCTGGGACGAAGTACAGCAGATCCGTGAAATCACTGATTCTCGCCCCGCCATGTTCGATCTCAAGAAGAACCAGTGGACGAAGGTCGCTGAGCAGATCCGCACCGAGGACCCCGAGGCGTACGAATACCTGCAGGGCGCCAAGGGCATGGAGCGGGTAGGCGCCGGTTTCATCGCGATGCTCGCCGCGGTCATGTATGCGATGTTCGACATCACCGCGTCGCTGCTGGTTCTACTCGGCTTCCTGATCTTCCGCTGGGCCGTCATCGCGGCGCCGATCCTCGGCACCATCGGCCTCCTGCGACCGGCCAGCGGCGGCGTCCGGCGGCTGGGCAACGCCGTCGTCGCGGCCCTTTTCAACATCGCGATCTTCGGTACGGGTGCGGCGATCTACCTGTTCGCCGTCGACCTGATCATGAACACCGCCGGCCTGGCGGGCTGGCTCCAGGTAGTGCTGGTCTGGCTCTGTGGCGTGGTCGGATGGCTGCTGCTCCGGCCGTACCGCCGGATCACCCAGCTCGGCGGCAAGGACGGTGCCGCCGCGATCGCCTCGGGCGGCTCCTGGCACCGGCGGTTCTTCCGCGACATGCGTGAGGCCGCGAAGCTCGACATCGCCGAGCCCGGCGGCACCCGCGAGCCGACCTTCGGCAAGGGCGGCCTGATGCTGGAGCAGCGCAATCTCCGGCCGGAGGCACGGCTCGAGGACGCCTCGACGAACCAGCGCCGGGAGAGCACCGAACTCGTGCCGGTCGCGGGCCCTCCGGCCCGGCCCGACGGCAGCGAGACCGTGCGCGACGACAGTCCGGCCCCCGTCAGTACCGGAAAGGACCGGGCCGCTCCGGCCCGGACCCGCGGCGCCTCCGGCTGGACCGAACCGGACGTCTCCGAACGGCCGGCGTCGTTCGCGATCTACCGGCCGGAGACCGGCGCGACCAGTGAGGAGCCGGCCAGCCCGCGGGTGCGTTCCGAGGCACGGTGAGTGTGATGTCCGGACTGGTAGCGCGCACCCTCAACGGGCTCTTCCGCTCCCGATGGGGCATCGCCGTCGTCATCGCCGTCATAGTGCTCGCGGTGGTGGGGATCGGACGGGTCTTCTCCGACGGGCGGTCCACCTCGCCGCTCGGCAACGGCAGTCCGGCACCGGAGATCAGCATCAACCCCGCCGACGACGACAGCGTCGTCTCCTCCGACCCGCCGCCCACGCCGCGGACCAGCCCCGGAAGGGCGCAACCGGAGGCCGTCGCCTACGCGTTCGCCTCCGCGTGGGCCGACCACGACGACGTGACCGCGAAGAGGTGGCTCAGCCAACTCCAGCCGAACGCCACACCTCGGCTCACCGAGCAGTTACGCGGTGCGGATCCGGCCGGGATACCGGCCGACCGGGTGATCGGCCGGCCCAGCCTGGTCGCGGTCAACGAGACCATGGTCAACGCGACCGTCACGATGGACAGCGGAAAGCTCGGTCTCCGCCTGGTGGCGCCGGAAGGATACTGGCTGGTCGATGGCATCGACTGGACACCGACATGAGGTTCCGGCGCCCGCGTAAGGCGGTCCTCATGATCGCTCTGGTGGTCACGCTGGCCCTGCTGTGCTGCGGCGGCAGCGTCACCGTCCTGCTGTTGAACGGTGTCGTCAACGACAGCGAACGCGGCATCCTCAACGCCTCTCTCGGCTGCGGCAAGGGCGGGGCCGTCGACCCGGACTCCAAGATGCCCGACATCGACGGCTACAACGCCGGGCAGATCCGCAACGCGGCGATCATCATCAACGTCGGCTCGGATCTGGGCATGCCACCACGCGCCTGGGTGATCGCGGTGGCCACCGCGATGCAGGAGTCCACCCTGGTCAATCTCGGGCATCTCGGCAAGAGGAACGACCACGACTCGCAGGGCCTCTTCCAGCAACGGCCCAGCTCCGGCTGGGGAACTCCGGCGCAGGTGCGCGACCCGGTCTACGCCAGTACGAAGTTCTACCGGAAGCTCAAGACGATCAAGGGCTGGGAGAAGATGCCCCTGACCGTGGCCGCACAGGCGGTGCAGATCAGCGGGTACCCCGACGCGTACGCGAAGCACGAGCCGCTGGCCACCCAGATCGTCAACCTCCTCGCGGACGGCGCGGCCAACGCGGCGGGCGACTCGCTGTCGATGGAGTGCGCCGCGTCCGGGGCGGTCGCCGCGTCCGGCTGGACGATCCCGCTCAAGGGACCGGTCGGCTCCGCCTTCCGCAGCCGCTCCCGCCCCAACCACCAGGGTGTCGACATCAGCGTGGACAAGTACCGGCCGATCTTCTCGGTGGCCAGCGGAGTGGTGTCGATGGTCAAGTGCGACGAGGACTTCCGCGGCCGGAAGAGCTGCAATGTGGACGGCTATCCCGGCAAGGGCGGGTGCGGATGGATGGTCGAGATCATCCATGCGGGCAACGTGATGACACGCTACTGTCACCTGGTGCAACGGCCCTTCGTGCGGGAGAACCAGCAGGTCACGGCCGGTCAGCTCATCGGCCGGGTGGGCAGCAGCGGCAACTCCTCCGGTCCGCACCTGCACTTCGAGGTGCATCTCGGCAACGACCGGTCGAGCGCCGGCGCGGTCGACCCGGTCAGGTTCATGCAGGAGCACGGCGCTCCGTTGGGGAACGAGGAATGAGCAGCGGATCGATGCCGGACCCGTTCAGCGGCCGGCGCGAGGGGGCGCTGGAGTCACCGCGTCCGATAGTGCCCACTCCGGCGACCATGGCCGGAGATCTGCGGGGGCGTCGTGTCCTCGTGGGTTTGCCCGGCCACGGCTGGCGGGGTGATCTGCGGGCCGACGAGAAGGTGATACAGGGCAGCCGCACCTACGTCCCGGTGATGCCCGAGGCCGAGTGGTACCGCGCCGAGTCCGAGCGCACCGAGGTGTTCGCCGCGCTGGTCCCGGTGGAACGCGTCTGGGTCGAGGAACTCGGCTTCTCCGGGACCACCACACCGGGTGCGAAGGTCAATCAGCTCGTCTCACTCGACGAGCCGCCGCGACGCCCGCCGGTGTCGGCCATCGACGCCGACTCGCTGACCGGGCGCCGGGTCACGCAGATTCTCGACGACGGGACCGAACGGCGTGACCTGCGGGCGGTGACCGAGTCGCACGTGAGCGACGACGGGACCGTCAGTGTGCGGGTGGCACAGGAGCTCGACTGGTACCGGTGGGGGTGGAGCGGCAAGCTTCCCCGCACGCTCGAGGTCCCCGCACACCTGGTGTGGGTGGAGTAACGCCTACGACGTCTGCTGCGCTCCGCAGACACGCCAGCCGTTCTGGTCCTCGAGCGTGACGTCCCAGGAACTGCCGTCGCGGCCCGATCCGTCGGAGATTCGCCGGTTGACCTCGACCTTCGCGATGCTGGTCGTTCCATTGGTGGCAATGCTCAGAACCCGCCACCTGATCGCGATGCCGACGGAGAACTGCTGCTCGCGTTGGACTGTATCGTCGCGAAAGGCTTGCAGGGCGGACAGGTCCACCCCGGACTGGCACTGATAGAACGCTGCTTCCTGGTCGTTACGGTTGGACAGGTACGCACCTAGAAAGCTCGTCACGACCGCGCCCGGCGAGTCACGCTTGATCTCGGTGGCTTCGTCGTACAGGACGATGAAGGCACCCACGCCACCCACGCAGAGCAGGGCCAGCAGACCACCGGTGAGCGCCAGGATCAGACGGGCCCGCCGGCTCTGGAATCGGCCGCCCCGACCGCCCGGCCGGCCCCCCAGCGGCGCCGGCGCCGTCACGGGCTCACCGTCGGATGACCGGGGCGCCGGAGGCTCGAAGCCGGCGGTGTCAGGCTCTCGCGGTCCCATGTGTACGACAGTAGTTCGTCCGCCACCCCGCCCCATGATCGCCATGCCCGTCCGTCCACCGTCAGGCCCCGCTCAGAGTGATGAACTCGGTGTCGGTCCCCCAGTACAGCAGGACCTCGGCCACCCCGTCCTTGATGACGGCGAGGTCCTCGGCCGGGATCGGCTCACCGTCGTCCCAGACCGGGATCCGCGGGAGGTACACGCCGTGACTGCCGATGCCCCGGTCCACCGGAAGAACCATGCTGCGGCCCCGGTAGTCGGCCCGGAGCGTCTCCCGGTCGACGCTGCGCAGGACCACTCCGGTGTCGGTCCGCGCCGCCTGGCTACGGATCTCGTGAACGCTCATCCCGGTCTCCGTCCGACGTCATGCCTCGGGATCGATGACACTAATCCTCGTCACTGCCGGATTCTGTTCCAAGGCCGGTTTCTCCACCGAGTTCCAGATGCTGTTGACCCGCGGGTTGTGCGACCAGGCCGTCACCTCGCCCTGCGCGCCTTCGGCGTACCGCTCGGAGAGCCGTTTCCAGACGTTCTCGGCCTGTCCGGCCCGGACCGGTGACGGGTCCTCGAAGAGCAGCATCCCGTCGAACCTCGCTCCGCCCGGTGTCTGTTCGAGCGTCACCCTGGTGATGCCGTCGGTGTGCTTCTCGGCGATCTCCCGCATGCGGGTGCCGTCGTCGAGCTTCCCGGAGTAGAAGTTGGCGCCGTTGACCGGGCTGCGGACGTCGGCGAGTTCGACCTCGCGCATCAGCCGGTGGAACTCCGAGTTCTGCCCGAAGTGCTTGGCGAGCTGTCCGGCGTGCTGGGCGGCCGCCTTGGTGCCGGCGGTCCGCAGCAGGTCGGCGGCCTGCCGGAACATCTGCGCGATCTCGCCTTCGACGACCTGCAGGGCCTGGCGTACGAGCTGACGGCAGGCGAGGCGGCTGGCGGCGACGAAGATCGGGATCTCGGCGAGGGTCGCTCCGGCGGTGGCCACCGAGGTGGCGATCGCCTGCCCGACCTGGAAGGCGAGCAGCGTGAGCTGAGCGAGGTAGGCGGTCTTGAGTGCCACCGTGACGCCGGCCATGGCGATCAGGCCGGCGCCGATCAGCTCGACGGCGGTGGCAGCGTCGTCGAGGTGCCGCCCGGGGCCGTCCGCGCCCTTCCACCACTGTTCGAAGGCTTCGACGGAGGCGCCCTCGTTCTCCAGCCACACCCGGCGGGCGGCCGTGTCGGCTTCGGCCGCGTGCCGGCGCAGGCGGGTGCCGTGTTCGATCCAGGCGAGGCCGTCGGCGTACAGGCGGTCCTCGTCGGCCTGCGGCCAGCTGAGCCCGAGCCATTCCAGCGGCTCGGTGAGTTCGGCGGGCAGCTCGATGGTCATGACCGCGTCTCCCCGGTCATGCTCGTCCGGGTTCGCGGTGGCTGCCGCCCGGTGCGGCCGGTCATGACGGCCGCCGGGGGTCGGCGCCGGCAAGGTCGGCCGCACCGGCCAGGTCGGCCGAGGCGATGGCCCGGGCCTGCAGATGCAGATCAAGGGCGGCTTCGCCCATCTGTTGTACGTGCGAACCGAGCGCCTGCAGTGCGTGGCCGAGGACGGCCTGGTAGGCGAGGGCGAAGGCGCTACCGCTGTCGTCGTCGCCCCACGGGTTCCCGGCGCCGGTGACGGTGGACTCCAGGACGGCGATGTCGTCCGCCATCCGCTGGGCGACCCCGGCCAGGGCGCTTCCGGCCGCGGAGACGTTCGCCGGGTCGAGACTCAGCCGTACGCTCATCGCCGCACCGCCCGGCGGGCGAGGTCGTGGAGGACGCCGGAGATCTCCGCGAAGCGCCGTTCTGCCGCGGTGCTGACGTCGGCCACCGTGTCCTCGTACGAGGGTGGAGCAGGCATGCCGTCCTGTGCCTCGGTGATGGCGTCGAAGAGGGCGGTCCGGAGTTCGTCGGCGTTCAGGTCGGTGACCCGCGGGTCGAGGACGACGTCCCACAGCCGGCCGGCACCGTCGAGCTCGATCCGGACGAGTCCGTCGGCGCCCTCCCCGGCCGAGGCGATGTAGTCGGGGGAGGGTGCCGCCTCGTCCGTGGACCGGGCGTGCTGGTCGTAGCCCTGGGTGGCGTCCACCTCTGCCTCCTTCGTGCGGTTCCCTGTGCGTGCGAATACCGCTGATGCACGCTCCGAGTTCAAACAGGCACGCAAAGTTTCGCCACAGGTCGAGTTTGGACGGATGCGGCCGGGTCCGGCACGAAAGTCGCACCGGGGACGCAACGCGGAGTCGGGTCGGGTCTGGGATAGGTTTTATTCCGCGGACAGGAGGTGACGGCAGTGGCGGATTCGACTCTGCGGGTCCGGCAGGCCGCTGCTTTGCACCGGCAGGCGGTGGCGACGGCGGATGCGGCCGCTGTCGCGCTGGAGGCGTTCGCGCCGGCCACTGCCGACCCTCGCGAGCAGCATCGTCTCGCCGATCGATTGCGGGCGGCGGCGTCGGCGCTGGCGCCGGGCTGGCTGGGTTCGACGCTCGACGCGTTGTCGCCGGTGGCCCCGCTCGGCGGACCGGCGTTGCCGCGGTTCGTGCGGGTGGGCCTGGCGCAGCCGCTCGACGACGTGCGATTCCCGGCGGTGGTTCCACTGCTCGGCACCGGCCACCTGACGGTCGACGCGACGGCGACCGACCCACGGGTGTTCGGTCTGATCCGATCGCTGCTGCTGCGCCTGCTGGCAACCGCTCCGGCGGGTTCGCTGCTGGTGCGCGCGGTGGACGGGGTGGGTGGCGGGTCGGTGTTCGCGCCGTTCGAGGAGCTGGCCGACGCGGGTCTGCTGTCGCCGCCGGCCACCGATCGGCAGGGCTTGCGCGACGTGCTGGCCGAGGCGGAGAAGTGGCTGCGCCCGGCACGGGCCGGGGCCGGCCGCCGGGACCGGCGCGACCGGATGCTGCTGGTGGTGATCGCCAGCCTGCCGGAGATGACCGAGGGCGAGGAGCTACGACGCATCGCCGCCCTGGCACAGCAGGGGCCGGACTCGGGTCTGCACCTGATCGTGGCGGGCTGGCCGCCGCCCCCGCTGACCGCGGAGACCACGCAGGCGCCGCTGCCGCGGACGACGGCCATCTCGGTGCGCAATCCCTATGCGATCGTCGGTGATCCACCCGGCGGCACGTTCGGCTCGGCGGCGGACACCCCGTGGCTGAACGCCCCCGTGTTCCTCGACGAGGATCCGCCTCCGCATCTGATCGACGCGGTCTGCCGGGAGCTGGCCGCCGATTCCGAGGCGGCGGCCCTGGTGACGCTGACCGACCTGTTGCCGGAGCCGGCCGAGGAGTTGTGGTCGCAGGACGCGGCGGCCGGTGTCGAGACGGTGGTCGGGCATCACGGCGAGGTGCCGCTGGTGCTGCGCTTCAACGATCTGACCCCGCACTGGATGGTGGGCGGCCGGTCCGGCGCCGGCAAGACCGCCTTCCTGATCAACGTGTTGTACGGACTGGGCACCCGGTACGGCCCCGACCAGCTCGCGCTCTACCTGCTGGACTTCAAGGAGGGCGTGTCGTTCTCCGAGTTCGTGCCGACGCAGCGTGACCGGACCTGGCTGCCGCACGCGCGGGCGGTCGGTGTCGAGTCCGACCGGGAGTACGGCCTGGCGGTGCTGCGCGAGCTGGACGCCGAGATGGGCCGGCGCTCGCTGGCGTACAAGAGGGCTGGGGTGTCGCGTTTCGCGGACCTGCGGGCGGTCGCTGACGAGGAGGGTCGCGGCCGTCCCCTGCCCCGGATCCTCTGTGTCATCGACGAGTTCCAGGTGCTGCTGGCCGGCAACGACCCGACGGCGGCCGAGGCGGTGGCGCTGCTCGAGTCGCTGGCCCGCAAGGGCCGGTCGTACGGCATCCATATGGTCCTGGCCAGCCAGACCGTCCTCGGTGTCGAGGCGCTGTACGCGAAACGGGATTCGATCTTCGGCCAGTTCCCGGTGCGGATCGCACTGCCCGGTGGCGGCGACGTGCTGGAGCCCACCAACGACTCGGCGGCGGGCCTGCCGATGGGCAGCGCCGTGGTGAACACCGCGGGCGGCCTGGGTGGTCCGCGCGGCGCGACCCGCGGCCACGAGCGGGTGGTCCGGTTCCCCGACCCGCACGCCGATCAGAAGCAGCTCAGCGACCTGCGGCACCGCTTGTGGGGAGCGCGCGACCCGGAGTCGCAGCAGCCGCTCGTCTTCGCGGGCTATGCGGAGCAGCATCTGGCCGACGACCCGACGTATCGGGCGGCGCTGGCGGGCCGGGTAGGCCGTCCGGCCGCACTGGTGGGCCGGGTGATCGATGTGCCGCTGTCGACGGCTGCCTTCCCGCTGGACTCCTCGCCCGGCCGGCATCTGGCCGTTCTCGGCTCGCACACGGCCGGGGCCGAGGTGCTGGACGCGGCGGCCCGCAGCCTGGCCGCCTGTCACCCACCACGGACGGTCCGGTTCGTGGTCGCGTCGCTGGTGGCCGAGGGTGACGCGCGGGCGGCGGCGCTTGCCGCCGAGATCGGGCACCGGCAGGACGTCGAGGTCGTCGACGCGGCCGGGCTGGCCGCTGAGCTGTCCGCTGACCGTCCCGGGTATCGAGTGGTGTTCGGGATGGACGCGGCCCCGCCGGGCACGCTGAGCGGGCTGCGGGCACTGTTGCGGGAGGGCCCGAGCGCCGGGGCGCATCTGCTGTCGTGGTGGCGTGGCGTGCGCCGGTTCAGTGAGGAGATCGGCGGCAGCATGGGCCGGGAGGACGTGGCCGGGCTGCTCTTCCTGAACGTGCCGCAGTCCGATGTGTCACTGCTGCTGGGGCGGCCGGTGGACTGGCAGCCCCGGGCGAACCGGGCGCTGCTGCACGACAGGCACGCCGATCGCACGGTGACCGTGGTCCCGTTCGTAGACCCGGAGAGTGACGAACCGTGACCGAGCAGGCCGAGCAGCACCTGATCCCGGCACAGGCGGGACCACCGGCGCCGAGCCCGTGGGACGACTACCTGGCCGCCGCCCGTGAACTCGACGCGGTGCGCCGGGCGGCGAGTTCGGTGGCGGGTGAGCATGCCGCGACGGTGGCGGCCGCACGGCAGGAGCTGACTTCGGTACGCGCCCGGCTCGCACCGCAACGCGCGAGGCTGGCCCGCGATTTCCGCGTACCGGAGAATGATCTGATCCCGCAGCCGGCGGAGCAGGCGGTGGCGATGGAGCGGGTGGCCGGAGGCCCTCCGGCCGTCCTGGCGGCGTTGCGGGAGGCGCGGGCCACCGCGGATGCCGCCGACAACGCGTTCATCGGCCCGGCGCCGGTCGGTCCGGAACGACCGTGGGCGCGCAACATGCTGGTGTACGGGCCGTTCGCCGGCGCGGTGCTGCTGGTGCAGGTGTTGTTGTTCCTGGTCGCGCCGCCCGGTTCGCCGTCCACCTATGCGCTGCTGTGCGGCCTCAGCATGCCGTTGCTGGCGTTCGGTCTGGGGTGGGCGACGATCGGGTTCGTCTATGGCGGTGAGGGTGTGAAGGTCGACCGGACGCCGGTGCTGGGCCTCATCACCTGCCTGACGCCGGTGTTGCTGACCTGCGCCGGAACCGGTTTGCAGGCGCTTCTCTAGAAGGGGGCACGTGGTGGCGAACGTCGAAGAGGTGAAGGTCAGCGTGGCGGCCACGGTCGACGGCGCGCAGCGGGCCGTCGCGGGCATCAAGGCCGTGTCGGACCAGCTGGACGAGGCACTGACCAGGATGCGGATGACCGCGGTCGGTTCGTTCCATCCGGCCGCTGCGGCCGCGATCGCGCATCTGGAGCAGGCGCGGACCCGGCTGGACGAGGCGATCCAGCTCACCCACGCGGCCGTCGACTCCGCCAACCAGTACCGCAACATGATCTGAAAAAACCCGGCTGTCTCTCACCGCTGTCTCGCGAGCCGCGAGACAGCGGTGAGAGACAGCCGGGGCTTGAACGGCTATCTCGCGTTTATCAACGCCATCGCTTCGGCGCGGACCTTGCCGTCGGTCTGGAAGGCGCCGCGCACCGCACTGGTGACGGTTCGCGCGCCGGCTTTGCGGATGCCGCGCATCTCCATGCAGAGGTGCTCGCACTCCAGGACGACGATCGCGCCGCGGGCCCCGAGCTGCTTCATCAGCAGGTCCGCGATCTGCGAGGTGAGACGTTCCTGGACCTGCGGGCGGCGGGCGTAGACCTCGACGAGCCGGGCCAGTTTCGACAGCCCCGTGATGCGGCCGTCGGTGCCGGGGATGTAGCCGATGTGGGCCACGCCCTTGAACGGCAGCAGGTGGTGCTCGCACATGCTCTGCAACTCGATGTCGCGGACCAGGACGAGTTCCTCGTGGTCCGCCTCGAAGCTGGTCGTGAGCACGGTGGCCGGGTCCACCCGGAGGCCCGCGAAGAGCTCGGCGTAGGCCCGGGCCACCCGAGCCGGCGTGCGCTGCAACCCGTCCCGGTCCGGGTCCTCACCGACGGCGATGAGGATCTCCCGGACCGCCTTCTCGATCCGCCCGAGGTCGACGGCCTGCTCGACCGGGGTACCGGTGAGCTTGCCGTCGACCAGCCGGGCGGCGAGATAGTCGAGTTCCTCTGACGTACTGATTAGTTGCTGCCTTCCGAACCGTTCGCGTTCGGGTTGTGCCCAACCGCGATCTGACCGTCAGCCTCGGCCTGAGCCTTCAGCTTGTCCCGCTCGGCGGGGGTCAGCACCGGCGGCGCCTCGGACGGGAGCCGCTTGCCGAAGCCGTTGAACGGCGACATGGGCGGACGCTTGGCGACCCGGGCGCAGATCCGGTTCATGTCGTCCTGAGTGATGGTCTCCTTCTCCATCAGCTCGAGGACCATGTTGTCGAGAACGTCGCGGTACTCGACCAGGATCTCCCAGGCTTCGTCGTGCGCCAGTTCGATCAGGGCGCGAACCTCACCGTCGATGTCGGCGGCGACCGCGTCCGAGTACGACTTCTCGTGCCCCATGCTGCGGCCCATGAACGGCTCGTCCCCGGTGCTGCCGTACTTCACGGCGCCCAGCTTCGAACTCATGCCGTACTGGGTGACCATGGCCTTGGCGAGGCTGGTCGCCTTCTCGATGTCGTTGCCGGCGCCGGTGGTGGGCTCGTGGAAGACGAGCTCCTCGGCGGCCCGGCCACCCAGCGCGTACGCCAGGGTGTCGATCATCTCGGCCCGGGTCTGGGTGTACTTGTCCTCGGTCGGCAGCACCAGCGTGTGACCCAGCGAGCGGCCACGCGGCAGGATCGTCACCTTGTGCACCGGGGCGGAGTGCGGCAGAGCGTAGGCGACCAGCGCGTGTCCACCCTCGTGGTACGCGGTGATCTTCTTTTCCTTGTCGCTCATCGCCCGGGTGCGCCGCTCGGGGCCGGCGATGACCCGGTCGATCGCCTCCTCGAGGAACTCGTTGGAGATCGCCCGCTTCTCGTTACGGGCGGTCAGCAGCGCGGCCTCGTTGATCACGTTGGCCAGGTCGGCGCCGGAGAAACCGGGGGTGCGACGGGCGACCGAGTCGAGGTCGACGTCGGGCGTGAACGGCTTGCCCTTGGCGTGCACCCGCAGGATCGCCTTGCGGCCCTCCATGTCGGGGTTGTCCACCGGGATCTGCCGGTCGAAACGGCCCGGGCGCAGCAGCGCCGGGTCGAGGATGTCCGGCCGGTTGGTGGCCGCGATCAGAATGACGCCGCCCTTGGTGTCGAAGCCGTCCATCTCGACGAGCAGCTGGTTGAGCGTCTGCTCGCGCTCGTCGTGACCGCCACCCATGCCGGCGCCACGGTGCCGGCCGACCGCGTCGATCTCGTCGACGAAGACGATCGCCGGAGCGTTCGACTTGGCCTGCTCGAAGAGGTCGCGGACCCGGCTCGCGCCGACACCGACGAACATCTCGACGAAGTCCGAACCGGAGATGGAGTAGAACGGCACCCCGGCCTCGCCGGCGACGGCACGGGCCAGCAGCGTCTTACCGGTACCCGGTGAGCCGAAGAGCAGCACGCCCTTCGGGATCTTGGCGCCGAGTGCCTGGTACTTCGTGGGGTTCTGCAGGAAGTCCTTGATCTCGTGGAGTTCCTCGACCGCCTCGTCGGCACCCGCCACGTCGGCGAACGTCGTCTTCGGCGTGTCCTTGGTGATCATCTTCGCCTTGGACTTGCCGAAGTTGAGCACCCGCGAACCGCCACCCTGCATCTGCGACATGAACAGCAGCAGCAGGACCACGAGAATCGCGATCGGCAGCAGGTTGATCAGAATGCTGAGAAGAATGTTGTCGCCGGACACCGTGGTGTCGACCGGCCCGGAGATCCGGCCCTGCTTCTTGGCCTGGTCGACCTGGGTGAAGATCTCGTCGGTCAGCTCGTACGGGTACTGAGCCTCGATCTTGTCGGTGCTCTTGCCGTCGAACGTGGCCGACTGCTCCAGATCGATCTGGAGCGTCTGCTCCTTGTCCTTCTGGACGATCTTCTTGATTCCTGGCTGGTTCAGACGGTCCAGCGCAACCGATGTCTCGACCCTCTGGTAGCTGGGACCACTGGTGAATACAGTGCTCAGCGCGACTACGCCGATGATCACCAGAATGATCCAGACCACCGGGCGGCGGAAGAAACGCGTACGTTCCATACTGTTGTCGGGCGCCAAGCGCCCGGACCCTCCTGATCGGCGTCCTGGTCACCTCAACGTCACCGCCCACCGGCGGCTGCCGAGGCCGTTGGCCGGCCCCAGCCCCTCCAGCGCTTGTGACACCACGCCATCGGTCACTCGACGGTACACCGTACGTGCCGATTACGAACCCGTGAGCCCGCAGGGCGAACCGCGCGTACGGACGGTTAAATCAGGGCGGTTCAGGTGTAAAAACGCCCATAATGAACCAATACTGAGAACACGCTGAGAAAGCGGTTCAGCTACGGGCGTACACCTCGGGCTTGAGAACGCCCACATAGGGGAGCTCCCGGTAACGCTCCGAGAAGTCCAGGCCGTACCCGACCACGAACTCGCTCGGGATGTCGAAGCCCACATACCGCACCGGGACCTGCACCTTGACCGCGTCCGGCTTGCGGAACAGGGCCACCACCTCGACGCTCGCCGGCTGACGCGACTCCAGGTACTTCATCAGCCAGGAGAGGGTCAGTCCGGAGTCCACGATGTCCTCGACGACGAGCACGTGCCGGCCGGTGATGTCCCGGTCCAGGTCCTTCAGGATCCGCACCACACCCGAGGAGGTCGTTCCCTGCCCGTACGACGAGACGGCCATGAACTCCATCTCGGTCGAGGGACCATGCTTGCCCAGCGCGCGGGCGAAATCGGCCATGAACATGACCGCGCCCTTCAGCACGCAGACGAGAAGGATGCCTTCCTCGGCGTCGGTGTGGTCCACGGACACCTGCTTGGCAAGTTCGTCGATCTTGTCCCGGATCTGTTGCTCCGAGATGATCACGTGGTCGATGTCGGCGTCGTACCAAGAGCCATCAGCCATGAGGCCTAGCCTGCCGTATGGAAGTTACCGTTCGGCCAACGGGGCCGGTTTCCGAACCGGATCCCTCAGTTGATATTGGCCGGAACCACCCGGACGAGGTCGCCCGAGTGGCGCTCCACACAGATTCCGGCGGGCAGGAACACCGGCCCCTGACCGTGCCAGCCGGTCACCAGAGCATCCAGGGCGACCACATGCCCGTACGCCAGAGCCCCGCCCGGCGCGCCCAGCTCACCCGCCCAGCGGTGCAGCACCCGGCCCCGGATCGCGGGACGCAACCCGGCCAGCACCGGCACCGACAGCCCTCGCTCCGACCGGGCCGCGTCCAGAGCCTCCGCCGACAGCTCGTCCAGGGCCGCGTTGTCCGCCGCGATCAGCGACGCGGTCCGGGCCAGATTGGCCGGCACGGCCGGGCCCAGGGCGTCGACCAGTGACGGCAGGGCCGAGGCACGCACGCGCGACCGGGCGTACGCCGGATCGGTGTTGTGCGGGTCCTCCCAAGGCGCGAGACCCAGGGCCGCGCACGCCTTGCGGGTGTCCGCCCGGGTCACCTCCAGCAGCGGACGCCGGA
Source organism: Actinoplanes sp. NPDC023801 (assembly GCF_040639655.1). Classification (NCBI taxonomy): domain Bacteria; kingdom Bacillati; phylum Actinomycetota; class Actinomycetes; order Micromonosporales; family Micromonosporaceae; genus Actinoplanes; species Actinoplanes sp. NPDC023801. The sequence continues at coordinate 118,171 of NZ_JBFAAI010000001.1, read as the reverse complement.
AGATCCCGCGCCGGCCGGGCATCCCGGACAGCCCCCGCGGCCCGGCACCACGGGCCATCGCCAGCAACACCGTCTCCGCCTGATCGTCGCGGGTGTGCCCGAGCAGCATCGCGGCGGCGCCCAGCTCGGCGGCCGCATCACTGAGAGCCGTGTAACGCGCGGTCCGGGCGGCCGCCTCCGGGCCGCCAGGGAGCCCGGCCACCGACACCGTCTCGATCCGCACCGGATCGAACCCGGAGTCCCGGGCCCAGGCGGCCACCGACCGGGCCCGCCGGTCGGAACCCTCCTGCAGGCGGTGGTCGACCGTGACCAGGCCGACCCGGCGGCCGGCGAACCGGGCCGCCGAGGCGAGTGCCAGAGAATCGGCTCCCCCCGAACACGCCACCAGGATCAGGGCGTCGCCGGGAAGGTCGGCCAGACCCCGGCGCACCGCCATGCGCACTGCCGCCACCGGCGGCGGGATCCTGGCCATGGCTAGTGGTGAACCCTCGCCACCCAGGCATCCGGGTCGCCGAGCTCGTCCAGGCGGGGCAGGCTCAGCGGCGACTCGAAGATCTTGTTGAAGCCGTCCATCCCGACCCGCTCGTGCACGCCGTGGACGAACTTGCGGCCCTCCGCGTACTGCCGCATCTTGACCTCGATCCCGAGGACCCGGCGCACCGCCTTCTCCAGGGGGTTGCCGCCCTCGCGGCGCCGGTTGAACTTCGCCCGGATCGAATCGACCGACGGGATCACCTCGGGGCCGACACCGTCCATGACGAACTCGGCGTGGCCCTCCAGCAGGGTCATCAGGGCGGTCAGCCGGTCGAGCACCGCACGCTGGGCCGGGGTCTGCACGATGTCCAGCACCGAGACCCGGCTCTCCTCGTCACGCAGCGCCTCGGAGAGGGTGGCCACGCCGCGGCGCAGCCGCTCCAGGATGTGCTCGCCGCCCTGCGAGGCGTCGACGAACGCCTGCACCTCGCCGAGGAAGTAACCGCGCATCCACGGCACCGCGGTGAACTGGGTCCGGTGGGTCACCTCGTGCAGGCAGACCCAGAGCCGGAAGTCACGCGGGTCGGCGTCGATCTTGCGCTCGACCTCGACGATGTTCGGCGCGTTCAGCAGCAGCTGCCCCGGATCGCCGGAGAACACCTCGTACTGCCCGAGCACGCGGCCGGACAGATAGGCCAGCACCGTCCCGGCCTGGACCCCGGTCACCCGGGACCCGATCGCGTCGGCAAGCGGCCCCGGCTCCTTGTCACCCGACAGCCGGGTCACCAGCGGGCCGATGATCCGCTGCAGACCGGCGATGTTCACCTTCGCCCAGTCCTTACGGTCCACCACCCGGACCGGTGGAACCGGTGTCTGCGAGGTCAGACCGGTGTACGCCGCGACGTGCACGGCCGCCTCATCGGTCAGAGCTCGCAGCTCATGCACCACCTGAGTGGCTTCCTCGTAGGAGACCGCGGGTCCGGATTTCGACAGCGCGCCCGCGGTGGCGGCGGCCAGATCCCAGTCAACGAACTGCGCCATGCAGCCCACCGTACCCGCGCGGTTCCATACCGCACTCAGGTGAAACCCCGGACCACCCCGGATCAGCAGCCGCACGCCACCAGACGGGCCACCACCTCGTCCAGCGCGGAACGGGCCGTGATCGCGTCGGCACCGCCCTTCGCCATGATCGCGAAGGCGAGCACCCGCTGCTCCCGGGTCATCAGCACACCGGCCAAAGTGTTCACCCCACTCAGCGACCCGGTCTTGGCCCGCACGACGCCCTGCGCGGTCTCGTTGTCGCTGGGCGTGGCGAACCTGGTCTCCAGCGTCCCCGACCAACCGGCCACCGGCAGCCCGTTGAACATGTTGCCGAGCGCCGGCTGTGAACCCCCGGCGGCCAGCGCCAGTGTCTCCACCAGCAGGGTCGGGGTGATGCCGTTGCGGGTCGAGAGGCCACTCCCGTCGTACAGCTTCGCCTGTTCCGCCGGCAGGCCGAGCTCACTGAGCTTGTCGCCCATCGCCTCGGCCGCACCCGTGAAACTCGCCTCCTTGCCGGCCGCCAGCGCCACCTGCCGGGCGAGCACCTCGGCCAGCACGTTGTCGCTCTGCTGCAGCATCCAGTCGACGACCTGCACCAGCGGCGGCGACTGGACCTTGCCCAGCTCGGACCCGGGTGTCCACGTCGAACTGATCGAGGCTGACGGCGCCGGATCGCCGGTCGCGGCCGACCCCCGCTTCACCGCCGACTGCGGGACACCGATCATCTTCGCGAAGATCTTGCCGGCCGACAGAGCCGGATCCGAGAACCGCGGGTCACCGCCGAACTCGTTGTGCACCGGTACGAGCCGGCCCGCGTTCGTCATCAGCGACTGGATCCGGGCCACCTGACCACCCGGAATGTCACCGGCATCCCATCCGGTCGCCGTCTCCGGCCCCTCGAACAGCGAGGTGTCCACCAGCAGCCGGGTCGGCTTCGTACCGCCCAGCGCCTTCTTCACCTGCGCGGCGAGGTCGTCGAGCCGGGCCGCTCCCGGGAACAGGTCCTTGTCGGCCTCACGGACCGCGAGCGTCGCGTCACCGCCACCGACGATCACCACCTCGCCCGGGGCCGCACCGGCCACCACCCTGGTCTCCAGCCGGTACGCCGGGCCCCGCGCGGCCAGCACCGTCGCCGCCGTCAGAACCTTGGTGGTCGAGGCCGGCGTGGTGGCCTTGGTGGCATTGCGTTCGTAGAGGACTGTGTCGCTTGCCACATCCAGTACCTGGACGTGCACGGTCGGGCCCAGTTCCGCCGCATTCACCAGCGGGTCCAGGGCCGCCTTGACCGCCGCCGCGTCCGGCGCCGAGCCGCCCTCCTCCGCGGCCACCAGAACCGGCGTCGGCGTCGGTTCCGGGGTGGTCGCCGCCGGAGTCGGCGTGCTGGCTGGCTCGCCGCTCAGCGCATCCAGCCACCCGTCGACCGGTCCGGGCCGCACCACGATGCCGACGGCACCGGCCATCGCCATCACGAGCAGGATCGCAAGGGCCACGAACGATTTGGTACGGCGCCCGCGCCGTGTGCCCGCCTCGGCGGGGCCCCGGCCTGCCCCGGTGTCCGAACCGGGAGCCACGGCCGGCAGCGTCTGGGGGGCTGCCGCTCGGGCCGTGCCGGGGGTCGTGGAGGCACGCCCGTACATTCCGGCGTTCGACGACCCGGTTCCGCCTGCGGTGCCCACCTTGGCGGTGCCGACACCGGGGGTCCCCGTTCCGGTACCCGCGGCCCCTGCAGCCGCGGACCCGGCACCCGCCGTTCCGGAACGCGCCGTTGCGGAACCCGACGTTCCGGTGCCTGGGCCGGCCCGTGTCGGGCTCGGGGCGCCGGAGACGGTCGCGGAGGCCTTCGCCGCCTGGCCGGAGGTACCGGGGGTGGTCGGCCTGCTTGCACCGGTCGCTCCCCCGGCGGCCGGGCCGCTCCCGGGCTGTCCGAGGTTGGCGGTGCGATCCGGATCGACGGGCTGACCGGTACCCGCGGGGCGGGCCAGGCTGACCGTGCGATCCAGGTCGGCACTGTTCATCCCGGAAGCGGGACCCGTACCGGCTTTCGGACCGGAACCGGCAACCGGCCCCGATCCCGAACCGGCAACCGGCTTCGAACCTGTGGCGGGGCTCGAACCGACAACCGGCTTCGAACCCGTGGCGGGGCTCGAACCGGTAGGTGGCGACTGTGAGACAGCGGCGGAACCAGGGGCAGGACCGGCTCCGAGTCCTGCCCGGTCGGCCGCAGCCGCGCCGCCCGGTAGATCCAGACGCGCGGTGTGGTCCGGGTCGGCGGGCGTTCCGGGACCGGCGTTCCGATCCGGCGCGGTAGGACGGGTGAGGGCAGCGGTCTGGTCGGCGCCAGGTCGGCCGCCCGACTCCGCCGCACGAGGTGCCACGGCGCCACCTGCGGCGGCCTGGCCGGTCGGGCCGCCCGGCCAGTTACCGGCCGGTCCAGGTCCGCTCGGCGGGTAATGACCCGGCGCGGATGTCTGTGGTGCTGGCTGGGGCTGTGCGCCCGGCGCTCGGCCTGGCGCCGGGGATACAGCCGTGTGGCCGGAGGCGGTGGGGCTCGGCCGACCGGAGGGAGACGGGTCGGTCACCTGACCGGGCGAGCTCGGCCGACCCGGCGGCGGGACGGATGGCTGTGGCCCCGGAGCCTGCCCCTGCGCTGGCCGGGCGACGGAATCACCCAACGTGGCCGGCCGGGCCGACGTCGATGCACTCCCAGGGTCCGATGTCCGCAAGCCCTCACCGGACGCGGACCCCCCGGCCCGCGGCACGGAAGCCTGCCCGGAAAAACCGTCAGACTGTGGCACGGGAGGCTGCCCGGGAGACCCGTCAGCCTGCGGCGCCGGAGGCTGAACTCCCGGCTGCTGCCCGGAAGACCGGTCCCCCTGTGGCGCCGGAGGCTGAACTCCCGGCTGCTGCCCTGAAATGGGATCGAGCGGCGCGGCCCCGCCTGACGAGGCTGTCTGCGATGCACCGCTCTGAGAGGCCCGCGACCCGGCATCGGCTTGCGGCACCGGGACATGCGACCCAGCACCTGCCTGTGGCGCTGGCGCGGCGGGCGCCGGAGCCGCTCCGGCACCGGATGATCCGGTCGCGCCCGCTCCGGTCCCGGCTGTTCCCGACGCGTCGGGTGTGGACGCGGCAGCTCCGGACGCGGCAGCTCCGGGCCCGGCAGGTCCGGCTCCGCCGGGTGCAGTCGCGGCAGGTCGGGTTCCGCCGGGTGCGGTCGCGTCGGGTCCGGTCGCGTCGGGTCTGGGCGCGGCATTTCCAATAGCAGCGGATCCAGTGGCGGCTGGTCCGGGCGTGCCGACATTCGGATCAAAGGCGTTACCGGGATCTGCCGACGAGGGAGACCCCGCTTCCGCCGATTTCGGCGGCTTCACCGAAGCGGCGACAGGACCTGGGGCAGCATCGGCCCCCGATTCCGGCACGTGGTCCCCGGCTGCCTGCTGCGCAACAGCCTCCAGAGCCGTTCCGCCGGAGGCGGGAGTCTGCCCCGGGAGGAAGGCCAACGAGAGCGGCCCCTGTCCTTGCGACGAGCCGGTGGCCGCGGTGGACTTCCCCGCGGTGGGTACCTGCGTGGCATCGGACTGCCCGGACGAAGACGCAGTGGTCCGCACGGGTGCGGAGGCCGCCGCAGGGCGGCTGGTGAGTGGCGTTCCCTCCGACCGCTCGGACGCGGAGGAACCGCCGTCGCCGTGACCTGCGGAGGCCGGAGCCGACTGCTGCGCTCCGGCGCCAGGCATTCCCGCCTGGCCGAAACCAGGCACCTGACCGAAACGACCCGCCTGTCCGAAACCAGCGGAATCCGAGTCCACCGAACTTGCATCCAAGGTGCCTGAACTCTCGGGTCCCGCGCCAGTGGTGCCCGCATTCCCGGGGCCTGAACTCGCTGGTGTATGCGAATCCGCGGCGGGGACGCTTGCCCGGCCCGGCGCGGGAGAGGCCGGTGCCGGCGAAGCTGATACCGGCGAGGCCGGGGCCAGCGCCGGCGAGGCCGGAGCCGACGGGGACGAGGCTGGTGCTGGTGCTGGAGAGGCTGGTGCTGGCGAGGCGGGAGCCGGCGAAGGCGAGGCTGGTGCCGACGCGGATGACGTCGAGGCCGAACCGGATGAGGTCGGTGCCGGCGAGAGAGAACTCGGGGGCGGCGGGACGCTTGCACGCCCCGCACTCACCGGCGCCGGGGACGAAGACGAACCGGGCGATGGCACGGAGGCCCGGCCCGCCGCCGACGAACCGGTTGCCGCCGGAACAGACAAACCGGGAGCGGACGGCCGGGCAGGTGACCCCTGGCCAACCGTCGGTGAGGGTGGCGGCAGGAACCCGGTCTCCCGAGACCCGAACGAAGAAGGCCCGGCCGGCGGGGACCCGGACGACGGATTCCCGGCGGGGTCGTCCTCCTGCCAGGGGAAAGGCCGCCGAGGCTCACCCGATGGCGGCGGTACGGTCGCCCGGCCGGACGACAGCGCGGGGGATCGCACAGCATCGGCGGCGCCCGAATTATTCGGGTATGACGGAGATGCAGTTGACGAGTCGGCGCCTCGCATAGCCTCTTCAGAGCCGGGTTGCGAACCCGACACGCCGTGTTCGTCCGAACTGTCATGTGAATCTTGCCTCGTCACACGCCCCTCCTCGCCCGTGGCGTCAGACTTAGGGGAGACTAGCGACATCCGGCACACCGTTGCGCGCGGATCCTGCGGGCCCTGCTTCCATGCCCCGCTTCCCCGCCCGGCGGACCGGTCTATTCAAGCGGGCAAGCAAAAGGGGAGCGGATAATGGATTTCGACGTCTTGGTTGAGATCCCCAAGGGGCAGCGCAACAAGTACGAGGTTGACCACAAGACCGGACGTATCCGGCTGGACCGGACCCTCTTCACCGCGACACAGTATCCCGCGGACTACGGCTTCATCGAGGGCACCCTCGGCCAGGACGGGGACCCTCTGGACGCTCTGGTGCTGATCCCGGAGCCGACGTTCCCCGGGTGCCTGGTCCGCGCCCGCGCGATCGGCATGTACCGGATGACCGACGAGAAGGGCCGCGATGACAAGGTCATCTGCGTCCCGTTCGAGGACCCGCGTCAGGAGCACCTGCGCGACATCCACCACCTGGGCGAGTTCGACCGGCTGGAGATCCAGCACTTCTTCCAGGTCTACAAGGACCTGGAGCCGGGCAAGTCGGTCGAGGGCGCGACCTGGGTCGGGCGCATCGAGGCCGAGCAGGAGATCCGCGCCTCGTTCAAGCGCGAGGAGGCCGCTCAGGCCGAGGGAGAGCACGAGCACTGATCTCTCGCTCCCGCGAAAACCGCTGACGACCGCACCTGCGGGGCACAGGCCCCGCAGGTGCGGTCGTTATTGCCCTCCGCCCCACCGCGACCTTGTGCGGTGCGGACGGCACAACCCCGCCGCTGCCACCCCCGGCCCGGTGGCGACCTACGCCGCAAACTCACAAGTTCGGCAGCTGCCGAGCGAGCGGGACGCACCGCAAGCGCAGCGACGGGGGTCAGGTCAGGCCGGAGACGGCGCCGTAGAGGCCGGTCACCGCGCAGGCGACCGGGATGACCGAGATGACGATCAGGGCGTCGACGATGTCGGCGGCACGGCCGAGGTAGGGCGACGGCGGCCGGTCCGCGTACCGGGCGCCGACGGCAACCGTGATCAATGCCACAACCACCGCGCCCGCGATGACCGCGGGAAGGGCGTCTCCGGCGCCGGCCAGCATGTCGACGCCAAGGGCGGCTCCGCCGGCGAGACCGGCGGCGAGCACCGGCACCCGGTGCCGCTGGGTGACGAACAGGCGCGAGCGCAGGAGCAGCGCCAGCGCGCTCACCGCGATCAACGCACGGGACGCGAGCGTCCCGGCGGTGGCGAGCACGGCGAAGGCGCCGACGGCGAGGACGGCGTGGCCGAGGAGCATTCCGGAGAGAAGCTCATCGGTACGGGCCACCGAGGCGAACACCGCGCCGCGTTCCGGCAGCCTGCGCACCTGGTCGGACCCGGGCCGGGGCTCGTCGGTGAGCGACTCGGTGCCGGGCGGCAGCGCGACCGGCGGCAGCGGGGTGCGCCCGAACCGGACAGCGAGAAGCGGCAGCATGCCGATCCCGCAGACGAGCAGCGAGATCAGGATCGCCGCACCACCGGCGGCCGTGGTGAACAGGCCGGTGGCGGCGGTGAGCGCGCCGAGCAGCCCGACCACGACTCCCGCGGTGAAGAACCTCGCCCCGGCGGCCACGCCTGCTCCGGCCAGCGCCGACGCCAGGAGCACCGCGACCGATCCGGCGAGCAGTTCCGGACCGCCCAGCCAGGGTGCGGGTGGGAGCACGCCGGCGCGGTCGTAGGAGGTGACCAGAAGGGCACCACCGGCGAAGGCGTACGGAAGCGCGTACCCGCCGAGCGCCACACCGGCGCGCAGGTCACCGTACGCCCGGGAGGCGACCGTCCCGACGAGGGTCAGCAGAACCGCGACGCCGAGCCCGATCATCCCCGGTACGCCGCCTCCGGAACCGCTCGCGAGCAGGGCGGGAAGGCCGAGTCCGAGCGGCACGGCGGCGGCCGCGAGGGTGGCCGTGCGACTGGCGGCCGGCGTCCAGATGCCACCGCGGCGGCGTGCGCCCTCGGCGATGGCCTCGACCACGTCGTCGTACTCGAGTTCCGGCCACTCCTCGCCGGCCGAGACCAGGTGGAGCACTTCGCCGTCCCGTACACCCTGGGGGTGGAGGCCCTGAGCGGTCGCCAGAGCGACGCCGTCACCGCGCCGCAGCACCCAGCCGCCGTGCCGTTCGCCCTGGTCGGCGAGGCCTTCCCCGGCGTGCCGCAGCACTTCGGGCAGCAATTCGGCCAGCGGCACCTGCTCGGGGAGGGCCACGTCGACCCGCCGTTGCGGCGCACTGATGGTCACGCGGGCCAGACCGACGCTCACCAGGCATTCCTTCCGTTCGTCCACAGCCAGTGACGGAGGTTATCCACATCGACCGGGACGAGGCTGCGGGATCGACGGAACTTTACCTAGAGTGGGCCGGTCGTGAAGTCCCGAGATCTGCGGGGCTGCCGGAGCCGGATTTCAAGGGGGCGGGGATGGGCACCGTGATGATCAAACGGGCGGCCCGCCGACCGGCTCCGGAGATCCCGGAGGGGCAGCTGACCGTCGAGCCGCCGCCGGAGATCCCGGAGGCGGTGGGTTCGCGCTGGCAGCAGTGGCTGATGGCGCTGCCGATGCTGGGCGGCACGCTGGCCATGGCGATGATGATGGGCCAGGGGCGGGGCGGCGCGTACTCGTACGTGATCGGTGGTCTGTTCGGTATTTCCTCGCTGGCCATGCTGATGACCTCGTTCGGCTCGGCGGGTGCGCCGCGCAAGGCGGAGATGATGGCCGCCCGCCGGGAGTACCTTCGCCATCTGGCCTCGCTGCGCAAGCGGGTCCGGGAGACCGCCCGCCTGCAGCGGCTCGGGCTGATCTACCGGCATCCCGATCCGGAGCGGTTGTGGTCGACGGCCGACAGCCACCGGGTGTGGGAGCGTCGGACCGGCGACCCGGATTTCGGGGTGGTGCGCGTCGGTCTCGGCCCGCAGACGCTTGCGACGCCGCTGGTCCCGCCGGTGACCCGGCCGCTGGACGAGCTGGAGCCGATGACCGCGGGAGCGCTGCGCCGGTTCCTGGACGCCTATTCGGTGGTGCCGGACCTGCCGGTGGCGATGTCGCTGCGCGGGTTCGCCCGGGTGTTCGTGCGCGGCGATGCGCCGGGCGCGGAAGGGCCGCGCGCGCTGGTCCGGGCGGTGCTCGCCCAGCTGGCCGTCTTCCACGCCCCGGAGGATCTGGTGATCGCGGTCTGCGCCGGCCGGGAGACCCGCCAGTACTGGGAGTGGGTCAAGTGGCTGCCGCACGCCCAGCATCCGTCGCTGGTCGACGCGCTGGGCGCCGTGCGGCTCGTCGCGGGAGACGAACCACGGCTGGCCGAGCTGCTGGAGCAGGTCATCGGTTCACGACCGCGTTTCCAGCCGGGACACAGCGCCGGGAGCACCCCGCACGTCCTGGTCGTGGTCGACGGTGCCGAGCCGGCCAACACCAGGCTCGACGACGCACTGGACGGGCTGACCGTCCTCGACCTGGACACCATGCCACCCCGGCTGCTCGACCGTTCGTCGCTGGTGCTGGAGGTCCGCACCGACGGCATCCTCGGCACCTGGACGATGGATCACGAGAGCGAAGCGGGCCGGGCCGACGGGCTGACCGTCGACGAGGCCGAGGCGGTGGCGCGGCGGCTGGCACCGTTGCGGCTGGCCACCGCACCCGACCCGGGCGGCGGAGCCCCGGCCGCCACCGAGACGGGCCTGCCGGAGCTGCTCGGCATCGGTGACCCGGAGACCTTCAACGTGTCGCGGGGCTGGCCGGCCCGCCCGCACCGGGACCGGCTGCGGGTCCCGATCGGGGTGAGCGACGACGGCATGCCGGTCGAGCTGGACCTGAAGGAGTCGGCGCAGGACGGCATGGGCCCGCACGGGCTGCTCGTCGGCGCCACCGGGTCGGGTAAGTCGGAGCTGCTGCGCACCCTGGTGCTGGCGCTCGCCGCCACTCACTCGTCGGAGATCCTGAACTTCGTCCTGATCGACTTCAAGGGCGGTGCCGCGTTCGCCGCCTGTGACCGCCTGCCGCACACGGCCGCGCTGGTCACCAACCTGGAGGACGCGCTACCGCTGGTGGACCGGATGGCCGACGCGCTGGAGGGCGAGCTGAGCCGCCGACAGGAGCTCCTGCGCAAGGCCGGCAACTACGCGGGGCAGTTCGACTACGAGAAGGCACGGGCCGGTGGGGCGCCGCTGGCACCGCTGCCGACGCTGTTCGTGGTCTGTGACGAGTTCACCGAGATGCTCGAGAAGCGGCCGCACTTCATCGACATCTTCCTGCAGATCGGGCGGCTCGGCCGGTCGCTCGGCGTGCATCTGCTGCTGGCCAGCCAGCGGCTCGAGGACGGCCGGCTGCGTGGTCTGGACACGCATCTGTCGTACCGGATCGGTCTGCGGACGTTCTCGGCGCTGGAGTCGCGAGCCGTTCTCGGTGTGCCGGACGCGTACGAGCTGCCACGCTCCCCCGGCAACGGCTACATGAAGTTCGGCACCGAGCCACTGATCCGGTTCAAGGCCGCCTATGTGGGCGGGCCGGTGCGCCGGTCCGGCAGCCCGAGCGGGCGCACCGAGCACGGCAGTGTCCAGGTGCTGCCGTGGACCACCCAGCACGTGGCGGCGCCGGCCAGTGCGCCCGCACCCAAGCCGGTGGCCGACCCGGACGGGCCGAAACTCGCCGACGTTCTGATCGAGAAGATGGTCGGCCAGGGCCCGCCGGCGCATCAGGTGTGGCTGCCGCCGCTCGACGAGTCGGCGGTGCTCGACGACCTGCTCGGCCCGGTCGGTGTCACGCCGGGGCGCGGGCTCACCTTCACCAACCCGGCGCTGCACAACCGGCTCCAGGTGCCGATCGCGGTCATCGACAAGCCTCGTGATCAGCTGCGCGACGTCATGTGGCTGCAACTGGCCGGGGCGGCCGGGCACGTCGCCGTGGTCGGCGGCACGCTCAGCGGCAAGTCGACCGCGCTGCGGACCCTGGTGTGCGGGCTGGCGCTCACCCACACGCCGGCCGAGGTGCAGATCTACTGCCTCGACTTCGGTGGTGGCGGCCTTGCGACGCTACGGGACCTGCCGCACGTGGGCGGGGTGTTCGGACGGCTCGAGGCGGAGGGCGTACGCCGTACCGTCGGCGAGATGGTCACCCTGCTCGCCGAGCGGGAGGCCCGGTTCACCGAGCTCGGCGTGGAGTCGATGGCGGCCTACCGGAGCCGGCGGGCGGGCGGCAACGATCCGTTCGGTGACGTGTTCCTGGTGGTCGACGGCTGGAGCAGCGTCCGCAAGGACTACGAGGAACTGGAGCCGGTCCTCACCGACCTGGCCACCCGGGGCCTGTCCTACGGCATCCACCTGGTGGCGGCTGCCTCCCGCTGGATGGACTTCCGCCCGGTGGTCCGGGACCTCTTCGGTTCCCGCCTGGAACTGCGGCTCGGTGACCCGTCCGACTCGATCATCGCGCGGCGGGCCGCCGAGTCGGTGCCGGACGCGGCACCCGGGCGTGGCATGGTCGCGCACCCGACCGATCGGACCAAGGGCCTGCACCTGCTCACGGTTCGGCCCGAGGTCAGCTCGATCGGTGAGACTCCGGCCCTGGTCAAGTCGATCGCGGCGGCCTGGGACGGCCAGCCGGCCCCGCGGGTGCGGTTGCTGCCGGCCTCGGTGCCGTACACCGCTCTGGACGCGGAGCGCGGCAGCGGCCTGCGGATCCCGATCGGTATCGCGGAGGCCGACCTGCGGCCCGTGGAGATCGACTTCGCGACCGACCCGCACTTCCTGCTCTTCGGCGAGGGCGAGAGCGGCAAGACGTCGTTCCTGCGGTCCGTCGCGACCACGCTCACCAACCGGTTCCGGCCGGAGGAGTGCCGGATCATCCTGGTCGACTACCGGCGCAGCCTGATGGACCTGCCGGAATCAGAACACCGCATCGGGTACGGCATGCAGGCCCAGCAGACTCAGGACCTGATCCTGTCCGCGGCCGGCTACATGCAGCGCCGCCTGCCGGGCCCCGATGTGACCGCCCGTGAGCTGCGGGAGCGCTCCTGGTGGACCGGTCCGGAGTTGTTCGTCCTGGTCGACGACTACGACCTGGTCGTGTCCGGGCCGACGAACCCGCTGACCCCCCTGGTGGAGTACCTCCCTCAGGCCCGCGACATCGGCTTGCACCTGGTGCTGACCCGGCGTAGCGGCGGTGCCGGCCGGGCGCTCTACGAGCCGGTGATCCAGCGTCTCCGGGAGCTGTCCGCACCCGGCATGGTGATGTCCGGTTCGCCGGAGGAGGGTGCGCTCATCGGTAACGTCAAGCCCGTCCCGCTGCCACCAGGGCGTGGTCGCCTGATCACGAGGCGTGAGGGAACGCGTCTGATCCAGGTCGCGCACGTGCCACCGTTCCGCGATTCGGGAAATGAACAGACACCGGGTGCGATTGGTCGCGGCAGACCGCAGCGACACGCCGATGTGTAGGAGTAATCTCCGTCCATCGACTGACGACACGCCGATCGAGGCGACTGATCGAACCTGAAGTGACTGACCGCAGCTGCCGACCGTCTCAGAATGGCGACGCCGACCAGTGACCAGTGAGCATCAACGCCGGGCCGGACAGGCCGCCCTCGCCGGCGCCCTCCGGCGGGCCGGGGCGGCCGCCCTGGCCGGTCTGTTCGCGTTCGGCGCCCCGGCCGCAGCCTCCGCCGCACCGGTTCGCCCGCTCAACGAGCCGGTCCTGAGCGGCGACACGGTCCGCGCCGAGCAGTGGCAGCTGAGCGCGCTGAACCTGGCCGAGGCGTGGAACTACTCGGACGGCTCCGGCGTCACCGTCGCGGTGATCGACTCCGGGGTCGATGCGAACCACGTCGACCTGGAGGGCCAGGTGCTGGCCGGCGTCGACCTGGTGGACCGCAAGACCGACGGCGAGAGCGACCCGGTCGGCCACGGCACCTCGGTGTCGGCGATCATCGCGGGCCGCTCCGACGACCAGGCCGGAGTCGTGGGCATCGCTCCGAAAGCCAAGATTCTGCCGGTACGGGTGCTCGACGAGGACAACAAGTACGACGACTCGCTGATCGTCGCCAAGGGCGTGCGCTGGGCGGTCGACAACGGCGCCAAGGTGGTGAACCTGTCGCTCGGCGGCAGTGGCTCCAGTCCCACTCTCGCCGCCGCCATCGACTACGCGTTCGCCAAGGACGTCGTGGTGATCGCCTGCACCGGCAACGCCACCGGCACGAGCACGCAGAAGAACTCGAACGTCGGAGTCTGGTATCCGGCCCGGGAGCCCGGTGTGATCGCGGTCGGCGGCACCGAACGCGACGGCGAGGGCCTCTGGAGCGGCTCCATCCGCGGCGCCGAGACCGTGGTGACGGCGCCCGCCACCAACCTGGTCGGTGCCCGCCCGGACGGTTACTGGCGAGTGCAGGGCACCAGCTTCGCCGCGCCGATGGTGTCGGCCACCGCCGCGCTGATCCGGTCCCGCTGGCCGGACATGCCGGCCGGTGAGGTGGTCAACCGGATCATCCGGACCGCCGACGATCGCGGCGCACCCGGCCGGGACACCGAGTTCGGGTACGGCCTTATCAACCCGGTCGCAGCACTCACGGCGGACGTGCCGTCCGTGACCGGCAACCCGCTCGACAACACGCCGCCACCCGGTGTGGCCAAGTTCGGTAGCGCGCCGGTCTCCGGACAGGCACAGTCGGCCCCGCAGGAGAGCACCCAGCCGGCCGGCGTCCCGGCGGCGGTGCCCGGTGGCAACGTCGGCGGGTGGGCGGCTCCGGCCAAACTCGAGCCGACCGGTACACCGGCGGCCCGATGGATAGCGATCGCACTGTTCCTGCTGTCAGCGATCGCCGCAGCCATCACCATCCGCCGCTTCGCCGCCACCACCGGCTGACCAGCCCACCACCTACTGACCAACCCCCCACCGCGCGGGCTGGCCACCCCGCCATCAGCGCCGGCTGATGGCGGTTTCACCGCCACCGGCTGACCAGCCGACGCCGCGCGAGCTGACCACCCCGCCAACAGTGCCGGCTTACGGCCGCTTCACCGCCACTACCGGCGCCGCCGGACCAGCCGAAGAAAGCACCAGGACCGGCCGGAAAGCAGCACGAGCGGCCAAAGGCGAAGCGCGAGCGGCCAAAGGAAAGGCACCGCGAGCGGACCAGGCGCTGCGCGAGCGGACCAAGGCCAAGCACCGCGAGCGGACCAGGCGCTGCGCGAGCGGACCAAGGCCAAGCACCGCGAGCAAACCAGGCGCCGCGCGAACGGACCAAGGCCAACCGGGAGCTAACCAGGCCAAGCACCGCGAGCAGCCGCGGCCGGCCGAGAGGCTGCCCCGATCAGCCGGGACGCTAGGCGCACTCGCCGGTGCGGACCTCCTGGGTGTTGGCCCGCCCGGCCTGGGCCACCCCGGCGACCTCGTCGGCGGTGAGGGCGAAGCCAACGTTCTTGTCGTCGGCAGCCGCCGCGAAGATCACTCCGAGGACGCCGCCGTTGGGATCGATCAGCGGACCGCCCGAGTTGCCGCTGCGGACGAGCGACTTGATCGTGTAGATCTCCCGGGTCACGTCGCCGGATTCGTAGATGTCCGGGCCGGTGATGTCGCCGACGTCGCGGATCCGGGCGGACTGCGCGTTGTACGGCCCGTCCTGCGGGTAGCCGAGAACGATGGCGCTGGCGCCGGTCGCGGCCTCCTTGCCGACGAACGACATCACCGGTGCCTTGAGGCCGGGCACATAGAGGACAGCAAGGTCGCGCTTGGGGTCGTAGACGACCACTTTGCCCTCGACCTCGCGCCCGCCGCTCTCCACGACGACCTCGCGGGTGCCGGCCACCACGTGCGCGTTCGTCATCACGCGCTCCTTGGCGTAGACGAAGCCGGTGCCCTCGATACGGCGGGAGCAGCTCGGCGCGGAGCCGAGGATCTTCAGGACCGAACTCTTCGAGGCGGTCACCACCTTGGACTTGGCGAGCGCCTGGTCCGGGGCGGCGACTTCACGGGCCTGGGTACGGGCCAGACCGCCGAAGACGTCGGGGAAGCCGTTGGTGTCGAGGGTGTCGCGCAGGCCGGAGGAGAGCGACCGCACCTCCTCGGGAACCAGCTCGGTGACGCCGCCGAGGATGGCGCTGTCCCGCACCGCGGCGTTGATCGCGGGGAACGGCGTGGACCCGAACGGGACGGCGACCAGCCAGGCGGCGAAGAGTACCGCGACGACGGAGACGAGTGCGCCGCCGGCGTCGTCCAGGTACTGCACGGAGCGGTTCTCGATCACCTGCCGCAGGTTGGTGCCGAGCCAGCCGGCCAGCGTCTGGCCGAGGACAGCGAGCACGAGAATGATGCCGAGCGCGACGACGAGCCGCACCGTCCCGTTCTCGAACTGCCGGGCCAGCAGCGGACCGAGCTGCAGACCGATGAGAACACCGCTGAAGAAGCCACCGAGCGACAGCGCGCCGATGACGAAGCCTTGGCGGTATCCGCTGATCGCGAACAGCACCATGACCACGATCAGGAAGATATCGACCACAGGCACTCACTCAGCGTAGAAGTCGCGGGCCAGCTCACGGCACCACCTCATCCGGCGCACCACCGCGGGCGGCCGGAACGGGGGCGGCGGCGTCCGGAAGTTCGACGAGCCGGCCCGGCTCCCACGGGCGCGACCAACCGGCCATGTTCAGCAACGCAGCGATCACCCCCGCCGTGAATCCCCAGACGAGCAGCCCTTGGACCTGGAACGCAGGTCCGATCCAGCCACTCGGATGTCGCACCCGGATACGGTTCGCGGGGTCGGCGAGTTCACTGATCGGCAGGCGAGCGACGTGAGCCACCTCGGCCGGTTGCAACGGATGCACCGGATGTGGTTTTCGCCACCATGCGAGAACCGGGCTCACCACGAAGCCGCTGACCGGGATCCACAGGTCCGGCAGGAGCGCGAGAACCTCGGCCGAGGACGGGTCGAGACCGACCTCCTCCTCGGCCTCGCGCAGCGCGGTGGCGGGGGCGTGCGCGTCATCCGGGTCGGTCGCGCCGCCGGGGAAGGCGGGCTGACCGGCGTGGTTCCGCATGGTCGCGGCCCGCTGCAGGATCAGCAGGTCGGGCCGGCCGGGTTCGTCCTCGCCCAGCAGGACCAGGACCGCGCTGGACCGGCCGCCCGTCCCGGACGGTTTGCGCAGCGTGGTGAAGTCTTCGGTGCGGCACTGGTCGACGTTGGTGAGCAGCGGCTCGAACCAGTCGGGGAGCCCGTCCGGCCGCGCCAGCACCTCGCCTCTGCTCATCGGGTCACCGTAATGCCGGTGTGTTTCCTCATCTGTTCGATCAACTGATCGACGTCCATGGCAGTGCGATGCACGTTCATCCCCCCGTCGGCATCGATGAACACGGTGGCGGGCAGGGTGGCCACCCCGAGCGAGTCGGCGAACTTCTTTTCCTCGTCGAAGAGAGTCGGAAAAGTGACACTCCGGTCGGTCGCGAAGTCGGCCGCGGCGGACCGGCGGTCGCCGCTGTCCACGCCGATGACGGTGAACCGGCCGTCGGCGCGGTCGGCCAGTCCCTGCACGACCGGCAACTCCTCGCGGCACGGCGCACACCAGGAGGCCCAGATGTTGATCACCGCGGGGCCGCGCAGGTCACGAAGCCGTACCTCGGTGCCGCCGGTGAAACAGGGCAGGGACAGGTCGGGCAGTCGCTCACCCGCCGCCGGGGCGCCGCTCAGATTGTCGCAGCCCGCGAACGGTGAGGGCACCTCAGGGGCGTCGACCTCGGCAGCGCAGGACGAGAGGACCAGAACAGCCCCAAGAGCCGGGAGAAGCCGCCTCACATCCCCTCCGGGGCACCGGAAAGCGGGGTGGCCGGGGCGGCGGCGACCGGCTCCGACTCCGACTCCTCAGGGGCCAGCACCGCGGAGGCCGGAACCAGATCAGGGTCGACACCGGCGGCCACGGCGAGATCACGCGCCCGCGGCCCCTTGAGCAGTTTCGCCGCCGGGGCCGCCTCGGTCGGACCGGTGCCGTACGACGGGCACATCGCGGCCAGCGTGCAGGCTCCACACGCGGGCGTCCGGGCGTGGCAGACCCGCCGGCCGTGGAAGATCACCCGGTGCGACAGCATGGTCCAGTCGCGTTTCTCGATCAGGTCGGCGACCAGGAACTCGATCTTCACCTCGTCCTGTTCGTCGACCCAGCCGAACCGGTTGGTCAGCCGCCGGAAGTGGGTGTCGACGGTGATGCCGGGTACGCCGAACGCGTTGCCGAGGACCACGTTGGCGGTCTTGCGGCCGATGCCGGGCAGTTTCACCAGCTGCTCAAGCTTGCGCGGGATCTGCCCGTCATGCCGTTCGAGCAGCGCCTGACCGAGCCCGATCAGCGAGTTGGTCTTGGCCCGGAAGAACCCGGTCGGCCGGAGCAGTGTCTCCATCTCGGCACGGTCGGCGGCCGCGTAGTCGGCGGCCGACCGATACTTGCGGAAGAGCTCCGGGGTGACCTGGTTGACCCGCACGTCAGTGGTCTGCGCCGACAGGATCGTCGCGACGGCCAGTTCGAGCGGGTTGGTGAAGTCGAGCTCGCAGTGCGCGTCGGGATGGGTGTCGGCCAGCACCCGGGCCATCCGGCGGGCGCGGCGCTTGCGGCCGAGCGCCGTCTCGCCCGCGAAGCGCTTGGTTGCGAGAGTCGCGGCGCGGGGTCGAGTCACCGGTAAAGAGTACGTCGGGGCCTCATGCCGCCGGCTTGATGCTTCCATCGGTTCCGACGACGGCGCCGGTCTCGCCGAAATCGGCCTCGGACAGCTCGGCGACCATCTTGCGGCCGCGCTCGTTCGCCTTGTCACGGGTCGGCACACCATTGTCGTTCATGTACGTGGAGACGAACTTCCCGCCCACGTACTTGCCCTCCTTGGTGAGCGACACGTGCAGCACCCCGGCGTACTTGAGGATGCCGTTGCGGGAGAGCGTGCGCCCGCCGCCGGCGAAGTTGCCCAGGCTGTACGCGATGAGCTTGCCCTTGTAGAACTCCATGCCCCGCAGCACGTGCGGGCCGTGCCCGACGACCAGGTCGGCGCCGGCGTCGATCACGGTCCGGCTGAACTTCATCGGGTCGCCCCGGTTCTCCCCGAAGTAGGTCTCGGTGCCCGGCTTCACGTGGTTCTTGTCGGTGCCCTCGGCGCCCATGTGCACCTGCACGACGACCAGGTCGGCCTGCCCGGTCGCCTTCTCGACCACGGCCGCGGCGGCGTCCAGGTCGTTCAGCGGGTTGGCACCGGCGTACGACGAGAATCCGAGGACCGCGACCTTGACGCCCTTGACGTCGACCACGGTGATCTGGTCCTCGGCACCGGTGTGCTCGAGTCCGGCCTTCTCCAGCGCTTCCACGGTGTTCTCGTAACCCTGGACCCCGAAGTCCTTGGAGTGGTTGTTGGCCGTGTTGAGCAGCTGGAACCCGCCCTCCTTGAGGTGCTCGGCGTAGGCCGGGGGTGACCGGAACGCGAAGCAGTTGGGCCGCTTGGGGCTGCCGCACTTGGAGGTACCGGTGTCGCCGGTGAGCGGCTGTTCCAGGTTGCCCATGACGAGGTCGGACTTCAGGGCCTCGGTGACCGAGTCGAAGAAGCCGTCGCCATTGTTGGGAGGGAGGCTGCCCGGGGCGTTGCTCATCATGATGTCGCCGGTGGCGGAGAGGGTGATCGACTCGACCTGCGCGGACTCCTCGACCGGTTTCGCGGTGGATCCGCCCGGCGACGACGATCCGGCCGGAGGGTTCCAGACGGGCTCGGGGTCACTGCCACTCAGGCCACATCCCCCCAAACCGGTACCAAGCAGGAGTACGGCGGCAATAGCGACGACCGAAACGGGTCGCTTCTTACGGTGGGTCGGGGGGTGCGGATTCATCGACGCGGACGATACCGTCGTTCCGCAAGCGGGATCGACAGACGAAAGGCCTGTCCTGATATGCCCGGACCGCTGAATTGTCAGCACCGGTCTCGGCATTTCTGGTTACCGTCCAGTATCTGGATCAAGGGGTGGCCGCCCGTTTCCCGCCCGCGTGCGCCTAGACTGATCGAGCGCAGACGTTGCGCGTTTTCGGAGGTGCGGCGATGGATGAGGTACTGGCTCGCAGCGGAATCTTCCAGGGCGTTGACCCGGAAGCCGCCGAGGCGCTCGCCAAGGAGATGGACACGATCGAAGTCCGTAAGGGCGACGTCGTCTTCAACGAGGGCGAGGCCGGCGACAGCCTGTATATCGTTCTGTCGGGGAAGATCAAGCTCGGACGCCGCGCCGCGGACGGCCGGCAGAATCTCGTTTCCATCATGGGCCCGTCGGACATGCTTGGTGAGCTCTCCCTGTTCGACCCTGGGCCGCGGACGGCAACCGCGACCGCGGTGACCGACAGCCGGCTTGCCCGGCTGAAGAAGTCGTCACTGCGTCCCTGGCTCAACAACCGGCCGGAGATCGCGGAGCAGCTGCTCCGCGTCCTGGCCCGGCGACTGCGTCGCACCAACGACGCGCTCGCTGATCTGATCTTCACAGACGTGCCCGGCCGCGTCGCGAAGAATCTGCTTCAAATGGCGGGCCGCTTCGGCACCCGTGACGGTGGCGTCCTGCGGGTGACGCACGACCTCACCCAGGAGGAGCTGGCCCAGTTGGTCGGCGCCTCCCGCGAGACGGTCAACAAGGCTCTCGCCGACTTCGCCTCGCGCGCCTGGCTGCGACTCGACGGCAAGAGCGTGATCATCCTCGACCCGGAGCGCCTGGCCCGCCGCGCACGCGTCTGACCTTCAGTTATAAGGGGCTGTCCGAAAGGACGGCCCCTTATACGTACGCGTTACACCTGTCCGTGTCGCATCACCTCGGCCACTCGTTACGGAGGTGGCCGAGAGGCATCGGTACGGACAGGGAAGGGCGCGGCATTGAAGGCAGGCAGGGGTGTGGCGAGATGACCGTGCTCGACACCACGCTGGACACGCGTGACCCCGCCTATCTCGAGGGGCGCGGCACCACCCTGCAACGCCTGGCCGAGCTGGAATCGGCCCTCGACGAGGCCCGCGCGGGCGGCGGCGAGAAGTACGTGACCCGGCATCACGCCCGGGGCAAGCTGCTGCCTCGCGAGCGCATCGAGATGCTGCTCGACCAGGACAGCCCGTTTCTCGAGCTGTGCCCGGTCGCGGCGCGTGGATCGGAGTTCCCGGTCGGTGCCAGTGTGGTGACCGGGATCGGCGTGGTCGAGGGCGTCGAGTGCGTTGTGATGGCGAACGACCCAACCGTGGACGAGGGTTCGGTCAACCCGTACACCGCCGAGAAGATCCGCCGGGCCACCACGATCGCCTCCGCGAACCGGCTGCCGATGATCAACTTGATCGAATCGGCGGGTGACACGTCCTCTGGCGGCCTGTTCCCGCCAGACCGGGTGCCGTCGATCTGCGTGGTCTTCGGTGCCGCCACCGGGGATGCCGCCTACCTGCCGGCACTCTGCGACTACACGATCCGGGTACGCGGGCACGCCAAGGTGCTGACCATCCACCCGCAGCCGATAAACGGTCACACGACCGTGGACGTGCGGGCCACGCCGGTCGTGCCCGCCGGCCCGGACGGCCCCGCGGACCAGCTGGCCGAGGACGAGCGGGACGGCCTGCGCCTGGCGCGGCAGTGCGTCCGCCGGCTCAACTGGCACAAGCTCGGCCGCCCAGCGAGCACCCGGTGCCCGCGGCCGCCGCGGCACGACGCGGAGGGCCTGCTGACGCTTGCCGCCGCCGATCCGGCCGCGTTCGAGCCGCGCGAGGTGCTGGCCCGGATCCTCGACGACAGCGACTTCGACGAGTTCAAGCCGGGTATGGCCACCGCCCTGGTGGCGGGCTGGGGTGAGCTGCACGGCTATCCGATCGCGGTGGTCGCCGCGCCGTGCCGCTCGTACACCGCGACGGAGGCGCAGAAGGTGGTGCACTTCCTGCACCTGGCGAACACGACCGCGACCCCGGTCCTCTTCCTGCTGCACACCGGCGCGCCGGCTCCGGACCAGAAGCCCGCCGACGAGCCGGACCCCCGGCACGACGCACCGATGGCACACGCGATAGCCCGCTCCACCGTGCCGCACCTGATCCTCGCCGTCGGCGAGGTCAGCGGCGAGCGCACCGATGAGCCGCGATTCCGGTTCAGCTGGCCGTCGGCCGAAACGAGTCGAGCCGATGACGGCGTCATCGATCCCCGAGACACCCGTACGGTCCTCGGCCTCTGCCTCTCCGCCGTGCACAGTGCGGCCGTGGAGGGCGCCGGCCACGTCGGCGTGTTCCGATCTTGAAAGGTAGACCAGTGATCCGACGACTTCTGGTGGCCGACCGCGGAGAGGTCGCCCGCCGGGTGTTCGCCACCTGCCGGCTGGTCGGTATCGAGACGGTAGCCGTCTACTCCGACGTCGACTCCGACGCGCCGCACGTCATCGAGGCCGACTACGCGGTTCATCTGCCGGGCAGCACCCCGTCGGCGACGTACCTCCGGACCGAGGCGCTGCTCGCGGCCGCTCAGCGGGCCGGTGCCAACGCCGTGCACCCGGGTATCGGCATGCTGGCCGAGGATCCCGGATTCGCGCAGGCGGTCGTCGACGCCGGGATGATCTGGGTCGGTCCGCCGCCCGCGACACTGCGCACGCTGGCCGCCAAGATCGAGACGAAGAAGCTGGTCGCCGAGGCTCAGGTGCCGGTCCTGCCGACCTTCACCGACCCGGATCAGGTACCCGGCTTCCCGGTGCTGATCAAGCCGGCGGCCGGATCCGGCGGGCACGGCATCCGGGTGGTACGGGACGCCGGCACCCTGGCCGAGGCGGTGGCCTCCACCCGTCGCGAGGTCGGCGGGGACGTCTTCTGCGAGCCGTACGTCAGCAACGTCCGCCACATCGAAGTGCCGATCCTGGCCGACGCGCAGGGCGCGGTGGTGCCGTTCGGCGAGCGGGAGTGCTCGGTCCAGCGCCGCTACCAGAAGATCGTCGAGGAGACCCCGTCCCCCGCGGTCGACGTGGCACTGCGCGAGGACCTGTGCCGGGCCGCGATCGTGGCGGTCCGGGCGCTCGGCTACGTCGGTGCGGGGGCGGTCGAGTTCCTGCTCGACGCGCAGGGCGACTTCTGGTTCCTCGAGCTGACCCCGACGCTGCAGGCCGATCACGCGGTCACCGAGTGCGTCTCCGGGTATGACCTGGTCCGCCTCCAGCTGCTGGTGGCCGAGGGCGGCAGCGTGCCGATGCCGGGTCCCCCGCCGATCCGCGGGCACGCCATCGAGGTGCGCATCTGTGCCGAGGACCCGGCCTACGCCTGGCTGCCGGCGGCCGGGACGCTGCACCGGTTCGCGGTCCCGGACATCGCCGGGCAGTTCCGTCCGCTGCCCCAGCCCGGCCTGCGCCTGGACGCCGGTGTCTCGGACGGCTCGGTGATCGGTATGCACCACGATCCGATGCTGGCGAAGCTGGTGGCGTGGGCGCCGAGCCGTCAGGAGGCCGCGCGGATGCTCGCGTCGGCGCTGGCCCGTACCCATCTGCATGGGGTTGTCTCGAACCGGGATCTGCTGGTCCGGGTCCTGCGGCATCACGCTTTCCGGGCCGGCGAGGTGGACACCGGTTTCCTGGACCGGCATCCCGAGGTGTTCGCCCCGCTGCTCTCCTCGGTCGACGCGGTCCGGCTCTCCTGCCTGGCCGCCGCTCTCGCCGGTGCCGCGGCAAGGCGGGCCGCCGCGCCTGTGCTGAGCTCCCTGCCGTCCGGCTGGCGCAATGTCCCGTCGGGTTCCCAGACCGCGGTGTACGACGGCCCGACCGGCCCGGTCGAGGTCGGCTACCGGATGAACCGGCAGGGCAACCTGGCCGGCTGGTGGGTCCGGGCCGTCGATCCCGAGGAGCTGGATCTGGCCGGCCTCGGTCAGGCGCCGGTCGCCGACGAGCACCCCGCGGTGGTCGTGGTGCAGGCCGGCAGTGACCGTGTGGTCCTCAACGTGCAGGGCATCCGGATGGCGGTGCACGTCCACCGGGTCGGTGACGTCTCCTATGTCGACAGCCCGGAGGGGTCGGTGGCGCTGCGGGAGATCTCCCGCTTCCCGCTGCCCGCCCCGGAGGCGACGGAGAGCTCGCTGATCGCCCCGCTTCCCGGTGCGGTGCGCCGGGTGCTTGTCGTTCCGGGGCAACGGGTCCGGGCCGGTGAGCTCCTGCTCACCCTGGAGGCGATGAAGCTCGAACATCCGGTGCACGCTCCGTCCGCCGGCGTGGTCTCCTCGCTGCCGGTCCAGCCGGGGGCCGAAGTGGACACCGGCGAGCTACTGGCCGTTCTCGACCCGGAGTAGAGAGCGGTACCCGTCGATCACGTCGCTCCGGTATCGTTCCACCGTCTTCGATGATCGACGGGGGAACATACCGAATGGCAGTACGACATCGCCGTGCCCTGATCGCGATCACCGCCACGCTGGCTCTTGCCGGCGGCGGTTTCGCGATCGCCAGGGAAGACGACACGGTGGAGAATCCGGGCCCGCCGGCCGCCGCCACCGGGGAGCCGACGGCCGCCCCTGGTACGACGGCAGATCCGGCCACGGCAGCGGCACAGGCAACGGCACCGAATCCGCGCGTGACCCGCACCGCGGCGGTCGGCGACGCCCGCACCGCGGTCCGCCGCAACGCGGCCGCCGTCAAGTCCGCGCCGGGTGAGAAGTACCAGGCCGTCGACGCGGTGGTGGACCAGAGGGGGGATCGGCACGTCCGGTTCCACCGCACCCACGACGGCCTTCCGGTCCTGGGTGGCGACTTCGTGATCCACTCGGATGCGACCGGGCGGTTCGCCGGCGCCACCGTGGCGCAGGAGCACGTGATCGACGTCCCGGACACCGCGAAGGTGAGCCGGAAACAGGCGCTCGCCGTGGCCGGCCTGGGCAAGGGTTCCGAGGCCCGCAAGATCGTCGACGCCTTCAACGGCAAGCCCGCGCTCGCCTGGGAGGTCACCGGCGCCGACAAGGTCGTGATCGTCGACGCGACGACCGGCAGGATCCGCCTGGCGTACGAGATCGTGCACACCGCGGAGAAGGGCAGCGGCCAGGGCCTGCACGTCGGCGACGTGGAGCTCGACACCACCCGCCGCGACGACGGCACCTACGCGCTGATCGACCCGAAGCGGGGCGGCAACACGGTCCGCGACGCCCTGAACGGCACGCACTCCACCACGATCGAGGCGTTCGCCGAGTTCAGCGACGCGGACAACGTCTGGGGCGACGGCACCCGTGCCGACCGCGCCAGCACCGCCGTCGACGTGCTGCACGGCATGGCGAAGACCTGGGACTACCTGCGGGACACGTTCGGTCGCAACGGCCTCCGCGACAACGGCAAGGGCGTCACCGCATACGTCCATCACCGGACGAACTACGGCAACGCGACGTGGCGCCGTGCCTGCGAGTGCATGTTGTTCGGCGACGGCGACATCGGCGAGGAGCCGTTCACGGCGCTCGACATCGTGGCGCACGAGATGGGCCACGGCCTCAACCAGGCCACCGCGGGCCTGGTCAACACCGGCGAGTCCGGCGGGCTGAACGAGGCCAACAGCGACATCATCGGCACTCTCGTCGAGTTCTACGCGAACGGCCCGGCCGACCCGCCGGACTACCTGATCGGCGAGAAGCTCAACGTCCGGGACCCGGCCCTGCGCCGGATGGACGAGCCGAGCCTGGACGGCGATTCGGTCTCCTGCTGGACGCCGGCCGCCAAGAACCTCGACGTGCACTACTCGTCGGGGATCGGCAACAAGTTCTTCTACAACCTGGCGGTCGGCAGCGGCGCCTCGCAGTGGGGCGACAGCAAGCCGTGCGGCGACGCGGCGCCGGTCACCGGTATCGGCAACGATCGGGCCGCGCAGATCTGGTACCGCGCGATGAACGTCTACCTGGTGTCGAACAGCGACTACGCCGGTGCGCGGCAGGCCACCCTGCTGGCCGCCGCCGACCTGTACGGCCCGGAAAGCGTGGAACGCGTCACGGTCGACGCCGCCTGGCGCGCGGCCGGTGTGGACGGCTCTCAGCCCGCGTTCGGGACGCCGACGCTCCTTCCGGTTCCGGACGCCACGCCCAGCCCGCGCATCGGGGACGCCGTCAGTTACCAGCTGGCCGCCAAGGATCCGCAGGGCCAGCGGCTGACGTTCAGCGCCACCAACCTTCCGGCGGGCGTGACCATCGACGCCGCATCCGGGCTGATCACCGGCGCACCGACGACCAAGGGCCGGTACGACTCCATCGTCAGAGTGACCGACCCGGACGGTAACTTCGCCGAGAGAGAGATGTGGTGGATCGTCAAGGGTCCGCCGGTCGTGCTGTCGGCGCCCGCACCGCTGATCATGCAGCTGGGCCCCGTCACGACGGTGGGGATCCACTACGTCACGTTCGTCGACTCGCCGGACGACTGGGTGGATTCCTCCAGCTCGTTCACGGTGACGGCCACCGGCTTGCCCGAAGGCTTCAAAGCGTTCATCCACAGGAACAAGTCGAGCGCCGGCACGTACGTCGTCGAGGTTTCCGGGGTCGTCGTCCAGGGCCCGGCGTCGGGCACGGCGGTGCTGACCGGGACGGACGCCGACGGCGACCGGGCGACGGCCTCATTCCCGTGGGAGATCCGAGCGGCCGGGCCGCCCAACGCGCCGGTCGAGGCAACGGCCACCGGCGGCAACGGCACGGCACTGCTGCAGTGGCTGCCGCCGACCCGGCAGCCCGGGAAGCTGCTGCCCGACGGCTACATCGTGCGGGTCTCGCCGGGCGCGGAAACGAAGGTCGGTGCGGACATCCGGTCGTTCTCGCTGACCGGGCTCGACACCCGCCGGACGTACACGGTCGGTATCCGCGCGACGAGCGCGGCCGGTGACGGTCCGGAGAAGACTGTCACGCTGGGCCCGGTCGGCCTGCCGTTCGCGGCGTCCCCGAACGCTTTCACCTATGGTCAGGCGTCCGCCCTGAGCGGCCGCGTGACGCGCACCGGCGGTTCCGCGATCGCCGGGGTCACCGTGACGGTGGAGCAGAAACCGGCCGGCAGGACGACCTGGAGCCGGGTCACGTCGGTGAAGACCGACGCGAAGGGCGTGTGGCGGGCCACGGTCAAGCCCTCGACCACGACCGCCTACCGGGTCGTGCACACGGGCTCGAACGGCCTGTGGCCGGCCACCTCCGGCACCGCCTGGACCTCGGTGCGTCACGCGGTCACGGCTAAGGCGAGCACGACCAAGCCCAAGGTCAACAAGAAGATCAAGATTTCTGGTACGGCCAAACCCGGCCGCTCCGGCGTCAAGATCACACTGCAGCGCAAGGTCGGATCACGCTGGGTGAACGTCACCACCACGACGACGAACGCCAGTGGTGCGTACACCTTCTCGCGGGCCTTCAAGCGTGGCACCTGGAACTTGCGGGTGCTCGTGGCCGGCAACGGCTACAACGCGACGGCGACCAGCGCGACCGTCAAGCTCAAGGTCAGCTGATCACGGGTGCGGGCCGGATCTCACCGGCCCGCACCCGGCGCTGATCAGCCGCCGAACCACTTCTGGAAGAAGCCCTTGTTCTTCTGGCTCTGGTGGACCGTCGGGGTCTCGTCGAGGGTCGGCGTGGACGGCGGGATCGGCCGTGGTCGTGGCGGTGGCACGTGGTTGGTCGACGCGGATCGGTAAACGGCCGGCGGTGGCTGCGGCGTGCTCGGGTCCAGGTGCAGGTTGTTGAGCAGGTCCCGCAGCTCTTCGGCGGTCGGCCGGGCCCCCGGGTCGTTGTTCATGCCGTACCGCAGCACGTCGGTGAGTGCCCGTGGCGCGTTCGGCAGCTCCGGGATCGGCTGGTGGAAGAGGTCCATCAGGGTGAGCAGGCTGGGGCTGCGGTTGGTGGCCCAGCGCGGCGGCCGGCCGCTCATCACCGCGTAGAGGGTGGCGCAGAGCGCGTAGACGTCGGCCGCACCGGACGGGGTGTCGTGCCGGAACATCTCCGGCGGCGCGTAGGCCGGCGTGAGCACCTCGAGGGTCACCGAGGAGTCACGCATCTCGCCGAGAACGGCCAGGCCGAAGTCGGCGAGGACGGCCGTGTTGAACTCCGAGTAGAGGATGTTCGCCGGTTTCACGTCGCGGTGCAGCACCCCGTTGGCGTGCGAGTGCACCAGCGCGTCGGCGATCTTGATGCCGACGTCGCGGGCCTCGACAGCGTCCAGCGGGGCGACGCGCATGCGATCGAGGTAGGACCCGTCGCACAACTCCATGATCAGGTAGGGGTGCTGGTCGACCGTGACCCCGACATCGAACAGGTCGACCACGTGCGGGTGGGACGACATGCGGCCGGCCGCGCGCGCCTCACGCAGGAAGCGGGCTTGGTCTCGGGGGTTGTCGAGGGTGCGATTCTCCATCTTGATGGCGACGTCACGCCCGACCGAATCCTGAGTGGCCCGGTACACGGTGGCATAGCCACCACGTGCCATGACCGACAATCCGGACATGCCTGGCACGTAGGGTACGGGCAGGGCGCCAGGCGGAGTCTCCGTCACGGAATAGAAAATACGCCAGTCACCCGGAAGATCATCCAGGCACGTCAGACGCGTAGGCGACAGTTTCCTCGACGACCGTCATCGCCAGGGTTTCCCGCAGCTCAGCGGCGACCGCCCGCTCACTGGCCTGTTCGGTCGCATGTGCCAGTCGCACCGCCTCCTCGGCTGCGGCACGGGCCTCCTCGCACCGGTCGGCGGCGGCCAGCACCCGGGCCCGGACCATCGCGGCGATCACTCCGCTACGGACATCCTCGGCCGGGGCACCGGCCGCCCGCTCGATCCACGTGAGAGCCGTGTCGACGCGGCCGTCGGCAAGCAGGGCGGAGGCGTACGACGCCAGCGCGTGCCGCCGCGAGAAGAGCAGCGAAGGTGTGGACGTGTCACTGGCGATCGGTGCCAGCAGCCCGATCGCGGTCGCCGCGTCCCCGCCCCGGTTCCGCGCCTCGGCCAGCAGCACCCGCGGTCCCACCTGCGCGGGCGCCAGCGGGTTGTGCGGTTCGACCGCGGTCATCACCCGCCGCGCGTCCGCCTCGGCCGCCTCCAGGTCGCCGCGCTGAAGGGCCACGAACCCGCGCAGTGTCCCGGCCATCCCGAGCAGCAGCGGGTGGCCGGTCCTGTCGGCGTACCCGAGGGCGTCGGTGAGCAGGTCGTACGCATGGTCCGGCTCGTTCAGCCCGCGCGCGATCGCGCCGCGTACCACCAGGGCGAGCCCGCAGCCCCAGTCGTCATGGACGTCCAGGAACTCCCGGTACGCCCGGCGCGCCTGCCCGTCGGCCGCGCCCAGGTCGCCGAGCTCGGCGGCCGCGTACGCCTCGACGACCCGCAGCGTGCCGACCGCCCAGCCCTCACCGACCCGGTCCCCGAACGGCAGGAACAGCCGGGCCAGCCGGCGAGCCTCCTGCAACCGGCCGGCCAGCAGCCGGGCGAACGCCGTGGTGCCCCGCAGCCAGGCGCGGCCGACCGGGTCACCCAGCTCGGCGAAGAGCCGCGCGGCCCGGCCCAGCACCGCGTCGGTGCCGGCGAAGTCACCGCGGGTGGTGGTCACCCAGGCGAGGCTCTGCAACGCCCACGCCTGCCCGTGCCGGTCCCCGGCGGCCAGTGTGACCTGGTAGGCCGCGGCGAACCGGCTGCTCGCCTGGCTGAGCCGCCCGTTCAGGAAGTCCGCCATGCCGAGCCGGCGCATCGCGTTCGCCCGCTCGGGCAGCAGCTGCGCCTCGGTCGCCACGTCGAGCGCCTCCTGCCAGGAGGTCACCGCCCGGCCGGTGTCACCGAGCGCCTCGTAGGCCCGGCCCACCACGATCATCGCCTCGGCGCGGCACACCGGTTCGTCGGAAGCGGCCACCGAGATCTTCTCGCCGAGCGCCAGCGCCTCCTCGGCACGGCCCAGGCGCAGCAGCGCGCGGGCCTGCACGAGCTGGTCCGGCAGCGGCAGGCTGCCCTTGGCCAGGGCCGCGGCGCGGTCGGCGTACTCGATGGCGGCGGCCGGTTCGATGTCGGCCAGGGCCTGCCGGGCCAGCCGGCCGAGCGCGGCGACACCGAGCGGGGCCACCTCGCGGGCCGGCGCGTCCGGACGCAGCCGCACCGCGTCGGCCAGCTCGATCGCCTGCTCGGCGTGCATGGCGATGAACGCGTCGCGTTCGCCGCCGGCCAGGTTGAGCCGGACCGCGCCGTCGTGGCCGGGCCGCGGCACACTTTCCGGCGCCGCCCATGCGGCCAGGTAGGCGTGCCGCTCGGCCAGGTCCGCCTTGCCGATCCCGGCGTACGCCGCCTCCCGCATCAGCGGGGTGGAGAACTGATAGCCACCCGAACGTGACCGGTGCAGCATGCGGCGCTGCAACAGCTCGTCGACGGCCCGTTCGAGCTCGACGGCGACGACCACGCCGGGCCGGGTGTCAGCGAGCGCCCGGCGTTCCTGCAGCGCCTCGAGCACGCCGTTGGGCACGGTCGTCCCGGCCACCGAGGCGTCCCGCAGCACCGACCGCGGTTCCGGCGAGAGCGTGTCTATACGAGCGGCGAGGACCGCGGCCAGGTCACGGGAGAGCAGCCGGCTGCCGAGCGATCCGGCCGCCAGCTGCCACCGGCCGGCCGCGTTGGCGCCGACCGCCGGGGTGAGCGCGCCCCGCTCCATCAGCAGCGTGACCATCTCGGCCAGGTAGAACGGGTTGCCCTGCGCGGTGGCGAGCAGCCGGTCGCCGTCGGCCGGTGGCAGCTTGCCGCCGTGCAGATAGGACGTCAGCAGCCGGGACGCGTCGGCACCGCGCAGCGGGGGCAGGGCGTGCACCTCGGCGTCGGCGAGCCGGGCCATCGCGCCCGCGGACCGCACCAGTTCCGGGCGGGCCAGCAGCAACGCCACCACCGGACCGTCCAGCTGGTTGAGGGTGCGCCCGATCGCGTCGACCGTGGTGTCGGTGGCGTCGTGCAGGTCGTCCACGATCACCACCAGCGGCTCCTCGGCGGCGAGCGCGTTGAGCAGGCCGGCCACCGCGATCGAGATGGCCTCGGCGTCGGTGCGCCGCGCACTGGCCGGACGGTCGGCGGGCGCGGTCGGGCCGACCGCGCGGTCCGGTGCCTCGCCGTAGCCGAGCAGGACCAGCAGGCGGTCGCTGTCGAGGGTGACGCCGAGCCGGCCGGCCAGTTTGCGGAGCCGCTCCTCCACCACCGTCCGGGCGACCGAGGTGGCCACGTCCTTGGGCAGGCCGGCCGCCTTGCGGACGATGTCGGCCAGGGGCGCGTACCGGCGTCGTTCACCGAAGGCCCGGCAGCGCACCCGCAGCACCCGGGCGCCGTGGCCGGAGTACCCGGCGGCGAGACGTTTGACCTCGCCGGCGAATCGGGACTTGCCGATCCCCGCCTCGGCGGTCATCACCAGGATCCGGGGGGTGCCGGTGTCGATCGCCTCGGCCAGCCGCCCGGAGAACCTGCCCAGCTCGGCCTCGCGGCCGACGAACGGCGCCTCGTCGCCGAGGCCGGACCGCATGCCGGGGGCGTCGTGCAGACCGAGCAGCTCGTACGTCGGGACGGGTTCCCGTTTGCCCTTGAGCTTGAGTGGCCGCAGCTGTCGCCAGGAGGCGACGTGCCGGGTGCCCGCGCTGGTCCGCTCACCGGCGTAGACCCCGCCGATCGTGGCCGCGTCGGCCAGCCGGGCCGCGGTGTTCACCGTGTCGCCGATGACGGTGTATTCGATGCCGGCCTGGACGCCGGCGACCACCTCGCCGGTGTTGAGCCCGATCCGCAGCCCGAGCGGGGCGCCGCCGCCGCGCTCGTCGTCGAGCACCCGGCGGACGGCACGCTGCATGCTGAGTGCCGCCCGGACGGCCCGCTCGGCGTCGTCCTCGTGGGCCACCGGTGCGCCGAAGACCGCCATGATCCCGTCGCCGGTCAGTTTGTCGACGTGCCCGCCGAAGGTCTTCACGGCGCCGGCGAGCGCGGCCAGCACCCGGTCGGTCACCGCACCGACGCGTTCCGGGTCGAGGTCCTCGGAGAACGAGGTGAAGTCGGAGAGGTCGCCGAAGAGCACCGTGACGATGCGCCGCTCGGCGGCCGGGACCAGGGCAGCGGCCGGGAGCCCCGCGCCGCAGTGGTGGCAGAAGCGTGCGCCGGGAACCGTGACCGTCCCGCAGACCGGGCAGGTCACGGCGCGTCCTGCCGGCGGCGCAGGTAGTCCAGCTGGGCGGCCGCGGACCATTCGGCGGCGAACCGCAGCGCCGGGTCGAGGTCCGGATAGACCACGTCGACGACGGCCGCCGGCGTGTCCGCCCCGGCCGCCATGGCCGCCGTCACCTGCGCCAGCCGCTCACGGCGGTGCTCCAGGTAGAACCGGGCCCGGTCAGCCGTGTCGGCCCGGACCGGTCCGTGGCCGGGGAGCATCAGGACCTTCGGGTACGTGCTGAGCAGTTCCAGACTGCCCAGGTAGGCCCCGAGGTCACCGTCGGGCTGGGCGACCACGGTGGTCCCGCGCCCCAGGATGGTGTCTCCGGTGAACATCGCACGGTCGTCCCCACACTCGACGAGAAACGACACCGAGTCGCTGGTGTGTCCCGGAGTGTCGACCACCCGTATTTTGAGCCCGTTCCCATCCAGGGACTCGCTCGGGTCGAACGGCTCACCACCCAGGCAGTGGACCGGTGACCCGGCACGCACCGGGGTGCCGCCGAGCAGCTCGGAGAGCCGGCCGGCGCCTTCGACGTGGTCGTGATGACCGTGTGTGATCAGAATGCACCCGATCGGCCCGTGTCCGGCGATCCGCCGCAGGTGGCCCTCGTCGAGGGGGCCGGGGTCGATCACGGTCGCGTCGGCGGCACCGGGCGCCCGCAGGATCCACGTGTTGGTGCCATCCAGAGTCATCGGCCCCGGGTTGGGCGCCCGCAGCAACGTCACCCAACCCGGTAGCCGGTCGACCTCGGCCGACTCGGGCTCAGCACCCCGCATGACCCGAATCGTACGTCGGTCCGGCGACCAGAACCGAGACACGATGTCCGACCCGGTCACCATCGGTGAGCAAATACTGCCGAATCACCGCAAGATCACGCCACCTCGGCGATGACCTCGACCTCGACCGGGGACCCCAGGGGCAGCTCGGAGACGCCGACCGCACTCCGGGCGTGCCGTCCCTGCTCACCCAGGACCGCCGCGAAGAGGTCCGATGCCCCGTTGATCACGGCGGGCTGTCCGGTGAACCCGGGCGCCGACGCGACGAAGCCGACCACCTTGACGATCTTGACGATCCGGCCCAGACCGACCAGGGCGTCGATCGCGGCGAGCGCGTTGACCGCGCACAGCCGGGCCAGACCGGCGGCGTCCTCCGGGCTCACCTCGGCACCGACCTTGCCGGTCTGCGGCAGCTTGCCGTCGACGAACGGCAGCTGGCCGGAGGTGTAGACGTAGTTGCCGGACTGCACGGCGGGTACGTACGACCCGACCGGCGGCACGACCGTGGGCAGGGTCAGGCCCAGCTCGGTCAGTTTCGCGTAGGCGTCGACCGCACCGTCGCCCGCGACGGGCGCCGGCATCGTCATGACTGCGCCCCCTTGGGCCGCTTCAGGTAGGCCACCAGCTGCTCCGGGTTCGGCCCCGGGACCACCTGGACGAGCTCCCAGCCGTCCTCGCCCCAGTTGTCGAGGATCTGCTTGGTCGCGTGGACCAGCAGGGGCACGGTCACGTACTCCCACTTCTGCATGGCTAGCGCTCTCCTCACGTCGGATATCGCGATCAGCTTAGGGCGCGGGACTGACCGCTGTTGGCTAGGCTGACCGGGAGTTGTGCACGCACGGCGCACATGCCATCACTGAATGCGATGAGCGGAGGATGACATGACGCAGCACGCACGGAATGAGCCTGGTGGACACCCCGATCCGCCACCGATGCCCGAGCCGGAGCCGCCGACACCGATCCCGCCGGACGAGCCGATCCCGGTGCCCGAGCCGCCGCACATGGCCGCTGCGGGCACCGCCCCACCGGCCGCCTCCGACGCCACCACGGAGATACCGGCGGTACCGGCCGAGGTGACATCGCCCACGCCCGTCTGGCATCAGCCGCCGCCCACCGGCCCCTGGCACGCCCGGCACGAGAAGCCCGGCGAGTGGCGGCATCCACCACCGGAACACCTTGCCTACGAGCACTCGCCGCCGGCCGAGATCCAGCCACAGCCGGAGCCGATCTGGGTGGGTCCGCAAACCGGCCGCCTGCCGCCGGGAATCGACCCGCGGCAGCGCTCGGCGGTGTTCCTGTCGATGGCACTGGTGGCCACCCTGGCACTCTGCGGTGGCGGCGCCGTCTCGGCGTATTACCTGCTCAGGGATGCCGACAACCCCGGTTCACCGGATCCGACCAGCGCGGTCAACCGGTTCCTGACCGCGGTCTACACGCAACAGGATGCCGCCGCGGCCCGCGATCTGGTCTGCAGCAAATCGCGGGACGAGGCGAAACTGGCCGCCCGGGTGGAGCAGATCAGCACGTACGCGGACGACTACCCGGGTCCGGTCTTCCGCTGGGACGAACCTGCCGTTGCCGACCGCGACGACGACCGGGCGCGGGTGGACGTACGGGTCGTGATGTCGACCGAGGACGAGCGAGCCGCCTCGCAGGATCTCCGTTTCACCGTCGTCCGGAAGACCGGCTGGCTGGTGTGCGAGGTCGCCGGCTGACAGTTCGCCGTAACGTGGATCCCATGGGCGACGAACACCGCAACTGGCCGGAGCGGCTGCACGTGGTGACCGGCAAGGGCGGCACTGGAAAGAGCACCGTGGCTGCGGCCCTTGCGCTGGGCCTCGCGGCCGGCGGCCGGCGCACCCTGCTCGTCGAGGTGGAGGGTCGTCAGGGCATCGCCCAGCTGTTCGGCCTGGAGCCGCTTCCGTACGCGGAGCGCCGGGTGGCGACCACGGCCGGCGGTGGTGAGGTCCGCGCGCTGGCCGTGGACCCCGAGGAGGCCCTCCTCGAGTATCTGGACATGTTCTACAAGCTCGGCGCGGCCGGGCGGGCGCTGCGCAAGGTCGGTGCCATCGACTTCGCCACCACGATCGCCCCCGGCCTGCGTGACGTATTGCTCACCGGAAAGGTCAAGGAGTCGACCACCCGGTCGCAGGACGGCCGCCGGGTCTACGACGCCGTGGTCCTCGACGCGCCTCCGACCGGGCGGGTGGGCCGCTTCCTGAATGTGACCGAGGAGACCGCTCGCCTGGTCAAGGTTGGTCCGATCAAGACGCAGAGCGAGGGTGTGGCGTCCCTGCTGCGCTCGCCGATGACCGCGGTGCATGTGGTGACGCTGCTGGAGGAGATGCCGGTCCAGGAGACCCTGGACGCGATCGCCGAGCTCTCCGCGCTGCACATCCCGGTCGGGCGGATCGTGGTGAACGGCGCCCGGCCTCCGTTGCTGGCCGGCGGCCGGGTCACCAAGGCCGAGATCAAGCGCGGACTCGCCGCGGCCGGGCTGGCCTCGGCCCCGGCCACGGTCAACCAGCTGGCCACCGAGGCACAGGCGCACCTGACCCGGCGGGAGCTCGAGGAATCGCTGCGCATCGAACTGGCTGAGCTGGGGCGCCCGATGGTCGAGCTGCCGCTGGTCCCGGACGGCGTCGACCGCGACGCCCTGACCGAGCTGGCCGGGCTCCTCATGCGAGCTTGATCGAGCGGAACGTCCGATCGAGACGCACTACCCTGAAACGGTGGCTGAATTGACGGCTCCACGGCTCGACGTCGACGCTCTGCTGGCCGACCCGGCCATCCGCATCGTGGTGTGCTGCGGAGCCGGCGGAGTGGGCAAGACCACCACGGCCGCCGCTCTCGGGCTGCGGGCCGCCGAGGTGCACGGCCGGCGCACGGTGGTACTCACCATCGACCCGGCACGGCGGCTGGCCCAGTCCATGGGCCTCACCGAGCTGGACAACACGCCCCGCCAGGTCAAGGGCATCGCGGAGGCCGGCGGCGGCGAGCTGCACGCCATGATGCTGGACATGAAGCGCACCTTCGACGAGGTGGTGGAGCAGCACACCAACCCGAAGCGTGCCGCCGAGATCTTCGCGAACCCGTTCTACCAGGCCATGAGCTCCACCTTCGCCGGCACCCAGGAGTACATGGCGATGGAGAAGCTGGGCCAGCTGCGCGCCGGCGACCAGTGGGACCTGATCGTGGTGGACACTCCGCCGTCGCGCTCGGCGCTCGATTTCCTGGACGCGCCGGCCCGGCTGTCCCGGTTCCTCGACGGGCGGATGCTGCGGCTGCTGCTGGCTCCGGCCCGGACCGGGGGACGCAGTGTCTTCAGCCTGGTCACCGCGTCGTTCGGCTTGTTCTCCAAGACCGTGCAGAAAGTTCTGGGCGCGCAGTTGCTGACCGACCTGTCCGGTTTTGTGGCAGCACTCGACTCGATGTTCGGCGGTTTCCGGCAGCGCGCCGATCAGACGTACCGGATCCTGCAGGACCCGCAGACCGCGTTCTTGCTCGTCGCGGCCCCGGAGCGGGACGCCATCCGGGAGGCGGCGTACTTCGCCGAGCGCCTGGTGTCGGAGCGGATGCCGCTGGCCGGGCTGGTGCTCAACCGGATGCATCACACCGAGCTGGCCGGGCTGAGCGCGACCGAGAGCGAGGCGGCGGCCGATCGGCTGGACGAGGCGGGCGACCAGCCGGTCGCCGCCGATGTGCTGCGCATCCACGCCGCACTGTTGCGCCAGGCCGACCGGGAGGCCACGGTCGCGGCCGGGTTCACCGAGGCGTTTCCGTCGGTGCCGGCCACGCGGATCGCGGCGCAGCCCGCCGACGTCCATGACGTCGACGGGCTGCGAACGATCGGAGCGCTGCTCGCCTGACGGCGGGCAGCGCCTGATCAGCGGGTGGAGACGAGCACCTTGTCGGCGCCCTTCTCCCGCAGTGCGGCCTCGAACATCTTCCGCCAGCTCGCCACATGTGGGTGCCGGCGGAGCAGGGCTCGCCGCTCCCGCTCCGTCATGCCTCCCCAGACGCCGAATTCGATCCGGTTGTCCAGGGCGTCGGCGAGGCACTCGTAGCGAACCGGGCAGCTGCGGCAGATCCTCTTCGCCACGTTCTGCTCGGCGCCCTGCACGAACAACGCGTCAGGGTCGCCACTCTGACACGCCGCCATGCTGGGCCAGTCGCTGATCATCCCCACGGTAAACGTCCCCCCTTGCTGTCACCCCCTGACGCCGGCGGTCCCTGTTCCCCCATGCCCGACCGGCGTCCGTGTCTCGCCGCACCATCATGCTCTGTAGTTGGGTGATTACGCAACGTTGTCCCTCAAATACGTATAGGCCGGTACTTCCGGGCATAGCGACCGAACGCCGGGGACCGAACGGGGGCATCTTTGGTGCAGATGTGGGAAATCGATCCGCCGTTACGGGTGACAGGTCACACTCGATTCGGGCGGGAGGGGGATTCTCGGCGGGCGGTCGCGTGCGTTGTTCGCGTACCCTGCTCGCGTGTCCTCCTGGTTTCGCAGACGCGATCACAACATCTTCACGAACGCGACCTCGCTGCTGGTCTGTGGCCTGCTCGCCGGAGTCGTGGTGGCTGCCGCCGCGTTCCCGGCCGCGGCGATGACCGGGCTGGCCGCCAAGGCGGGTGGCCAGACGTTCGCGGGGCTGCCCAGTGAGCTCAAGGAGTTCAGCTCCCCACAGATCACCCGGGTCTACGCCTCCGACGGCAAGACGCAGATCGCCGTGTTCTACGACGAGTTCCGCAGCGACGTCCCGCTGAAGGACATCTCGAAGAACATGCAGGCCGCGATCCTGGCCGCTGAGGACCGCAAGTTCTACGAACACAACGGTGTCGACATCAAGGGCATCGCGCGTGCGTTCGTGAGCAACCAGAACGGCGGATCGCAGCAGGGTGCCTCCACCCTCACCATGCAGTACGTGCGGATGTCGCTGGCCTACTCGGCCACCAACCCGCAGGAGGTGATCGACGCGACGGAGGACAGCCCGAAACGCAAGATCACCGAAATGAAGTACGCGATGCAGATCTCGAAGCAGCTCACCAAGGACCAGATCCTGGAGCGCTATCTCAACATCGCGCCGTTCGGCAGCCAGACCTACGGCATCTACGCGGCCAGCCACGTCTACTTCAACAAGAAGCCGAAGGACCTCACCGTCGGCGAGTCGGCGATGCTCGCCGGCATGGTGAAGGCGCCGAGCGACTACAACCCGACGACGCCGGGCGGTCACGAGCTGATCACCGATCGCCGTAACAACTACATCATCCCGGCCATGGTCGACATGGGCGTGGTGACCCCGGCCGACGCCGAGAAGGCCAAGAAGGAAGCGATCCCGACCAAGGTCCGGCAGGTCGGCCGCGGCTGCGCCTGGGTGGCGAAGAACAACTGGGGCTTCTTCTGCGACTTCTTCTACCGCTGGTGGCTCGAGCAGGAGGCGTTCGGCGCCACCACCTACGACCGGGAGCGCCGCCTCAAGAGCGGCGGTTACAAGGTCGTCACCACCCTCGACCTGAAGGGCCAGGCCGGCGCCCGCCGGGAGATCGCCGAACGCCAGTCCGACAGCAGCCAGAACGCGCTGCTCCTGGCCGGTATCGAACCGGGCAACGGCAAGGTCCGGCTGCTCGCCGCGAACCGTAAGTTCAAGCTCGACGACCCGGCGAAGCCCGAGAACAAGTTCTCGTCGGACCCCAAGAAGGCCAAGGCGAAGATCCGGGGTACCCACCCGAACACGACGAACCCGCTGATGAGCGGCGGTGGCGACATCACCGGTTACCAGGCGGGCTCGGTGTTCAAGATCTTCCCGATCATCGCGGCGCTGGAGAACAACTACCCGCTCAGCTACACCATCAAGGCTGAGAAGCAGTACAAGTCGGGTTACATCGTGGGTCCCGGCCCGGCCACCTGTGGCGGTCACTTCTACTGCCCGAAGAACTCGGGT
The DNA here is from genome assembly GCF_040639655.1 of Actinoplanes sp. NPDC023801. Lineage (NCBI taxonomy): Bacteria > Bacillati > Actinomycetota > Actinomycetes > Micromonosporales > Micromonosporaceae > Actinoplanes > Actinoplanes sp. NPDC023801. The sequence continues at coordinate 80,205 of NZ_JBFAAI010000001.1, read as the reverse complement.
GGCGGCAGCGCCGGGGTCTACACGATGTGGTCTGCCTTCGCGAAGTCGATCAACACCTACTTCATCCCGCTCCAGGAACGGGTCGGCTCGGAGAAGGTCATCGCCGTCGCCAAGCGGTTCGGTGTCCAGTTCCGCGAGCCGAACGATGCCCGGATGACCACCAAGGAGGGCGGCGCCAACCAGTTCGGCGCGTTCTCGCTGGGCGTCACGGCCTCCACCCCGCTCGACATGGCGAACGCGTACGCGACCCTCGCCGCCGACGGCAAGTACTGCGCTCCGACCCCGATCGAGCAGATCACCACGCTGGACGGCGAGAAGATCGACATCGGCAGGCCGTTCTGCAACCAGGCCACCACCAAGGACGTGGCACGGGCCGCCCTGGACACCGCCCGCTGCCCGGTCGGCGACAACGCCCAGCTCGGGGCCTGCAACGGCTCGACCGCCGGTCCGACCCGCGGCATCGTGGGCCACCCGGTCTTCGGCAAGTCCGGCACCACCGACGCGGAGAAGACCGCCTCACTGATCGTCGGCACCTCGAAGATCGTCGTCGCGGGTTACATGGCCAACCCGGACTGGCCGGACCACCGCGACCAGATGAAGCACGACATCATCAACCCCGCGGTCCAGTACACCGTCAAGGAGTACATGGAGGGCAAGCCCAAAGTCCAGTTCAAGAAGCCGGGCAGCAGCAAGATGGTGTTCGGCGAGCAGCGCTCGATCCCGAACGTGAAGTGCGACTCGGTCTCCTCGGCCACCAACCGGCTCGAGGACGCGGGCTTCCACGTCTCCACCGGGGGCGAGGTGGACTCCGAGTGCCCGAAGGGCACCGTCGCCGACACCGACCCGTCCGGCCGGACGATCAAGAACGGAGCGGTCGTCCTGCGGATCAGCAGCGGGAAGACCGGAGCCCCGGACCCCGGCGCGAGCGGCGGTCCGCCGGGCGGCAGGCCGGGCAACTAGCAACAGAACCGGAAACGGGCGGGAGAGCCGATCTCCCGCCCGTTTTCCGTTCGCGGCTCAACCGAGCTGGCGGCGCACCTCGGCGGCGACACGGCCGCCCTCAGCGCGTCCCGCCACAGCGGCCTGAGCCGCCTTCATGGCCGGACCCATCTGCCCCTTGCCGGTGAACCCGCCGGCCGCCAGCGCCTGCGCGACCACGTCGGCGATCTCCGCGTCGCTGAGCTGCTTCGGCAGGTAGTGCTCGAGAACCTCGCCCTCGGCCGTCTCCTTGGCCGCCTGGTCCGTCCGGCCGGCGTCGGCGAAGGCGGTGGCCGCCTCCCGGCGCTTCTTCGTCTCCTTGGTCAGCACCGCCAGCACCTCGTCGTCGGAGAGCTCGCGGGCCTGTTTGCCGGCGACCTCGGCGGTGCGCACCGCGGCCAGGGCCATCCGCAACGTCGAGGTGGTCAGCTCGTCGCGGGCCTTCATGGCGGTGTGCAGGTCATCGTTCAGGCGGTCTTTCAGCGTTCCCATGGACGGAGAAACTACCCTTGCGGGCATGCGTAAGCGCTCCCTTATTTCGGCCGCCGCCACTCTCTCCGCGCTCGGCGCCGCGACGCTCGCCTATGCCGCCCTGATCGAGCGCAACATGTTCACTCTCCGGCGCTTCGACGTCCCGGTGCTGGAGCCGGACGCGGAACCGCTGCGCATCCTGCACCTGAGTGACATGCACATGATGCCTGACCAGCGGCGCAAGCAGGAGTGGGTGGCCGCGCTCGGCGGTGCCGACCCGGATCTGGTCGTCGTCACCGGCGACAACATGGCCGACCCGGGGTCGGTGCCCGGCGTACTGCGCGCCCTCGACCCGCTGCTGTCGGTGCCCGGCGCGTTCGTCTTCGGCTCCAACGACTACCGCGGCCCGGTCTGGAAGAACCCCCTGCAATACCTGATGCCCGACCGGGAGTACGTGCAGGGCGCCGACCTGCCCGCCGACGAGCTGCGCGCGGCACTGACCGACGCGGGGTGGGCGGACCTGAACAACGCACGCACCGTTCTCAAGGCCGGCGGCCGCTCGATCGAGCTGGCCGGCGTGGACGACCCGCACGTCGAGCGGGACGACTACCCCGCGGTGGCCGGTCCGATCAGCTCCGGCGCCGACCTGCACCTCGGCGTCACCCACACGCCCGCTTCCCGGGTTCTCGACGCGATGGCCGCCGACGGTTTCGCGCTGATGCTCGCCGGCCACACCCACGGCGGTCAGGTGTGCGTGCCCGGCCTGGGCGCGCTCACCACGAACTGCGACCTGCCCACCTCGATGGCGAAGGGCCTGCACCGCTGGCCGGGCTCGGACGCCTGGCTGCATGTCTCCGCCGGGCTCGGCACGCACCCGACCGCGCCGATCCGCTTCGCCTGTCGTCCGGAGGCCTCGCTGCTTACTCTGATCCCTCGCTGACCTGCGGATTCGCCTCTGAGGGATACCGGTTGCGGAGGCTGCGGGGGCCTCCGCTAGTATTTATCTCGCACCACCGGGGTGTGGCGCAGTTTGGTAGCGCGCTACGTTCGGGACGTAGAGGCCGTGGGTTCAAATCCCGCCACCCCGACCAGATGTGCAAGCAGGGCCGGTATCCGGAAACGGAGATCCGGCCCTGCTTCGTTTGACGACCTTTCGTTCAGGCGACCGCGTTCAGACGACCTCTGTGTTCTCCGGCGGCTCGATCCCCAGACGGTGCAGCGCGGTCGAGATCACCATGCGGGTGAAGGAACATCCGGCGGTGCCGTCCGGCTTACGGACGCGCGGCATGTGGACGAGAACCTCATCCGGACCGAACGGGTCCCAGTCGATGCCCCAGCTCCGCAGTCAAGCGTCCCAGGCCCGGTGCAGCTTGCCGGAGCCGACATTGCCGTCAGCGGTCTGCACGATCACCCAACCGGCGTTCATGCCAAGAACGCTACCGCGATGAGACCATGGGCGCAGTCCCGGCTCGGACCGACACTTAACGGACGATCATGCCGGGGGGAGGCATAGATCACATCGCGACCGGTAAGATCTACATTCTCGGGCATGTCGCTGCAAACGCATCGAAGCCACATCAAGGCCGCTGCGCAAGGGCCTGTCCTGGCACCTCATCTGCAGGAGATCATCGAGTCACTCGCGGCCGGGCAGACGGCCCGCGAGATGGCTGCTCGCCTTTACATCTCGCCCAACACCGTCAAGTCCCGCCTGAAGACGCTGTACCAGCAACTCGGAGCCCGTGACCAGGCGCATGCCGTGGCCATCGGCTTCCGGATCGGAGTACTGCGAGCCGCCGGCGAGGCCGGTCCGAGCCCGGATCGCCAGGCCGTCATGATCGGAACCCTTGATCCGGACGGCCTCCGGGAGACGATCGCCGACCTCACCGCGCTGCTGCGGATCGTGGAACGGGTTCGTGAGCTGGATGGCGGCGGGCACCTACCCGACCTGCTTCGGCAGGTGGGAGAACTGGCCAGCCGCCGGCACGAGGACCCGTACGGGGCTCTCGCCCGGATTGCCGAGATCGCTGCCGAAGCGGGATTCGGCCTCTACCAGCCGGGCACCGAGCCCGGCTCCTGACAACAGGGCGGCAGGTGACCGCCCGATGAAACGGTTACGGCCGTACCGTCGGCGCGGTCACTCGGCGCGCAACGGGGCTTCAAATGGCCAGCTGGGGTCCGACCGTACGTGGGGCCATCTGCTGAGGCACCGCATACGGGCCGATCATCGACTCGACGACCGGGGCGATCGACGGCCGCTCGGAGAGCTGCATGAGCCGTGTCGCGCGAGCCAGGGAGCCGGTCTCGCCGTCGCGGAAGCCCTCCCGGTAACCACGTTCGTAGCGTTCGCCACGTCCCAGGGCCCGGCCGAGGGCGAAGCACGACGATCCGGCGAGGGCGAGCAGGAAGAGCATCGCGAAGGGTGTCACAGAACTATCCTTCCGGGGCGCAAGCCACTAAGTAGGCGAAAATTACCCTAAAAAGGCATACGTTGCGGTAACGATGAGATCAAGTACGCCAACGGGTGACCCACAGGGGCGCCGTCCGTGCCTCGTGGGCAACCTGACAAGCTGGGACCTTGTGACTGACTCCATCGACCTCGCCCGCCGGGTCCGCAGCGTGAGCCGCCTCACCGGTGAGTTCACGCTCCGCTCGGGCCGGACCGCCACCGAATACTTCGACAAATACCAGTTCGAGGCCGACCCGGTCCTGCTCGACCAGCTCGCCGAGCGTCTGGCCGTACTCATTCCGGAAGGCACCGAGGTGCTCGCCGGCCTGGAGATGGGCGGCATCGCCGTCGTCACCGCCCTGGCCCGGCACGCGAACCTGCCCACCGCGTTCGTCCGCAAGCAGGCGAAGAAGTACGGCACCGCCCGCCTCGCCGAGGGCGCCGAAGTCGCCGGTCGCCGCGTCCTGATCGTCGAGGACGTCGTCACCTCCGGTGGACAGGTCGTCCTGTCCACCAGCGACCTGCGCAAGCTGGGCGCCCACGTGGACCACGCGCTCTGCGTCATCGACCGTCAGGAGGGCGGTTCCCAGGCGCTCGCCGCCGAGGGCATCACGCTGCGAGCGCTGCTCACCCGGGCCGACCTCGACGCCGCCGCCTGACCCGGCAGTTGCACACCGCTGCCTCAGAACGCCCGAGCCAGCGGTGACGCCCAGCCACACAACCGTGTGGTGACCCGCGCCCACCAGCGAGCCGCGGGTCACCACGCGGGAGGGGCGGCGGGGGTCAGGCGGTGCGTTTGGCGATCTCGGCGGCCAGCAGCTCGGCGATCTGGACGGTGTTCAGCGCCGCACCCTTACGACGGTTGTCGCCGGTGATGAAGAGCGACAGAGCGCGCGGGTCGTCCATCGCCCGGCGGATGCGGCCGACCCACGACGGGTCGGTGCCGACCGCGTCGATCGGCATCGGGAACTCCCCGGCCTCCGGGTCGTCGACCAGGATCACGCCGGGGGCGTTGCGCAGCACCTGACGTGCGCCGTCGGCGGTCACCTCCGACGCGAAGACCGCGTGCACGGCCACCGAGTGGCCGGTGACGACCGGTACCCGTACGCAGGTGGCCGAGACTTTGAGGGCCGGAACGCCCAGGATCTTGCGGGACTCGTTGCGGAGCTTGAGCTCCTCGGAGGACCATCCGTCGTCCTCCCGGTCGCCGGACCAGGGCACCACGTTGAGGGCCAGCGGGGCCGGGAAGGGGCCGAGGTCGTCACCGACGGCCTGGCGCACGTTGCCCGGCCGGGAGCCCAGCAACCGGTCGCCGGCCACCTTGGTGAGCTGGTCGTGCAGCGTGTCGACGCCGTACTGACCGGCGCCGGAGGCGGACTGGTACGAGGCCAGGACGAGTTCGCGAAGGCCGTACTCGTGGTGCAGCGGCGCCATCGCAATGATCATGGCGGCCACCGTGCAGTTGGCGCTGGACACGATGCCCACCGGCCGGTACGCGGCGTCCTCGCGATTGACCTCCGGCACCACGAGGGGCACGTCCGGTCGCATGCGGAACGCCGACGAGTTGTCCACGACGACCGCGCCGCGGGAGACCGCGATCGGCGCCCAGTGCTCGGAGACCGCGTCGGGCACGTCGAACATCGCCACGTCGACGCCGTCGAAGGCGTCGGCGGTGAGTTCCCGCACCTCCAGACGTTCGCCGCGGCAGGTGAGGGACTTACCCGCGGACCGCGCCGACGCGAGCAGCCGGATCTCGCCCCAGACGTTGCGCCGGGACGAGAGCAGGTCGAGCATCACGGTCCCGACGGAGCCGGTGGCTCCGACGACGGCGAGCGTGGGCTGCGCCATCGCGCGGGTTACCGGCCGGTACCGCCGTAGACGACGGCTTCCTCGTTGCCACCGAGCTCGAACTGAGCGTGCACGGCGCGGACCGCGGTGTCGAGGTCGGTGTCGCGGCAGACGACCGAGACCCGGATCTCCGAGGTGGAGATCATCTCGATGTTGACGCCGGCGGCGCCGATGGTGGCGAAGAACTCGGCGGCCACACCGGGGTGCGAGCGCATGCCGGCGCCGACCAGCGAGACCTTGCCGATGTGGTCGTCGAAGAGCAGGCCCTTGAACTTGACCTGGTCCTTGATCTTGTCGAGCGCGTTCATCGCGGTCTGGCCGTCGGCCTTCGGCAGGGTGAACGAGATGTCGGTGCGGCCGGTGCCCTCGGTGGACACGTTCTGCACGATCATGTCGATGTTGATCTCGGCCTTGGCGACCGTCTCGAAGATGCGGCCGGCCGCGCCGGGCTCGTCGGGCACGCCGACGATCGTGATCTTGGCATCGCTGCGCTCGTGCGCGACCCCGGTGATCAGTGCGTTCTCCACGTCAGGGTCCTCCATCGAGCCTGTGACGAGCGTGCCTTCTTTGTTCGAGTACGAAGAGCGTACGTGGATCGGCACGTTGAAACGCCGCGCGTACTCCACGCATCGCAACATCAGCACCTTCGCCCCGCCGGCCGCGAGGTCGAGCATCTCCTCGTACGTGATCTTCTTGATGTGCTTGGCGTCCGGCACGATCCGCGGGTCGGCGGTGAAGACGCCGTCCACGTCGGTGTAGATCTCGCAGACGTCGGCGTGCAGGGCCGCGGCCAGGGCGACCGCCGTGGTGTCCGAGCCGCCGCGGCCGAGGGTGGTGATGTCCTTGGTGTCCTGCGACACGCCCTGGAACCCGGCGACGATGGCGATGGCACCCTCGTCCAGCGCGGTCCGCAGGCGTCCGGGGGTCACGTCGATGATCCGCGCCTTGCCGTGCACCGAGGTGGTCAGCACGCCGGCTTGGGAGCCGGTGTACGACCGGGCCTCGTACCCCAGGTTGTGGATCGCCATGGCCAGCAGGGCCATCGAGATCCGCTCGCCGGCGGTGAGCAGCATGTCGAGTTCGCGGCCGGGTGGCAGCGGGCTGACCTGGTTGGCGAGGTCGAGCAGCTCATCGGTGGTGTCGCCCATCGCGGAGACCACGACGACCACGTCGTCGCCGGCTTTGCGCGCGGCCACGATGCGCTCGGCCACCCGCTTGATGCGCTCAGCGTTCGCTACCGACGAACCACCGTACTTCTGCACCACTAGAGCCACGGCGAAACCATTCCTTCGGCGATACGGAACAACGACGCCGGTCAGGGCAGTCGCCACCACACTAGCCGCGCATGCGCACAGCCTCGACAGGCGATCCCAGATTCCGGCCAAGGTCACGCGCGACACGCCGGTGACGCACGGGACGTCCCCGTGGTCGGTATGAGGCGAGAATGGCGCGATGCGCCTTCCCTCCGCGTTGATCACCGTGCTGCTGGCAGCCGGACTGGCCGGCTGCGGCGGTGACGGCGGCACACCGGAACCGACCCCCGTACCGACGTCCGCCTCCGCCCCCGCCCCGGAGTCCCGCAGCGAGTTCGCGGGACTGGCCGCGCTCGCCCTGGACCGCCGGTACGCCGCCCTGTACAGCCTCGAGTCGGGTGGGGCGACCCGCGAGGTGGTGGCCGCGGTCGCCGAGGACGGCGCCTGGCGGGTGGACATCCCGGCCGGTGCGCTGGGCGGCACCGCCGGGGTCACGATCATCCGGGTCGCGACCGGTCTTTATCAGTGCACGCTGTCGACGCCGAGCGCACCGATCAGCCCCACCTGCGTGCGGGTCGCGGAACGCGGTGACAAGGTGCCGCGCAAGTACGACCCGCGCGTGCAGCGCCTGTTCCGGCAGTGGCTGCCCGTCTTCACCGATCGCAAGGCACCACTGGCGGTCTCCGCGGTGAAGCCGCTCGCCGGCGTGCAGGGGTCCTGTTACGCGGTCGACTCGGTCACCGCCGCCCTGGACCAGCCGGTGGACGTCGGCATCTACTGCTATGCCCCGGACGGCCTGCTGACCGCGGCACGGGTCGACTTCGGCCAGCTCAAGCTGGTCCGTCAGGTGGCGGGGCCGAAGACGCTGCAGCTGCCCGGCCCGGAGGTGGCCGGCGAACCGATGGGCATGTCGGCCCCGCCACCCGCCGCCGGACCGACCGTCTCCGCCCCGGCCGGACCGTCTCCATCGGCCTGATCCAGCGGTTCCCACCATCCGGGCGAACGGTTAGCCGAACCGATTTCGATGACGTAACGTGGCTGGCGACATGTGGCAGGTGACCCTTCTCCTTCGCTGCCGCGACGAGGCCCCTTTCCAGGGCGGCACCTCGTCGCGGAGGTGACGCACGCCGCCTGCTCGTCTTCTTCCTGACTGGAGCAGTCCCACATGTCCGTTTACGGCCCTCAGCAGCCCAGCCCCATGCCGTTCCAGCGTTACGAGGCGTACCAGAAGCAGTTCTCGATCGCCCTGCCCGACCGGCAGTGGCCCGCCCGGGTGACCGAAAAGGCTCCCCGCTGGTGCGCGGTCGACCTGCGTGACGGCAATCAGGCCCTGATCGATCCGATGTCACCCGAGCGCAAGCGGCGGATGTTCATGCTGCTGGTGAAGATGGGTTACAAGGAGATCGAGGTCGGCTTCCCGGCGGCGAGCCAGACCGACTTCGATTTCGTACGCCAGCTGATCGAGCAGGACCTGATCCCGGACGACGTCACGATCCAGGTGCTGGTGCAGTGCCGGGAGCACCTGATCGACCGCACCTTCGAGTCGATCCGTGGCGCCAAGCGCGCGATCGTGCACTTCTACAACTCGACCTCGACGCTGCAGCGGCGCGTGGTGTTCGGGCTGGACAAGGACGGCATCACCGACATCGCGACGACCGGCGCGCGGCTCTGCCAGAAGTACGCGGAGATCCACACCCCGGACACCGAGATCTTCTACGAGTACTCGCCCGAGTCGTACACCGGCACCGAGCTGGAGTACGCCCTGGAGATCTGCTCCGCGGTGCTCGACGTGATCGACCCGACCCCGGCCCGCCCGCTGATCATCAACCTGCCGGCGACCGTCGAGATGGCGACACCGAACGTCTACGCCGACTCGATCGAGTGGATGCACCGGCACCTGCCGCGCCGGGACAGCGTCATCCTGAGCCTGCACCCGCACAACGACCGGGGCACCGGGGTGGCCGCCGCCGAGCTGGGCCTGCTGGCCGGCGCCGACCGGATCGAGGGCTGCCTGTTCGGCAACGGCGAGCGGACCGGCAACGTCGACCTGGTCACGCTGGGACTGAACCTGTTCTCCCAGGGCATCGACCCGCAGATCGACTTCTCGAACATCGACGAGATCAAGCGCACCGTCGAGTACTGCAACCAGCTGCCGGTGCACGAGCGTCACCCGTACGCGGGAGATCTGGTCTACACCGCGTTCTCCGGCTCCCACCAGGACGCGATCAAGAAGGGCTTCACCGCTCTGGAGGCCGACGCCGCCGAGGCCGGCACCCCGATCGACGACTTCACCTGGGGCGTCCCGTACCTGCCGATCGACCCCAAGGACGTGGGCCGCACCTACGAGGCCGTCATCCGGGTCAACTCGCAGTCCGGCAAGGGCGGCGTGGCGTACATCATGAAGGAAGAGCACAAGCTGGAGCTGCCGCGACGGCTGCAGATCGAGTTCTCCGGCGTGGTGCAGCAGCACACCGACTCCGACGGCGGCGAGGTCTCCCCGCAGCGGATGTGGGACTACTTCGCCTCCGAGTACCTGATCGAGCATCAGGCCGCGACGGCCTTCCAGCTGGAGGGTTACAGCACCGCCACCGTCGACGGCAAGGTCGAGATCGACGTCCAGGTGTTCCACCGGGGTGTGCGGCGGCCGCTGGTCGGCGTCGGCAACGGCCCGATCGACGCGTTCGTGCAGGCCATCGAGCCGCTGGGCATCAGGGCACGGGTGCTGGACTACAACGAGCACGCCCTGACCTCCGGTGGTGACGCGCAGGCGGCGGCCTATGTGGAGGTCGAGGTGGGCGACGTGGCGGTCTGGGGCGTCGGCATCGACGCCAACATCGTCAGCGCGTCCATCAAAGCGGTGACGAGCGCTATCAACCGCGCCCGCTGATTGGCGCACTTCAAGATCCGGTACGAGACTGAGCTACGTGGCCCCACGTAGCTCAGCCCTCGCCGCCCTCGTCGTCACCATGATCGCCGCCTCCGGTTGTGAGGTGTCCCCCACCGGCACCGGAGGTCCCGGCGCACCGTCGGGTACCGACACGGGTGCCGCCACCGCTCTCGACACCCTGACCATCGCCGAGGCCCGTTCGATGAAGGGCTACAGCCGGGAGAAGTTCCCGCACTGGCGCGACGCCGGAGCGAACTGCGACGTCCGGGACACCGTGCTCAAACGCGACGGTGACAAGGTCAAGTTCTCCGGCTGCAACGTCGTCGCCGGCACCTGGGACAGCTGGTACGACGGCAAGGTGCTGAACACACCGACGCAGGTCGACGTCGACCACATGATCCCGCTCGCGAACGCCTGGCGCTCGGGCGCCGACAAGTGGACCGACGAGGAGCGTGGCGACTTCGCCAACGACCTGGACCGGCCTCAGCTGTTCGCCGTCTCCGCGACCTCGAACCGGTCGAAGGGCGACCAGGACCCGTCCACCTGGAAGCCGCCGGTCAAGGAGAGCTGGTGCGTATATGCACAGAACTGGATTGAGGTGAAGAGCTACTGGAAACTGACGGTCACGAAGAAGGAGAAGGAAGCTCTCACCGAGATGCTGGGGACCTGCTGATGAGCAAGACCACCGACATCGTGCCCGGGCCGGGCGGGGTGATGACCGACGAGGTCGGCGTCGTCACCGGCGACCTGACCCTGCGCACCGAACTGGCCGACGGCGACGCCGTCCTCTCCGTGCAGTACAAGGACGCCGACGAGTGGTACGCCGTGACCGGCGGCCGTGCCAAGCTGGCCGATCCCGCCGACCTCGACGCGGTGCACGCCATCGCGGTCGGCCTGCTCCATCGACCGGAGGGTTGATCGAGCGGGTCCACCTCGGACGTCGAAACGGTCTAGTATCCCCGTCGACGGATCGTTCATCGACCGTTCACGGGGGAGGACTTCACATGGGACGCTTTGCCGTATCCGCACGGATCGGTGCCGTACTACTCACCACCATGGGCGTCGCGGCGGTCGCGTCGCCCGCGCAGGCCGCGACCACGGGTGTGGCGACTCTGCCGTACACCGGCGAGGTGCGCTTCACCGCCGGCGCGAAGGCCGCGAACCGCCTGGTCATCACTTTCTCCGGCCGGACGGTGACGCTCGACGACGCGGTCCGGATCAAGGCCGGGAAGGGTTGCAAGCCGGTCAAGGGCGACACCACCAAGGTCCGCTGTGTCTTCCCGAGCCCGTACGACGGGAACGGCTCGGTCAGCGTGGCGCTCGGCGACCGGGGCGACTCGGTGGTCAACCGGTCGAACCTGGTGCTGAAGGCGCACGGCGGCAGCGGCGACGACTCGATCCAGGGCGGCGGCCGGAACGACCTGCTCCACGGCGACAGCGGCAAGGACCGCATCTGGGGCCACGGCGGGCGGGACAACATCGAGGGCGGCAGCGGGGCGGACAAGCTCGCCGGTGGAGCCGGCATCGACGGGATCTCCGGCGGTACCTCGGGTGACGTGCTGTACGGCGGCGACGACAACGACCGGCTCGACGGCAACAGTGGTAACGACACCCTGCACAGCGGCGCCGGCAACGACTACCTCAACGGCGGGACCGGCGCCGACACCATCCGGGGTGGTTCCGGCATCGACTACGCCAGCTACTGGAACCGGCGCGAGGCGATCTTCGCGGACCTGGACGGCCGCACGGGTGACGACGGCGCGAAGGGCGAGCGGGACACCATCGCCGCGGACGTGGAGGGTGTCGAGGGCGGGCTCGGCAACGACATCCTGACCGGCAACGGCGGCGCCAACCGGATCATCGGTGGCTCCGGCGGCGACCGGCTCACCGGCGGCGGGGGGAACGACCAGCTGCTCGGTGCGGGTGGCAAGGACCAGCTCGACGGCGGTACGGGCGACGACTCCCTGAAGCCGGACTTCGCCGAGACCGAGAGCGGCGACGACGGGCCGTACGTGTTCGACCCGATCGCCGCGGACGTGGTGCGCGGTGGCAGCGGCATCGACACCGTCGACTACTCCGACCGGCAGCGCAACCCGGTGACCGTCGACCTCGACGGCCGGAGCGGTGACGACGGCCGGGCCGGCGAGGGGGACTCGGTCGGCGCGGACGTGGAGAACGTGCGCGGCACGATCTACGGCGACACGCTGACCGGCAGCGGCTCCGCGAACGAGCTGCGCGGCGGCGGCGGCAACGACGTGATCGCCGGGCTGGGCGGGGCGGACCGTCTGTTCGGCGACGAGGGCGACGACGACCTGAGCGGTCAGGACCCGGCCGGTGACCAGGGCGACCACCTGGACGGTGGCAGCCAGTACACCTCCGGCGACCTGTGCCGGGCGTTCCCGCTCGACGTCGTCGTCAACTGCGAGCGCTAGCCCACCGTCGCTATGGTCGAGCGGGTGCGTCTGCTCCGCTCGGCCATCGCCCTGCTCCTGGTCCTGCCACTGGTCACCGCCTCGGCCGGTGCACAGCCCGGCCGCTCGGGGATCCGCCTGACCGATGTGCTGCCCGCGGTGGCCGAGGCCGTGCCGGTGCGGGGGGCGGACTTCCACCTCACCGAGGACACCGTGATCACCGCGTCCGGCGCCGCGACCGCCGCCGCCGGGTCGCTCGCCGCGGTTCTCCGTCCGGCGACCGGGTTCGACATGCCGGTGGCCGAGACCGGTGGCCGGGCGATCGCTCTGGCCCTGGAGCCCGGGCACCCGGACGAGGGCTACCGGCTCGACATCCGTCCTGACGGGGTCGACCTGCGGGCCAGTGAGCCGGCCGGGCTGTTCTTCGGGGTGCAGACGCTGCGCCAGCTGCTGCCGCCGGCGATCGAGGCGAAGAACCCGCAACGGCAGCGGTGGTCGCTGCCCGGCGGCCGGATAACCGACCGGCCCCGGTACGCCTTCCGCGGGGCCATGCTCGACCTGGCCCGGCACTTCCACACCCCGGCCGAGGTGCGCGCCTACATCGACCAGATCAGCCGATTCAAGATCAACTACCTGCACCTGCATCTGAGCGACGACCAGGGCTGGCGCGTTCAGATCGACAGCTGGCCGGGACTGACCGAGGTGGGTGGCGCGCCCGGGACCGGCGTGGGCGGCGACGGCGGCGGGTTCCTGACCAAGGACGACTACCGTGAGCTGGTCCGGTACGCCGCCGAGCGGTACGTCACGATCATCCCCGAGATCGACATGCCCGGTCACGTGAACGCCGCCCAGGTCGCCTATCCGGAGCTGACGTGTGACGGGGTGGCTCCGCGCCCGCGTACCGACATGCGGGTCGGCTACAGCTCGCTCTGCGTCCGGGAGGAGAACACGTACCGGTTCGTCGAGGACGTGATCCGCGAGCTGGCCGAGATGACGCCGGGACCGTACCTCCACGTCGGCGGGGACGAGACGTTCGCGACCCCGCACGGTAGCTACCTGGCATTCCAGCGGCGGGTCCTTCCGCTGGTCCGCAAGTACGGCAAGATTCCGTACGGCTGGCACGAGATCGGTCAGTCCCCGGCGGCCGGGGACGCGGTGCTGCAGTTCTGGGGCCGTGAGCGTGCGAACCCGTCGGTGACCACGGCCGTCGCCGCCGGCGCGAAGGTGGTGATGTCCCCGGCGAACCGTGCCTACCTCGACATGAAGTACGACAGCCTCACGCCCGGCGGCCTGGACTGGGCCGGGGCGATCGAGGTGCGGACGGCCTATGACTGGAACCCGGACCGGCTGCTCGCAGGTGTGCCGGCGACCGCGGTCCTGGGTGTCGAGGCGCCGCTCTGGTCCGAGACGCTTCGCGACCGCGCCGACATCGAGTTCCTGGCCTTCCCCCGCCTGGTCGCCCTCGCCGAGCTGGGCTGGTCCCCGCAGGCGAGCCACGACTGGGAGTCGTTCAGGGCGCGGCTCGGGTCGTACGGCCCGCGCTGGGCCCGGCAGGGCGTCGGGTTCCACCGGTCGCCGCAGATCCGCTGGTCGTGAAGCCTCAGCGGCCGGACAGAAATACGGGCCGCCCCCGGAAGGGGACGGCCCGTATGCGCTTGCGCCGAACTCAGACGACCGGGCCGCCCGGCGTCTCGAGCGCGGTCTCCAGGGCGCCGTGGGCCTCCATCGCCCCGGCGCCGTCCGCGGTGATCTCGGCCTTCACCGCGTGCGGGCGGATCTCACCGGACTCGATCTGCTCCACCCAGTGGCAGGCCACCCGGTGGGTGGAGGTGCCGATGATCCGCAGAGCCGGCCGCTCGTCACCGCAGCGGGTCGGCTGCGCCCACGGGCACCGGGTGTGGAACCGGCAGCCGGACGGCGGGTTCGCCGGCGACGGCAGGTCACCGGCGAGCAGGATCCGTTCCCGCCGGTCCTCCACCTCGGGGTCCGGCACCGGCACGGCCGACATCAGGGCCCGGGTGTACGGGTGCAGGGGCCGCTGATAGAGGTCGTCACCGGACGCCTCCTCGACCAGGGCGCCCAGGTACATCACGCCGACCGTGTCGGAGATGTGCCGGACGACCGCCAGGTCGTGGGCGATCACCAGGTAGGTGAGGCCCAGTTCCTCCTGCAGGTCCCCGAGCAGGTTGATCACCTGCGCCTGGATCGACACGTCGAGCGCGGAGACCGGCTCGTCGGCGACGATCAGGTCCGGGTTGAACACCACGGCGCGGGCGATGCCGATGCGCTGCCGCTGGCCGCCGGAGAACTCGTGCGGGTACCGCGACAGCGCCCACTGCGGCAGACCGACCGCGTCCAGGGTCTTCGCGATGATCTTCCGTCGTTCGGCCCGGTCACCGCCGATGCCGTGCGCCTGCAGGCCCTCGGTCAGGATCGACTCGACGTTCTGCCGCGGGTCCAGGCTGGACATCGGGTCCTGGAAGATCATCTGCATGCGGCGGCGCATCGAGCGCAGCTGCTTGGCGGGCAGCGTCGTCAGCTCGGTGCCGTCGAATCTGACCTGGCCACCGGTCGGCTTGGTCAGCTGCAGCAGGGCCCGGCCCAGCGTCGACTTCCCGCAGCCGGATTCGCCGACCAGACCGTACGTCTTGCCCTTCTCGATCCGCAGATCCACCCCGTCGACGGCCTTGACGTGTCCGACCACCCGGTCGAAGAAGGCACCGCGCTTGATGGGGAAATGCACTTTGAGGTCGTCGACCTCGACCAGCACCTCGGTCACGAGGACACCTCCGCGGTCGCGGGCTCCGGATTGACACAGCGGTAGGCGTGCCGGTGAATGCCCTCGACCAGCGCCGGGGGCTCACCGACACACGCGTCGACCTGACGGTCGCACCGCGGGGCGAAGGCGCAGCCGTCCGGCCAGGGCAGGACGTCACGCACCGAGCCGCGAATCGCGTGCAGCCGCTCGCCACGACCGGAGTCGAGGCGCGGCACCGAACCGAGCAGCCCGTGCGTGTACGGGTGCCGGGGCTCGGCGAACAGCGGCTTGCGGCGGGCCGACTCGACGACCCGGCCGGCGTAGAGCACGTTGACCGTGTCGCACATCCCGGCCACCACACCGAGGTCGTGCGTGATCATGACGAGCGCGGTACCCGACTCGCGGACCAGGCTGCGCAGCAGCTCCAGGATCTGCGCCTGGATCGTCACGTCCAGCGCGGTGGTCGGCTCGTCCGCGATCAGCAGGCGCGGCTTGCAGGCCACCGCCATGGCGATCAGTGCCCGCTGCCGCATACCGCCGGAGAGCTGGTGCGGGTACTCCTTGAGCCGCCGCGACGGGTCCGGGATTCCGACCTTGTTCAGCAGGTCGGTGGCCTCCTTGCGGGCCTCTTCACCCTTCATTCCCCGGTGCCGGGTCAGAACCTCCGTCACCTGTACGCCGATCGGCACCACCGGATTCAGCGAGGACAGCGGGTCCTGGAAGATCATCGCGATGTCCCGGCCGCGGATGTCCCGCATGGTGCGCTCGTCGGTCTTGAGCAGATCGGTGTCGTCGGCGAACATCGCCGACCCGCCGATCGTCACACCGCGCTGCTTCGGCAGCAGGCCCATCAGCGCCAGCGAGGTGACGCTCTTGCCACAACCGGACTCGCCGACGAGGCCGACGACCTGCCCGGCCTCCACCGAGAACGACACCCCGTCGACGGCCCGTACGGTGCGCTGACCGCGCCGGGCGAACGTGACGGACAGATCCTTGACGTCAAGCAAAGGCATGGCGGGCCTCACTTCCGCAGTTTCGGGTCGAGGGCCTCACGCATCGCCTCACCGAGCAGGGTGAACCCGAGCGCGGTGATGATGATGCCCACCGCCGGATAGATCGCCAGGCCGGGACGGGCGCCGAGGTACTGCTGCGCGTCGGCGAGCATGACGCCCCACTCCGGGATCGACGAGTCCGGGTTGCCCAGGCCGAGGAAGGACAGGGCGGCGGCCTCGATGATCGCGGTGGCCAGCGTCAGCGTGGCCTGCACGATGACCGGGGCCAGCGAGTTCGGCAGGATGTGGGTGAGCGCGATTTTCGACTTCTTCACACCGAGCGACGTCGAGGCGAGCACGTAGTCGCTCCCGGACTGCGCGATCATCGCGCCGCGCAGCAGCCGGGCGAAGACCGGCACCGACACCATGCCGACCGCGATCATCACGGTGGTCAGGCTGGCGCCGAGCAGCGCCGCGATGCTCACGGCCAGCAGCAGGCTGGGCAGCGCCAGCAGCATGTCGACGATGCGCATCAGCACGCCGTCGACCGCACGCCCGAACCGGCCGCCGAGGCCGGCCGACGCGCCGGCGATGCCGCCGATCAGCGCGCCGATGGTCAGGCCGATCAGCGTGGAGATGACGCCCACCAGCAGCGTCTGCCGCGCCCCGACCAGCATCCGGCTGAACTCGTCGCGTCCCTGGTGGTCGTAGCCGAGCCAGTGCTCGGCCGACGGACCCGGGATGAGACCCGGTTTGATCACACCCTCGCGGATGCCCATCGTGTCGGTCGGCGAGTACGGCGCCAGCCACGGCCCGATGATCGAGATGAGCACGAAGAGGGCCAGGATGGAGGCCCCGACGATGGCGGCCGGGTTACGGCGCAGCTGCCGGAACGCTTCGGCCCACAGGCTCACGCCACGTTCGTCCTGCTTGACCACGGACAGTTCGCCCAGCCGGTCGATCTTGTCAGTCTTCGTGCTCATCGAACCCTCACCCTCGGGTCGATCAGGCTGTACGAGACATCGACCAGCAGATTCACCAGGACGTAGAAAACAGCGATGATCATGATGAAGCCCATCAGGACCGGGTAGTCCCGGTTGCTGATGCCCTCATAGAGGAACGCGCCGATACCGCTGAACGCGAACACCGTCTCGGTCAGCACCGCACCGGAGAGCAGGCCACCGGTGAGCAGGCCGATCACCGTGACGATCGGCAGCATCGCGTTGCGCAGGATGTGCCGGCCGCGGACGGTCTGCTCGGTCAGGCCCTTCGACCGGGCCGTCCGGACATAGTCCTCGCTCAGTACCTCGAGCACGCTCGCCCGGGTGATCCGGACGATGATCGCCAACGGGATGCTGGCCAGCGCAATGCCGGGCAGGACGAGATGCCAGAGCGCGTCCAGGGCGGCGTCCCACTCACGGGTCATCAACCCGTCCAGGACGAAGAAGTTGGTGATGCGGGTCGCGCCGAGGGTCGGATCCTGGCGCCCGCTCGACGGGAACAGCCCCAGCTGCTCCGAGAAGATCGCCTTCAGCACGTACGCCAGGAAGAAGACCGGCACACAGATGCCGATCAGCGACCCACCGACCGAGGCGCTGTCCAGGAAGCTGCCGCGGCGACGAGCCGCGAGATAGCCCAGCGGGATACCCAGACCGATCGCGATGATCATCGCGGTGATGGTGAGCTCGACAGTGCCCGGGAAGCGCTCCAGGAACTCCGTCGTGACCTCGCGCTTCGTCGAGATCGACGTACCCAGGTCGAGCTTGAGCATGCGCTGCATGAAACGGCCGTATTGAACGAGGATCGGCTCGTCCAGGCCGAGGTTCGCCCGGATCTGCGCGCGCAGCTCCGGAGTGCCGCGCTCACCGAGGATCGCGGTCTCCGGGCCGCCGGGCAGCCGGCGCAACCAGATGAACAAAAGAATCGACAGGCCGAACAGCGTAGGAATCAGCTGTAGCAGGCGTCGCACGATGAACCGAATCAAGGCCGCCTCGTGAGGTGGGAGGTCGACAGCGGGCGGGCGTCAGGGTATGACGCCCGCCCGCCGATAGATCAGAAACGCGGTACCGCAAGGTGACTTACTGGAACGTGGCTCCCACGAACCGCTCGTCGGTCAGCGGGCTCGGCGTGATGCCGGTCAGGCCCTTGCCGAACACGATCGCCGGCGGCGAGTGCGAGATCGGCACACCGGGGGCGAACTCCGCGACGGCGGCGTTCAGAGCCTTGTACTTCTCGACCCGCTGAGCCTGGTCCGCCGTGCTGTCGGCGTCCTTGAACTGCGCGAACAGCTGCGGGTTGTTGAAGCCCCACTCGTCCTTCTGGCGGTCGAACATGGTGCCGATGAAGTTGTACGCGTCGCCGTAGTCGCCGGTCCAGCCGAGCAGGTGCAGGTCGTGCGCGCTGCCGGAGGTGGTGGCGTTGAGGTAGTCCGGGCTCCACTTCAGCGGGATGCCCTCGACCTCGATGCCGATGGCCTTCAGGTCGGCGGCGAGCAGCTCGTACAGGTCCTTCGGGTTCGGCATGTACGGCCGGGTGACCTCGGTCGGGTAGTGGAACTTCAGCTTCAGGTTGCTGACGCCGGCCGCGGTCAGCAGCTTCTTGGCTTCCTCGACGTTGTAGTCGTACTTCTTGACGTCGGCGTTCCAGCCCTCGACCGTGTCCGGCATGAACTGGCTGGCGGCCTTCGCGCCCGGGGGCAGCTTCGAGTCGACCAGGGCCTGACGGTTGATCGCGTGCGAGATCGCCTGGCGCACCTCGGGCTTGGCCAGCGCCGGGTTGCCCTTCTGGTTGATCGCCATGTACAGGATGTTGAACGCCGGGCGGGTGAGGACGTTGAAGCCCTCCGTCTTCAGCGGCTCGACGTCGGCCGGGCCGACCAGGTCGTAACCCTGGATGTCGCCGGAGCGCAGCGCCTGCTTACGGGCGTTCTCGTCGGAGATCGTACGGAAGACGACCGTCTTCAGCTTCGCCTTGTCACCCCAGTAGGCGTCGTTGCGCTCGATCGTCAGCGACTTGTTCGGCTTGTCCCAGCTCTTGAACTTGAACGGGCCGGTGCCGGTCGGGTGCTCCATCGCGTACGGCGGGTACTTGATGTCGTCGGCGGTGCCGGCGATGTTCGAGGCCTCGTACTGCTTGAGAGCCGCCGGGCTGTGGATCGAGAACGACGGCAGCATCAGCGCCGACGGGATCTTGCTGGTCACCCGGGTGAACGCCATGTCGACCGTGGTGGCGTCCTTCGCGGTGCAGGACTTGAAGAGGCTCGGCGGCAGCTCCGCGTTCTCGTTCTTCGCGAAGCCACCCATGACGTCCTGCCAGTACGGCGTGACGTCCGGGCTCTGCATCAGACCGGTCGAGTTGTACCAGCGGTCGAAGTTGGCGCAGACAGCCTCGGCGTTGAAGTCGGTGCCGTCGTGGAACTTCACGCCGGACCGGAGCTTGAACGTCCAGGTCGTACCGGCGGCGTCCGGGGTCCAGCTCTCGGCCAGGCCGGGCGACGCCTTGGTGCCACCCTCCTCGGGGCGGACCAGCGTCTCGAAGATCTGCCGGGCGACACGCAGCGACTCACCATCGCTGGCGAGGCTCGGGTCGAGCACCTTCGGGTCACCGGCGACACCGAAGACCAGCGTGTCCTTTACGGCAGTGTTACCGCCGGAGGGGGCACGCTCACTCTCGGCGCAGCCAGCGGCTGCCAGAACAGCGACTGCGGTAACCGCGATCGCGGCTTTCCGCCTCGATGAACGCATCGTGCTTCACCTCTGCCTTGTGGGGTGGTCAACGCGGTGGAGTGTGCCACCGATGCGACGGACATTAACGGCCCGGTAAGTTTCCGGGCAGCCGTTGGTATCCAATCGTGTTGTTACGAAGCTGCTTCGCTTCGTACCCACCCCGGCGCGGGTCGTCAGACCGCGCGACGTCCTTCGAAAGCACGCCCCAGGGTGATCTCGTCGGCGTACTCTAGATCGCCGCCGACAGGCAGGCCACTGGCCAGACGGGTCACCGCGAGACCCATCGGTTTGATCAGAAGAGCCAGATAGGTCGCGGTGGCCTCCCCCTCGGTATTGGGATCGGTGGCCAGAATCAGCTCCTTGACCTCCCCCGTCCCGACCCGGTGCAGAAGCTCACGGATGCGTAGATTGTCCGGTCCGATGCCCTCGAGGGGGTTGATGGCTCCACCGAGCACGTGATAGCGCCCCCGGAACTCGCCGGTGCGCTCGATCGCCACCACGTCCTTCGGTTCCTCCACCACACACAGCACCTCGTTGGTGCGGCGGGTGTCCCGGCAGACACGGCACTGCTCCGACTCGGCGACGTTGAAGCAGGTGGTACAGAACCGGACCAGGTCCTTGACCTTGCGCAACGCGCCGGCCAGCCGGTTCACATCGGCCGGATCCGCGGACAGGATGTGGAACGCGATGCGCTGGGCCGACTTCGGGCCGACGCCCGGCAGCCGGCCCAGCTCATCGATCAGGTCCTGGATGGCACCCTCGTACACGGATCAGAACCCCGGCAGGGAGAAGCCGCCGGTTGCCGGACCCATCTTCTCCTCGGCCAGCTCACGCTGCGCCTCCGCCGCATTGTGGATCGCGGCGAGCACCAGGTCCTCCAGAGTCTCCACGTCGTCCGCGTCGACCACCTTCGGGTCGATCTTGACCGACTTGAACTCACCCAGACCGGTGATCACCACGGTCACCAGGCCGTTGCCGGCAGAGCCGGTCAGTTCGGCCTCGGCCAGCTCGGCCTGAGCCTGCGCGACCTGCTGCTGCATCTTCTGCGCCTGCTTCATGATCTGCTGCATGTTCGGCTGTGCACCGGGGCGCATGGCACCGCTCCTCAACTAATCGGTTTCGTTGTCCACCGTCGAACTCGAGGCGGCGCTCGAAGTTACCGCCGCCAGCGTAGCCGCCGGCCCTTCCATTCCCACCGGGACGCCACCGGACACACCACCCGCTCCGGCTGACCGATCCCGATCAGAGCTCGCCTATCTTCTCGGCCCCGAAAGCCGCCCGGAGCAGCTGCATTGCCTGCTCCTCGCCGCTCTGCCGGGCGGTCTTCTCGTCGATCACGTCGTCGAGCGGTTCATCTCCGGGGTCGAACCCCTCGTAGGCCGTGGGCGGACCGTCGTACTCCGGGTCGTAGGGCGCCTCCTCCACCGGCGGCGCATCCGAGAAGGACCGCGCCGATCCGCCCGGCGCCGCGGCTCCCCGGCCGGCAGCCGGGCCTCCGGCAGGCCGTGCGGCCACCCCACTGCGGGCGTTGGCGAGTGCGGCCCGCGCGGCCGCCGCCCCACTGGACCCCTCGACTCCGGTACGCGCAGCGGCGCGCGCCGCCTCAGCGGCAGCCGACCGCGCGGGCGCGGCGGGTGCGGCCCCTCGCGGAGCGGTAGCCGCCGCCCCGCCGAGCGCGGAACCGCCACCAAGCGCGGCGGGCATACCGGGCGCCGCTGGAGCAGGGGTCCCGGCAGCCGGAGTTGGCCCGGCGGAAGCCTCCGCCCCGGCGGAAGCAACAGCTCCGGGCGAAGCCGACGTCCCGGCGGAAGCAAAGGTCCCGACGGAAGCAGAAGTCCCGGCCGTAGGAGTCGTCGCGGATGCCCCGGCGCCCGGCCGCGCAGGCTCGGGCCAGACGGAATTCTCCGCCGTCTGAGCCTCCGTGCCGGCCCCGCCAACTCCCGATTGCCCGGCCACGCCCCGGCCACCATGACCGGAACCGGGGCGGACCGGCTCGGGCCAGCCATCGTCAGCATTCGCAGCGCCGCCGCCAGGCCTGACAGGTTCCGGCCAGCCATCGTCGCTACCGGCCGCCGAGGACCCGTCACGACCCCGCGGAGGGCCCCCCGTTCCAGTCGCGGGCCGAACAGGCTCAGGCCAATCGTTCTCGGCCCGACTCGGCCGATCCGGCTCCCGGGCGTCTCGCACGGCGGAACTCGCAGGCTGCCCAGCAGCACCGCGAGGATCGCCGTTCGCCTGAGCCGGACCGGCGGAGTGAGCCGCCTCCGGCCAGCCGGAGGCATCATCGATCGGCCCCGCGGCCGGAGCCGGACCGGCGGAACGAGCCGTGCCGGACCAGCCGGAGCCGCCATCGACCGCCCCTGCGGCCGGAGCCGGACCGGGGACAGCGGGTCTTGCCGGTTCCGGCCAGTCCTCGTCGGCGTCGGCGGCCGGGGCACGCTGCGGTCGCGGTGGATGCGACTCGGTGCGACCGGTGTTCCGTGCCGAGCCGCCCGCTGTTCCCGCCTGCGGTGCTGGACGCCCGGCCCCGCCGCCGGCCGGCCTCCGTCCGGTGGACTGGTCCCGCCCGGCCGGCTGCTCACGGCTGTCACCAGGTCCGGCTGGACCGGCGGTGCCCACCTCGCAGCGGATCCGCCAATCACCGCCCGGCGACTTCCGGAATTCCGTGGTGATCGCCTCCCGCCAGTTCAGGAAGCGTTCCATCAGTGCCGGCGTAGGCGCGGCGAAGACGATGGTGTCGTCCTCCAGATCCCGGACGCCGATGCCGTAGTCCTGCATCGCCCGGACTCTCGGCTGCTGCTGACCCAGGACCTGCCAGGCGGTCCGGACCCGTTCCAGCCGGTCATCCGGACGAGCCTCAGAACGGCTCTCCACCTCCACCGGACGGGCCTCGGCCAGGCTCTCCACCGCCGGGCGGGGCGTGGGATGGCCCTCCGCCGGGCGGACCTCAGGACGGTTCTCCGCCACCGGGCGGACCTCAGGACGGTTCTCCGCCACCGGACGGGGATCGGGACGGCGCTCCACCAGGCGGATCTCGGGACGGGTCTCGGCCTGCGGACGGGACGGCGCGGGCGGCTCGTCCTCCGGCGGCTCCTCATCCCACGGCGGTGCCTCGTCGTAGTAGCCGGGATCCACCGGCATGGACCCACCGCCGTCGGCGACCCGGTTCCAGTCGGGCTCTTCGCTTCCGCCCTGCCGAACCGGAGAGCCGGAAGCCTTCACCGGCGGGCCTACGACCCCGTCGGCCCTTGAGCCCGACGGCGCGGTCGCCGCGGCGTCCGGACCTCCCGAGGCGACCGATCCGGACGAATTCGCGGTGCCACCGGCCGACGAGGTCGGCGCCATCGTCACCACGTCCGACGGCACGCCACCCGGAACCGGAGCGAACGCAGCACCCGGCGAACCCGGGACCGGCGGACCAGCGGACGACACCGGAGCCGACGAGCCAGAAGCCTCAACCACGGCAGCCGGAGCAGCAGGCGACACCGGGGCCGACGAGCCAGGAGCCGGGGCTACGGCGGCCGGAGCTGCGGGCGAGACGGGACGGGACGAACCCGGGCCGGGACGTCCGGAGCCGGCTGCGGCCCTGGCTGCGGCGGCCGCTGCCATGGCGGCTGCCTTGCCACCTCCGCCCGGACCACCACTGACGGGACCGCCGCCCACGGGACCGGCGCCAAGGCCGCCTTCGTCGCCGCGGGAGGTCAGAGGGCTGGCATCGGTGGGTGGGTGCTCACCTCGTACATCGGGGGAATGGGTCTGGCCGGCGTCGACCGGCGCAAGGGTGACCCCCCGTTCGAGTCTCTCCAGGCGCTGGAGCAGGGCAGACGTCGAAGCGTCCGCGCCGGGCAGCAGCATGCGGGCCGCGACCAGTTCCAGCAGCAGGCGGGGAGCGGTCGTGCCGCGCATCTCGACCAGGCCGTTGTGCAGGATGTCCGCACAACGGGACAGGGTGGCGGCCCCGAGCTGGTGCGCCTGCCCGGCCATCGTCTCCAACTGGTCGGCGGGGCCGTCGATGAGGCCCTTGGCGACCGCGTCGGGCACCTGCTGCAGGATGATCAGATCCCGGAAGCGTTCCAGCAGGTCGGAGGCGAAACGGCGCGGTTCGTGACCGGCTTCGGCGACCCGGTCGATGGTGGCGTAGGCGGCAGCGCCGTCCCCGTTGGCCACCGCCTCGCACATCTCGTCGATCAGGGTGACGTCGGTGACGCCGAGCAGACCGACGGCCCGGCTGTACGTGACTCCCTCCGGCCCGGACCCCGCGATCAGCTGGTCGAGGATCGACAGGCTGTCCCGGACACTGCCGCCGCCGGCGCGCACCACGAGCGGGTACACCGACGGCTCGACGGTGACGCCCTCGGACTCGGCGAGCTGCTGCACGTACGGCCGGAGGACCGCGGGCGGGATGAGCCGGAACGGGTAGTGGTGCGTCCGCGAGCGGATCGTGCCGAGCACCTTGTCGGGCTCGGTGGTGGCGAAGATGAACTTCACATAGTCCGGCGGCTCCTCGACGAGCTTGAGCAGCGCGTTGAAGCCGGCCGACGAGACCATGTGCGCCTCGTCGATCACATAGATCTTGAAGCGGCTGCTGGCCGGCGCGAAGAACGCCTTCTCCCGCAGCTCACGGGCATCGTCCACGCCACCGTGGCTGGCCGCGTCGATCTCGATCACGTCGATCGAGCCGCCACCGTCGTTGGCCAGCGACTTGCAGGACCCGCACACCCCGCACGGATCCGGGGTGGGACCCTGCTCACAGTTGAGCGACCGGGCCAGGATGCGCGCGCTGGAGGTCTTGCCGCAGCCGCGTGGCCCGGAGAAGAGATAGGCGTGGTTGAGCCGCCCGCTGCGCAAAGCCTGCGACAGCGGCTCCGTGACGTGCTCCTGGCCGATGACCTCGGCGAAGGTGCGCGGCCGGTACTTGCGATAGAGGGCGAGTGCCACTCCTGCCACCTCCTGAACGACCGCGTCATTCTCCGCCGAGGGTCTGACAAGAACAAACGGCGTTGCCCCGGAAGTGGGCCGGGATGCAAAGGACCCCTCGTGCACCCGTCAGAGCCCGCTTATCCTTGCTGCCTTCCGGCCCTGGGGAGGTTCACAGGATGACGCCGCACGAGGGGCTGTCGTCGAGGATACCTGGCCGGCCTCAGGCGCGTGTGATGCGCCCCCTGCCTTCGGTGACGGCGCGGACCTCTGTATCCTGGCGCACGGAGGATTCGCCTAGAGGCCTAGGGCGCACGCTTGGAAAGCGTGTTGGGATAAAACCCTCACGAGTTCGAATCTCGTATCCTCCGCCAGCTCTCGCGAGAGCAGACGTGGAAGGCCGGACCCGCTGGGTCCGGCCTTCACTGCGTCTGGGGCCGGAAGCCGGGGCAGCATGCGGTCCCCAGGAAGGTAGCGCTTTCGCCGACGAGCACCCGAAGGTGTGAACACCAAGGTCAATGCCGGTAGAGCCTGGGTTCATGGTGCGGTCTGTGGTGTGCCGAAACGGATTACCTCGATGGTGGCGGCGGCGATACCCCTAGCGGCAATGCTGGCAGTGGTATCCCCGGCGGCGGCCACAGCTCGAATCGCGAGTGCCCAGTTCACGGACGTAGAGGTCGGCAATTCCTACGCATGTGCGCTGGACAGCACCGGGAACGCCTTCTGCTGGGGCCACGGCGGTAACGGCAAGCTCGGTTACGGCGGAACGACCGACAAATGGGTGCCGGTTCCAGTCCAGGCTCCGGCCGGCGTCAGCTTCTCCAAGCTCACGCTGGGTGGAGAGGCTTGCGCAATGGGCAGCGACAGCAAGGCCTACTGCTGGGGGCCGGGCTACTACGGCGCCTCCGACCGGTTGACGCCTCAACCGCTTACTCCTCCACCAGGTGTCACGTATACACAGATATCCGCTGGCGGGGTTCACACATGCGCGCTCGGCAGCGACACGAACACGTACTGCTGGGGCCAGGGCGGCAGAGGTGAATTGGGCGACGGTGGAACGACCCATTACCGGTCCAGCCCCGGAGCGGTGACCAAACCGGCCGGCGTGACGTTCACTCAGATCAGTGCTGGGTCCATCCACACGTGCGGCCTCGGCACCGATTCCAAGACCTACTGCTGGGGTTACAACTACTACGGCGCAATGGGTAACGGCACGACGACGGACCAACTCACCCCCGAACCTGTCAACGCCCCGCCGGGAGTGACCTTCACGCAAGTGACCAGCGGTCAAGCCCATACCTGCGGCCTCGGTAGCGACAGCAAGGCGTACTGCTGGGGCTTCAATGCGAGCGGGCAGCTCGGTATCGGCTCCACTGCAGAGAACTTCCCGACGCCCGAGGCCGTCGTTATGCCGGCCGGGACGACCGTCACCGACATCGACGCTGATTACAACACGACATGTGCCTTGGGCAATGACACAAAGGCCTACTGCTGGGGTTGGGTTCTGACGAACGAACGCACTCCAAGGGTGGTCGGCACTCCGGCGGGGGTGACCTTCAACAAGATCTCCACCGGCGCCAACCACAACTGCGCGATCGGCAACGATGCCAAGACCTACTGCTGGGGCATGGGCAACGTCGGCCAGCTGGGAAACAACCAGACAGCCGACCGAACCGATCCGGTCGAGGTTCTGTCCGGTCAGCCCGCCTCCGGCTCCCCTGGCTCTCCGGTCCAGTTCCTGCGGGTGGCCACCGGCAGCTCTCACTCTTGCGCGATCGGCAACGACTCGAGCACCTACTGCTGGGGACAGAACGAGTCCGGCTATCTGGGTGACGGGAGCACGGTGCGCCGTTCCACTCCGGCGCCGGTCAACCGCCCTATGGGAGTGGCCTTCACCGATATCGCGATCGGGGACACCCACACCTGTGCGATCGGCAACGACTCCAAGACCTACTGCTGGGGACGGAACGACTCCGGGCAACTGGGCGACGGCAGCATTGATCAGGACCGCTTCTCTCCCACGCCGGTCAATGTGCCGCTTGGCGTGACATTCACCCAGGTGGCCGCGGGGCGATACCACACATGCGCGTTGGGCAACGATTCTCAGGCCTACTGCTGGGGCCAAGGCGGCTTCGGACAGCTGGCCAACGGTTCCACCAACGGGTCGCCGATACCGACACGGGTCGACACCCCATCCGGGGTGATCTTCACTCGCATCACCACCGGCGGATATCACAGTTGTGCGCAAGGCAACGATTCCAAGATTTACTGTTGGGGCTACAACGCGGACGGGACGCTCGGCATCGGGTCCACCACGGAACAGCTCACTCCGGTACCGGTCAATGCTCCGCCCGGAGTGCTGCTCGCCGATCCTGTTGCCGGCTACGCCCACACCTGCGCCCTCGGCAACGACTCGCAGGCGTACTGCTGGGGTGCCGGGGGCTTCGGACAGTTGGGCAACGGGAGCATCTCGAACCAGACGGTCCCGGTGGCCGTCAACGTACCCGGGGGTGTGATCTTCACCGGGCTCGCTCCCGGCAACAACCACACCTGCGCGATCGGCAACGATTCCCGGACCTATTGCTGGGGCAATGGTGACAGCGGCCAGCTCGGCAATGGCGGGATCACACAGCAGGTGAATCCGGTCGCCGTCAACGTGCCGGGCGGGGTCATCCTCACCCAGCTGCACTCCGGGCACAGTCGCACCTGCGGTCTGGGCAACAACGGCAAGGCCTACTGCTGGGGGTACGGCGGAAACGGCCAGCTCGGCGACGGCGGGATGACCGATCGGTCGAGTCCGGTGGAGGTCGTGAGCGGCGTCGGCGGAGGCGACCGGATGGTCAACGTGACCTGGTTGGATCCGACCGGTCCGGCGCGGGAGTACCAGGCGGTCTGTCGCGGATGCGGACCGCGGGCGGAGTTGCGGCACTGAGGCGCACGTGCCGAGCACTGAAGGCCGGGCCCGGCGGGTCCGGCCTTCACCAAATCAGCGGCCGGGACGGACGCGGCACACCGGCCGGCGGGCATGTGTGGCTTTCACCGAACACCACCTAAAGGAGTGAACACCGAGGTCAAGGCCGGTAGAGCCTACGAGGGCCATGGTGCGGTCGGTGGTGTGTCGAAACGGATTACCTCGATGGTGGCAGCGGCGATATCCCTAGCGGTGGTGCTCGTAGCGGCACCCGCCACGATGGCCACGGCTCAGATGGTGGGTCCCCAGTTCGTTCAGCTGGTCGCCGGCCATTCCCATACGTGCGGTCTGAACAACAACGGACAGGCCTTCTGCTGGGGCATGGGCAACAACGGTCAGCTGGGCGACGGCGACGCCATCGACCGGTTGGCGCCGGTCCCCGTACAGATGCCGCCCGGGGTGCTCTTCACGCACCTCGCGCTCGGTGAGAGTCACACCTGCGCGCTCGGCAACGACTCCAGGGCCTACTGCTGGGGCCAGGGCTGGGCCGGCAAGCTCGGCGACGGTACCTCTCTGGACCGGCGGACCCCGGCTCAGGTCATCATGCCGGGCGGGACCCTGTTCACCGAGATCAGTACCACCGGCCACCATACGTGTGCGACAGGCAACGACGGCTACGCGTACTGCTGGGGCCGGAATCCGAACGGTCAGCTGGGCAACGGCACCTTCACGGTTCAGGACCGGCCGGGACAGGTCAACAATCCGGCCGGTGTGACGTTCATGCAGGTCAGTGCCGGGGACACCCATACCTGTGCGATCGGCAACGACTCGAAGACCTGGTGCTGGGGCATGGGTCAGAACGGCGCGATCGGCAACGGCTCGACGGCGGACCAGACGAATCCCGTGCAGGTCGACGTCCCCGTGGGTGTGATCTTCACCGGGCTCGCCGGCGGCGCGGGCCACACCTGCGCGATCGGCAACGACGGCAAGACCTGGTGCTGGGGTTTCAACAACAACGGGCAGCTCGGTGACGGCACCGACGTGAACCGGTTGACACCCGTACAGGTGAATGTGCCTTCTGGGGTGATCTTCACCGAGCTCACCGTCAACGGCAACCATTCCTGCGCGATGGGCAATGACGGCAGGCCGTGGTGCTGGGGCTGGGTCGGGAACGCGGAACAGCGCGCTCCGGTGACCGTCGAAGCCCCGTCCGGGACGAATTTCTATCGCGTCACCGCCGGCGCCAACCACACCTGCGCACTCGGCAACCCCTACAACAACGCCTACTGCTGGGGCCGGGGCGGCAACGGTCAGCTGGGCAACAACGAGAACATCGACCAGTCCACCCCGGTCGAGGTCGTGACGGCACAGGCTCCGCCCGGTCCGTCCGGTTCCCGGCTCACCAGGGTGATCGTCGGCCATTCGCACATGTGCGGACTGGACGAGACCGGGAAGGCGTACTGCTGGGGCCCGAACGAATCCGGTCAGCTGGGCGATGGCACCACCACGAACCGGCAGACCCCGACACCGGTCAATGCTCCCGCCGGGGTCACGTTCACGCAGTTCGCTCTCGGAGCCAGTCACACGTGTGCGACCGGCAACGACAACAGGACCTACTGCTGGGGCGCCGGCTTCAACGGCGTGCTGGGCAATGGCAGCACCGCGAACGTCTCGACTCCGACGCCGACCGACACGCCGGCAGGGGTCAGCCTCACCGGACTCACCACGCAGGGCTTCCACACCTGTGGGCGCGGCAGCGATGCCAAGACCTACTGCTGGGGTCAGAATCCCGAGGGCGAGGTGGGTGACGGCACCACCACGAACCGGCTGAGCCCGACGGCGGTCGACGCCCCCGCCGGAATCACCTTCACCCAGGTCGCCGCCGGGCATACCCACACCTGTGCGGTCGGTAACGACGCCAAGGTCTATTGCTGGGGGCATGGCTTCAACGGCGCGATGGGCAACGGATCCACCGTGAGGCAGCTGAGTCCCGGGCCCGTCGACATGCCGGCCGGCGTGACCTTCACCCAGGTCACCAGTGGCCAGAACCACTCGTGCGCCATCGGTAGCGACAGCCAGACCTACTGCTGGGGCTTCAACGGCAACTCCCAGGTCGGCAACGGCAGTACCGCGAACCAGTTGAGCCCAGTGGCGGTCACCATCCCCGGCGGCGCGGCCCTCACCGAGGTGGCGGCCAGTTACAACTACACCTGCGGGCTGGGCAACGACTCCCGCGTCTACTGCTGGGGCTGGGGTTGGGGCAGCAACTATGCGCAGAGCCAGACACCGGTGGCGACGACCACCATGCCGGTGCCCTTCACCAACCTGTCCGCCGGCGGCGGCAGCCTCTGCGCCCAGGGCAACGACAACTGGGCCTACTGCTGGTTCGGCAACGAGCCACCCGGTGCGATCGTGACCGGTGGCATGCCGGCCGGTGGCGAGCGGATGGTCAACGTGATCTGGAACGACCACATGACCGGCACACAGAGGGAATACCCCGCGATATGTCGCGGGTGCGGTCCCCGACTGGACTGAGGACGACCGGAAGGCCGGACCCGCGGGTCCGGCCTTCCGGCTTGTCAGGGGCAGGTCGGCCGGTACGGCGTCTCCGGGACGTACGAGTCCCACTCCTGTTGGGTGAAGCCGCGCCCGGTGACCGCGCAGGCGGCCGCAGCCGGGTCGGCACGCAGCGCGTTCAGCGCCGAGTGGTCCCACAGCACGGCCCGGATGCTGCTGGAGTTGCCGCTGGTCGCCAGCCTGCGCCCGTCCGGATGGAAGACCAGGGCCGTCGACCTCAGGTCGGTACCCCGAAGTACCGCGACGCGAACCGGTCCGGACAGTTCGGCCGCGTCCCAGAACGCCACCGTCTCGTCCTTGGTTCCGGTGGCGAGGGTACGGCCGTCGGCTGTGAACGCCACCGACCACACCGCAGCGCGGTTGCCGGTGAGGATGGCCTGCCGGCGGAGCGGCCCGTCGACGTTCCACAGCGACGCCGTCCTGTCCTCGCTGCCGGTCGCCAGGGTGCGCCCGTCGGGAC
The DNA here is from genome assembly GCF_040639655.1 of Actinoplanes sp. NPDC023801. Classification (NCBI taxonomy): domain Bacteria; kingdom Bacillati; phylum Actinomycetota; class Actinomycetes; order Micromonosporales; family Micromonosporaceae; genus Actinoplanes; species Actinoplanes sp. NPDC023801. The sequence continues at coordinate 49,571 of NZ_JBFAAI010000001.1, read as the reverse complement.
TGAACGTCACGGTGAGCACCCGGTCGGAGTGGCCCTGGAGCGTGCCGAGCTCGACCGGGCCGGACCGATCGGTCACGTTCCACAGGTTCACGGTCCGGCCCGTACTGACGGCGACGGTGAGCCCGTCGGGGCTGAACGCGACGGACCAGACCAGGTCGTTGCCCGGCAGGTCGGCGAGCGGGACCGGGCGCCGCGGGTCGGCGAGGTCCCACAGGGTCACGTCGAAGCCTTTGCCGATCGCCAGGATGCTCCCGTCCGGGCTGAACGCCAGTGTCCGGCCGGAGGCGGGCAGCCCGCCGAGCGGCACCGGCGCGCTGGGGTCGCTGACGTCGGTCAGGGTCAGCGGCTGCTTCCTGTCCCACCCGAGCGCGGCGACGATCCGGCCGTCGGGACTGATCGCGGCCGCGTCGATGTAGGTGGGATGGATGGGCACGGTGGCACGCTCGACCGGCCCGGCGGGTCCGGACAGGTCCCACACGGTCGCCGTACCGCGGAAATGGGTGGTGATCAGGCGTTGCCCGTCGGGTGTGATGCCGGCGCTCAGCGCACGGTCGAACTCGCCCTCGCCGCGACCGAGGATCTCGGGTTCGCCGTGTGCCCGGACGGACCACAGGCTCAGCGAGCCGACGATTCCGGCGGTGGCCAGGGTGCGGCCGTCGGGGCTGAAAGCGATCGTTTCGGCGTACCCGCTGTGGTCGTCGAGATCTGCCAGGTGGACGGGTGCGTTCGCGGTCATGTCCCAGAGGCGCGCCGAGCCGTCGCTGTCGCTGGTGGCGAGGACCAGGCCGTCGTCGCTGAATCTCGCGTCGTAGCCTCGCGCCGCCGTCGTGTTGAACCGCAGCGGTTTCGTCCGGTTGTTCATGTGCCAGAACGCCATGTTGCCGGAGCCGTCGTAGGTGACCAGGAGAGGCCGTACCGGATGGAAGGTGAGCCTCCGCCAGTCCCCGGCCAGCGTGCCGATCTCGGTGGGCGCGGTCCGGTCGGTGATGTCCCAGACGGTTCCGGGTGCGCCGGCCGTCACCACGGTGCGACCGTCGGCGCTGAACGTGATCGGCGCGCCGTGCGCCATGGTCCGGTCGGCGAGCCGGGTGGGACGGGTCCGGTCGGACATGTCCCAGAGGCTCCATTTCTTCTCGGGGCTGGATACGGCGAGGGTCTGCCCGTCGGGGCTGAAGGTGAGCCAGGCGGCGAACGGCTCGGGGAGGATCCCGAGCATCGCCGGATGGGCAGGATCGGACACGTCGAAGAGGATCGGCCGGAAGTCGCGGCCCCCGGTCACGATCAGCGTCCGGCCGTCCGGGCTGAAGACGGGGTCTCCCACGTAGTGCTCGCTGTCGTCGAGCCCGGCGAGCCGGACCGGCTGGGCCGGGTCGGCGACGTTCCACAGCGACGCGGAGAACTCGGACTCGACGACCGCGAGTACGTTGCCGGGGCCGTACGCCACGGTCCTCGCGTCGCCGATAGCGCCGAGCCGGCGTGTGGACGTGACGAGACCGGCCAGCTCGGCGCGAGTCTCGGTGCCGGGCTGCATCGCCTCCGCGGCGATCCCGAGTCGCAGCGCCGTCTCCGGATCGTTGCTGACCGTCGCCTTGGCCTGGTTGAGGAGCCGCCGTCCGACGGTGATCCGCTTCTGTTCCGCGGCGTTCTCCTCCTGCCGGCGGGCCTCCTCCGCGGACTCCTCGGCTTTCCGCTGGTTGGCGCGGGCGATGGCCTCCTGGCGCCGGGCCTCCGCGGCGGACTCCTCGGCGAACCGTTGCTGCTGCCGCGCGATGGTCCGCTGACGTTCGGCCTCGGCGGCGGCCTCACCGGCGAGTGACTGCTGCTGCTCAGCGATGATTTTTTGGCGGGCCGTCTCGCGGATCGACTGCCGCGCCAGTTCGCTCTGTTCCCGGGCCACCGCCCGCTGCTCCTCGGCGAGCTTCTGCGCGCGGTTCGCCAGCCGCTCCTGGCGGCGCGCGTTCGCCTCCTGCCGTCTCGCCTCGGTCGCGGCCTTCCCGGCCGCGCGCTGCTGTTCCCGGGCCCGCTGTTCCTGACGCTTGGTCTCGTTGGTGGCGTCGCGGGCCCGCGCCTCCTGCGTACGGGCGTTCTCCTCCTGCCGGCGGGCCTCCTCGGCGGACCGCTCGGCGTTGCCGCGCTGCTGCGAGGCGACCTCCTGCTGATGCCGGGCCTCCACCGACGCGGCAGTGGCCCGGTCGGCGTTGTGCCCGGCCAGCACACCGGTCAGCCCGGCCACCGCGGTCAGCAACGCGACGGCCGCCACCGCCACCCGGCGCAGCCGCCGGGCCCGCCGGTACTGCCGTACGTCCTCGCCCTCGAGCTCGTCCTTGCTGATCCCGTGCATGGGCGCGGCCAGCTGCGCGATCGCGTTCCGGAACCGGGAGTGCCGCAGGCTGAGGTCATGGTCGTCGCGCGCCCAGCGCAGATCGAGGAAGAGTGGCTCCTCGGCGAACACACCACGCAACGCTTCCGGTACGGCCGTCGAGTCGGCGGACAGGTCGCCGAGTACCGGATCCCAGCGCCATTCGCCGTCGGTCACCACGGGGAGGATCCGGTCGGCCGGTTTCGTCGCGATCCAGTGCGCGATCTCGCGGTTCACCCACGCCGACTGCGCCGCCGTCGGCGAGGCGAGCAGCACGAACCACTCGGAGCCGTCCAGCGCCCGCTGAATCGACGACCACAGCGCCGGCGTCACCGACAGGCCGGTCTGATCGCGGAAGATCCACAAGGCGCGACGGCGGTGCCACGGCTTTGCCAGACGATGCAAACCATGCTGTACGGCCGGCGCGAGCCGTCCGTCCGCGGCGTGGCTGTACGAGATGAAGCCGTCGAAAGTCATGCTCAGGCCCCTGCTGTCGGTCATCAACGCCGACCGATTCTCCATGCCGGCCCGGTAAACCGGAAAAGACCGGCCCTGAGCCGGCCGGCCTTCACTCGTTGTGCCCCGGCGATCGACCCTCCGTGGGGTGGGTCTATTGTCGGGATTGAAAACAGTGCGGGCGAGGGTCGGCTCCCGATCGGGGTCGGCCCTCGCCTATTCGCGCCGCGACCCGCTGTCAGATCTGGCCGCGATCCGCTGTCATATCCGCGCGGCCGCTATCGCGTCGTCGACCTCCGGGAAGATCGCGAAGTAGCGCCCCAGGCCGACCGTCTCCAGCAGCTGACTGAGGAACGGGTTCGCACCGGCGAAGCTCAGCCACCCGCCGCGCGTAGAGATCACCTCTTTACTGGTGATGAAGGCGCTCAGGCCGACCGAGTCGCAGAACTTCAGGCCGGTCAGATCCACCACGATCCGGGGCACCGGTCTCTCGAGCAGGCCGGCCAGGGTGGCATGCAACTGACCGGCGGTGTCCGCGTCCAGCTCGCCGCGGAGATGCAGAACCGTGACTTCGGCCCGGTGCTCGGTGACTGTTGCGTGCATGATGATCGGCTTCCTACCCGTGCGATGGGGATTCAGCCTAGATCCCGACGATTTCCACACATCGGACACTACGTGCGTCATAACAAACACGAACGGGCCGGACCCAACGTGGGGTCCGGCCCGTTTCGAGGCTGGCCGGGATCAGTCAAGCAGGTGCGGCGCAGCCTGAAGGGGGCTCCTGGCGCGGCATCAGAGCTCGCGCCACCGCCAGCGTGGACCGCGCCACGCGTCGGCAAGGATCATCGCTGACGCCTTGCCGGGACACTGCTGCACCTTCGACTTACCCTCGGGGCCGCCCATCTGGGCCTCGACCTCCCAGGATGTGCCGTCGGTGCGGACGTAGACGTCGCGGCGCCCGAGCCGGACGTCGCCATTCCACCAGTGATGCTCAACTCTCACGTGTCAAATCTAGGACAGATATCGACGAACCTGGGTGGGGCGAATCTGTAGAAGTTGTTCGACGCCCGGTCGGAACCGCATTGTCTGATCCGGTGTATTTGGCCCGCGTGACTTGCGCAACACCCTACGTATTAGGGCCGTCCACGTCTGACTACAGAACGTAGCCCTGGGCTCTGACCTGCGATGAAACACCACCGTTACATCCCCGGCGCTGATCATGGAGAACAGCCGAACGGACGAGTCGCAGCTCCGGCACACGGTGGACCCCGGCGCCGGGCACGCACAGTAACAAGACCCGGGCGGGAAGACCAGAGAGCCCGGTCCATATGAACCGGGCTCTCGGATGGCGGTGGCGGCGGGATATGAACCCACGTAAGGCGTAAACCCGCACACGCTGTCGAGGTCTGAGAACGACCGTACGCGAAAGTTCTTCACCCTGCGTAACAGCCGCCCGGCCAGCGTCGGAGGGGATTCGAGACCGGCCGCGAACGGACCTGAACAGAAGCGGACGAGATTGCGGCGACGCGGCTGGGGAGTCGGTGATCTTCTATGGCACTCTCCCGAACAGCGACGTTGAGTCCCAGCCGATCCAGCAGGAAGATGCCCTTGTGGCACTCACCGATGGAGTCTGGATCGCAACGACCGATGGGCTGTTCATCCGAGCCGACACGGTCACCGTCCTCGATGTGGTGGACGGCAACTACTCCCGTCAGAAGGAAGGCCAGCCGGGACACCAGGCCGGCCTCCTCAGCATCCGAGGACTGACCTCCCCGGGCGCTGCCCCCGATACAACGTGGCACGAATTCGCCGGGGACATCCGCGACCGAGGGGAGGCGTTCACGGCGCTGCGAGGACTGATCGGAACGCTTCAACACACAACCGGAAAGAGCGTGATCATCTCCTACGACGCCGCAACCAACGGATGGACCGAAGACGTCGTCTGAGCCGGACGCGTGCCCGCAAGAGAGACCCCAACTGAGACCAGACGCAAAACGGCCCGGCGACTCATCAGAGTCGCCGGGCGTTTGTCCTGCAAGATGGCGGTGGCGGCGGGATTTGAACCCGCGGAGGGCGTAAACCCTCACACGCTTTCGAGGCGTGCTCCTTAGGCCACTCGGACACACCACCGGGAAGTACGTTACCGGACGCTGCGAAGGCTTTGCCGCCGGGTCACCCATAACCCTGCGCAGCCCCGCTGACCTGGCAAGATCGACGGTCTGAGCATGGAAAGCGGAGGATTGAGATGAGCGTGCACATCGGCGGCAAGCCGGGCGACATCGCCGAACGGGTTCTGCTGCCCGGTGACCCGATGCGGGCCAAATGGATCGCGGAGACGTTCTTGAAGGACGCCGTCTGCTACACCCAGGTCCGGGGAATGCTGGGCTTCACCGGCACCTGGAACGGTGTCCGGGTCTCGGTGCAGGGCTCCGGCATGGGGATGCCGTCGGCCTCGATCTACACCCACGAACTGATCAATGAGTACGGGGTGAAGTCGCTCATCCGGATCGGCTCCTGCGGTGCACTCGCCATGGACCTGAACCTGGGTGACGTCATCGCCGCGATCGGCTCGGCGACCGACTCCAACATGAACCGGACCCGTTTCGACGGGCTGGTCGACTACGCGCCGGTCGCCGACTTCGGGCTGCTGCGCACCGCCGTCGACATCGCCGAGAGAAGGGGCGTCCCGATGCGGGTCGGCCCGATCCTGGCCGCCGACGCCTTCTACACCGATCGCCCCGACCTCTACGACAGCCTCGCCGACTACGGCGTGCTCGCGGTCGAGATGGAATCCGCCGCGATCTACACGATCGCCGCCCGCTACAAGGCCAGGGCGCTCACCATCCTGACGGTGAGCGACCACATCAAGCGCGGTGAGGCGATGGACTCCGCCCAGCGGGAGCAGGGCTTCTCCAACATGGTCGAGATCGGCCTGGACGCCGCCATCGCCTGACCCCAGCCGAACACACCACACCCCCCGAACCCAGCTGGACACCACCGCTGTCTCAAGCCCTCCGAGACAGCGGTGGCGTCCAGCCGCACCCCGACCGGCTGGGCGGTGGCGGTGTCTCAGCGCAGCTGAGACAGCGGTGGCGGCCGGCCGGGGATCGACGGCCTAGCGGAAGAAGCCGCGCATCAGAGCGGCGCACTCGGGTTCGAGGATGCCGGCGTACACCTCGGGACGGTGGTTGAGGCGGGTGTCACGGACCACGTCCCAGAGGGATCCGACGGCACCCGTCTTCGGTTCCCAGGCACCGAAGACCAGCGTGGAGATGCGGGCCAGCACGAGGGCACCGGCACACATGGTGCACGGCTCGAGGGTGACCACGAGAGTGCAGCCCTCCAGCCGCCACGTCCGCAGGCCGGCCGCGGCCCGGCGGATCGCCAGGACCTCGGCGTGCCCGGTCGGATCGCCGGTGAGTTCCCTCTCGTTCCCGGCGGCCGCCAGTTCGGTGCCGTCGGGTCCGAGGATCACCGCACCGACCGGGACGTCCTCGGGTGAGGTCGATGCGACGGCGAGCGCCCGCCGCATCCACTCCTCGTGCTGTCGCCGGCGGATCACGCCTCGCGCAGCTCCTCCATCTCGTCCCCGCAGCCGATCTTCTGACAGATCTCGGCGGTGACGTCGGACGGCAGCATCCCCTCCATCCCACAGAGGGCGAGCAGCCGCTGGGAACTGACACCGAGGTCAGCGAGCAGTTCGGCGTCACCGATCGGGTCGGCGTCCGGGTCGACCGGCTTGTCGTCCCCGTCGTCGCCGTCGGCCGCTTCGGCCCCGTCGGCCAGGTCGTCCAGCTCCAGGGCCGGTGTCTCCACCTCGCCGAGCAGCACCGATCCGACCCGCGACTCCCCGGCGAACGCCGAATCCGACGCGAAGACCCGTAAATCTTCACCTTCGTCCAGGCGCAACACGGCCAGGTACTCGTCGTCGCTCTCGACGAACAGCAGTGCGAGGTCGGCGTCCGGCTCGGTATCCCGGAGCGCGTCCACCACCTCGTCGATGTCGGCCAGGCCCGAAAGCTCCAGCTCCGACGCCGTCCATCCGTTTTTTCCCCGGGCGGCGGCGGCAGCGAAAATCGACACGATTTCCCCCAACGCGACTCTTATGTCTCAGCGCCTGACGGTAGCGGGTACGGCGGCAGGCGCATCGCGCCACGCCTTGACGGAACCGAAGTCAGTTCACCGGCCGTCGGCGGGTCGCGATCAACTCGCGGAGCCGGAGGTTGCGCAGGCGGGGCGAGGGTATCGACTCACGGGTCGATTTCGCCTGGGCCAGGGCCGCGAGCAGCTGGAGGCGGCGACGGCTGCGATCGGGGTCCAGCCGTTGTGGCGAGGGGGCCATGCGACCGAGAGTGCGTCAGCCGCGCGGCGTTAGTCAAGGGTCGATGGGCATGTCGGCAGAACCAGTGCTCAGGGCTACCGAAGGGGCACGTCGGGTGGCGAAAATCACCACAACGGCCAGTCTTGCGTGGTGACCCAGCGGAGGGTCGTGACCAGCAGCGCGACCGACAGGCCGAGCCCGCTCGCGACGGCCACGCCGACGGCCACGCCCCGGTCGCCGATGACGGCCAGGACCGCGGCGACCGCCCAGGCGACGATCGCGGCGCCGACGGTCCACCAGGCGTACGACCCGAGATCGTCGCCCAGACTGCCGAACAGCACGAACCACACCGTCGTGGCGGCCAGACCGCTGATCACCGGACCGGCCGTGACGGGGTGCGGCTCCCGGTACGTGGGGCGCGGCGGAGGTCCGCTGAAGAGGGGCGGCGGCAGATCACGGGGCGGTAGATAGCCCGGTGGCGGCGGCTCCGCAGCGGGCCACGAACCCTGCCGGTCTGCCATCTCTCGGCCCTCCTCGCAGCTCTTACCAGCAGCCTAGCCACCGGCGTGGGTCTGCACGATCTGCGGTCTTCTGCCAGGATGGCGCGGTGCGTTTACTCCGTAGCCTCTCCGGTCTGACGATCGCGGCCGTCTGCCTCGCCGGCTGCGGCGGCGCCAACGGGTCCGGGTCACCGGCCTCGACGCCGCAGTTCGTGGACCCGGCGGCCCAGGCGTCGAGCGCCGAGTCCGCTTCGGTTCCGGCGCGGCCACCGGCGGCAGCGAGCACGGCCGCGAGTCCCCGCGTCAGCGCCAGCACGAGCGCGAGCGCCAAGCCGAAATCGAAGGCGAGCCCGTCCGCCGACACGAAACCGGCGACGTCGGTGAAGTACACCTTCCCGGTCGACGCGTCGAACGTGGACTGGAGCAACACGCACTCGAAATACCCGGCGACCGACCTCTTCGTCGACTGTGGCGAGCGTTTCGTGGCCACCACCAGCGGCACGGTTCTGGAGGTCAGCCTCGCCGACCGTTATGTGGAGGGCAACCCGGACGGGCCCAACAACGGCGGTCTGTCGGTGGCGATCGAGGGTGACGACGGGGTGCGCTACTACGGCTCGCACCTGAGCAAGGTGCAGTCCGGCATCAAGCCCGGGGCCCGCGTCAAGAGTGGCCAGTTGCTCGGCCTGACCGGCAAGACCGGCAACTCGAGCGGCGTCTGCCACGTCCACTACGGCATCTCGCCGCCGTGCGCGAGGACCGGCGACTGGAAGGTGCGGCGTGGTGTGGTGTGGCCGTACACCTATCTCGCGTCGTGGCGCAAGGGCGGCCAGAAGAGCCCGGTCGCCACGGTGACCTCCTGGAAGAAGGACAACGACTGCAGGCCCTAGAGTCGGGTCCGTGCGGATTGCGGTCATCGGGCTGGGACTGATCGGCGGGTCGCTGCTGCGGGCGCTCGCGGCGGCGGGACATGACGTCGTGGGCTTCGACGCCGATCCGGAGACGCGGCTGCTGGCCCGCAAGGCCGGGTTCCGGGTCGCCGGTTCGGTGCGTGAGACGGTGGCCGGCAGCGCGGTGGCGGCTTTGGCCGTACCGCTGCAGGTTCTGCCGGAAGTGGTCGCCGACCTGTACGGATATGACGGCCTGGTGACCGATGTGACGTCGGTGAAGGGTCCCGTCAGGCACCTGTTGGAGGGTCGGCGGTTCGTCGGCGGGCATCCGATGGCCGGCAAGGAGACGTCGGGTTTCGCGGCGGCCGAGGTGGGGCTTTTCAGCGGGTGCGCGTGGGTGCTGTGCCTGGAACCGGACGAAACGGATCTCGGCGACTGGCTGTTGCTGGCCGGAATGTTCACCGGGATGGGCGCCCGGGTGGTGCCGGCGACCGCGGCCGAGCACGACACGGCGGTGGCGCGGATCAGTCATGTACCGCACCTGTTCGCGGCCGTGCTGGCGCAGCAGCTCGGCGGGAGCCCGCTGGCGGGGGCCCTGGCCGCGGGATCGTTCCGGGACGGCACCCGGGTGGCGGCGACCCGCGCCGAACTCACCGCGGCGATGTGCGGCGGCAACCGGGACGCGGTCCGCGCCGAGCTGGGCCGGCTGATGGGCGAGCTGACCACGATGGCGGCCGCGCTGGATCATCCGGAGCCGGTGAAGGCGCTGGTGCCTCTGCTGCGACCGGCGTCGGAGTTGCGCCGGGCATGGCCGCCGGCGCCCGGGGCCGCGGAGAAGATAACGGCACGAATCGACCGTCTCCTCGAGCTCGGCCGGTCCGGCGGCTGGGTGACGTCGGTGAATGGCACGGACCTTGTCGGAATGCGGCCAGAAAGTGGCCGCATTGTTCCCTAGTGTCAGGGGTGTCAACCACCCCAGCCGAGGGAGCATGAGATGCCCGGTCAGGTCCGCCCCGTCGCCGACGAGCAGGACGGTCTGCTCGCCTACCTCGCCCACATGCGGTACGTCCTCAAGCTGACCGCATTCGGTCTCACCCCCGAGCAGCTGCGGTCCACCCCGAGTGCCAGCACGCTGAGCGTCGGCGGCCTGATCAAGCACTGCGCCTCCACCGAGGAGGGCTGGCTGGCCACCGTCCGGCGTGATGAGCAGCAGATCGACTACGACGCGTACGAGCGGAACTTCGCGATGGCCGACGGCGAGACCGTCGAGGAGCTGTTCGCCTACTACGACCGGGTCGCCGCGGCCACCGAGAAGACGGTCCGGGACATCGCGGACCTCGACCACCCGGTGCCGATCGACCACTCGGTGCCGTGGAACCCCAAGGACCACGACGCGTGGTCGCTGCGCTGGGTGCTGCTGCACCTGATCCAGGAGACCGCGCGGCACACCGGGCACGCCGACCTCATCCGGGAGACCGTCGACGGCGCCACCGCGTACCCGCTGATGGCCGCCGCCGAAGGCTGGCCCGAGTCGCCCTGGATGAAGCCCTGGAAGCCGGCCTGAGCCGACGGGCTCCCTAGGGCGTCTGTCCGCGATCGACGCGGATCACCCGGCGGTCCGTGACGATCGCGGTCACCAGGTCCGCCGGGGTGATGTCGAAAGCCGGATTCACCGCCTCACCCCAGGCGGTGATCTCGGCCGCACCCCGATCCTCGATCTCCACGTGCGCGCCCGAGGGGGTGCCGAGGTCCACGGTGGACTCCGGCGCCACCACGATGAACGGAATCCCGGCCCGCTTCGCGCCGAGCGCGTGCGAATACGTCCCGATCTTGTTGATCACGTCGCCGTTGGCGCAGATCCGGTCGGCACCGAGGATCACCGCGTCGACCTCGCCGCGGGCCATCAGGAACGGCCCCGCCGAGTCGACCGCGATCCGGTGCTCGATGCCCCACCGGGTCAGCTCCCACGAGGTGAGCCGGGCACCCTGCAGCAGCGGCCGGGTCTCGCTGGCGATCACTCCGGCCAGCCGGCCCCGGTGGTGCAGTTCCCCGACGACGCCGAGAGCGGTGCCGACGGTCACCGCCGCGAGTCCGCCGGTGTTGCAGTGGGTGAGCAGCCGGGGACGTGCCCCGCACAACTGGGCGACCAGGTCGGCCCCGAGCTGTGCCATCGCCGCCGACGCCGCGATCTCGGAGTCCCGTACCGCGCACGCCTCGGCCAGGACGGCCTCCGGCCCGTGCGGGATCAGGGCGGCGGCACGTTGCGCACCGCGGGCCAGGTTCACCGCCGTCGGGCGTGCGGTTTCGACCTTCCGTACGGCCACCGCCAGCGCCACCGGATCGTCGACGTGGATGCGGGCCGCCAGCGCCACACCGAAGGCGCCCGCCACACCCAGTGCGGGCGCCCCGCGTACCGCCAGCGACTGGATCGCCGCGATCAGCTCGCCCACGGTGTGCAGACGCAGCACCCGCTCCTCGCCGGGCAGGGCCGTCTGATCGATGATCTCGACGGCCCCGTTGACCCAATCGATGGTCCGCAAAACTATTCCGCCCGTTCGTTGATCCGCTTCAGCACGGCTTCCAGTGTGTCGCGGCTCTTGCCGAGCTGCTCGCTCGACCAGCGCTCCTTCATGGACACCGTGCCGCCGCCGTGCAGATCGAGTTCGGCGTTGATCGGCACCGCCTTGGTGATCCGGGCGCCGGTGACCTCCTCGTACGGCACGAACCGGTAGTGGTGGGCCAGGGTGGCCGGGTCGTTGCCGGCCAGCAGGGTCTTCAGCCGCTTCTCGCCGTCGTTGGCGCTCTTGGGCGCGGGCACGAACAGGAAGCCGCGGTCCAGCAGGATCAGGTCGGTCTCCTGGTCGTCGACACGGACGTTGGCCATCGCGCCGATGACGTCCGAGCCGCTCGCGGTGGCCTTGGCCTCGACCACCCGGGCCGCCTCGAGATGGATGCCGATCGCGGCGAGACGCTGCCGGGCCTCGTCGACGGTCGCCGGGTCGACGGCGAGCTTGGCGATCTCGGTGTAGTCGACCGGCTGCCCGTACGGGTCGATCAACCGGGCCGGCGCCGACCAGGAGTGCTGCCAGCGGGCCGCGCCGGAGCGCACCGCGGCGAGGGTGATCAGGTCGTCCATCACGTCGGCGAAGGCGACGGCCGCCTCCCGGCGCGTGGCGTCCGGGAAGAACTCGGCCGCCAGCTCACCCAGCCCGCCGGAGCTGACCAGTCCGAAGATCTCGGACAGGCCCGCCTCCTGGACGCCGAGACGACGAGCCGCGGAACGGAACACCCGGTCGGCACGGCGCTGCTGGATCGCGGTGATCGACGCGGCGGTGAAGTCGTCCCAGGGCAGGACGGTACGGTCCCCGAAGTCGACGACCTCGGCCTGCAGGGCGAGCCCGGCACCGCCGACGTGCGGCAGCAGGGTCGCGGCGGGACGCCGGTCGGGCGCGTGCTGGACCGGTGGGAGGGCCCGCATGGCCTCGATGCGCACACCGATCGCCGGGTGGGTGTCCCAGCGGGACGTCTCGGTGTCCGGTTCCTCGTCGCGCAGCCGGGCGAGTTCCTCGGTCCGGGCCGCGTAGAGCTGCCCGAAGCCGCCGAAGATGTCGTCCGGGGCGTACCCGAGCTCCCAGCCGCTGGCGACGTAGCGTCCGAAGTAGAAGTTCCACGCCGCGGCGACGACCGGCAGTTCCCGCATGGTGCTGACCGCCGCGTCGACACCGGCGACGCGTACCGACACCTGGTCGGCCTCGAACTCCTGGCGCCGGGTGACAGCATTGCTGACCAGCAGGTACAGACGGCCGTAGCCCTTGAACACCCAGCCGAACACGTTCCACCTGCCGACCCGGCCGAGGGTCTCGTGCAGGGCCGCCCGGCCACGGTAGGCGACCGCCGAGAGCCGCGTGTGCGAACCGGAGTAGTGGCCGAGCTCGTGGGCGAGCACCGAGCGCATCTGGTCGACGGTGAAGGTCTGCATCAGCGGCATGCCGATGTACAGACGACGGGTGCCGGCGATCAGGCCGAGTGCCTTGGCGTCCTCGCTGACCGCGGCGTTGACCTCGGCGACCAGGCGGATCTCGTCGGGTGCGCGGGTGCCGGCCTCGGCGGCCATCTCGCGGACCGTACGCCACAGGTCGGGCGCCTGCTCAGGGGTGAGGAGCATGCCGTCCGGCTCGCCCGGCTGGGCCCGGATCGCCTTCCACAGGCCGACGACGACCGCACCGACGGCGGCCAGCAGGAGCCAGCTCACCTTGGCGGCGCCCAGGCCCTGCGAATGGGTCCAGATCTCGTAGAGAAGCCAGCCGACCAGGGCAAGCTGGAGCAGGCCGAGCAGATAGAAGCCGACAAGCATCGCCACCGATACGGCGGCACGTAGCGCTGTGGACATGACCGTGCGTTTCCTCCCCGTGCGGCCACCCGTGCGGGCAGCCGTCGGAAGGTACCGACCTCGATATGTGCCGGGCAAGACCATAAGATCTCCACCCATCACGGGGAGGTATACGACATGTGGCCATTCACTCGAACTCCGGTAATCGATCCGACGCACGGTGATCCCCGGGCGCGCGCGCTGATGAACGCGCTGGCCGTCCAGGACCGCAACACCGTCCGGGCCTGCCTGGCGGACGTTCACGACCCGGACGCCCGGGCGTTCCTGATCTCGCTGGCGGCGGACGTGCCCGGCGTGCAGGACTGGATCCCCCGCTGGGTCGAGGAGGAACCGGACTCGACCCTTCCGCTGCTGCTCCGGGGCTGTCACGCCGTCTGGTGGGCGTGGGAGGCCCGCGGCGCCGCCTATGCCAAGCACACCTCGCAGGAGCAGTTCGACGAGTTCTTCCGGCGGCTGCGGCTCGCTGAGAACTGCCTGGACGAGGTCACCCGGCGTACGCCCGAGGACACCACGGCCTGGGCCTTCCTCACCGCGTCGGCGCGCGGGCGGCAGATCGGGCCGGAGGAGGCCGCGGCGCGTTTCGACGCGGTGGTCAAGTACGCGCCCGAACACGTGATGGCCCACGAGCAGCGGCTCCAGTACCTCTGCGCGAAGTGGTCCGGCAGCCACGAGGAGATGTTCGCCTTCGCCCGCGAGAGCGCGTCCAAGGCGACGCCGGGCAGTCAGGTGCACAACATCGTGGCCGCCGCGCACATCGAGTACTGGCTCAGACTGCCGTCGGGCGAGGATCAGGAGCACATGCGCCACCCGCAGGTACGCCAGGAGCTGATCGCCGCGGCGAACCAGTCGGTGCTGCATCCCTCGTTCCGGTTCGTCCCGGGCTGGCCGTCGCGAGCCAACACGTTCGCCATGGCCCTCCACATGAGCGGTGAGTTCGGGTGGGCGGCCCGCGTCTTCGACGTGGTCGGCGACCACGTCACCGACTGGCCGTGGTCGTACCGGGGCAACGCGGCCAAGAGGTTCGTGTCGGCTCGCAAGGACGCGTACGCCTTCGGCCGCTGACGCCTAGGCTTCGGACATGCCTGAGTCCCGTGATCCGGTCGCCGACCTGCGGCGCATCGCGTTCCTGCTCGAGCGGGCCAACGAGGCGACCTACCGGGTGCGCGCGTTCCGGTCGGCGGCCGCGACGGTCGCGAACACTCCGCACGACGAGCTGGTCGAGCGGGCCGCGGCCGGTACCCTGGCGAAACTCTCCGGGGTCGGTGACGTCACAGCCCGCTGTGTGACGGAGTCGCTGGCCGGTGAGGAACCGGTGTATCTGCGCCGGATCACCGCCACCGAGGGCACCGACCTGCCGGCTGCGGCCGCCGCGCTGCGGGCGGCGCTGCGCGGTGACTGCCACGTGCACTCCGACTGGTCCGACGGCGGCTCCCCGATCGAGGAGATGGCGCTGGCCGCGGCCGATCTGGGCCATGAGTACTTCGTGCTGACCGACCATTCGCCGCGGCTGACCGTGGCCCGCGGGCTGACCGCCGACCGGCTGCGCCGGCAGCTCGACCATGTGGCCCGGCTCAACGAAGCTCTGCCCGACGGTTTCCGCATCCTGACCGGCATCGAGGTGGACATCCTCGACGACGGCCGCCTCGATCAGGAGGACGAGCTGCTGGCCCGGCTGGATCTGGTGGTCGGCTCGGTGCACAGCAGGCTGCGCGACGACTCGGCCCGGATGACCCGGCGGATGGTGGCCGCGATCGCCAATCCCCACCTGGACGTCCTCGGCCACATGACCGGCCGGAAGGTGGCCGCCGCCGGGGCCGGCGACGCCGCGCACTCGAAGGTCCGGACCCGCCCGCCCAGCGACTTCGATCTGGAGAAGGTGCTCGCCGCCTGCGTGGAGCACGGCAAGGCCGTGGAGATCAACTCGCGGCCGGACCGTCTCGACCCGCCGAAGCGGATGCTCACCGTCGCGGTGGAGGCCGGCTGCGTCTTCACGATCGACACCGACGCGCACGCGCCGGGACAGCTGGACTGGCTGGACTTCGGCTGCGAACGGGCCGCGCTGTGCGGCGTCCCGGCCGACCGGATCGTCAACACCTGGCCGGTCGAACGCCTGCTCGAGTGGACTGCCTCGCACGCGTGAGGTCCCGTAATGTCCCCGCAGTGGGACACATTGACGAACTCGCCAACCGCTATGTCGACGAGTGGGCCGCGCTCAACCCGACGGGTGCCACCGCGGCCGGCATCACCGGCCATGACGACAAGACCGACGATCTCTCCCCCGAGGGTTTCGCGGCGCAGGCCGAGCTGATCCGCCGGACCGTCAACGAGCTCGACGTGATCGAGCCGGAGCACGAGTCCGAGCAGGTGGCCAAGGACGCCATGATGGAGCGTCTCGGGCTGCAGCTGGCCCAGTACGACGCGGGCTACGTCAGCACCGACGTCAACGTCATCACCAGTCCGCTGCACGAGCTGCGCATGGTGCTCGACGTGATGCCGGCCGAGGGTGAGCAGGCGGTCGCCAACGTCACCGCCCGGCTCAAGGAGTTCCCGCGGGCGCTGGAGCAGTACCGGCGGACTCTGCTGGAGGGCGCCGCCGACGGCCGGGTCAGCGCGGCGAAACAGCTGGTGGCCGTGGCCGAGCAGTGTGACGCGTGGACCGACCCGGCTCGCGACGACTTCTTCAACGGGCTGGCCGGCCGGCTGAACGCGTCCGGCGCCCTCGCCGCCGAGCTGCGGCGCGGAGCCGAGGCGGCGACCGCCGCGACCGCCTCGTTCGGCCGCTTCCTCCGTGACGAGCTGGCTCCCCTCGGCCGGGACAAGGAGGCGGCCGGCCCCGAGCGGTACGCCCTGGCCTCCCAGTACTTCCTCGGTGCGAAGGTCGACCTGCAGGAGACGTATCTATGGGGGTTCGCCGAGCTGGACCGGCTGGAACGGGAGATGCGCGCGGTGTCGGCCCGGATCGCCGGGGTGGGTGCGTCGGTGGACGAGGCGGTGGAGGTGCTCGACGCCGACCCGGCCCGCACGATCGCCGGCAAGGAGGCCTTCCGGGACTGGATGCAGGCACTCTCCGACCGGGCGATCACCGAGCTGGACGGCACGCACTTCGACATCGAACCAGCGGCCCGGAAGCTTGAGTGCTGCCTGACGCCGACCAGCGACGGCGGCATCTACTACACCGGCCCCAGCGAGGACTTCTCCCGGCCGGGCCGGATGTGGTGGGCGGTGCCGGAGGGGCAGGAGAATTTCTCCACATGGCGTGAGGTCACCACCGTCTTCCATGAGGGTGTTCCCGGCCATCACCTGCAGGTCAGCCAGACTCTGCTGCGGGCGGACTCGCTGAACCGCTGGCAGCGGCTGCTCTGCTGGAGCTCGGGGCACGGCGAGGGCTGGGCGCTGTACGCCGAACGCCTGATGGACGAACTCGGCTACCTGGCCGACCCGGGTGACCGGCTGGGCATGCTCGACGGCCAGGCGTTGCGCGCGGCTCGGGTGATCGTCGACATCGGCATGCACCTTGAGCTGGAAATTCCGCGGGACAACCCGTTCGGTTTCCACCCCGGTGAGCGGTGGACTCCGGAGTTGGGCTGGGAGTTCCTGCGGGCGCACACCCGGATGCAGGAGGAGGTCCTGCGGTTCGAGTGGAAGCGCTATCTGGGCTGGCCGGGGCAGGCGCCGTCGTACAAGATCGGCGAGCGCATCTGGCTGCAGGCCCGGGACGAGGCGAAGGCCCGCAAGGGAAGTGACTTCGACCTCAAGGCTTTCCACCGGGACGCGTTGAACCTCGGTTCCCTCGGGCTCGACCCGTTGCGTAAGGCACTGGCCAGGATTTGAGTCAATCGGGCTTCTTCGTGCCTCAAACAGGACGGAGGGGCTCGGTTGTCTGTATTCATCCCATCACGATGGGTGACTTTACTTCGTAGAGTTATCGATCCAGCACTTTCCGTAAATGGAAGGACGCCAAGACGTAACAAATCCGAAGTAGAACTCATATTCACGTCCCGCCAGGTGGACGGATACGATCTCCGGCGGCGCTCCTCACTTTGTTTCGAAAGCCTCGTGGACTGGGCCTTCCCCTTTCCTTCCGCAGGGCAGGCGTTCGTACAGCGAAGCCGGCAGCGTCGCGTATCCCCCGATCAGCCGAGCGAACTCTGACCCTTGGAAAGGGGTTTTCTGAGGATTTCTCGGATAGATTGACCCGGATCGGTGCGCCCGCATGGCTACTCTCCGTAGCCCCCCCATTGGCCCATCGCGTGTGCATGGCGGAGGACTAAAGCAATGTCAGTCTCGGTGAAAAGCCGGCGGTCCCGTTGGAGCTCCGCCATCGCGGTGGCGCTGACGGTGCTCGTCGTGCTGCCGACCGCAGTCCTGTTCCTGCGCGTCCTGGACGAGAACACCACTCAGCGGGACGCGACGGAGCTCAAGCAGAAGGGCATCGAGTACCTCGCCGAGCTGGCGCCGCTGGTCAGCGCGCTGGCCGAGTCGCAGTCCTCGGCCCTGCAGGGAGTCACCGCCGAGCCGGCCGCGCTGACCGCCGCAGTCGCGCGCGTGCAGGGTGTCGACGAGAGCCTCGGCGAAGACCTCGACACCAGCAGCCGCTGGGCAGGACTCAAGGAGAAGATCGGCCGCCTCCCCGGCGTCACCGGCAGCTCGGCGCAGGTCTACGAGGCCCACGTCGAGGTCGGTGACCTCGCCCTGGAGCTCTACAGCGCGGTCCGTGAGGCCTCGAGGCTGAACCAGGACCAGCAGAGCGACGTCTGGTTCCTCCAGGAGACCGTCGCGGTCAACATGCCGGAGGCCGTCACCCACGTGAGCCGGATGGCCGACCTGGCGAACATGGTGGCCGCCGCGAAGGAGCGGGAGCGGGCCGAGCTCGCGGTGCTGTTCGGCGCCGAGATCATCGCCGTCGAGGAGACCGTCGCCGAGCTGACCGAGAACCTCCAGGATGCCGCCGAGGACACCGAGAGCTCGACCCTCGCCAGCAACACGGTCAACAACCTGGACCAGTTCCGCCAGGGTGTGGAGAACGCCAACCGTGGCGCCCACCTCGGCAGCATCCCGGACGTCTCCGTCCTGGTGACCGCCCAGAGTTCGCTGACCAACGCCCTCAAGGCGCTGAGCACGGTTCTCCTCAAGGAGATGTCGACGCTGCTCGACGAGCGGATCGACGACCTGAACTACCGCCGGGCCGAGGCCTGGGCCATGCTTTCGGTCAGCATCCTTCTGCTGATCGGCGCCGCCTTCTGGACCCGTGTCCGCGCCGTCCGGTCCGGCTCCGACTCCGGCCGGTCCAGCCGGGACGTCTCGGTTCTCAACGACGCCCCGAACGCCACCACGGCCCCCGGCGCCTACGGCGGCCGCCCGTACGACCCGGCGCCGGGCTACGGCGAAAACCCCAACTACGGCAGTGGTGCCGGTCGGGAGCGTTCCGGTGCTCTTCGGTAAGTTCCGCATCCTCGGCAAGCTGGCGCTGCTGATCCTCGTACCGCTGCTCGGCGTCGTCGGCCTGGCCGTCCCGGTCATCTACGACCGCATCAACGCCGCCCAGGTCGCCCAGGACCACTCGGACGCCGTCCGGCGGGCCACCGAGGTCAGCTCGGCCCTGATCGAGCTCCAGGAGGAGCGACTGCTCTCGGTCGGTTACCTGCTCGGCATCGTCGAGCGGCCGACGCTGGTCCTGCAGGCCGCCGAGGCCACCGACTCGGTCGCGGAGCTGGCCGAGGACGAGGACGCCCCGATCGCGCTGCGCCGTGCCGTCTCCGGCGCGGCCAAGCTGAACAGCACCCGGCAAAACGTGCTCAACCGGTCGATCACGCCGCCGACCGTCATCGACGACTTCACCAACGTCATCAACCCGTTGATCGAGGGCCTGGGCCTGTCCGGCAACGCCGACCTGACCACCCAGGTCGGCCGGCAGATCTTCGCCCTCGACCGCGCCATGCGCTCCGACGACCTGATCAGTCAGGCGTCGTGCTGGCTGGCGACGGCGGTGGTCGCCGGCAGGCAGCCGCAGGAAGCCGCTCTGCTGCTGAGCCAGTTCAACGCGACGTTCGCCCAGATCCAGTCGATCATCGTCTCGTCCCGCGAGTACTTCACCGAGACCCAGTACAGGCTGTACCTGAGCACCCAGCAGGCCTTCGCGGCCCGGGTGGGCGACAAGTTCACCAGGCAACTGGAGACCAACCCGGCGCTGGCCCTGAAGGGCCTGAACATCGAGCTGCTCTTCCCGTCGCTGGAGTCGGTGACGATCCTCGGTAGCTTCGTCGAACAGCGTGTGGCCCAGGACGTGGACATCGCGGTGACCGAGAGCCGGGACAGCGCCCTCCGGCAGTCGGCCCTCATCGGTGGCGGCGCCTTCCTGCTGCTCATCCTGGTGATCACGCTGTCGATCCTGATGGCCCGCGCGGTCGCCCGGCCGCTGCGGCGTCTGACCGCCTCCGCCGACCGCATCGCTCGTGCCGCCGAGGCCGAGCTGGAGCGCGTGGCCGACGACGAGGCCGAGGCCCAGGTACGGCCGATCCGGCTGGACCCGGTCGACGTCGAGGCCCAGGACGAGATCGGTGACCTGGCGCGGGCGTTCGACCGCGTGCAGACCACCGCGGCGCGGCTGGTGCAGCGTCAGGTGGACGGCCGGCGGAACGTCGCCCAGATGTTCGGCCACGTCGGTCGTCGTACCCAGAACCTGGTCGGCCGTCAGCTGTCCCTGATCGACACGCTGGAGCGCAAGGAGACCGACAGCGACCGCCTGCGCGAGCTCTACCGTCTGGACCACATGTCCAGCCGTCTGCGCCGGAACGCGTCCGCGCTGGTCGTGCTCTCCGGTGGCGCCGGTGCGAACGAGCACATGGCCCCGCTGGCCCTCTCCGACGTCGTCCGGCTCTCGCTCGGTGAGATCGAGGACTACACCCGTGTCGAGGTGGAGGTCCCCGAGGACATCGTCGTGGTCCCGGCCGTCCTGGCCGACCTGACGCTGCTCCTGGCGGAGCTGCTGGAGAACGCCACCACGTTCTCCCCGCCGCACACCACCGTCACGGTCACCGCCGACGAGCTGCGCGGCGGTGCACGCCTCGCGATCATCGACCACGGCCTGGGCCTCGCGCCCGAGCGTCTGGCCGAGGAGAACGCGCGACTGACCCGCCGTGAGCGCCTCGACCTGGCGCCCACCGAGGTGCTGGGTCTCTTCGTGGTCGGCCGGCTCGCCCGCCGGCACGGCATCGAGGTGACCCTGACCGACACCCCGGACGGCGGTCTGACCGCCTGGATCGACCTCAACCAGTCGCATCTGATCTCCCGGGTGGAGAACCTCAGCCCGATGGCCCCGCCCGCGTACCCGGCGGCTCCCGCCTTCGGTGCCCCGGTCGCGCCTCCGCAGATCCAGGCCGCCGACTTCCCGGCCGCTTCGATGGCCGCCTACTCGGGGGCGCTGCGTGGCAACACCACCGAGGTCGCGATCGCCAGTGCCGGCGTCCGTTCGGTGCCGGGCAGCCAGCAGCCGTTCGACCCGGTGATGCTCAACCGCGCCACCCAGGTCGTCGAATCCGGCCACTCGTGGAACGCCTTCGGCGGGTCGGGCGCCCCGGCGCTCGGCAGTGCCCCGGCGGACCCGTACGCGGGCCAGCCGGTCTACGACGCCGAGCCGGTCTACTCGCCGCGCCCGGCCTACCAGGAGCCGGCCTACCCGGCCGCCGGTGGTCTGCCGGAGCCGGTCCAGTCGTACGACATGGGCACGCCGGTCGCCGGCCGGGTTCCGGCCGCGCTTCCGGAGCTGCCGCCGGCCCAGCCGAGCTGGAGCGCCGAGGTGGCGGTACAGCCGAGCTGGGACGTTCCGGCCCCGGCCGCCGCCGAGATCCCCGCCCAGCCCGCCGCCCCGGCGGTACCGGCCGCACCGGAGCCGCAGCGCAACGGTGGTGCCACGCCACTGCGCCGCCGGGTCCCCGGCAGCCAGCTCCCGGAGGAGCACGTTCCGCACCAGCTGGCCGCACCGAAGTCGCAGGACGACGCCCTGGCCGCCAGGGCAGCGTTCGACGCCTTCGAGGCCGGCGTCATCCGGGCCCACGACACGAGCACGTCGATCCCGGCGCCGACCTTCACCGCCCCCAACTGGGACACACCCGCGCCGGCGCAGTGGAACACGCCCGCTCCGGCGGCCCCGCCGGCCCCGGCGCAGTGGGAGGCTCCGGCCGCACCCGCGCAGTGGAGCACCCCGGCCGCGCCGGCGCAGTGGAACACCCCGGCCCCCGCCGCTCCGCCTGCTCCGCCGTCGTCGAACGGTGGCGGCGCGCCGCTGACTCGTCGAGTGCCGGGAGCGACCCTTCCGGCCGACGACATGCACCGACCGATCACACCGCCCGCTCCGGCCACCCTCGATCCTGAGGCGGCCCGGGCTCTCATGGATCAGTTCGAGTACGGCGTCGCACTCGCACTGAACGAAAGTCAGCCACAACACGAGGGACAACCGCGATGACTTCCCCTTACTCCCCCGCGCAAAGTCAGCTCAGCGCTGAAGCCAAAACCTTCAACTGGCTGCTCGACTCGTTCACCTCCGGTACCGCGGGTGTGATCGAAGCCATCGCGGTCTCCTCGGACGGCCTGCTGATGGCGATGTCGGCGATCAAGGACCGGCCCAACGCCGAGCGTCTCGCGGCCGTGGTGTCCGGCCTGACGAGCCTCGCCGGCGGTGCCGCGAGCTGGTACCGGCTGGGCGCGCTGAACCGGGTCATCATCGACATGGCGGACGGGTATCTGCTGGTCACCGCGATCAGCACCGGGTCCGTCCTGGGCGTCATCGCGGACCGCTCGGCCAACCTGGGCACGCTGGCGTACGAGATGACTCTGTTCGCGACCCGCGCCGGTGGCGCTCTGAGCCCGCGCCTCATCGCCGAGTTGAAGAACGCCGTTCAGCAATGACGTACCCGGACCCCGACGACCCGGTAGCTCCGGCGCGCCCCGGAGTCCGGCCGTTCCTGCAATCCGGTCCTCAGCACTCGACCGGTGGTTACACCCCTACCGGGGAGCAGCCGCCGGTCGAGGCCTCGACCAACAAGCTGCGCCCGTTCGTCATCACGTCCGGGCGGACCGATGGAGGCGACCCCAACATCGGTATGGAGACTCAGGTGACGATGGTGCAAGGTGCGCCACCGTCCAGGCTCTCTCCGGAAACCAGGGCGATCGTGGCTCTCTGCGAGGAGAGTCCGATCTCGGTAGCCGAGATCTCCGCGCGCCTTCGCCTGCACCTGGGTGTGACCCGAATCCTGGTCGGTGACCTTCGCGCCGCCGGCCAGCTCGACGTCCATGTGCTGGATAACGACACACCTGACCCCGACACCATCATGCGAGTGATCCGTGGACTTCGATCCATCAGCTAACCGCGTCGTCGGTACCGCGCGCATACCGGGTGCCCCGGCACCCAAGAAGGCGCCGGTCCCGGTCAAGATCATCGTGGCCGGCGGCTTCGGGGTGGGCAAGACGACCACCGTGGGCGCCATCTCCGAGATCTCGCCACTGACCACCGAGGCCGAGATGACCTCGGAATCGGTCGGCATCGACAATCCCGGTCAGGCCACCATGAAGACCGGCACCACGGTCGCGATGGACTTCGGCGTCCTCACCATCGACCAGACCCTGAAGCTCTACATATTCGGCACGCCGGGGCAGACCCGGTTCGCCTTCATGTGGGACGACCTGGTCCGGGGCGCGCTCGGTGCGCTGGTCGTGGTCGACACCAATCGAATAGACGACTGTTATCCGGCGGTCGACTACTTCGAGCGCGCCGGCCTTCCGTTCGTGGTCGGCATCAACACCTTCAACGGGCAGATGAGCTACAGCGTGGAGGAGGTTCGGTGGGCCCTCGCGGTACGCGAGGACGTGCCGGTCATATCCTTCGATGCACGCTTCCGCGCATCCGTGCGGGACGCTCTGCTCGTGGTATTGGACCAGGCTCTCGACAAGGCGATCCGCATGAAGTCGTAGGGTGTGAGCCGGTCGCCCGGTGACGGTTTCCCATGAACCCGGGGCAGGGCGGTTCCCAAACCGGCCCGTGGAGGGGCAGAGTTGGGGTACCGGGCGACCGCGTAGGAAAGAGGACGGTGACGTGCGAGGCGGACTGGACGACGCGCTCGACAAGCTCGCCCGGCGGGACGAGCTGAGGCGCCGGGCCTCCGGGGAGAGCAACGGCACGCCGCCGGCGGTGACCGAGCTGGTCGAGGCGATCGCCGGCGTGGTTTCCCGCAATCCCCAGCTGAGCGTCACGGTGGGCGTCGAGGGTGCCGGCGATCCGGTGCTGCTCCATTTCGCGATGGCCGACGGCGTGGTCCAGGTGACCGCCGACAATTCGGTCGCGGCGCGCGCCACCGAGGCCGGACCCCGGCACGCCGACTTCGAGATAGACGTCGAGGATCCGGTCGAGGAGCCCGCCGCGGAGCGACCGCGGGCCAGCCGCGACGACCAGGACCGGTTCGGGCCGACCGACTACGACTACGACGAGCCCACGACGGCCGAGCAGCCGCTCGTCGGGAACCGGCACGAGCAGCCCTTTGGCTACGACCCGGCCGGCTATGCCGACCAGGGCAACATCACTCCGCATCCGTTCGCCGCGACACCGCCGCCGCCGGTCCCCCCGCAGAACAACGCCCCTCATCCGTACGCGGCCGCGCAGTCCCCGTACCCTCCGCCACCTCAGCCGGCTCCGCATCCGTACGCGGAACCGCACCCGTACGCCCCGCCGGCCGCGCCGTTCCAGGCCCAGCACGCCGAGCCGCAGCCCGGTTTCCCGGAGCCGCTGCCCGAGCCGATCCCGCTGAAGGTGGAACGCCCGGAGGAGACCGAGCAGGCGGCCCGCCGGCTGGCGGCGATGCTGCGCAACGATCCCACTCTGCTCGACGGGCCGCAGTAGCACCGACGACTACGTAACGTAGTCTCTTCGTCACACTCACTGAAGTAACTCTCCGCAGTCGCCTGACTCCGGTGCGACATGACGGCTATTTGCCGGAAATGGTGCCCGACGCGCCCGGTTTCGCCTGGTGAGGGCAGTCTGAGTTGTCTGGGTTCGCCCGTTTGGCCGGTCTCCTCCTCCGTTCCGCTCACCGCTCTTGAGTGACGCTCCGTAGCACCTTAATGTCCTATTACGTCCAAGAGCGGGGGGCACCCCGGTCAAGGATCGGAACGGACAGTGACGGGGAGGTTCGGATGACGGCGTCGGACAGTTGGCTGTACATGGTCGGTGGTTATGCGGTCCTGCTGGCCTGGCCGATCACCACGGTCGTCCTCGTCTGGTTCGCACTTCGCTACCACGGCACGCACCGCGCGAAGACCGTCAACCGGTCGGTGGCCGGCGGCAACGGCCGCCCCGAGCACTTCTGGATCATCGTCCCGGCCCTGAACGAGGAAGCCGTGGTCGCCAACACCGTCGGCGCGGCCCTCAAGCTGCGCGGCCCGGCCGGCACCCTCTCCCGGGTGCTGGTCGTGGACGACGGCTCGGACGACCGGACCCCCGAGGTGCTCGCCGCGATCGACCACCCCCGGCTGCACGTCATGCGGCGCGAGCTGCCCACGGCCCGGCAGGGCAAGGGAGAGGCGCTGAACGCGGCGTACCGGCACATCTCGATGCTCACCGCACAGGCCGGCGTCGCCCCGGACAAGGTCGTCGTCGGCATCATCGACGGCGACGGACAGGGCAGCGAGAACATCCTGGTCGAGGTCTCCCGCCTGATGCGCGACGAGCGGATCGGCGCGGCCCAGGTGCAGGTACGCATCCGCAACCGCAACAAGCTCCTCGGCGCCGTGCAGGACCTCGAGTTCGGCGCGATCGTCGACGCCTGCCAGAACATGCGCGACGCCCTGGACACCGTCGGCCTCGGCGGCAACGGGCAGTTCAGCCGGCTCTCCACGCTGCAGAAACTCGGCACCGCCCCGTGGTCCAGCTGCCTCGTCGAGGACCTGGAACTCGGCCTGCGGATGCATTTGAACGGCGACGGGATCC
The DNA here is from genome assembly GCF_040639655.1 of Actinoplanes sp. NPDC023801. NCBI lineage: Bacteria > Bacillati > Actinomycetota > Actinomycetes > Micromonosporales > Micromonosporaceae > Actinoplanes > Actinoplanes sp. NPDC023801. Next base: position 24,684 of record NZ_JBFAAI010000001.1, on the reverse strand, counting down.
GCTACACCTCACGCGCCTCGGTCACCCAGCAGGCGGTGGTCGACGTACGCCGGCTCACCCGGCAGCGCACCCGCTGGGCGCAGGGCAACATGCAGTGCGCCCGCTACCTGGGCAAGCTCTTCTCGTCGCCGCGGGTCGCCCGGATCGCGCTGGCCGAGATGCTGCACTACCTGCTCTCCCCGTGGGCCAACGCGATGGTCACGGTGCTGCTCATCGGCACCGGGATCGCCGGCCTCGGCGGCCTGCTGATCGGACACCCGGTCGTCTTCATCCCGACGTGGGAGGCGCTGGCCCTGAGCTTCGGTGTCTGGCTCGGCGTCACCACCTTCCCCGGCCTGCTCTGGGCCGCGGTCCACCAGCGCAAGCACGGCGACGAGGGCGCGGCGCGAATGCTGACCGCCGCCCTGGCGTACCCCGCCTTCCTGATCCTCGGTCTCGCCGCCACCTACCGGGCTCTGGGCCGCCAGGCCAGCGGCCGCCAGGCCTGGGCCAAGACCGAACGGCTCGTCGAAGAACCCCTCGCTCTCCCCGCCTGAGATTCCCCCTCAGCTCCCCCTCGAGAAAAGGCTCCCCCCATGTCTCGTGAAGTCCACCTGGTCGGCGGCACCCGGCCCGAGGCCGTCAAGCTCGCCCCGGTCGCCCTGGCCATGCGCGACGCCGGTCTCCTCGAACCGGTACTGCTCGCCAGCGGCCAGCACCCCACGATGGTCACCCAGGCCCTCGCCGCGTTCGGCCTCGAGCCGGACATCACCCTCCAGGTCGACCGGGCCACTGGCAGCCAGGCCGAACTGCTCACCGCGATGATCCGGGAACTCGACGAGCTCTGGTCGGTACGCACCCCGGCCGCCGTGATCGTGCAGGGCGACACCACCACCAGCCTGGCCGGTGCCCTCGCCGCGTTCTGGCGGCGTATCCCGGTCGTGCACCTGGAGGCCGGGCTGCGCTCCGGTGACCTGGAGTCGCCGTTCCCCGAGGAGGGCAACCGCCGCCTGGTCGCCCAGGTCGCCGCCCTGCACCTGGCGCCCACCCCGCTGGCCGCGATGAACCTGCTCGACGAGAAGATCCCGGCGAGCGACGTGCTGGTCACCGGCAACACCGTGGTCGACGCGACCCTGGCGGTGGCCGGCCGGAGGCTGCCGTTCGAGAACCCGGACGTGGCCGCGGCCCGCGCGAACAGCACGAACCGCCTGGTCCTGGTGACCGCGCACCGCCGTGAGTCGTGGGGCGAGCCGCTGGACCGGATCCTGGCCGCGGTCAAGGAACTGATCGCCCGCTACGACGACATCGACGTGATCCTGCCGAGCCACCCCAACCCGGCCGTCCGCGAGCAGGTTGACGCCGCCCTGGCCGGGGTCGAGCGGGTCACGGTCACCGACCCGCTGCCCTACCCGGACCTGTCCCGGCTGCTCTCCGAGGCGTACCTGGTGCTCACCGACTCGGGCGGCATCCAGGAGGAGGCCCCGTCGTTCGGGGTGCCGGCGCTGGTGCTGCGAGAGGTCACCGAGCGGGTGGAGTCGCTGCACGCGGGCTGCGCCAAGCTGGTCGGCTCGGACACCGGGCTGATCGTGGCGGAGGCGTCCGAACTGCTGGACAGCCGGGTCCGCCGCGACTCGATGACGGCCGGCGGTAACCCGTACGGCGATGGTCTCGCCGCGGTCCGTACCGCCCAGGCCACCGCGAACCTGCTGGGTCTCGCCCCGGCCCCCGAGGCCATGCCCGTGCCCCAGACCGCCCTCGCCACCGGAGTCGTCGCCTGATGCTGAACAACATCGTTTCCCGCCGCAGCGTCCTCGTCGCCGGAGCGGCCGCCGCCACGGCCGCCACCGTCGGTTTCCACACCATCGCGGCGGACGCCGCCACCAGCACCAGCCCGGTCCGGACCGGCAAGGCCGCGCCCGGCGGCGGCACGGCGAAGACCCTCGTCCTGTACGACACCACGGGCGACTACGGCTGGCTGGGTGAGGTCTACGCGACCCAGACGGCGAACCTGGCCTCGCACTTCGGCTCCTGGACGGCCGCGCCGGTGAAGGGCTACCGGTCGGGCGACCTGAAGAACTACACCGCGGTGATCTACCTGGGTTCCACCTACGACGAGCCGCTGCCGGCCGCGTTCCTGACCGACGTGGCGGCCACGACGCTTCCGGTGATCTGGGTCCGCGACAACATCTGGCAGCTGACCAAGCTGGACGGTTTCGCCGCCAAGTTCGGCTTCACCAGCGGCCTGTACGACTTCGCCGACGTGTCCGAGGTCTCCTACAAGGGCCGGACGCTGGGTCGCAGTGCCGACAACAAGTCCGGCCTGATGAACCTGTCGATCAGCGACGCCGCCAAGGTCACCACGCTGGCGACGGCGAAGAAGGCCGGCGGCTCCCTGCCGTGGGCGGTCCGCTCCGGGAACCTGACCTACGTCGGCGAGATCCCGTTCTCGTACGTGACGCACGAGGACCGCTACCTGATCTTCGCGGACCTGCTCTTCGACGCGCTGGCCCCGAAGACCGCCGAGCGGCACCGGGCGCTGCTCCGGCTCGAGGACGTCGGCCCGGACGCCGACCCGGTCCAGCTGCGCGCGATCGCTGACTACCTGTACTCGATGAAGGTGCCGTTCAGCGTCGCGACCTACCCGCGGTACCGGGACCCGAAGGGCGCCAAGAACAACGGCGTGGCCGAGGACTACACCCTCGCCAAACGGCCCGAGGTGGTGGCCGCGCTCAAGTACATGCAGGCCAAGGGCGGCACGCTGCTCATGCACGGCTACACCCACCAGTACGGCGCGGTGAACAACCCGTACGACGGCACGAGCGGCAACGACTTCGAGTTCTTCATGGCCCACGTCGACTCGGCCGACCGGGTGATCTACGACGGGCCGGTCAAGGAGGACTCGGCAGCCTGGGCCACCTCGCGGATGATCGCGGCCGGCGCGATCTTCGCGGCCACCGGGCTGGGCGTGCCGAAGATCTTCGAGTTCCCGCACTATGCGGCCAGCCCGGCCGACTACCAGGCGGTGCAGACCCTGTTCGGCAAACGGTACGACCGCGGCCTGTACTTCCCGGGTGTGCTGACCGGTGCGAGGTACGACTACACCCGGCAGTTCGGCCAGTTCTTCCCCTACACGGTCCGGGACGTGTACGGCTCGGTCGTGGTGCCGGAGAACATCGGCAACGTGGAGCCGGAGGCGTACAACACCCACCCGGTGCGGCTGCCGTCCCACCTGATCGCCGACGCCGAACGCAACCTGGTGGTGCGGGACGGGGTAGCAAGCTTCTTCTACCACCCCTACCTCGGCACGGACCACCTCAAAGAGCTCGTTCCGGGCATCATCAAGGCCGGTTACACCTTCGTGAGCGCCGAAACGATGCTCAACGGCTGATGGAGCACCCGATGGACGTGGTCGATCTCTGGATCAAGTCGTGGACCAGTGACGACCTGGCCGGGGCGAGGAAGCTCCTCGCCCCGGACGTCGAGACGGAGTGGAACTTCGACGCTCCGGTCGACGACGAGGAACTGCTGCAGGTCCTGCACCGGATCGCCGCGTTCGCCGACCACATCACGCTTGTCGCGCGGACCGGCGCGGTGGACGGTGCCGCGCTGATCTACGACCTGGCGGCGCCGTTCGGTACGGCCCGGCTGGTCGAGTTCCTCGGCGTCGAGAACCAGAAGATCAATGAGGTACGGCACGTGTACGACGTGACCGCGATCGACCGGTACTTCCCGGACCTCTACGCGAATTAGGCCGGTAATTGACCTGAAGCGTCGGTAGCGTGCGGTCCATGGCCTACGACTTCCAAGTCACCGTGGACTGCACCGACCCGCACAACCTCGCCGACTGGTGGGCGGAGACTCTCGGCTGGGACGTCGAGCCCCAGGACGAGGCGTTCATCAAGGAGATGATCGCCAAGGGGTTCGCCACCGACGCAGAGACCACCCATCACCGGGGGAAACTCGTGTGGCGTGCCGGGTCCGCCCTCCGGCACCCGGAGAACGGCCGGCGGCTGCTCTTCCAGTACGACGAAGCCGCCAAGACGGTCAAGAACCGCTGGCACGTGGACGTGCGGGTGGGCGAGGACAAGCGGGACGCCGAACGCGACAAACTGGTCGCACGCGGCGCCACGTTCCTCTGGGAAGCCCGTCAGGGACCGCACTCGTGGTTCACGATGTCCGACCCGGAGGGCAACGAGTTCTGCATCACCTGACCGGCAGCGCCCGTTCCAGCAGGTCGAACAGTGCCTGCCAGTGCCGCTGCTCGGCGGCCTGGTCGTACAGCGAGGTGTCGCTCATCGTGAAACCGTGCGGTGCGCCCTCGTAGAGCTCCGAGGTGTACTTCACGCCGGTCTCGGCGAGGGCCAGTTCCAGGGTCCTGATCTGGTCCGGTGTCATCGAGTCGTCGTTGTCGGCGTGTCCGAGGTAGACCTCGGCGGTCAGTGCGGCGACACCCAGGTGCGGGCTGTCCGGGGCGTCGGTGACGATGCGGCCCGCGTGGAAACTGGCGAGGGCGGCGAACCGCAGCGGGTGCGCTTGCGCCACGAGCAGCGCGTTCCGGCCGCCCATGCAGTACCCGACGATCCCGGCCGGGCCGTCCGCCACCTCCGGCCGCCCGGCCAGGAAGTCGAGGTAGGCGGCCGCGTCGGCGCTGATTCGCGCGGCCGTCAGTTCCCGGATCATCGGGGTGAGCCGGCCGAACGCCGCACCCCGCTTCGCGCCGTCGAGCAGTTCGTCCGGTGTCGCGAGTGGACCACGGGCACTGCGGTAGAAGAGGTTCGGCACCAGAACGGCATAGCCTCGATCAGCGATCCGCCCGGCCATCTCCATGATCCGCGGCCGCAGCCCGAAGGCATCCATGAACATCAGCACGGCCGGGGACGGCCCGTCGCCGTGCGGCGTGACGAGGTACGCCTCCGCCACACCGTCCGCGGCCGGCACCTCTGTCGCGATCCGCGGCATTCCCGCACCTCCAGCACCCTTGTAGATGATCCTGCGGACCGTAACATTCGATCTCTGCCTTTTGCGCGGAACGTCGTATCCTGTGGCGCATGGCCACCCGGCTGCGCGCGGACGCACGCCGCAATCGAGCGGCCCTGCTCGCCGCGGCGCGCGAGGTCTTCGCCGAGCAGGGCCTCGATGCCTCGCTGGACGAGATCGCCCGCCGGGCCGGCGTCGGCAACGCCACCCTCTACCGCCGGTTCCCCAGCCGCCGGCACCTGATCGCCGAGGTCTTCGCCAGCCACATGACCGCCGCGGTCCAGCTCGCCGAGCAGGCACTCGACCATCCGGATCCGTGGGCCGCGTTCGTCGGCTACCTGACCCGGGTCTGTGAGTTGCAGGCCACCGATCGCGGCCTGGCCCAGTTGCTAGTCACCACGGCTTTCGACGACGACGAACGGCTCGCCGCCCTGCGTGCCGTCGCCCAGCAGCGGGCCGCCGACGTGTTGGTCCGGGCCCAGCGGTCCGGGCGGCTGCGCGCCGACTTCACCGGGCATGACTTCGCGCTGCTCATGATGGCGAACGCCGGAGTGGCCCAGCACTCCGGCGACCCGCACGCCTGGCGGCGCCAGCTGACCCTGGTGATCGGCGGCCTCGGCACCCGCTGACCCCCGACCCCCAGCTGGACACCACCGCTGCCTCAAACACGTCGAGACAACGGTGCGGAACCGCCGGGGTTGGGCTTGGCGAATCCGCGGCCCGCCTCGTCCAGCGATTCGCGGGCCAGTTCCCAGTAACCGACCTCGGCCGGATGCTCCAGCCACACGTTCAACGAGACCCGCAGAACGGCCATGAACGTGGCGGCGACGAGCTTTGCACGTACGCCCAGCGGGTCTTGATCTTTCAGCCGTGCCGCAACCTCCGCGGCAAGCGCGCTCTCCATGGTGGCGAAGGTCTGGACCTGCGCTGCCGCGAGTGACGGATGGCGGCGCACGAGCCGGCCGCGGGCGACCCACTCCGGGTCGAGATCGCCCAGACCGGCGTAGTGCTCCTCGGCGGCCGCGGTGAGCGCGGCCCACGGCGGTTCGCCCGCCGGTCGGGCCCGGACCAGGCCGGCCAGCGCACGCATCCGCTGGAGATCGCCGTGGAAGAGCGCCTCCTCCTTGTTGGCGAAGTAGTTGGAGAAGGTCCGCCGGGAGACGCCGGCCTCGTCGGCGATGGCATCGACGGTGATCCGGTCCGGTCCGTGCTCGAGGGCCAGGCGCAGCGCGGCCTCGTGCAGGGCCTGCCGGGTGGCCATCTTCTTGCGTTCACGGAGGCCCGGCTCGGTCACCGCAGTCATGACCTGAGCGTACCGGGATGTGACTCAGTTCCCAATGAGCAAACTTGCGCACTGGGCAAGTTCCGGAAGATAGTTGCATGCAGCAAGCATCACCGGAAGGCAGTCATGAGTGAACAGCGCCCGATGACCCACCGCGAGATCATGGAGGCCCTCTCCGGCCTGCTGCTCGTGCTCTTCGTCGCGATGGCCAGCTCGACCATCGTCTCGACCGCCCTGCCGAAGATCATCGGTGACCTGAACGGCAGTCAGACGCAATACACCTGGGTGATCACCGCGACGCTGCTGACCGCCACCGCGTCCACCCCGATCTGGGGCAAGCTGTCCGACCTGTACAGCAAGAAGCTTCTGGTCCAGATCTCCATCGTGGTCTTCATCCTGGGCTCGCTGGTGGCCGGCTTCACCCAGAACACCGAGCAGCTCATCGCGGCCCGCGCGTTCCAGGGCCTCGGTATGGGCGGTGTGCAGGCGCTCGTCCAGGTCGCCATCGCCGCGATGATCCCGCCGCGTGAGCGCGGCCGCTACAACGGCTACCTCGGTGGCGTCATGGCCCTGGCCACCGTCGCCGGCCCGCTGCTCGGCGGAGTGATCGTCGACACCGAGGCGCTCGGCTGGCGCTGGTGCTTCTTCATCGGGGCCCCGGTCGCCGTGATCGCGCTGGTCGTCCTCCAGAGGACCCTGCACCTGCCGGTTCTGCGACGGGACGACGTCAAGATCGACTACCTCGGCGCCACCCTGATCGCCGCCGGCGTCAGCGTCATCCTGATCTGGGTGTCCTTCGTGGACGACGCGTTCGGCTGGCTGTCCTGGCAGACCGGTGCCATGGCCGGTGGCGGCGTGCTGCTGCTCGCCCTGGCCGTCCGGGTCGAATCGCGGGTCGCCGAGCCGGTCGTGCCGCTGCCCATCGTCCGGCAGCGGACCACGGCACTGGCCATCATCGGCAGCCTCGCGGTCGGCATGGCGATGTTCGGCGGCTCGGTCTTCCTCGGGCAGTACTTCCAGATCGGCCGTGGATACAGCCCGACCGAGGCGGGTCTGCTGATGATTCCGATGATGCTCGGCATCCTGGTCTCGTCGACCGTCGCGGGCAAGGCGATCACCAAGAGCGGCAAGATCAAGCCGTACGTGGTGGCCGGCACGATCATTCTGGTCGCCGGGTTCGCCGGGCTCTCCGTCCTCGACCACGACACTCCGCTGTGGTACATCGGCACCGCTATGGCCGTGGTCGGCATCGGTGTCGGCATGTCCATGCAGAACCTGGTCCTCGTCGTGCAGAACACCGTCTCGCTCCGGGACATCGGCGCGGCCAGCTCGACGATCGCCTTCTTCCGCTCGCTCGGCGGCACGATCGGCGTCTCGGTGCTCGGCGCGGTGCTCGCCCGGCGCGTCTCCGACTCGATCACTGAGCAGCTCACCGCCCTCGGCGTGCCGGCCGGCAGCCCCTCGAGCGGTACCAGCACCCTCAACCTGGGCGTTCTTCCGGAGCCGATCCAACATGTCGTACGGGCCGCGTACGGCGACGCCACCGGCCACATCTTCCTCATCTCGGCCGGAGTGGCGGTGATCGGCGTGATCGCGGCGATCGCGCTGAAGCCGACCAAGCTGCGTTCAACGGTCGACCTGGCGCCGGAACGGGAGCTCGCCGACGCCACGGCCGACTAGGGCACAAATCACGCCGTACTCCCTGGGGTCAGGTGTTCACACAGAGCTAACCTCGGGGAGGCCGGTGCTTTCCCTCAGCCACCGCGACTCCGCGCCGATTCCACGCCGTGGGAGCAGACCGGCCAAGAGGAGAGGCGTTCGGTGACAGACACGATCAGCGCCGAGGTGCTTTCGGCCGAGCTCCTGGAGATCGAGGACGAGCGCTCCTGGGACGCGCGGGCCGAGCTGGCCCGGGCCCTTCGCATCGAGGAGGACGCCCGGGTTCTCGGCGATCAGCTGCTGATCTTCCGGGCCCGGCTCTGCCAGGCCAACATGCGGCTGCGCTCCGGTGACATCGCCGGCGCCGTCGAGCACATGTGGCGGGTGCACGAGTGGGCGGTCGCCAACGACGCCCGGGTCCTGATGGCCCGCACCCACCTGATCTGGGCCGCCATCCACCAGAACCTCGGCGATTCCGAGCAGGCACTCGAGCACGCGCTGCTCTCCGTCGAGCTGCTCGACGACGAGTCGACCACGCACATGCACATCTGGCACCGCACCAAGCTGGCCGACGCTCTGTGGGCCGCCGGCTCGATGGAGGCGGCCCGCCTCCGCTACGCGCAGGCGGAGGCACTGGCGGTCCGCACCGGTTCGCCCGCCCTGCTGTGCCTGCTCAACAACCACGCCTATGCGGAGTACGACTCCGGCAACCAGCAGCGCGCCGAGGAGGTGGCGAACCGGTTGCTGCGGCTCTCCGACGAGCAGGGCGAGCCACTCCATCCGGCGTACCTCGACACGGTGGGTGCCATCCAGGTCGGCAACGGACGATACGCCGAGGCCGAGGCGACCATGCGGCTCTGCATCGAGCAGCACGAGCAGGGCCGGCACGACGATGCCGACGCCCTCCCGGAATACCTGCTCACGCTCGCCGGGGCGCAGCGCGGTCTCGGGGCGTACGACCGCGCCCAGCAGAGCCTCGACTCGTGCCGCACCCTCTGCGCCGAGCGCGATCTGGTGGACGTGCTGGTCCGGGTGCACCAGGAGCAGGCCGAGCTGCATGCCGCCCGTGGCGAGTTCGCCGAGGCGTTCGCCGTCCACAAGATGTTCTTCGCGGCCCACCAGAACCTGCACTCGCTGCAGCGGGAGGCCCGTACCCGCACCAGGCAGGCGATGTTCGAGACGGCCGAGGCCCGGCAGGAGGCCGAGCGTTTCCGCGAGCAGGCCCGCCGTGACCCGCTGACCGGCCTGTACAACCGGCGGCACGTCGACGAGTCGCTGCCCGTCCTGATCGAGTCCGACCCGCCGCTGACCGTCGCGCTCGTCGACCTCGACCACTTCAAACAGATCAACGACAGCCTCTCGCACAACGTCGGTGACGAGGTGCTCATCGAGGTGGCCGGGATCCTGGCCGCCGGGGTCGCCGACGGCTGCCCGGCCGGTTACACCGCCCGGCTGGGTGGTGAGGAGTTCCTGATCGTGCTGCCCGGCATTTCGGCGCGGCGGGCCGTCACCCTGCTGGACGGCATCCGGCGCACGGTCCGTGATCACGACTGGCACCGGCTGACCCGGGGCCTGCCGGTCACCGTCAGCGTCGGTGTCGCCACATGCGCGGACCTGCCGGCGCCGACCCAGCCGACCCTGCTGTCCACTGCGGACAGTCGTCTGTACGCTGCCAAGCACGCCGGACGTGATCGTGTCGTCTCGGCGTCCGCCCGGGGTTACGCCTCGGCCGCCTGAACCGGATTCCGGGGGTTAAGCCGGTCGATCGTTGGGGTTAGGCTGGTCAGCGGTCGTAACACGCGGTATCGCAAGGAGGCGGTCGTGGCAGAGGGCAGCTCCGCACCCAACGAGGTCGCACCGCCCGGTGTCAACATCAACGTCCCGCACTCCGCACGCATCTACGACTACTGGCTCGGCGGCAAGGACAACTTCGCCGTCGACCGGGCCGTCGGCGAAGCGATGATCAAGGCCATCCCGGACATGCGCCACATGGCCGGCGAGAACCGGAAGTTCGTCCACCGGGTGGCCCGCGACCTGGTCCAGAAGGAAGGCATCAGCCAGTTCCTCGACATCGGTACCGGCATCCCGACCCGGCCGAACCTGCACGAGATAGCGCAGGGCATCATCCCCGAGGCGCGGGTGGTCTATGTGGACAACGATCCGATCGTGCTGGTCCACGCCCGCGCCCTGATGATCAGTAATCCTCTGGGCCGCAGCGAGTACATCGCCGCCGACCTGCGGAACCCGGCGTCCATCCTGAAGGACCCGGCCCTGCTCGAGACGCTGGACCTGAAGAAGCCGGTCGGGCTGACCCTGATCGCGATCCTCATGCTGCTTGCGGACGCGGACGATCCGTGGGCCAAGGTCGAGGAGCTTCGCGATGCCCTGCCGTCGGGCAGCTGCCTGGCGGTAACCCACCCGACGGCCGACTTCAATCCCGAGGCGGTGGCCGCCGCGGTGGGCGCGGCGACCGGCGCCGGCATGACGCTTGTCGCGCGCACTCGCGAGGCGGTTTCGCGCTTCTTCGGTGACTGGGAACTGCTGGAGCCGGGGCTCACGCCGGTGCCGGCCTGGCGGCCGGATGCGCCGGTCGACAACCCGGAGGCGGTCTACTACTGGGCCGGGGTCGCCCGGAAACCCTGACCGGGTGGGCGGCCCAGCACGGGGAACCGCGCCGCCCACCCGGCGTTCAGACGGGTGTGCTGCTGCGCAACACCCTCAAGCGTGGCCGCTTGCAAGCGGGCGGAACCGGCACGCACGCCGCCCGGATCAACATCTCGCGTACGGCACCGTCGCGCCCGGACCGATCGATCACGACTCCGCGTACCGCGAGCCAGTAGTCACCCTCATGGGGGATGGGCTGTGCCCAGTTCACCCATTCGAGGCGCAGCCGGATCGGGCCGATGCCGTAGCAGTAGTCCGACTCGGCAAACTCATACACCGGCCAGGCCGGGCCGCTCGGGCGCAACCGGTTGTCACGGACATGCGGGGCTCTCGCCTGCGGAGGCCGGGCAGGTCGCTGCTGGCGGCGGCAACGAACGAGCTCAGTCACGCGCGTCGGACTCATCCTCCTCGGCAGGCGGCCTCCGGACGGTCGTCCCGCCGGGCCGGTTCAATGCATACCTGACCCCTCCGAACCGATGCGTCACCATGGTCGCCCTGGTCGAGGCCGCGAACACCTCGCCGACGAACGGTTCGTCCCGATGGGTCAACGAGTTGCCCCGGCGCGAGCTGTCGGCCGCGCCGGGGTCACCCGGTTCGGGATGCTCCGGACCGATGTTGGGAATCGACATGCTCGTCACCTCTCGCTAAGGACGCCCCCGCCAGGGAGCCTCGCGCCGAGGCCGCAGACTGTCGCTCCGCGACCGACCCGTCACCTAAAGATGTCACCCTGAGTGACACCCAAAGGTTGTAGTACGTGCGTTATCATGCTCAGAATCCCGTGACTACGCAAGGCCAGATGCACGTGCATTTGCATCGCCGCCCAGTTTTAGGCACGCGGACACCACTGATCTCGGATCGATGGGCGATCCGGGGCAAATCTAGGGAGCTTCAGATGACCAACGTGGTCAACGGCATGCCAGCCGGCGATCTCCAGGGAGTCACCTGGCAGAAGAGCCGCCGCAGCAACCCGAGCGGCAACTGCGTTGAGTGTGCCGTCCTGCCCGGCGGCGACGTCGCCGTGCGTAACTCCCGGGATCCCGAGGGTGCTGCACTTATCTACACCCGGGCCGAGATCGAGGCGTTCCTCGGCGGCGTCCGTGACGGAGATTTCGACAACCTGCTCGCCTGATCCACTGTCTGTATGGCGGCCGCCCGGTTCTCCGAACCGGGCGGCCGGTCCCATTCATCAGCCTTGATCGGACGGCTTCACCCGACGACGGCACCTCAGACCGGGCGGCCGACCTCGTTCAGCAGCTTCCCGAGGATTTCCGGGGTGTGGTTCGGCGGCTCGGCGTCGATGCAGACCCGCTCCATCGCCATCGCGTAATGGTCCACGTCCTCGCGCTTGTCCAGATAGATCGCGCTGGTCAGCTGCTCCACGTAGACGACATCGGGCAGTTCGGGCTCGGGGAAGCGCAGGATCGCGAACGGGCCACCCGCTGCGGCGTGCCCACCGGCCAGGAACGGGATGATCTGCAGCCGGACACCCGGCAGTTTGGACGCCTCGATCAGCGCCTCGATCTGCGCCCGCATCACGTCGACGCCACCGATCGGGCGGCGCAGCACCGCCTCGTCGATCACCGCCCACAGCTGAGGGCCACCCGAACGAGTGAGGATCTGCTGGCGCTGCAACCGCAGGTCGACCCGTCGGTTGATCTCCTCCGCGCTGGCGCCGGCATGGCCGAGCATGATCACGGCGCGGGCGTAGTCCGGCGTCTGCAGGAGGCCGGGGACGAACTGGATCTCGTACGTCCGGATCAGCGACGCGGCCGCCTCGAGCCCTAGATAGGCCTGGAACCAGTTGGGAAGGACGTCACCGAAGTGCTGCCACCAGCCGGGGTTGTTGGCCTGGCGGGCGAGGCCGATCAACGCGTCCCGCTCGGCGGAGTCGCTCACGCCGTACATGGTCAGAAGGTCGGTGACGTCGCGTTCCTTGAAGCTGACGCGGCCGAGCTCCATCCGGCTGATCTTGGAGCCGGAGGCGCGGATCTCGTAGCCGGCCGCCTCCCGGGTGATGCCCTGCGCCTCCCGCAGCTTCCGAAGCTGCGAACCGAGCAGGATGCGCAGCACGGTAGGGCCGCCGCCCGGCGCCTCCTCCTGCGAACCCGCGCTCACCTGACTCCTTGTCGCTGCTCTGTGACTGCCCGGCGCAGCCTTACGCATCCTAGAGCGGAGATCGTCCGCCGCGAAACCGGTCCGTATCGGCGTGCCGACGACGTCTGCTCGTTGCGGATGCACGTGCATCCGGCCTTGCGGACGCACTTGATGACGAGCATGATAGCTGACAGACACGATCCGACTGCTGACGCAGCGTGCCGAAATGTTCGCCTGCTCAGCTGTTGCGCCCGTAACCCCGGCAAGAGTCCGCCTCAAGCCATTGGAGGCATTTCCATGCCGAACCTGACGGCATCCACGCCTACCGTGGCTCCGGTTCACCGCGACCCCGCAGATGTCGCCCCATCCGAGAGCTACCGTCCGGCGGATCCGGTGTGGGTCTACCGGAACGGATGGCGGGCCGGTGTCATCGAGGCGGCCTCACCCCGGGCGGTAACCGTCACCTACCAGCCGGAAACATCCCATCGGGGTACGGGTGTCGACACCTTCACCGCCCCGTACGTGACGTTGCGCGAAGATCTGTTCCCCGATCTCGACCACCGGGCGCTGCGGCTCGTGCGCCGGGGCCCGCTGACATGACCGGCGCGGTCACCGTCGCCGCACTGGTCGGCCTGATGAGCCTCTTCGCCGGAGTCGCGCTCGGGTGGTATTTGCGAAGCACCAACGACTGGTGCCCCGACTGCACCGAGCCGGGCCAGCCGGCCCGCGACAGCTCGATGTTGCGGCTGCCGCCGAAGACGCTGTCCAGGTAAAACCAGCACGGTGAAAACGGCTCGGCGGATCATCGCCGGGCCGTTTCCCGTCACACAGATGTGGGTACGCGGTCGCCGCCAGCGCCGGGTGCGTCGCCGCCACTCCGGAACCGTCGTAGCCCGCTCCGGATTCGTCACCGCCCGCGCAGGCCTAGTCGCAGCCGCGCCGGATTTGGAGATGACGCCTTGCTCAAGCCGGAAGAACAGCAGGTCTTCGCGGACCTGGTGACCCGCCTCGAATCCGCCGACCCCGACTTCCGCCGACGGGCCGCCCGCCCGCCGCAGCGATGGGCGGTCATCGCCGTTCTGCTGTGGAGCATCGCGCCGATCTGCATCGTCTACGGCGGCTGGACCGGCCTCATCGAAGCGGTCCTGGCCGGGATCTACGGGACCCACCTGATGCAGAAACGCAAGAAGTGGGCCGCCGCAGCCGAGTCGATCAGCGCCAGCGGTCGCCGGTGAGCCGCTCGTAGACCTCGACATACCGGTTACGGGTAGCCTCGACGACCTCGTCCGGGATCTCCGGCCCCGGCTCGGTGCGGTCCCAGTCGGTGTTCTGAGTCGCCCAGTCACGCAGGAACTGCTTGTCCAGGTACCGGGGAACCCGACCCGGCTGCCAGTCGGCGACATCCCAGAACCGCGACGAGTCCGGCGTCAGCAGCTCGTCACCGATCTTCAGGGCCCCGTCCTTCGAGCGCCCCACCTCGATCTTGGTGTCCGCGATGATGATGCCCTTGGTCGCCGCGATTTCCGAACCCCGCCGGTACACCTCGAGCGTCACCCGGCGCAGCTCCTCGGCCAGCTCCTTCCCGACCCGCTCCACCGTCTCGTCGAAGGTCAGCGGCGCGTCGTGCCCACCGCCGACGGGCTCCTTGGTGCTGGGCGTAAAGATCGGCTCCGGCAGCTTCGACGACTCGACCAGGCCTTCCGGAAGCAGGTTGCCGGAGATCGTCCGCTCCCGCTCGTAGTCCTTCAGCCCCGAGCCGGCCAGATAGCCGCGAGCGATGCACTCGACCATCACCATTTCGAGCCGCTCGCACCGGATGGCCCGTCCGGCAAACTCGGTCGGTACGTCGGTGGCCGAGATGACGTGGTTGGGGATGACGTCCGCGAGCTGCTCGAACCACCACAGAGACAGCTGAGTGAGAATCTTGCCCTTGTCCGGAATCGGAGTGGGCAGGATGACGTCGTAGATCGAGATCCGGTCCGAGGTGACCAGGACGAGGTCCTCGCCATCGGCGTAGACGTCCCGGACCTTGCCGGAGTGCAGGAGCTCCACGGGTTCCCCTCAGTGCTGGCGGGCGATGCACGTTCACGCTATCGAACACCTCGTCCCGAGACATCCGAGGACCAAAGCCTGCTCACCTCACCCCATAACGCCCGTCTCGCCTTTGTCGGCGGACGCTTGTAAGTCTGAGTGCGGTAGAGCCCATAACTTCTTTACACGCCGCTAGGGCAGCCATCGGTAGCGTCCCGCCGAAAGACGCGGGGAGCATTCGATGGGTGTTCGTGACGGCGTTCCATGGCTACATGACGAGTACTGGATCGTGGGCGACCTGTGGCTCCGTCGTGGCCGCTCGGTTCGATCAAACGACGTCGATGTCATCAGGATCGCGGACCTTCTCGGACGCAGTCCGGACTCCATCACCTGGCGCGTGGGAAACTTCGCTAGCACCGACAATCCTGGCAGTGGCCCGAAGCCTATCTCCGGCAAACCACTGGAGAACTGGAAGAAGTTGCGCGGCAATCGCGCGGCTCTAGCCCGCGCCGTAGCTCAAGCAGAAGCCCGCATGGCGCTTCTAACCGGTGGAACTGTGTCAGGGCCGGATGGCACGAGCGTTCGTATCCTCCCGCCTGAGGTCCCGAGCCAAGAACCAGTCACTGTAGTGACCCACGAGGCAGTCAAACAGGCGCAGCAGGCGGAGGCCGTGCTGCGTGAGCGATTCCGCCGGTGGCGAGACCCCAAAAACAGGCGGCTCTGTGGAATATCCATCGATACCCCAGCTTCAATACTTCGGGTCGATCTCTACGACCCGGTGGCCAGCCTCTTGATCGAGGTGAAGGCGGAGGCGGAGCGAGACCGTCTTCGCTTCGCCGTAGGCCAACTCTACGACTACAGACGATATCTGGACTTCGAAGTGAGCCTCGCGGTCCTAATTCCAAATCGGCCCAGCCACGACCTGATGGGCCTACTGAGGGCCGCCGACGTGGGTGCGATTTGGCCGAGCGCGGCAAGATTCACCGACTCCGAGGGCGGCCGATACCTGTCTGTTTGATGAAGTCGAAACAACCTCCACATCCCTTCCGGGAGAGCGATGCTCACAGCGGCTGACTATCTCGATATCACTCCGTCCGCCGCTCGTAAGCAGTGGCGTTCCATCACTGCGCGCTCAACACCTGACGGCGGCCGCAGACAGGTCGACTTCGTCCCCGTGGAGACGCTCATATGTCTCACCGCGAGCCTGGTTGTGGATCACCGGCGGTACGGGGGTAGCACCTCCCACAAGGCGGTGGAGCCCGTTCCGAGCCTCGCTAGGCTCTTCAAGCGCCCGAACAGCAGTGTGCTGGCGAAGATGGCGAATCTGGACGGAAGTCGAACCAACGGCGCCCGCCACGAGATGGAGGTTGCCGGCCGCCTCCTGAATGCCGAGAGCGAGCTGGCCGACACTTATCGACTCATCATTCAAGCCGCGCGGGATGTCGGCATCACGGCCGAGGCGCTGCCTGACTTCCTGTACCTGGAGAACGACGACGGTCCCATGACGCTCCTCGGTCAGGATGAGATCAATCCGGAAGACATTGCCGGAGCGGTACGTCAACGACTCTCCGACAGCCTTGATGAGCTGACCGAGAAGATGCTGACAGCGGCTATTCGTGTAGGCCAACACCGTTTCGCCCGTGAGGTCCTTCGCAACCATGATCACCAGTGTGTCTTTTGCGGCTTAGCGGTCACGTTTGACGGCCGGCGTACTCCTCGGCTACTCCTTGCATCCCACATCAAGCCTTGGCGGGATTGTGACTCCCGCGAGCGTCTCGACATCGCCAATGGCCTGACGGCGTGCCCAACCCACGACGTCGCATTCGACACTGGGCTCATCACGGTAACCCCGGAGCTCCGTATCCAAGTTCGTCCAGATCTGGAGGATGCGGTTGCCACCAATCCCGGTGTGAGCGCCGCATTCGGCCGTCCGCCGCTAGCCGAACGTCTTCTGCTGCCTATCGGCGCTTTACGGCCTCAGCCGACTTACCTCGAGTGGCACCGTACGCGGATCTATGACGGCGGGCGCTAAGGGGCACCAGTAAAAACGCCGCCCAACCGATTCGGTTGGGCGGCGTCGAGTTCAGGCGGGTTGTGGGACGGGGCGGCCGAACAGGAACGACCAGTTCAGCGACCGCCCCTTGATCCGGACCAGAGCAAGCCCGCCCACCACCGCCGCAACCATGGTCACCATTCCGGCGGTGACCAGGGCTCCCCGCGCCCCCATCGAGTCGCACAGCCAGCCGATCGCCGGGGCTCCGACGATGCCGGACAGCGACGACACGATGCCGACCGTGGCGAGGACGCGGCCGCGCATCTCCTCGCGGGTGTCCAGCTGGATGCGGGTCGAGACGACGGTGTCGAAGATGACGGCGCCGGCGGCGATCGGCAGGATGAGTGCCGCGAAGCCGAGGATGTTGGGGGCCAGGCCGGAGCAGAGCTGCAGGGCGCTGATCGCCAGGCCGGTGCCGAGGAGGACCCGCAGCGTGGATCGGCCGGTGCCGGCCAGCAGCAGGCCGCCGGATACGGCGCCGACTGCGAAGACTGTCGACAACAGACCGTACGATCCGGACGATCCGCCCAGCGGGCCGGAGACCATGGCGGCCATCGAGACCTGGTAGTTGCGGCCGAGCGAGCCCAGCACGAACGACAGCGCGAGAACGATCAGGATGACCGGCTGCCGCAGCAGGTAGCGGAATCCGGCGAGTACTCCGCCTTCGGTGGGGGCGGCCACCGCGAGGTCACGCATGTCGCGGAGGCGCATGGCGAGCAGGGCGATGATGACGGCGAGGTAGGACACCGCGTTGATCACGAACAGCGCGGACGGGCCGGTGACTCCGATGAGCATTCCGCCCAGGGCCATTCCGCCGATGCGACCGCCGGAACTGAGTACTGAGCCGAGCGCCAGCGCGGACGCCAGCGATTCCTTGGGTACCAGGGCCGAGCCGAACCGGCCGAGCACCGGGCCTTCGAACGAGCCGATCACGCCGGACGCGAGCGCGACCGCGTAGATCGGCCATTCACCGCCGGGGAGCAGCAACGCCAGGGCGAGCAGCGCGCGGACGGCCTGGAAAGCGATGAGCATCGGTCGTGCGGGCAGCCGGTCGGCGAGGGCGCCGCCCCAGCTGCCGAGCAGCAGGACCGGCAGGGACTGCAGCATGACGACCGCACCCATGGCGGTGGCTGATCCGGTGGCGGTGAGGATCAGCCAGTTCAGCGCCAGCACCTGCATCCAGGTGCCGCTCACCGAGATGAGGTCGGCGACTGCCCACAGGCGGTAGTTGCGTTCTCGGAGCGGCGCGAACATGGGAGCCAAGGTGGCGGCACCTCCAGGGAAGACGACGCCGTCTCTCGGCGCCGTTTCCCTCTTCGGGCCGGCCTCAGGTTCCGCTTCGGCGGTTGGGCCAGGAACAACCCAACGGCAACTCCGGACGATCCGGTACGGGCCACCACTCCCCAACCGCAACCGTCGACGTTCCGCGGTGGCACCACCCCAGGCCCGTGAGCCATCGTTGCCGGAACGCGCGAAACGGGGCGGTCCCCCACGGACCGCCCCGTTTCACTGGGGGGAGTATCAGCCGGCGAGCAGCTTGAGCATCTGCTGGACCTGGTCGGTGCGCGACTGCTTGACCCGTTCGGCGAACGATTTGGCCAGTTCGTTGCCGCCCTTGTCGAGTTCCATCTGCGCGAACTCGACGGCGTTGTGCTGGTGCGCCAGGAAGAGGTTGAGGAAGGCGGTCTCGAACTGCGCCTTCTTCACCGTCTTGAGCGACGCGATCTCCTTGTCGCCGGTGCTCGGCATGCCGCCGTGGTCGGCGTGCAGGCTGACGCGCTCGTCGAGGGTGGCCGGCTTGCCCCATTCGGCGAGCCAGCCCTTCATCAGCTTGATCTCGTCGGCCTGGGTGACCTGCACGGCTTCGGCAAGCTGGGCGACCTCGGGGCGGGCGGCCCGCTTGGCCGCGGTCTGCGCCATCTCCTGGCCCTGCTCCAGGTTGTCGATCAGCATCTGCAGGAACATCACGTCGGTGTCGTTGAACGTCGCGCCCGCGGTGATCTCGGAGACGTTCTTGACGTTCTGGGTCTGCACCGTGGCCGGGGCCGGCGGGGCGTCCTCGCGTGCGGTGCCGCAGGCTCCGAGCAGGAAGGGGGCGGCCGCAACGATCAGGGCGGCGACTCGGCGCTTCACAGCGGCAGCCAGAGGGCGAGCGTCCAGATGCTGGGCTCCCAGCTGCGGATCGACTGGTGCGGCTGGCGGCACTTGTAGGAGACGCCGTCGAAGGTCACCACATCATTGATCTTGTACGAGACTCCCGGCGCCCAAGCGGTGCCGTTCGCCGGGACCGTGCTGGTCGGCGCGGTGGTCGCGGTCGGCGCGGTGGTGGTCGGCGCGGTCGTGGGCCGGGTGGCGGGCGGCGTGGCCGGCGGGGTCGCCGGAGCCGTGGTGGCCGGGGGCGTCGAGCCGCCGCCGGAGCCGCCGATGTTGACGTCGACGCAGTTGTAGAAGGCCATCGGGGTGTCGCCGATGTTCCACACCGCGAGGACCGTCTTGCGGCCCGAGAACCGGCTCAGGTCGACGGTGTGCGAGACGGAGGCCGCCGGGATGGCGTTCTTGTCGTCGAACTTCGCGACCTCGGCGCCGTCCACGTAGTACACCCAGGTGGCGGTCCGGTGCCGGGCGGTCAGGACCCAGTTGAAGGTCGCCGACTTGCCGACGTTGGTGGCGCGCCAGGGCAGGGAGTTGTTGTTCAGCTCCGGGAAGGCCGCGACCCCGCCGTTGCACTCCTTGGACCCCTTCGGAGCCTCCGCGCTCTGCGGCTCGAACTGGATGGCGCCACAGTTCGCGACCGAACCGGCGGCGCACTGCGCCTGGCGGCTGGGGGGCGAGGAGACGTAGCCGTGTGCCAGAGCAGGCGACGACGCGACCGCCAGGGAGGAGGCGACCATCCCGAGGGTGGCCAGCGGGTAGGCGATCTTCCTGCGCATGTCAGCTCTCCAATGATTCGACCTGGCAGTTACAGGCCGGAACATTAGGGAGGGCTGCCATAACGGAGCCTTAAAGGAACCGGAAACTCGGTTAAAAGCTGGAATCAGCGGCGTTTACGCAGCTCAGCAGGCTCTGGGATGGGCGCGTGCAGCAGGAAACCGATGCGGGCACCACCGAGCGGGCTACGGTCGATGACGAGCTGACCACGTACGGTCTCGGCAGCCCGGCGGACGATGTCGAGTCCGAGTCCGGTCGATCCGGCGCCACTGAACCCGCGGGTCACGGCTCGTTGCGGGTCGGGGATGCCGGGGCCGGCGTCGTCGACGAGCAGGCCGCCGGCCGAGACGCTGACCCGGAAGGCGGTCCCGTCCGGGGTGTGCGAGAAGACGTTGCCGAGCAGGGCGTCGACGACCAGGATCACCTCGCTGGCCGGCATCGGGAGGAACACCGGTTCGTTGCCGCCGACCACCTCCCACGGCCGTTCCTGGTCCTCGGCGAGCACCGACCAGAAGGCGAGCCGGTCGGCCAGCACCTCGACCAGGTCGCATCGCTGGGAGCCACGCTTCTCGATGCTGCCCAGCCGGGCGCCGGTGATGATCGCCTCCAGCTCCTCGTCGAGGAGGTCGCAGGCCTGGCGCATGCGTTCGGCGATCGGGCCGGGCGGCATCGCCTCGACGTCGAGACGCAGGCCCGTCAGGGGCGTACGCAATCGGTGTGACAGATCCGCGGCGAGTTCGCGTTCGCGGTCCAGCAGGCGCCGCAGGTCGTCGGCCATGGTGTTGAAGGCGTTCGCGGCGTCGCGCAGCTCGCGCGGGCCGGTCGGGGTCATCCGTTCGTTGAGTTCGCCGCTGCCGAGGCGGCGGCTGGCCGCAGCGAGTTGACGAGTGGCCCGCACCAGCTGGCTGCCGAGCCGGTCGGCGAAGAGCGTCGAGCCGCCGACCAGCAGGATCGCGAGCCCACCGAGGGCGAGCCAGGCCGTGCCGACGCCGCGGCGGGTGTCCGCCTCGGGCACGTAGACCTCGACGACCACGGTCCGGCCGTCGGTCAGCACGGTCGGCTGCAGGTAGGCGACGCCACCCTCGGCATCGGCGGTGGCGGCCCGCCGGTCCTGTGCGGCTCGCTGCACGGTGGCGCTGGTGAGGTGCGATGTCCCGATCGGGTCGAGGCCGGGCAGGTGCAGGGCGAGCCGCCCGGCGCTACCGGCGGCGGTGCTGGCCACCGCGTTGGTGAGGGTGAACAGGTCGTTGTCGACGCCGAGCACGGTGACCATCGAGGTGGCCTGCTGTCGGGCGTCGGTGATGGCCCGGTCGTAGGCGATCTGCCGGGTCGCGACGGCGAGCGGCACGAGGAAGGCCAGCGCCACCATCGAGGTGATCGCCAGCGCCAGGCGGTTGAGCGCCCATCTCATTGCGGATCGACCATCATGACGCCCACTCCCCGGACGGTGTGCAGGTAACGCGGTTTCGCGGCGGTCTCGCCGAGCTTGCGGCGCAGCCAGGAGATGTGGACGTCGATGGTCTGCTCCTCGCCGATCCGGGCCTGCTGCCACACCTGGTTCATCAGCTCGCGCCGGCTGATCACCTGGCCGACCCGTTCGGCAAGATACGCGAGAACGTCGAACTCCCGCCGGGTCAGTTGCAACGGTTCGCCGCGGAGTTCCACCCGGCGCTGCCGCGGCTTGATCACCAGCTCACCCACAGTGATCGCGTTGGGCTGTTGCTCGGTGGTGGTCCGGGCCCGCCGCAGCACCGCCGAGATGCGCGCCAGGATGTGCCCGCCGGAAAACGGTTTGGTCACGTAGTCGTCGGCGCCGGCACTGAGGAGGGCGATGATGTCCGCCTCGGACCGTCTGGCGGTCGCGACGATCACCGGGACGTCGGAGACCGTACGCATCATCCGTAAAGCATCAGTGCCGTCGATATCGGGCAGTCCCAGATCGAGAATCACCAGGTCGGGCCGCTCCTGCGTGACGATCTTCAACGCCTGGGCAGCCTGACCGACCGGGCGCACCACGTGCCCGGCATCGGTCAGCGCCCGGGTGAGAGCGGCCGTGATGATGCGGTCGTCCTCGACCAACAGGATCATCGCCATGGCGATAACCATAGGACCAGGTGAGAGGATGGCCTCGTGCGATCTTCCAGGTGGGTGCCGATAGCCGGCTGGTGTGTGGCCACCGCGACCAGCATCGTGCTCTCCTCGGTGGCACTGTCCCCGGTGCTCAACGCGGCTCGGGCCGACTCGGGTGAGCTGCCCGACATCGACCAGCTCCCGGCTCCCGCCGCGGTGTCCGAGACGAGTCCGGTCCCACCGCCGGAGACGGCGGATCCGACGCGCACCACGAAACCCGTTCCGTCGCGTACCCGCTCGTCGTCGGCCGATCCGCGACCCACGTCGAAATCCCCTTCGCCGAACGCGCCGTCGACCACGCCGGCGAAGCCGGTGACGACCACCGAGGACGGCTGGACAGTCACTACAAGTGACGGCGTGAAGACCTATGTGAAGTCGTTCACCACCGAGGGCGGCACGGCTGTCATCCGGATGTCCAGCAAGGGCACCGTGTCACTGGTGACCGCGACTCCGGCCGACGGCTACCGCGTGGAGAAGCAGGGTTCGGACGTCAACCTGGCCGTCTATTTCCACCGGACCGGCAAGAGCTTCATCATCCACGCGCAGTGGTTCAACAACGCCCCGTTCGTCGAGGTCAGCGAAGTAGGCAGCTGACCCCGCCGACTGTCGTGCACCGCTGTCCCGGACTCGCTGAGACAGCGGTACGCGACAGCCGTACCGAGGGATCGCAAGGGTTTTCCCCGATTCGGTGACCCTCATCGATCTTTAACGTCTCCCCTCAAGTCACCCCGGTGTGACCTGCCGTCCCCGGACGGTTGAGGCCCGCCCGCACATCCCCCGGGCGGGAGAGGAGCAGGCGTGAAATCCCGTACCCCAGTCGTCATCGCCTTGACCGCCGCGACCGCGGCGGCGTCGGCGATGGTGGCGGTCTCCGGACCGGCGACCGCCCAGGCACCGAACCCCACCGACCCCGCCGCGGTTGCGGCGCTCGCGAGGGATTCGGCGGCGGCCCTCATCGCCGACCGTCCCGCGGTGCTGCTGGCCAGTGCCGACGAGGTGTTCGTGCAGCGCCAGGTGATCTCGACCGACAAGCTTCAGTACGTGCCCTACGAGCGCACGTACAAGGGTCTGCCGGTTGTCGGTGGTGACTTCGTCGTCGTCACCGACCGCGCCGGTCAGACCCAGTTCACTTCGGTGGCGCAGGACCGGCCGATCGGGCAGCTCGCGGTGACCCCGAAGCTGTCCGCAGCCGATTCCGTGCCGTTCGCCAAGGCCGAACTCAAGACGGTGAAGAACGTCGAAAGCACCCGGCTGGTGGTCCTCAACACGACCGGAACACCGGCTCTGGCCTGGGAGTCCGTCGTCAACGGCACCCGGATCGACGACCACGGTGACGAGAGCCCCAGCCGTCTCACCGTCGACGTCGACGCGGCCACCAGCAAGGTGCTGCGGACCAAGGACAACATCACCCACGTGAGCGGTACGGGCACCGGCTGGACCGTCGGCCCGGTCAGTCTGGACACCACGCTCTCGGGTGGCACGTACAGCCTGAAGGACCCGTCGCTCACCAGCCTGACCTGCCAGGACTCGGCGACGAACACGACCTTCAGCGGCACCGACAACGTGTGGGGCAACGGCACCGGCAGCAACAAGGAGACCGGCTGCGTCGACGCGTTCTACGCGGCGCAGAAGCAGAAGGCGATGCTGTCCAACTGGCTGGGTCGCACCGGCTTCACCAGCAACGGCGGCGCGTGGCCGATCCGGGTGGGCCTCAACCAGACGAACGCCTACTACGACGGCACGCAGATCCAGATCGGCAAGAACAGCGCCGGCCGGTGGATCTCCTCGCTCGACGTGGTGGGTCACGAGATCGGTCACGGCATCGACGACAACACCCCGGGTGGCATCTCCGGCAACGGCACCCAGGAGTTCGTCGGCGACGTCTTCGGCGCGGCCACCGAGGCGTTCGCCGCCAACCCGAACGACCCGTTCGACTACCAGGTCGGCGAGGAGGTCGACCTGGTCGGCAACGGCCCGATCCGGTACATGTACAACCCGTCGCTCGCCGGTGACGACAACTGCTACTCCAGCAGCACGCCGAGCCAGGAGGTGCACGCCGCGGCCGGGCCCGGCAACCACTGGTTCTATCTGCTCGCCGAGGGCACCAATCCGGCCAACGGGCAGCCGGCAAGCACCCGGTGCAGTGGTTCCGGCGCCCTCACCGGGGTCGGCATCCAGACCGCCACCAAGATCATGTACAACGCGATGCTGATGAAGACGTCCAGCTCGTCGTACCTGAAGTACCGCACGTGGACGCTCACCTCGGCCAAGGCCCTGGACAGCACCTGCGGGCTGTTCAACAAGACCAAGGCCGCCTGGGACGCGGTGAACGTGCCGGCCCAGACCGCCGACCCGACGTGTGGCACGACCACCCCGACCACACCACCGACCACGCCGCCGGCCGGCGGCTGCACCGGGACGAACGCGGCTGACGTCTCGATCCCGGACGCGGGCAGCGCGGTCCACAGCAACATCACCATCGGCGGCTGCGCCCGCAACGCGTCGGCCACCTCGAAGGTCGCGGTGAACATCGTCCACACGTACCGGGGTGACGTGAAGGTTGACCTGGTGGCTCCGGACGGCACCACCTACGCCCTGAAGGCGGCGTCGACCTCCGACAGCGCCGACAACGTCAGCACCACCTACACCGTCAACCTTTCGGGCGAAGCGGCGAACGGCACCTGGCGAATCAGGGCGCAGGACGTCTACTCGTCGGATTCCGGGTATATCAACACCTGGACGCTGACCCTCTGAGCATCGGTCGGGGGGGGGGGGCCGGGGGGGGGCCCCCCCCCCACACGCGCAACCACGCCCCACGACGCCCCCAAAAGGTAGGCCTACTGCCGCCGGGCCAGCGAGGTGGAGCGGACGGCAGAGAGAGCCGCGC